>NZ_JBKIAX020000024.1:0-80470 GCF_046567315.2 Paenibacillus lacisediminis | reverse complement strand
CGCGGCGCGTGCGCCTGGACGGCGGCGGGCGGCGTGCCCGGCTCCGCCGCCGGGTCCGTGCGCGCGGCCGGCGCATGCGCCGCGCGCCAGGCGTGCAGCGCTGGCAGCAGCAGCGCCAGCGCCAACGCGGCGAGCGCCGCCTGCCAGGCGGCGCGCCGCCCGCTCCATCCGCCCGCCTGGCGGCGGATGGGGGGCTTTCGCGTGCGCACGCTGACGCGCACGCGGTCCGCCCGCGCGCGAGCGTCTGCGACGCGGGCGGGTGCCTCCGCCGCGGCCTGCTCCGCGCCGCGCGCACTGGCAGCCGCCCCCGCCGGCTTCGCTCCGCTTACGGCCCCTGCCGCTGCCTGCGGCTTCGCACCGCTCACGCTTCTCCCTGCCGCAGCCGCCCCCACACTGCCTGCGGCTCTTCCCGCCAGCGGCGGCTTCGCACCGCTCGCTGTTTCTTTCGCCGCGCCTGCTTTTGCCCGGCTTGCGGCTTCTGCCACTACTGGCATCTTCGCCCGGCTTGCGGCTTCTTCAGCCACGATTGGCTCCGTCCCGCTTACAGCCCCTACCGCTATCCGCGGCTTTACACCGCTAACGTCCCCTCTCGCTACCTGCGGCTTCGCCCCGCTCGCGCTTTTCCCTGCCGCAGCCGTGCCCACACCGCCTGCGGCTCTTCCTGCCAGCGACGGCTTCACACCGTTAAGCGGCTCCATCTTATCGCTGCCCGCCCGCACGGCCGGCGGCAACTCCTCCGCCATCCTGCCCGCCAGCCTCTCCGGCCTTGGCGCAACGTTTATTTTCAAAGAACGCGTTTTTTCCTGCATCAATTGGGTACCTCCATCGGATTCATGCTGTCAGCGAACTCCGAATAACAAGCACATCCTAGCTTTTGCCTCGTTATATCGTTTGATCGCTATACTCATAGATATGAGTTTTCAGGATTTGCTAGAACAGAAAATCTCCGAATAGGGCGGCAAGCTACCGAAATTCCGATGTTTTGAAAGGTTTCGTTTCAGAACAAAACGCATGCAAAATTGAGAGGGGCTACAGTTCTGCTGCAAAAATCACTTCGTAACGGACTCCAGAGCCCTTATTTGCTCATTTCCCCGGTATTTCCCGCCCTAACGGACTCAGATGACGTTATTCGCCTCCCAATGAGTCGATTTGCGATGTTTTGATGGAAATAACGGCCCCTCAGTCCGTTAAAATTTTGCATCCTTCGTTTTGGACCATATAGCGCCTCCTGAGTCCGTTAGAAGTGTGGTCAAACAACGACTGTGACTTTAACTTGTGAATTCGCAAACTATGAACTCTTTTCACCGCAGAGCGCATGTCTGTCTTAAGCACAAAAAAACGGCATGGGACCCTTGCCGTCTTAAAGTTGCTTATCTAATTTGCCTTCCAGCAGCAGGATGATACTTTGACCGAAGGGCTCAAAGCGAGCAGGAGGCCGCTGAACAGCAAAAAACATAAGGGCAAAAAATGGCGTTATTCCATCGATACCCGTCCACTTAAGAGAAATAAAGGAAACTTATGTCGCTATTTTCCCCCGCCGCCAGGAAATGCCCGCGTTCTGAACCATTCATCGGAAAATAAGGACAAAAAATACCGCTAATATAGATGAGCATGCTAAGCTCCGGATAATAAGTACATAAAGTTCCGCTATTTTGAAAGCCGACGGGCCTTGCCCGTCTCTCTCATCCAGTTTCCTTCCTGCCTAAACCCGAACTACGACTGGACTTCCGCCGATTTCGGGAGCAACTTCTGGTTTTTGTAGGTTTCGCCCCATTCCTTCATTTTTAAAATGATCGGGACCAGGGTCTGGCCGAATTCGGTTAACGAATATTCCACTTTCGGGGGTACTTGATGGTACACCTCGCGGTGAACGATACCGTCCTGCTCCAACTCTCTGAGCTGCAGCGTCAGCATCCGTTGGGTGATCGTCGGGCAAATCCGCCGGAATTCGTTGAACCGGATCGGTCCGTTGATCAAATGATACAGCAGCACACCTTTCCATTTGCCGCCGATGACGTCCAGCGTATATTCGACCGGGCAGCCTTCCTCATTGGGGCAAACACCGTAGCCGCTTTTGCGATCGCGCATCCTTGCTCAACTCCTTAATAGAGGTTGCAGAAAACCTGACTTTTTAAACACGTATTAATAGTATACAAATTAATACTATATAACATGATTGTGCGTACTTACAATTTTAAAGTATATGTTTTACATTAACAAGTGTTAAGGGGTTAACTAATCCAAACCAATACGGAGGTATTAAAAATGGCTACAGAAATGATGAAAGCGGTAGGGTTCTTCAAGTATCTGCCGATTGACGATCCTGAAAGTCTTCGGGATGTGGAAATCGAGAAGCCGATTCCGGCTGGCAAAGATTTGCTCGTAAAAGTCAAAGCGATCTCCGTGAACCCGGTAGACGTTAAAGTGCGTTCTCCCAAAAATCGTATCGAACAGGCGCCGCGTGTGATCGGTTGGGATGTCGCCGGCATCGTGGAGCAAGTTGGTCCGGAAACAACGTTGTTTAAACCTGGCGATGAAGTATATTATGCCGGAAGCATCGTACGGCCCGGCGGAAACAGTGAATTCCACCTTGTCGATGAACGGATCGTTGGACGCAAGCCGGCTTCGCTTGGATTTGCCGAAGCGGCGGCTCTGCCTTTGACCGGAATCACCGCCTGGGAAGGCTTGTTCCACCGGCTTGGCATCTCCACAATCGCCAAAGAAAACGTCGGCAAATCGCTGCTCATCATCGGCGCCGCCGGGGGCGTCGGTTCCATTGCCACGCAACTCGCCAAACTCGCCGGGCTGACGGTTATCGGCACCGCTTCGCGGCCGGAATCCGCCGATTGGTCCAAACAAATGGGGGCCGATCATATCATCAATCATTATGAAGCGTTTGTGCCGCAGCTCCAGCCCATTGGCTTCAAACACGTGGATTACATTTTCTGCTTGAACAGTACGGAAAAGCATTGGGCAAACATGGCCGACGCGATCGCCCCGCAAGGAAAGATCTGCTCGATTGTGGAAACCGATGAGCTGCTGAATTTGACGCTCCTGAAGGATAAAAGCGCAACATTCGTGTGGGAGCTGATGTTTACCCGCCCGATGTTCCAAACGGAAGATATGATCGAACAGCATAAGCTGCTAAGCGAGCTGTCCCGGCTCGTGGATGAAGGCCAGATTCGTACAACGATAGCGAAAAAACTGGAACCGATCGATGCCTCCAACCTGCGTAAAGCTCACGCCATGGTGGAAACAGGCCGGACGATCGGCAAGGTAGTTCTGGAGAACTTTGTTTGATTAACGTATTGGGAAGGTTAGTTGCAAAAGTTACAACTTGATTTACTCCAAGATACGAATTTGTATGTTTTACGACTATTCAGCGGTTCACCCTCGCGGTAGTTTCTCTTCCGACAACAGGAAGCTGATATCTTCAACAAAAAAACCATGCTGCTGTCAGCATGGTTTTTCTTCACTCTTATGATATAACCATCATTTCGGTCATGCACGGAAAAAAGTATGTTCATTACGCCCAGGAGGGCTGGATTTTCAAAGCCGGCATTTCCTCTTTGACGGTTACAAGAACTTTTTCGGCTTCCTGCGAGGTCTGTTTATCGTCGATGGCAATACGCCAAATGTCTGCGCCAAGTCCGGACAATTTCTCGGCCAAATGAACGTAACCACGGTCGATATGGTGCGTACCGCTGACTTCGGTCGTTCCGTCGGCAGCCAGTCCGGCGATGATCAACGCCGCGCCCGCGCGCAGGTCGGTCGCGCAAACTTTGGCTCCGCTCAGCTTGGACTCTCCGGTGACGATCGCGCTGCGGCCCTCCACCTTGATCTCCGCATTCATTAAGCGGAACTGGTCCACATGCATAAAGCGGTTTTCGAAAACAGTCTCGGTAATCACGCTCGTTCCCTGGGAAACGAGCAGCAAGGCCATCATTTGCGACTGCATATCGGTCGGAAATCCCGGATACGGCAACGTCTTGACGTCCACCGCTTTAAGCGGTTTGCAGGCGATGACGCGAACGCCATTCTCCTGAATTTCCACGGTCACGCCCATCTCCTCCAGCTTGGAAATGACCGGTCCCAAATGATCGGCGATCGCTCCTTCGACAAATACGTTTCCGCCCGTAACGGCGGCGGCAATCATAAAGGTTCCCGCCTCGATGCGGTCGGGGATGACGGTATGCTCGCAGCCGTGCAGCTTCTCCACACCTTCGATGCGGATGACGCCGGTTCCCGCGCCGCGAACCTTCGCGCCCATTCCATTCAAGTAGTTGGCCAGATCGACGATTTCCGGTTCCTTGGCCGCATTTTCGATGACGGTCGTCCCTTCCGCCAACGTTGCTGCCATCATGATATTTTCCGTCGCTCCAACGCTGGCCACGTCAAGATATATTTTAGCGCCGCGCAGCCGTCCCTGCGATTTGGCTTCAATAAAGCCCTGACCAAGGTTGATTTCGGCCCCCATCGCTTCAAACCCTTTCAGATGCTGGTCGATCGGCCTCGTACCGATCGCGCATCCTCCCGGCAGCGAAATTCGCGTGAAACCCGTCCGTGTCAGCAAAGGACCCATGACAAGAAAAGACGCCCGCATTTTGCGCACCCATTCATAAGGGGCTTCACATGAAGCGATGTGCTGTGCGTTCACCGTGATCACTTCCCGGTCATATGTAACTGTCGCTCCAAGTGATTCCAAAACTTTATTAATGGTCATTACATCGTCAAGCGGAGGAGCATCGCGAATAACGCTGATCCCTTCCTCACCTAATAAAGACGCTGCAATGATCGGTAGCACTGAATTTTTTGCACCGCTTACTTTTACGTTCCCGGCCAATACATTGCCACCGCGGACGATAAATTTGCTCATCATGTTCCCTCCGCGCGTTCATTTTCACTTTTTTTCCCCGATTGGAAGAAGGTATCCCGTTCATTCCCTAAATTCCATCATATCACCTGTCATTTAAGGCGTACAAGGCGCTAATCTTGTCGAATAAGCTCGTTTTGGCTAGGAAACAGCCATTTGTCCCGTTCTCGGGCTTCCTTTCGAGTCGTAGTCCTTATTCACCATTGTTGACACATTGAAATGATGTTATTCGACATTTTCTTACCACGGGTCTTTCAAAACATATACTTCAACATTTGGGTGTAACCCCAATATTCCATTACAAAGTCGGCGACAAAGCGCCCAAGCACAATGGCGAGCAGCAGCTGCAGCAGCTTTCCTTGAGGGCTTTTCGGATGCCGGATTACAAGGTCCAGCCTCAGGTTCTGCAGCGCCCACCAGGAGATGGCGATACAGGCTAACGAGATAAGGATCGCCGTCAGGCCATTCACCCCAACCGAGGTTGGCACGGTCTCGATCGGACTCATGCTTACACTCACTCCATTACGTTTTATATTTATGCTGCAAGCACCTAATCGGTTAATGCCTCTTTGCAAAGTAACCCTGCGGCTCATGTTCCCGCTTAATTTTGGTCAAAAATATAGAACCTTATATATCATACTTGCCCGCGCAGGAATAATCCAGCTTTTCTTTGTCTGCAAAGGGTTACAAAAACATCAACTTTAAAAGCGATTTCTTTTATTTAAAAAACCGCATCTTTAGTATGTTCTCCATGAACGGCAATTTTTCCTGCGAAAGCCCCATTTTTATGCGAAATCAAATAAGCAAAACGTACTAATCCGCAAAAAAACCAGGCACCTAAGTAGATGCCTGGTTTTTTGGGGTCTATTTCTTAGCCTTAGAGGATACGTTGATCCGCGTGACCGCCCGCTGCAGTGCAAGCTCGGCCCGGCGGTGATCGATACGGTCCTGATTGGTTCGCGAAGCCAATCTGCGTTCGGCCCGTTCCCGGGCGGCGATTGCCCGCTCCACGTCGATCTCCTCCGGCAGCTCGGCGCTTTCGGCGAGTACGATCACTTTGTCGCTTTGCACTTCAATGAATCCGCCATGCACGGCGATCAAAATGGTTCCTTTGCCTTTTTTAGCAACAATCGGTGCCACCTGGAGCGGCGTGACGAGGGGGATGTGGCCGCGCATAATGCCTAGCTCCCCTTCGATGCCCCGGACAGTGAGGCTGTCCACCTCTTCCGAGAACACCACATGCTCCGGCGTGACGATTTCCAATAAAAAGGTGCTCACTTGTTATCCCTCCTGTTCGCGGGATAGTTCATTTCTGAAGCATCCGCTTTAACGGCGCGGTTTTACAGCGTCTTTGCTTTTTCGACAGCTTCTTCAATCGTACCAACGAAGAGGAACGCGGCTTCCGGAAGGTCGTCATGTTTACCGTCCAGAATTTCCTTGAAGCTGCGGACCGTTTCGGCAACAGGCACATATTTGCCCTTGAAGCCGGTAAACTGTTCGGCTACGTGGAACGGCTGCGACAGGAAACGTTCGACTTTCCGGGCGCGCGCCACCAGCGTCTTGTCGTCATCGGAAAGTTCGTCCATACCGAGGATGGCGATAATATCCTGAAGCTCTTTATAACGAGCCAAAATTTGTTTTACCCCTTGGGCAACCTCATAATGTTCTTGTCCCACGACTTCCGGACTCAGAATCCGTGAGCTGGAAGCGAGCGGGTCAACCGCAGGGAAAATCCCTTTTTCGGAAATTTTCCGCTCGAGGTTCGTCGTTGCATCCAAGTGGGCGAATGTCGTAGCCGGCGCCGGGTCGGTGTAGTCGTCCGCAGGCACGTAAATGGCTTGAATCGAAGTAACGGAACCTTTTTTCGTCGAGGTGATCCGTTCTTGCAACTGCCCCATTTCCGTAGCCAGCGTAGGCTGATAACCTACAGCGGAAGGCATCCGCCCGAGCAGGGCCGATACTTCCGAACCGGCTTGCGTAAACCGGAAAATGTTGTCGATAAACAGCAGAACGTCGCGGCCTTCCTGGTCACGGAAATACTCGGCCATCGTAAGGCCGGTCAAAGCTACGCGCAAGCGCGCACCCGGCGGTTCGTTCATTTGCCCGAATACCATGGCCGTTTTGGAAATAACGCCGGATTCGGTCATTTCCATGTAAAGGTCGTTCCCTTCACGCGTTCGTTCACCTACACCGGCAAACACGGAAATACCGCCGTGTTCTTGCGCGATATTGTTAATCAGTTCCTGGATCGTAACGGTTTTCCCTACGCCGGCACCGCCGAACAAGCCGATTTTACCGCCTTTCGCATAAGGAGCCAGCAGGTCGATGACCTTAATCCCGGTTTCCAACATTTCCGCTTGCGTCGAGAGCTCTTCGAACTTCGGCGGCTCGCGGTGGATCGGATATCTTAGTTCCGTTACGGCTTCGCCTTTATTGTCGATCGTTTCGCCAAGGACGTTAAATACGCGGCTTAGCGTCACTTCCCCGACCGGAACCGAGATCGGCCCCCCTAAATCGATCGCTTCCGTGCCGCGCACAAGACCGTCCGTCGAGGCCATGGCGATACAACGCACCAGGTTGTCGCCGAGATGATTGGAAGCTTCCAGAATCAGGGCGGACTGGCCAGCCTGTTTCTCAATTTTTATTGCGTTGAAGATTTCCGGCAGTTGACCGCGCTGAAATTCGATGTCAACAACCGGACCCATTACGCTGACAACGCGTCCTTTGTTCATCTTCGTTTCCCTCCTAGATAATGCTTTCGGAACTATCAGCTTTGCGCGTTCGCCCCTGCGACAATCTCCGTAATTTCTTGGGTAATCGCGGCTTGACGAGCGCGGTTATATGTCAGGGTAAGCTCATTGATCATTTTCGTCGCGTTTTTCGTCGCGCTGCCCATCGCCGTCATTTTGGCGCCAAGCTCGCTCGCTTTGCCTTCAAGAAGCGCGCCAAAAATCAATGTTTCGGCATACTTCGGAAGCAGCACTTCGAGCACGCCCTCAGGCGAAGGCTCATATTCATAGCTGCTGGTTGGGCCTTCCGCGTGCACGGACTCGAACGGAAGCAAACGTTCGACCGTCGGCACCTGCGTAATCGCATTGACGAACCGGCTATAACAAACGTAAATTTCATCGAACTGTTCCGTCTCAAAACCTTGAACCGCGGCGTACGTCAACGATTTGATGTCCGCGAATTTCGGCGTGTCGGACAGTTCGGTCACTTCTTCAACAACTGTATAATTACGGCGTTTTAAATAGTCTCTGCCTTTTCGTCCGATGACGAAGATGCCGTATTCCGCCGAAGAGGCGTGTTTGCTCTTGATCAGATCCGTTACTTTCCGCAAAATATTCGCGTTGTAGCCGCCGACCAGACTGCCGTCCGAAGTAATGACGATGTACGCCGTTTTCTTCACCGGACGTGATTCGAGCATCGGATGGCTAACCCCTTGAGTTCCGGCGGCAATGCTGGAAACGACCTCTTTCAGCTTTTCCGCATAAGGGCGGGAAGCTTGCGCTTTTTCCTGCGCTTTGCGCAGCTTGGCCGAAGCTACCATTTCCATCGCTTTCGTGATCTGCCGGGTATTCTGAACGCTTTTGATCTGGCGCTTGATTTCGCGCATCCCTTTTGCCATGATTTCACCACCTTAAAACTTTGGCGAAGCCAAAGTTGCATGGAGTAAGTTGATCAAAATGATGGAGGTGATTGGGGCGGCGAAGTGAAATGTTCTTACGATCGCTGTTGTTCGCGGATTTCTTGAATTGATAAATTCAAAAACAGTAGAAATCCGCTCACAAAGGCGAACAAGCGTATGCTTCCGAAGCAGCTTTCTTACAGAAAGCTTTGAGCTTCTTCAGAATCATTTGCACTTCTTGCCACACACCACATCGCACGAATCAACTTCTATACTTTACATAACTTTGGAACGCCCCAAAGCTATACCGTTAAGACACTATAACACAGCCACAAACCGGCGTTTGCGCCATAAAGCCAAAGCCGGTTTATGCTTCAACTCATTTATGCATTCGTCGCGAATCCGCGTTTAAACTGCTCGATCACTTGTTTCAGCTTTTCTTCGTTGTCTGCGGTCAAATCCTTTGTATCGCGGATCGACTGCAGCACGTCGTCATGCTGGTTTTGAACGAAAGACAGGAATTCGGCCTCAAAACGGCGCACATCGCCCAGCGGGATATCGTCCAGATAACCTTTAACCGCCGTATACAAGCTGATAACCTGCAGTTCGACGGCAAGCGGTTGGTTCACGCCCTGCTTAAGGATTTCCATCATCCGCGAACCGCGCGTAAGGCGGGCTTGCGTCGATTTATCCAGGTCGGAGCCGAACTGGGAGAACGCCTGAAGCTCGCGATATTGGGCGAGATCAAGGCGCAGGCTGCCCGCAACCTTCTTCATTGCTTTGATTTGCGCCGAACCGCCTACCCGGGAAACGGAAATACCGACGTTAACGGCAGGACGTTGACCGGAATAGAACAGGTCGGACTCCAGGAAGATCTGGCCGTCCGTGATCGAAATGACGTTCGTCGGAATGTAGGCCGAAACGTCGGACGCCTGCGTCTCGATGAACGGCAGCGCCGTAATCGACCCTCCGCCGAGCTCGTCGCTCAGCTTCGCGGCGCGTTCCAGCAGACGGGAGTGCAAATAGAATACGTCGCCAGGGAATGCCTCGCGGCCCGGCGGACGGCGAAGCAGCAAGGACAATTCGCGGTAAGCCGCGGCTTGCTTCGACAAGTCGTCATAGATAATCAAAACATGCTCGCCTTTGTACATGAAGTACTCCGCCATCGTAACGCCGGCATATGGAGCGATGTACAACAGAGGCGACGGTTCCGAAGCGGAAGCCGTTACTACGATCGTGTAATCCAGCGCGCCGTGGCGGCGCAGCGTTTCCACGACGTTAACGACGGTGGATTGCTTTTGCCCGATAGCGACGTAAATACATTTCACGCCGTTGCCTTTTTGGTTAATGATCGTGTCGATCGCGATCGCCGTTTTACCGGTTTGACGGTCGCCGATAATAAGCTCGCGTTGGCCGCGGCCGATCGGAACCATCGAGTCGATCGCCTTGATACCGGTTTGCATCGGCTCATGCACCGATTTCCGGTCAATAACGCCCGGAGCGTTGTTTTCCACCGGACGGAATTCCGTTGTCTCGATCGGCCCTTTGCCGTCAACCGGCTGACCGAGCGGGTTCACGACGCGGCCCAGCATAGCTTCCCCTACCGGAACCTGCATGATTTGCCCGGTGCGTTTTACTTGATCGCCTTCGCGGATTTCGCTGTAAGGTCCAAGAATAACGACACCGACATTGCTTTCTTCCAGGTTGAGCGCAAGACCAAAAACGCCGTTTTCAAACTCAAGCAGTTCGTTTGCCATGGCGTTTTCAAGTCCGTGGACACGGGCGATACCGTCACCAACTTGAATAACGGTGCCGACCTCGGCCACTTCGATTTCCGATTTATATTGTTCGATCTGACTTTTAATCAGCGTGCTGATCTCTTCAGGTCTGATACTCAAGTGTTTCACCCCTATCTACAGTGCTTGTCTTCGAAAAGACTTTTCAAGCCGTTCCAACTTACCGGCCAAGCTTCCATCGTACAACGTATCGCCGATTCTGACCTTCATGCCGCCGAGCAGCGAGTTGTCGATCTCGTTCCGGACGCGAATTTTCTTGCCCACGAGCGCGCCGAATTCGGCAGCAACCTGCCCTTTCTCTTCTTCGCTTAGCGGGTATGTGGTGAACACCAGCGCATTGGCAATTCCAAGGGCATCGCTAGAGATTTTAATGTAAGCGTCCAACAGCTCGGGCAAAATCCCGACTCTTCCGCGCTCCACCAGCAGCTTCGCCAGCGAAACGACGGGCTTAGACAACTTGCCCTCGATCGCTTGGGAAATCACTTCCCATTTTTGGCTTTCGGTGATGTTCGGCGAAGAAATAAAATGCGAAACTTCTGCTCCGGACCGGAAGGCGCCAACCAGCGCTTTCAGTTCATCTTCCACTTCCAGCGTCCGGTTTTCCCCCGCCGCAATTTCGTACAACGCCTTGGCATACCGTTTAGCAGCTACGGTCTCGCGGCTCATGAGCGGCCACCGACCTCTTTAAGATACTTGTCAACCAGTTCGCCCTGAACTTGGTTTTCGCTGACTTCTTTTTCGATCAGCTTGGAAGCGATCTTCACGGAGACAGTTCCCACTTCGTTGCGAAGTTGTTCCACAGCACGGTTTTTCTCGTTTTGAATATCGCGCACCGCTTCATCCTTCAAACGAGACGCCTCTTCCTTGGCCTGCTCCAGCATTTGAGCCGCCTGCTTGCTGCTCGTTTGCTTGGACTGCTCGATGATGTCGTACGCCTCTTTACGCGCTTGCTGCAGAGCCGCCTTCTGCTCCTCCACAAAAGCGCTTGCTTGCTCGCGGGTTTGCGCGGCTTCGCTCAGCTGCTGCTGCACGAGCTCGCGGCGTTTCTCCATTACGGAAAACAGCGGGCCGAAAGCATATTTATTTAACAAGAAGTATAGAATTCCGATCGCGATCAGTGCGATGACGGTGTTTTCCCATACGAAATTCAATCTCAAGTCACTCCTTTCCGAAGCCTATCCGCTTATAGCGTATCGTCCTGCCTGGGCTAAAAAGAAGGCGTGGACGGCTGTGGCCTTCCCCGCCAGTTCTTCTCTCCCTTTTCAATTAGCCGGCCATACCGTAGAACATGAAGGCCAAGACCACGCCGATGATCGGAAGTACCTCGATCAAACCAACGCCGATAAACATCGTCGTTTGCAGGGTGGATTTCGCTTCAGGTTGACGAGCGATCCCTTCGACCGTTTTGCTGATAACCATCCCGTTACCCAGCGCTGCGCCAAACGCGCCCAAACCTGCTACGATAGCTGCTGCCAATAATGCCATTGCTCCCATTTGTATATCCTCCTTAAAAATAAATTCAATTTGTATAGTTCAGTCAGGATGAAGGCCTACTCCAATCCGTAACTTGAAACTGCTTTAAGACTCACAACATCAATGCTCTTCTTCGTGGCTTTCCAGGTTTTGCGAAATATACACCATCATCAGAATCACGAACACAAACGCCTGAATCGCCCCGACGAAAATACTGAATCCTTGCCATGCCATCAGCAGCGGAACCGACGCGATCGCCCCGATGACGCTTGCTTTTGCCAAAGTCATGATCGTGGAGATCAACACTTCGCCCGCGAAAATGTTCGCATAAAGACGGACGCCGTGCGTCAGCAGCTTCGACAGCTGCTCGATCAAGTTAATCGGCAGGAAAAACGGATACGGTTGAATGTAATGCTTTAAGTAATTTTTCGTGTTCTTTACCAGTCCAAGTCCATGGGATAACAGGAACACCAGCAACGCGAGTCCCATGGTCACGCTGACATCGGCGGTCGGCGACTTCCACCAGGCTACCTCGGCATGAGCTTCTTCATCCGGGTGCTTCGCGTGTTCTTCCTCAAGCACCTTCGTAACGGAAGTTATTTCTTGTCCGAAAATGGTAGCCTTTGCCGGATCGTTATACTCCGTGACCACCCCCAAAGGAAGTCCAAGCATATTAGCGACAAAAATGAACATAATCATCGTCAAAGCCAGGGAGAGAAACGGTTTCCCTTTTTTCATATCCATCGTGCTCGAAATCAGGTTCTGGACGAATTCTACCGCCCATTCCATGAAATTTTGCAGTTTCCCGGGGTTCTCCACGGACAGATTCCGCGTCGCCAGACGAGCGATAACGAACACAATCGTGCAGGTCACCACCAACATTAAAACAATCGACAGGTCGATCCGCAGCCCGCCCAATAAGATAATCGGAGCTTCATGCATGCTTTCTCACCCCCATTCTCAGGTTGAATACAACTCAAGGTTTGCGAGAATATTTAATGCCTATAATAAGAAGGTAAAATTGCGCAAAAACCAGACTTCCGGCAACCGCATACACATTGAGATACTGCGGATATTTCATGGCGGCAATCACCGCCAAGACCGCCGTGGCCGTCCGGGTAAGAAAGCCCATGTTGATTCGCTTGGGTTCGCCGGCCGCAGCCGCATCGGCTAAACGCCGCACCTTGCGGCCCAGGTAATACGCATTAATCCAGCTTACCGCCGCACCCAGGGCTATACCGAGCATTATGCTTTGCAAACTCGGCAATAAAGCGCCTCCCAAAAAACAAAGGGCCAAGAAACCTAACGTCCCGGCTGTCAAAGCACGGCTTAATTTCGACAGCTCATCCATTATTTCCCCCTCACGACCGATCTGATCAGCGCGACGATGCTAACGATTCCGACCGCAATTCCGGCTAGAACGCCCAGGCCGATACCGACACCATTCGACAGCCAAAGCTTATCCAACCAAGAACCGAAGTAGAAACCGCCGATTGTGCAGATGGCAAAATTCGTCCCTAAGGCCGTTACCAAAGCAGCAACCTTCCACACGCTGTTATTGGCTCCAGGTTTAGTCGGATCTTCCATTTCAATTCACCCTAATAATCCCAATTTATTTTACTAATTGTGAACACTTATTGTCAATTGAGGTTTTTTAGTGATTTAAAGTCGTGAAATGCTAAATTCGTCCTTGAAATCCTGGAGTAAACGCGTACAGCGTACAGTAATACTGTATACTTTTTTATGCTTGCGATCAAAACAAATTTTCATCATTTTGTGAACTTTCTGTGAAAATCCTCTGGACGCTCATCCGAAATTCCAAAATGGTGATAAATCGCATTGACAATTCGTCCGGACGCCTTTCCATCACCATATGGATTAGCAGCATGGCTCATGGCGACGTAAGCTTCCTGATCGCTAAGCAGCGCCTTTGTCCGTTCATAAACCATCTCCTCGTTTGTGCCGACCAATTCTAGCGTACCCGCCTCGATCCCTTCCGGACGTTCCGTCGTGTCTCTCAGCACGAGAACGGGAACGCCAAAGGATGGCGCTTCTTCCTGCAAACCGCCCGAATCCGTAAGTATAAGATGGGTGTGCGGATAAAAATTGTGCAGATCCACCACATCCAAAGGATCGATAAGTTTAATACGGGGATGCCCACCCAAGGTTTCATAAGCCGGCACTCTAACCGCCGGGCTCGGATGCACCGGATACACAATGGCCACATCCGCAAACTCATCGGCGATTCTCCGCACGGCGCGGAAGATATTCAGATGCGGTTCACCCTGCGATTCGCGGCGGTGAGCCGTCATCAAAATCAACCGTTTGCCTGCGGCCCAGTCGAGCACATCGTTCTTATAATCAGGCTGTACTGTATATTGAAACACATCCGTGACCGTGTTGCCTGTGACATATATAGCTGACGCCGGCTTATTTTCCTTCCGCAAATTTCCAGCTGACCAATCCGTCGGAGCAAAATGCAAATCGGCAAGCACCCCCGTCAATTGGCGGTTCATTTCTTCCGGATAAGGGGACAGCTTGTTCCAGGTACGGAGGCCCGCTTCGACATGTCCGACTTTGATCTGCTGCAGAAATGCCGCATAGCTGGCCAGGAATGTCGTGAGCGTGTCGCCGTGGACAAGCACGATATCCGGCTTCGCCTCGCGCATCACTCCTTCCAATCCTTGCAGTACACGAATCGTGATTTCATTCAGGCTTTGGTTCGGCTTCATGACATCCAGATCATAGTCCGGAACGATTTTAAATACGTCCAGTACCTGGTCCAGCATTTCGCGGTGTTGAGCCGTTACGCAAACGATGGACTCGATCCGGTCGCTATGTTTTTGCAATTCCAGAATCAGCGGCGCCATTTTAATCGCTTCCGGCCTAACGCCGAAGACGGTCATTACTTTAATCTTAGACATCTCTCATTTCCTTCCTTTAGTGGTGGTTCAAAAAGTTGTCTCTTGATCACGAAGTTAGTACATAGCAGCATATTCGGCATCGAATCTTGAATTCAGCCGGGCCAAGCATAAGCTTTGGTGCTGAAAAGCCAACTTTTTGAACAATATTTAAATGAGGTAGTTCAAAAGTCGGCTTTGGATCACTTTGTGCCGTATAAGCGGTCGCCGGCGTCGCCTAGGCCAGGGATGATGTAGCCGTGATCGTCCAGGCGTTCGTCCAGCGCGGCGACGTAGATATCGACGTCCGGATGGGCGTCGTGCACCGCCTTGACTCCTTCCGGCGCGGCGATCAGGTTCATCATTTTGATTTGCGTGCAGCCGCGTTTTTTCAGAGCGTCGATCGCCGCAATCGCCGAGCCGCCTGTCGCCAGCATCGGATCGATGACGATCAGTTCACGTTCCTGCACATCCGTAGGCAGCTTTATGTAATATTCCACCGGCTGCAATGTCTGCGGATCGCGGAACAATCCGACATGTCCCACTTTCGCCGCGGGCAGCAGTTTCAAGACGCCGTCCAGCATCCCCAGCCCGGCGCGGAGAATCGGAATGAGCCCGAGCATCCGGCCGGAAATCACCCGCGATTCGGCCTCGGCCACCGGGGTTTGCACCTTGATAGATTCTAGCGGAATATCCCGCGTAATTTCATAGGCCATTAACGTGGCCACTTCATCTACCAGTTCGCGGAAATCCTTCGTGTTCGTTCGCATATCACGGATAAATGTCAGTTTGTGTTGGATTAAAGGGTGATCGCATACCACCAATTTCGCCATAGTTAGTCCCTCCGGTTCTATTGCTAAGTTTCCACTTGCATCAAGTTTCCTTAACTCCAATGTGCCATAAATCTTGTTTATTATATCACTGTCTTTTTTCGAATGCCATGAAGGGGCTGGTATGGAATCAACTGGCAAAAAAGAGCAAAAGAAAAACGGTGTATCGGCGTACTTTCGGTGGAAAGCAGAGACAAATTGGTAGCGAAATGCAAAAGTGCAGGCCATTTCGCCCAAACACCCCAAATTGGCTCATCAAATGCAAAAGTGCAGTACAATTCCGGTCAAAAGCTACTTTTTTATCGGATAGGCTCAAATGAGATGCACTTTTGCATTTGAATCGCATAAATGGGTCGGTTTGAGGTGAATGTACTGCACTTTTGCACTTGGTCCACCAAACCATCTTTCTTCAAAAAAAGCGCCACAGGCGCCCGGTGACAAAATCCGTCTTTTAGCCGGCTCGCGCCGTTTGGCGCGAACCCTCGGCTCATGACTCTTCTATAATAGTAGTTACATCTGTTGGAATCAGGTCGTTTCCCCTTGAATCAGGGTGATGTCCACCGTCGTATTGTTGATCAGTTCCCCTTCCGTATTTTCGATCATCCGAATTAACGTATTGGTCAGCATGGCACCGATCCGGTCGCTTGGCTGCATGATGGTGGTCAGCTTCGGATTTTGCAGCATCCGCGTGAAGCTGTGATAGTCGTAACCGACGATTTTAAAATCCTGCGGCACCCGAATGCCATGCTGCTGGGCGTAAATGTACAGAGCGTAAGCCACAATGTCATTGCTGCAAAATACGCCGTCGTATTCGCCAAGCTTGTCCGGCGGCAGCTTTTCGGCGATAAATGACCAGAAATAATCGAAAGTGAGCTTATTATGCGCGCCTTCAATGATATCGTAGTCAATTCCGTGCTTCATACAGGTTATAACAAAGGCGTCCCTCCGCCGGTTGGAAAGCATATCGAGCCCTAGCGGCCCCGAGATATGCAGCAGCCGTTTGCATCCCCGCCCGATCAGATGCTCCGTCGCCAGCTCCCCGCCTCTGTAATTGTCGGAGCCGACGCAAGGTATGTCCGCTGATACAAGACGGTCGAAGGAAACGATCGGGAAAGGAACCTTCTTGTAGCTTTCGATATCCATTGTATGACTGCACATGATGATCCCATCCACCCGATTTTGACGCAGCATGCTAATGTAGTTGGCTTCCTTTGCCGGATCCTCAAGGGAATTGCAAACGAGCAGTTTGTAGTTTTTTTCATTCGCGCTCACTTCAACGTACTTGATCAAATCGGAGAAAAACGGATGATTCGAGTCGGGAACGATGATCCCGATAAAATAAGACTGATTTTTCTGCAGCGCCCTGGCGATCTCGTTGGGATGATAATCGATCATCTCCATCGCCTTTTCCACCTTGCGGCGCGTCTCTTTACTGATATATCCCCGGTTGTTCATCACTCTGGAAACGGTCGTCACGGATACCCCGGCAACTTTGGCCACATCTTTGATACTCGCCATTTCATGCATCCCCTCACTTCATCTATCGGAAGAGAACCGTAGTTCGAACTGTATATTTCCATAATAGTCCGCCATATCCTGGCATACAACTATCTTCGTATGATTAACGATACCACAAATCTTCGTAAAATATCAGCTACTATATCCTTATTTTTCGGGAATTTTTTCATAGGAAAACGTTTGACATATTTTTTGCTCAGTTATAAAATGAGTTGTATTCGAAATCTAGGAGGTCTAATAGTTATGAAGAGAACGCTTTCATCATTCCTGCTTGTCGGCCTATTGTCCCTGGCGCTTGCGGCATGCGGTGGCAAGGCGGGCACCGACAACGCCGGAGCCGGCAATGCGGGCGGCAGCGGAGCGAAAACCGAAATTTCGGTGCTTGTCGGCAAACAGGAAATTTCAAAACAATTTGAAGAAATGGTCCAGGAATATAACAGTTCGCAGGACAAGGTCAAAGTTTCTCTGATTCCGATGGCCGGACAGAACGGCTACCAGCGGATTACCACCCTGTACGCTTCCAATAACGCGCCGAACATCATGCACTTTTTGAGCGAATTTGACCAAATGAAGGACAAGCTTGCCGATCTTTCCGATCAGGAATGGGTGCAGCACGCCAATGCCGGTACACTTGATTATGTCACCGTCGACAATAAGGTATACGGTATGCCGATGTCGATCGAAGCCTTTGGCTTCCTGTACAACAAGAAGGTGCTGGATGCAGCCGTAGGCGGCAGCTTTGATCCTTCCACAATCCGCACCCAGGACGACTTGAAAGCTTTATTCGATAAGATCGAGGCAACCGGTGTAAAAGCCGTTGAAATCACCCCAGTGGACTGGTCCCTTGGCGCCCACTTCACGAACGTATTCGCCGCTAACGAATCCCAAGATCACGCGGGACGTTTGCAATATCTCGAGAATCTGAAAAGCGGCAAAGTGGACTTGACCCAAGACCAGGTTTTCAACGGCTGGCTGGACACGTTGGATCTGATCAAACAATACAACTATGCGAAGGATGCGCCGCTCACCGCAACCTATGACGATGCCCCGATCGTACTCGCGGACGGACAAGTCGGCATGTGGTTCATGGGCAACTGGGCATATACTCAAATCAAAGAAATCGACCCTGAAGGAGCGTATGGATTCCTGCCGGTTCCGGTCAGCAACAACGCAAGCGATTTCGGAAACAGCCGCATTTCCGTAGGCGTACCGGAATATTGGGTCGTCGATGCCAGCCAATCCACGCCTGAAGAACAACAGGCTTCGAAGGATTTCCTGAACTGGATGGTGTCCAGCGAAAAAGGACAGGACTACTACGTGAATCAGTTCGGATTTTTGCCGGCCTACGACAATTTTACGACCAAACCTGCGGATCCGGTCTCCACATCGGTGCTTTCCTACACGGAATCCGAAAACACACTGGCATGGATGAACTCCTACTATCCGCCTGATGCCTTCCCTGCGATGGCGGCCAGTCTGCAAAAATACCTGGGCGGAGAAACAGACAGAGCCGGGTTAACCAAGGAGTTCCAAGCTTACTGGACTTCTGCCGGCAAGAAATAAGCGAGGTGCCGCATCACCAATACAAAATGCCGGGAATAAGTATGGCCGCTTACTCCCGGCTTCATTTCAGGCGCCAGATGGGAGGTTCCTCATGTATAACGAAAAAACATGGATCGACAAACTGAAAGTTTTTATGACCTTTGGCTTTATTCCTTTATTCGCTTTTGCGACAGTCATCGTTATCCCTTTTTGCATGGGAATATTCACGACGCTCACGGACTGGAACGGTACCTCCGACACCTTTCATTTTTTGGGATTTTCCAACTATCAAGTCGCCCTGACCGATTCAACGTTCTGGACAGCGATGGGAACGACGCTGAAATACGTAGTCATCACGCTTGTGTTGACCAACGTCGTCGCGTTCGGGCTCGCCCTGCTCGTTACCGGCGGTTTTAAAGGGCAGAACTTTTTCCGTGCCGGATATTTTACGCCCAATCTCATCGGAGGCATTATTCTGGGGTTCGTATGGCAGTTTATTTTTGCCAGAGTATTTACGTATGCCGGCCGCGAGCTGGACTGGGGATTTCTGTCCTCTTCCTGGCTGGGCGATCCGGATAAAGCGCTATGGGCTCTCATTATTGTGGGCATTTGGCAAAATGCCGGATACATGATGCTTATCTATGTAGCGGGCTTGAACGGGATTTCGGCATCGCTGACCGAAGCGGCCAGCCTGGACGGAGCGTCTTATGTCCGCCAGCTGTTCAGCGTCAAAATTCCGCTCATGGTTCCCGCCTTTACGATCAGCCTGTTCTTGACGCTGCAAAGAAGCTTCATGGTGTACGACACGAACCTGTCGCTGACGAAAGGCGACCCCTTCCGCTCAACGGAATTGATCGCCATGCACGTGTACAACGAAGCCTTTGTGTACCAGCGTTTCGGGCCGGGGCAAGCTAAAGCGTTTATCTTGTTTGCCGTGGTGGCAATCATTGCCATCGTTCAGGTCAGCGTGATGAAAAAGGTGGAGGTGGAAGCGTAATGACAGGGTCATCCCGAATGAAAAAAGCAGCCGCACTCTTATTGAACGTATTGCTGCTGGTCGCGTTCATTTTCCCGCTGCTCATGATCCTCGTGAACTCGTTGAAATCGCGGATCGATATCGTGCGCAATCCGCTTGCGCTGCCGGCGGACTGGAGCTTTGCCAACTACACCGAAGCTTACAAGACCATGGGATTCGGCAGCGCCTTTGTCAATTCCTTGATCATCACGGTCTTTGCCGTCGCGTTGATCTTGATTTTTTCCTCCAGCCTCGCCTTTTTCCTGGTGAGATGGAAATGGAGAATCAACCATATCATTCTGCTGATGCTGATCTCTTCGATGATTATCCCGTTCCAGGCGATCATGATTCCGTTCGTCTCGGTGTTCGGATCTTTGGAAATGCTCAGCAGCAAATGGTGGCTCATTTATTTCTACCTCGGGTTCGGCATCAGCTTGTCGACCTTTATGTACCACGGTTTTATTAAGGGCGTCCCGGTCGACATGGACGAAGCGGCGCTGATTGACGGAGCCGGACGCATCAAGCTGTTCAGCAGCGTGATTTTCCCGATTTTGAAACCGATCACGACCACGATCGCCATACTTAACGTACTTTGGATTTGGAACGACTTCCTTCTTCCTTCGCTGGTTCTCATATCGCCGGAAGATCGGACGTTACCGCTGTCCACCTACTATTTTTTCGGTAAATATACGTCCAATTACGGAGTAGCCATGGCGGCGCTGGTACTTTCGATGATTCCGATCGTGATTTTCTACGTAGCGATGCAGCGGCAGATCATCCAGGGCGTCGTGGAAGGAGCCGTCAAATCGTAACCAAACTATAGAGACAAAACGAAACAAGGAGCAGGAGAGCCCATGAATCAGGAGTGGTGGAAACAAAGCGTGGTCTATCAAATTTATCCGCGCAGCTTCAAAGACAGCGACGGAGACGGGATCGGCGACATCAAGGGGATTACGCAAAGCTTGGATCATTTGCAAAACCTGGGCGTCGACGTCATTTGGCTGTCGCCGGTTTACCGTTCCCCCAACGATGACAACGGGTACGACATCAGCGATTACCGCGCCATTATGGATGAATTCGGAACGATGCGCGATTTCGACGAAATGCTGAGCGAAGCCCATGCCAGAAAAATAAAAATCATGATGGATCTCGTCGTGAACCATACCTCGGATGAGCATCCCTGGTTTATGGAGTCGCGCAGCTCGAAGAACAGCCCTTACCGCGATTATTACGTGTGGAGACCGGGGAAAAACGGCGGCCCTCCGAACAACTGGGGCTCCTTCTTCGGCGGAAGCGCCTGGGAATACGATCCCGTTACGGGCGAATATTATTTGCATCTGTTCAGCAAAAAGCAGCCCGACCTGAATTGGGAAAATCCGCAATTGCGCCGGGAAGTGTACGATCTGATGACCTTCTGGCTGGATAAAGGTGTGGACGGATTCCGAATGGATGTCGTTAATTTCATATCAAAGGATCAGCGTTTTGGGGACGGCGCCATTGGCGATACGGCATATGGCGACGGCGGGCCCCACTTCACGAACGGCCCCCGCATCCATGAATTTCTCCACGACATGAACCAAGAAGTGCTCGCCAAATACAATACGATCACAGTTGGCGAAATGCCAAACGTCGGCGTCGAGGAAGCGAAGCTGTACACTGCCAAGGAGCGCCAGGAGCTCAACATGGTGTTCCACTTCGAGCACGTCGATGTTGGCAACGGCAAATTTGGAAAATGGTCCCCGCAGCCGTGGAAGCTGACAGATTTGAAGACGATTTTCACCCGTTGGCAGAAAGGGCTGGAAAAACAGGGCTGGAACAGCTTGTACTGGAGCAACCATGACCAGCCGCGGGCGATTTCCCGCTTCGGCAACGACAGCGAGGAATACCGCGAAATATCCGGCAAAATGTTGGCCACCTGCCTGCATATGCTCAGGGGGACGCCTTACATTTATCAAGGGGAAGAGATCGGAATGACCAACGTCCAGTTCGAATCCGTGAACGACTACCGCGACATTGAAACTTTAAATACGTACAGAGATTACCTGGCGGCTGGACTACTTACCCATGAGGAAATGATGAAGGCGATCCACGAACGCAGCCGCGACAACGCCCGCACGCCGATGCAGTGGACGGACGCGGAGTATGCCGGATTTACGGCCGGGCAGCCTTGGATAGCCGTGAATCCGAACTGCCGGCACATCAATGTGGAGGCCGCGATGCGGGATCAAAATTCGATTTTTTATTACTATCAAAAACTGATCCGCCTGCGCAAGGAAAATCCGGTGATTGTTGACGGCAGCTACGAGTTGCTGCTGGACGATCACGAACAGATTTACGCCTACACGCGGACCCTGCAGGAAGACCAATTGCTCGTGATCTGCAATTTTTCCGCAGAACGTCCTCTGTTCACGATGCCGAAAGGTTTGACCCGCACCCGGGCCGAGCTGCTGATCTCCAATTACGAGGCCGATGGTGAGGAAGATTTCCGTTCATTCCGGCTTAAGCCGTATGAAGCCAGAGTGTACCGGTTGAAATAAATAGCGCTTATTTTCCGATAGAGAAGGAGAACTTATGAAGATTAAAAATGAAGCGATGCTGATTACGTACGCAGACAGCCTCGGGACGAACTTGAAGGAATTGAATCAGGTGCTGGACAAGCATTTGCAAGGAGTCGTCGGCGGCGTTCACCTGTTGCCTTTCTATCCTTCTTCAGGCGACCGTGGATTTGCCCCCATGGATTACACCAAGGTCGATACGGCCTTCGGCGATTGGTCCGATGTCGAGCAGATGAGCCAAAAATATTACATGATGTATGATTTCATGATTAATCATATCTCCCGGCAATCACCGTATTTTCAGGACTTTCTGGAGAAAAAAGACGAGTCCGCCTACAAGGATCTGTTTATCCGCTACAACAATTTCTGGCCCGGCGGAGAACCTACCCCGGAGGACGTGGATTTGATCTACAAGCGCAAGCCGCGCGCGCCCTATGTCGAGGTGACCTTTAAGGACGGGAGCACGGAAAAGGTATGGTGCACCTTCGACGAGCAACAGATCGACCTGGATGTGACGACAGACACCACGAAAAAGTTCATCCGCGACAACCTGACGTTTCTGGCCCAAAAGGGCGCCTCCATCATCCGGCTTGACGCTTTTGCTTACGCCAACAAAAAAATCGGCACGAACTGCTTTTTCGTGGAGCCGGATATTTGGGACATGCTGCGATATTCCGAGGACATCATTTCTCCATCCGGCATTACGGTCCTCCCGGAAATTCACGAGCATTACAGCATTCAGCTGAAAATCGCCGAACAGGACTATTATGTATACGACTTTGCCCTGCCGATGCTGGTGCTGCATGCGTTGTACAGCGGTCAGGTCCACCGGCTCGTTCATTGGATGGGCATTTGCCCGCGCAAGCAGTTTACGACGCTGGACACTCATGACGGTATCGGGGTCGTCGACGTCAAAGACCTGCTGTCCGACGAGGAGTGCGAAATGACCCGGGAGAGCCTGTACAGCCAGGGCGCCAACGTCAAAAAGATTTACAGCACGGAGGCCTACAACAATCTCGATATTTACCAAATCAACTGCACTTATTACTCGGCGCTCGGCAACAATGACCAGAGCTACTTGTTGGCGCGGGCGATTCAATGCTTCGCCCCAGGCATCCCGCAAATCTACTACGTAGGCTTGCTTGCCGGCGAAAATGATATCGAGCTGCTGGAGAGCACCAAAGAAGGGCGGAACATTAACCGCCATTATTACACGCTGGAGGAAATCGAGCGCGAAGTGGAGCGCCCTGTCGTGAAGCAGCTGTTCCGGCTGCTGAAGTTCAGAAATACCTGCCCGGCGTTTGACGGAACCGTCGAAGCCGAGCAAGTGGACATTAACAATATGCGGATCGTTTGGAAAAACGGCGCCTCCGAGGCAAAGCTGGAAGCCAATCTGGCTACCAAAGAATTCAGCATCCGATACAAAAACACAGAAACGGACTGGACCACATTGATGTAGTTCACAAGCGAAAAAGTTACACTTAAGAAACGACGCCTGCCAGGGATAAAATTTCCCAACGACAGGCGTCTATTTTTTGTTGGTGCTAGGTTATGCGCCCCGCCCGGCTGAATTCAAGACTGCTTCTTCAGCTTCAACACTTGCTCTTCGGACAGCCCCGTAACTTTGGCCACCAGCGACGTTTCCATTCCCTCGCGAAGCATATTAAGCGCCGCCTTTTCCATGCCCACTGCTATGCCTTGTTTAATGCCTTTCTCCATGCCCTTTTCAATTCCTTGCTCAATTCCTTTCTCCAAACCTTCTTCCAAACCTTCCTTCAAGCCTTCCTCGTACCCCAAACGACTCCACACAGGCATCAGTTTCATAATAGACCCACCTTCCTCCGGGTATTGTTCTTTCAACTCTTCCAGCAACTGCTTGTCTTGCTCGGGATCGGCATTGAAATACTGATCCGCCACTGACATGATCAGGGACATTCGCGCATCATCCAGCTTTCCTTGTAGCCGAAAAATCATCCGTAAATACGCCAGGCGTATTTCTCGCTCTTCTCCCTTAGTATAGCCCATTTTTGCCAGCAGCGCAGCAGCCACCGGATTGCCGGAATCGATAAATTGCCGCCAAGGCTGCTTCCGCAGTTCCACCTTCATAAACTCAAACCACAGAATAGGCTGCTGCGGCGTACTCATCACCAGCGTATTTTTCTCCTCCCTAGCCTCGTCCGCTGTAAAAATGGCGATGGGAATAATCAGTTTATACTCCTTCCGATGCCGCTCAAACAAACGGCTGAAGTAGATGAACATTCGCTCGTGGAAGTCGTTCTCCCGGTAGGACTGCGGCTCGATGTGGATCAATACGTACGCATCCAGCTCCAAGTATCTCGTCTCCAGCAGCAGATCCAGCGTCCTTTTCTCCTCGCCAACAATATCCACAAGCAGCTCCTGCATCAAAAAACGGGTATGACGATGATCGAGTTGTTTGTCCAGCTCAGGAAAGAACAGTTCGATAAACTCCGCAAAAAAGGTTTGCAGCAGCTTCTTAAACGCTTCGTCATGCGGGGTAAACGGCTTGCCTTTCGGCCATTTCGCCTTCTCTTCTTTTACCGCTAGTTCATAAACACTCATGTTTAATCCCTTCCTCCCCCATAATATAGAAATTTCGCAACAAAAAAAGCACACCGCCATAACGCCCCTTAGGCGCCAGCAAGTGTGCTTCACTTTTTCGTTTATTTATATATAGACTATACATTGATCAGCATGAAAAGGCAATGTCATCGAAGTAAGCAGTAAACATCGTCTTTTTCCTAACGGACTGAGATGACGCTATTCTTAATTTCCCAGCCTATTTCCCAAGCTTACGGACCACAAGGACCTTATTCGATCCAAAACAAGCTGAAATGTTCTATTTTCCATGGAATAAGGTCGCCGGAGTCCGTTAAAGGTTAGAAATTTGCTTATTGGGCCAAATAAGAGCTCTGGTGTCCGTTACATTCAAAACCGGGCCGCTTTTCGGTCCATTTGTGGATCAGGCTTGGAAAAAGCGCCTTTTGACCCCGCCTCAGATTTACACGGACAAGGCTGCGTCGGCCAAAGCCAGCGCGCCGGCCAGCCCGGCATTGTCGCCGAGTCCCGGCGGAACGATATAATCGGCGATTCCCTCACGCAAGCTCGGGTGCTGAACGTACCCATTCAGCAAAGTCTGCAGCTTGTCCGCGATCAGCGGGAAGAGCTGGCTCTGCTTCATGACTCCGCCGCCCATAATGATCTTTTGCGGAGAAAGCACGAGAATATAGCTCATCAACGCCTGCGCCAAGTAATAGGCCTCCATTTCCCAAGCCGGATGGTCGGGAGGAAGATCCGCGCCGTTGCCGACTCCCCAACGTTTCACAAGCGCCGGGCCAGCCGCCAAGCCTTCCAGGCAGTCCCCATGGTAAGGACATGTGCCTTCATATTTGTCGTCCGGATGACGGCGTACGAGAATATGCCCCATTTCGGGATGGGACAAGCCGTGAATCAGCCCTCCGTTTAAAGCGGAGCCGGCCCCGATCCCCGTTCCGACCGTGATGTAAAGGCAATTATCCAGCCCTTGGGCCGCACCCCAGCGCAATTCGCCCAGCGCCGCCCCGTTTACGTCCGTGTCAAAGCCTACCTTGCAGTTCTTGGCCTTTTGAACGGCCCCGACGAGATCAAAGTTGCTCCAGTGCGGCTTCGGCGTTGTCGTGATATAACCATAGGTTGGGCTCCCTAGAATCGGATCGATCGGCCCAAACGAGCCGATGCCCATCGCCTCAATCTCCTTGTCCCGGAAATAATCGTGTACCTGGCCCATCGTCTCTTCCGGCGTCGTCGTCGGAAAGCTGACCCGGTCCAGAATCGTGCCGTCCTCATGGCCGATACCGCATACAAATTTGGTCCCACCGGCTTCAATAGCCCCCAGCAATTTCAATGATGCCAACCTCCATTTTCAGTCGCAGATAAGATATATCCAACGTTACCATTTCAGTATAACAAAAATTATATCATGATATTGGCCGCGTTAATAGAATATCCTATCCATCTCCTGTACCCAGCACCTCGGCGGTCCACCTGCCGATCAGGCGCTCGCGGTTTTTGCCGGCCCATTCAAGGTCGTATGGAATGGCATTCAGTTTCTCCAAGGGGATCGCTTCCTCGGGGGCAACGGCGTCGGGATTCGTCAACTGCTGGTAATTTCCGACCTGCTTGCCGAGTTCCTGAGCTTGCTTGGTTAGCGCCCAATCGACGAACTGCCGGGCCTCCTCCTGATTCGGTCCGCCCTTAATGATACCTACCGCCCCGATTTCATAGCCGGTTCCTTCGGTTGGAAAGCTAATGACAAGATTCTGAAACCCTTCTTTGTAATATTTGAGTGCATCATGAGCGAACATAACTGCCGTGCCTGACTCCCCCATGCCTACCGTTCGCCCCGGAACGCTCCCGGAGGTAGTATAAACGACATTTTGCCGATGCAGCCGGCGCAAATAGTCAAACGCCTGATCCTCGCCGAACAACTGCACAAGCGTAGCCATCGTCGTATAGGCCGTGCCCGATGAACGGGGGTCCGCCATCGAAATCATCCCCCGGTACTCCGGCTGCAGCAGATCATTCCACGATTGAGGGGCTTGCAGCCCTACCTCCTGCAGCCAGGTTTTGTTGGACACAAACGCGATCGAACCGACGTAAATTCCCGTCCAATATCCGCTCGGATCGCAATATTCGCGGGGGATCGGCGCGGCATTCTGCGAATGATACGGTTCCAGCAAGCCTTCGGTTTTCGCTTGAATAAACGTATCCGCCGGTCCGCCATACCAGACGCTCGCTTTAGGCGCGTTCCGCTCCCCCCGGATTCGCGCCAGGATCTCCCCGCTCGACATCCGCACATAATTCACTTTAATGCCGGTCTGCTTCTGGAACGTCTCGATCGCCTTGATGGCGTGATCCTCATACAGTCCCGCATACACCGTCAACGTTCCTCGACTCTCCCTGCCGCAAGCGGTCAAAAGCGGTGTTACCATAAGGGACAGCAGCAATATACCTAAGGTTATTCGTTTCATGCCGCCCCTCCCCCCCTTGCTTGATGTCATCCGAACGTGATGTTTGGGTTAAATCACATGAAGCGCATCTTCGGCAAACTGCAGCGATACGTTGGCTCCGACCGCGTAAACTTTCTCCTGGATCGGGTTATGCTCGGTAATTTGGAACAACTGGCCGGCAAACTGCACTTCGTATTCCTGTGTCTGCCCCATGAACACGCTCTTCCGCACGACGCCCCGGCGCTCCGATTCATTGGACAAGGACACGGCTTCCGGGCGGATTACAACGGTAACGCGGTCCCCCGCCTTAAAGCCGTCCCGGCGAACCCGCAGCAAACCTGCGTCCGTCTCCACCAGCAGCCGCCCTTCCTCCGTTCCTTTCACCGTCCCCTCCATAAAGTTGGCGGTTCCGATAAAATCCGCCACAAACTTCGTTTGGGGACGCTGGTAAATCTCCATCGGCGTACCGACCTGCTCGATTTTCCCTTTATTCATAACGATGACTTTATCGCTCATGCTCATCGCTTCGCTTTGATCATGCGTGACATAAACGGCCGTAATGCCGATATGCTGCTGAATCCGCCGGATCTCGTCCCGCATTACCAAACGCAGCTTGGCATCCAGGTTGGACAACGGCTCGTCAAACAGCAGTACGCCAGGTTCCATTACGAGCGCTCTGGCCAGGGCAACCCGTTGTTGCTGCCCGCCCGACAATTGGCTCGGCATCCGGTCCCGGTAATCCCGCAAATTCATTATATCCAATACGGATTCAACTTTCGAGCTAATCTCCGGCTTGGCCAGCTTTTTGATCCTGAGTCCGTAAGCGATATTGTCGAAGACGTTCAAATGCGGGAACAGGGCATAAGATTGGAACACCATCGTGCAATCTCTCCGATTTGGGGGAATCCCGTCGACCGCCTCATCCCCGAAATAAATATGCCCTTCGGTAATCTCCTCGAATCCGGCAATCATGCGAAGCGTCGTCGTTTTGCCGCAGCCTGAAGGGCCGAGCAGAGTGACGAACTCGCCCTCACCGATGTTCAGATCAACCCCGGTTACCGCGTACGACCGTTCGCCTTTGTCGTTCACGAAGGCCTTCGATATATTTTTAAGAGTGACAGATTTAGCCATAAACAATACCTCCTCAAGAATGGGCGCCTATTAAACGGACCGCTCTTTGCCGCCCATCCATTTCACCAGCAAGTTGATTAGCGCCAGAGCAATGATCATGATGAGAATCAGAATGGTACAGTAAGCGCTGGCCACGCCGATCCGGCCCGCCTCGACTTGCGCCAGAATCGACGCAGTAATGAGGTTATATTTGGCCGAAATAAGGAAAATGACGGCGCTCATCGCGGTCATGCTTTTGACAAAGCTGTTGACGAGGCCGCTGAAGAAAGCGGACTTGATCAGCGGCAGCACTACGCTGGTGAACACTTTACTTCCCCCCGCTCCCAGATTCGTTGCAGCCTCCTCGATGCTCGGGTCGATTTGCTGCAAGGCAGCGATCCCGGAACGAATGCCCACCGGCATGGAACGAACGACGAAAGCGGCCACGATAATCATTCCCGTTCCCGTCAGTGCCAACGGAGCTTTATTGAAGGCAAGAATATAGCCAATCCCAATGACCGTACCCGGTACGGCAATGGACAGCATGCTGATAACCTCCAGGGCCTTTTTACCGAAGAAACGTTTGCGGACAATCAGGAAGGCGAGGATCATCCCCAGCAGGCCGGCGATTGGAGTGGCGACGATGGCCAGCGTCAGCGTGTCCTTGATCGCCTTTTGCCCGATGGAGAATACATACTTGTAATGGTCCAAAGTCAGGCTGTTGTTGATCCCCCACAGCTTGATGAACGATCCGACCGGTACCAGAGCATAAAAAGCGATAACGGCCAGCGACATGATCATACAAAAAGCGAATAGCCCTTGTTTAACGGCCCCGGACTCAATCATTCGCCGCTGTCCTGTCGGCTTGCCCGTTACCGTGACATAGCTTTTTTTGCCCACCCAGAAGTTTTGCAAAATATACACGATAATCGTAACCGTAAGCAAGATCATCGCCAGAGCCGCGCCGGCTTGCAAATTGTAGCTCCCGACCGCCTGCAAATAGATTTCCCTGGCAACGGTAGAGTAGTTCCCTCCGATCGTCATCGGATTGCCAAAATCGGCCAGAGATTGGACAAACACCAGCAAAAAAGCGTTGGCTATCCCAGGAACCGAAAGCGGCAAAGTGACGCTAAGGAATGTTTTCAACCGGCTGGCCCCCATATTTTGGCTCGCTTCCTCCAAAGAAGGGCTGATCGAGCGAAGCAGACCCGACAGCGTCAGAAACGCGATTGGAAAAAACGATAGCGTTTGTACCAGCACCAGGCCATGCAGCCCGTAAATGTTGGCGTTTTCGAGGCCCAGCAAATTTTTGGTGATCAAGCCCTGTTTTCCGAGCAGCAGCATCGCCGATAACGCAATCACGAACGGTGGAGATATGACCGGTAAAATAGCAATTCCGTTAAACAGCTTCTTAAACGGCACCTTTACATAGGCGAACGTATAGGCGAATACATAGGCGATGGCTGTGGACAGCGTGGACGTCAATACGGCCAGGATCAGGGAGTTCACCAGGGATTGCAGCAATCCTCCCCCGGAGAGCACCCGCTGATAGCCTTGAATGCCAACCTCGCCGGCGGAGCCGACGAAGCTGGACTTTAAAATCTGGAATAACGGATAGACGATAAAAACGATTAAGCAGAGCATAACCAACACGATCAGAATCGGCAGGAGCGGCTCGCGCTTGAATCTCTTGAACATGGCGCTCATTCCAGCTCTCTCCTCACAGTTATTTTTTTACCTCGGCGCTCCATTTGTCGATCAAGCGCTGGCGTTCCTTTCCAGCTTCAACCACGTCATAATCAATCGTTCTGATATCGGACAGGTTCAAGGCTTGTTCCGGCCCTACCGCATCCGGGTTCGTCAGGTTTTGGAAGCTGCCCACCGTTTTGCCAAGCTCCTGTGCTCCCGGCGACAAGGCCCAATCGACGAATTTTTGCGCGAGCTCCTCGTTTTTCGTGTTTTTGATGATGCCGATTGAGCCTGTCTCATACCCCGTACCGTCTTGTGGGACCGTCAGCACAAGGTTGTCGAAGCCCTCTTCCTGGTATTTAACAATGTCATGCGCGAACAAAATACCTACGCCGGCTTCGCCCATGCCGACCATCCGGCCCGGAGCGGCGCCGCTTGTCGTATACTGCTGAATTTGCGGATGCAGGCTTTTGAGGTACTCAAAACCTTTCTCCTCGCTGCCCATCACTTTCAACACCGAATACATGGCTGTGTATGCCGTACCGGATGAAGCCGGGTCCGCCATGACGATTTCGCCCTTAAACGCCGGATTAAGCAGGTCCGCCCATTTCGTCGGGGCCTGTACGCCTTTTTTCTCCAGAAATTCCTTGTTGGAGGCGAAACCGACAGCGCCAACGTATACGCCGGTCCAGTAGCCTTCCGAATCTTTATACTTTGCGTCGATTTTCTCAGCAACCGGCGATTGATAAGGCTGCAGCAAGCCCTCGCTTGCCGCTTGCACGAACGTGTCGGCCGGCCCGCCATACCAAACATCCGCTTGCGGATTGTCTTTTTCAGCCCGAACCTTGGCGAGGATTTCTCCCGCCGACATCCGGATCATGCTGGCTTCGATGCCGGTGTCTTCCGTAAACTTCTTGATGGCGGCTACCGCATGGTCCTCCTGAAAACCAATATAAACCGTCAGCTTGCCTTGGGGCTTGTCCGAAGCTCCGTCACCCTTTCCCGCCGTATCCCCTGCAGCATTATTTCCGCCCGACGATCCGCAGCCCGTAAACAGCATGGCGGCCATCGTCAACGCGGCGACGGAACTGATCCATTTTTTCTTCTTCATTCTTGAAATCCCCCTTCGCTATTTATGAGTCAATTATATTGGCTGCGCTTACAACACTGTGAGTCCAAGTCTCTGCCACTTCTTTCGGCAAAAAAACGGACACGGCAAAAAAGCCCGATCCCCCTTCGAAGGAAGAATCGGGCTTTCTTTATACGATCGGAAGCTACCTCTTGAACCAGCCAAACAACTCATGAACCAGCACGCCGATTACCGAGAAATCGCTGTCGGCAAACGTCGCCCGCAGATAGCCGAGATTCGACAACAGCGGAATCAGAAACACCGGCAGGAGCGTAATCACAAACCCGTGGCATAGAGAGGATACGATCAATCCCTTGCGCCCTCCGATTCTATAGGCGATGACGCCAGCCGTCCCCCCGGAGAAGAAATGCGGAATAACCCCGGGAATAATGACCGTATACTGAACCTGCAGCAGAACGGCCATCGCCGCCAGTCCTCCGGCAAAGCTGAGCAGGAAGCCGATCATCGCGGAGAACGGCGAAAACTTGAACAACACCGGGCAATCCAGGGCGGGAACGGCTCCCGGCACAATCCGGTCGGCAATGCCTTTGAAAGCAGGGACGATTTCCGACAGCAGCATACGCACGCCCGCCAAGATGACATAACATCCCCCCGCGAACCAGGTCGCTTGAATCAGCGAAACCACCAGAATATGCCGGCCGGAGAACATCTCCGCGATCCCGCCGGAAGCAACGAACAACCCCGAGAAAAGGAATAACACGAATGTAAATACCGTAATCACGACCATATGATCCTGGAAAAAGGAGCGCAGCTTTTGCAGTCCCGGCGACTCCGGCGGCTCCTTCCCTTTTCTGAACCAGGAGGCGATAAACCCGCTTAGAACATAGCCGGCGCTGTTGAAATGCCCGAGCGCAAAATCATCGTTTCCCGTTACCCGCCGAACATAAGGCTGCGCGATCAGCGGGGCAAAAGACATGCACAAAGCCAGAACTACTCCCCCGCTAAGCGCCACCTGCCATAACGGGATGGACATCGACACCAAGACCCCCGCCAGCAAAGAAGCCATGAACAGCATATGATGTCCGGTCAAAAAAATGTATTTGACCGGTGTGAACCGGGCGATCATCAGGTGGACGATCATCCCGGCCAGCATAATGAGCGCGATTTCCTCGCCATAATTGATTTGCGCTAGCGCGGTAATCGTCTCGTTATGCGGAATAATACCGATAATTTGGAACCCTTTCTGAATGACCGCCGATAAATTGGAAAGGGAGGAGCCGGCGGCGTTGGCTCCGATTTGCAGCAATGTGTATCCGAGCATCGTTTTGATCGTGCCGTGAATGAGTCTTTGAAACGGCTGCTTCTGCAGCAGCAATCCGACAAGCGCGATTAATCCGAGCAGCAGGGCAGGTTCCCCAAGCAGCCCCTTGCTGATGATTTGCGTTGCATTCATGGGTAACCCCCGTCTTGTGGTAATTATCCGTTAGTTTGTTGCGCTATTCGAGCCAACTGCGGACCGTAAGGCTCTCCATGAGCCGGGCCTTTAAATATTGGCGGTCCGTAATGTCCTCCAGCCCAATCGTCTCCGCATTCCCGCCAATGTGCAGCGATTCCATATGGTAACTGGAGCCTATAATCAGATCGGCATCATCAAAGGCATCAACCGATGTAATGTCCGTATGCTCGATTTGGGCCTTTACTCCCCACTCCTTCATAAGCGCCTCCACATTCAGCCGGATCATCAGGCTCGTCCCCAAACCGCTGTTGCAAGCAACGATGATCTTTTTCATAAGCTCTCCTTCTCCCGCAGCTTTCGCCACACGCCTTCCGCATCCACGGTTTGCCGCAAATCGGCCATAAACGACTCATCGTTCATGACATCAAGCAGCGTTCCGAGCGCGGTCACATGCCGCTCCTTATCGATGGCCGCCAAAGTAATCACAAGCCAAACCGGCTGCGCGGACGGCCCGAACGCCAGCGCCTCGCGAAAGGTCAGCAAACTGAAGCCCGTTCTTGTCACGCACTCCGGCATGTACACGTGGGGAAAAGCCACCCCTGAACGTATAATAAAAGGATGCTTGTTGGAACGAATGATTTCGAGCAGCGCATCTCCGTATTTGGCGTCCGAAACGCCCCTTTCGATCAGCAGCCGGTTTCCCTCGCGAACAGCGTCCTCCCAAGGCACAGAAGCCAATCCAAGGCGGATGGAGACCGGCGGTAACAGTGAAGTAAGCGCAAAGTCCTCATTAGGCCCCTTGTCTGCCCCGCTTCCGCCTTGAAACAGATGGAGCAGTTCTTCCAGCAAGCGGTTCCGGTTATGGATATGGGCATTTCGCTCAACCGCTTGAAAAATATCGTTTACAGCTTGCACGGCCGCCGCGGCCGCCGCCGATTCACTCAAAGGAGAAACGCCCAGAAAGCCGGCAATTCGCTGCTGATCGTGCTGATCGAGCAGCGGCGATACTTTAACCCACGGCACCTGCAGCGGATGGCTGATCTCCATCGTGCTTATCATCGCGTCCGCTTCTCCTAGCGTGATGCTTCCGGATTCCTTATACGAATAAGTACCTACAATATCGACCTGGGGAAAAATAGCAGCCATCCGCCTCTTCAGCATCGCCGAAGTGCCGAGACCCGAACCGCATACAATCGCCACGCGCTTGCGCACGGGGGCCTTGGGAGGAATCAGCCCGCTCCCGATATGGAGCATAATATACCCGACCTCGTCCCGGTCGAAGACGACGGACCATGGTTCCATCACCTCGTTTACAACCCGCTCCAGCAAATCAAGCAGCGTGCCGTACTGCGCCTCCAATTGCGGCATCAGCGGATTTTTCGACTGCAGCCCAAACTTTGCGCGGTAAATGGCCGGCTTCAAATGAATGGCCAAGCCCTGGACAATCTGCCCGGCCATTTGCAGCGGACGTCCCATATCCCGCTCGATGCGGACCACCATTTGCTTCGCCAGCTCGGCGATCATCAACTCCTCGGCCGGCAGGCTTTGCTTCTGGGCACCGAGGATATGCTGGGTAATATAGCCGATTTCCGCTGCGGGCAGCTTTACCCCGAAATGCCGTTCAATCCGCGGCGCCGCTTCCGTCTTGACCAGTTCATACACCTCATGGCCTTGCAGTTCGGAAAGCGATTCGCGGTCCATCTCAATCGAATGCGTTTCTTTCAGCCGCTCCATCGCCATCAGCATATGAAGGATCAATGTGGAGTATCCGGCGTCCGTAAACTGAACGCCCATCTTCTCCTCCAGTTGCTGTATCGTATCGAACAGCATGGCCGCATCTCCGGCCTCGAACCATTCCTTCCACGGCGCCAATGGCAAATGCGGTTCTCCCAGCGCCCGCTGATCAAGGATATACCGAAGCAGCCGGTCGTCGGTAATTTCGGCGCGAAGCAAACTTAAATAGGCTCTTCGCTTCAGTTTCTCCGTCCCTTCGATGTAAAGCACTCCCCGGTCGCGGACCAAGGTTAGCTCCCAGCGCTCGAGCCGCTGCTTAATTTCGTTTAAGTCTTGTAAAAGCGTATTTTTGCTGATCCCGAATTCTTCCATGATCTCCTTGACGGACAGCTTCACGGCCTGCAGGAGCTGCTTGAGCAGCAAGCAGATTCGCTGTGTTGCGTCCATATAATCGGGCCGCTGCTCCATTTGCTCGGCAAGTTGCTCCGACTGGCCGTTCCCAAGCCGCAGCCGGACGCCGGCGGAGCGGTCGCGATCCAGATGCACCCCCCGCTCTCTGAGCCAATCCTCCAGCCGCAGCAAATCATTTCGCACCGTTCGCAAGGATATCCCGTGATCATCCGCCAATTTTTGCAGAGGAATATAGACGGCACCGTCGCTTTCCATCAATTGCTTAAGCATTCTCTGTTGTCTGCTTGATATCATAATGTCCCCCGGCGGTCTGCATTTTTGTATGCGCTATCATAAATTTATTATTGCATATTTACATAGCAAGAAATAGAGCATTCGTCGAAAAAAGTCGCCGAGCATCTTCTGTCAGCGAGGAAACCCTCAATGTACATGGATGCCGCGTAATCTGCCCTCTAACAGAACCCAAGATGAGAAAAACGCCTGTCGGCGTCCTTTAGTGGCTCTGACTTCTACTTTGAAGCGATTGGAGGCTCTTCCTAAACTTTGGACGCTGCTCTAACGGACACCAGCGACCTTATCCGCCCATTTCCTGGCTATTTCCCAGCCTAACGGACACCAACGACCTTATTTGGCTCTAAACCCGTTCATCCAGGCCGATTTGAGGTAAATAAGGTCTTCTGTGTCCGCTACATTTTGCAACCCTCCGTTTTCCCTCAAATAACGGCTCTGGTGTCCCTTAGCCCCCCCAGATTCCTCTTCTCCTCCCCTCTCTACCTGCGCATCTCCTTCTACCATGCCCGAAATTTTATAAATTCTATAAGGTTAAAAGAGGCCAACCCGCATCGACGGGTTGGCCTCCGTTAAACCAGGCGCTTATTCGTAGCTGAGTTCCGGATAGATCGGGAATTTATCGGTTAATTCGACAACTTGCTGACGGGCTTTGGCCAAAGCCGCCTCGTCTTTCGGGTTCTTCAGGACTTGAGCGATGATCCGGCCGATCGTCTTCATCGCTTCCTGGTCCATGCCCCGCGAAGTTACGGCCGGCGTGCCGATCCGGATGCCGCTCGTTACGAACGGGCTGGTCGGATCGAACGGAATCGCGTTTTTGTTGACCGTGATGCCGATCGAATCCAGCACATGCTCGGCGTCTTTACCCGTGATGTTCAGGTTGCGGGTATCAACGAGCATCAAATGGTTGTCCGTGCCGCCGGATACGATGTTCAGGCCTTCGGCCAGCAGCGTTTCGGCCAGCACTTTGGCGTTTTTAACCACATTTTCCGCATATGTTTTGAAGGAAGGCTGCAATGCCTCACCGAGTGCAACCGCTTTGGAAGCGATCACGTGCATCAGCGGTCCGCCTTGCGTGCCCGGGAACACCGCTTTGTCGATCGCGGCCGCCCACGGCTGACGGCACAGGATCAGGCCGCCGCGCGGACCGCGCAACGTTTTGTGCGTCGTCGTTGTCACAAAGTGGGCGTGCGGCACCGGGTTTGGATGCAGGCCGGCGGCAACAAGGCCGGCGATATGCGCCATGTCGACCATAAACAAAGCCCCTACGTCATTTGCGATCGAAGCCAGCTTTTCGAAATCGATGATGCGCGGATAAGCGCTCGCGCCGGCTACGATCAAACGCGGACGGTGTTTGAAGGCCGCTTTGCGCACTTCGTCGTAATCGATCAGGAACGTGTCTTCCTGTACGCCGTATGCCACAAAATTATACAACAAGCCGGAGGCGTTGACAGGGCTGCCGTGCGTCAAATGTCCGCCATGAGCCAGGTTCATGCCCAGGACGGTATCCCCGGGTTTAAGCGCAGCCAGATAGACCGCCATGTTGGCCTGCGCGCCGGAGTGCGGCTGCACGTTGGCATGCTCGGCGCCGAACAGTTCCTTGGCGCGGTCGCGGGCGATGTTTTCCACGATATCAACGCGTTCGCAGCCCCCGTAATAACGTTTGCCCGGGTACCCTTCCGCGTATTTGTTGGTGAGCACCGAACCCATCGCTTCCATTACTGCTTCGCTGACGATATTTTCGGAAGCGATCAGCTCGATATTGTTGCGCTGGCGCTTCAGTTCCAGGTTCATTGCTTCCAGCACAGCCGGATCTTGTTTTCTCAAGTTTTCCATTGTTAAATTCCTCCTTGGAATAATATACAAATGCAGATGACTTGTTCCCCAGCAAAATCTCGTACCCGATTACGAATCACTGCGCGGCATCGCTTTACCGGCAGTGAGGAGCGTTCCCATCCGCAGCCTGCGGCAGCGCGTAGACCGCCCGCTCTCCGCCGATCAGCTTCGGGCGCGTCCAGGCCGCGGTCACGCGGGCCATGCCGATCGCTCGGCGCGAAGGGCGGAAAGGCACCGCCACCCGGCGCAGGTGCATCCCGATGAGCGTCTCGCCGATGTCAATCCCGGCGTGAGCCTCCAGGCTCTCGGCCAGGCAAGGATCGGCAAGCCGGCGGTAAGCGGTGGCCGCCATCGATCCGCCGGCTTTCGGCACGGGCACGGCGGCCACCTCCGTCAGGCGAAGCCGCTCCAGCACCGCACGCTCCACCACCAGGGCGCGGTTCAAATGCTCGCAGCATTGAAAGGCGATTTCAAAGCCAAATTTGCCGCGAACCTGCTCAAGCCCTTCAAACAGCGCGGCGGCGATGTCTTCCGCTCCGCCGGTGCCGATTCTTTGGCCCGCCACTTCACTGGTGCTGGCGCCGATCACCAACAATTTCCCCGGGCCAAGCTTGGCCACCGCCGCCAATTCTTCGGCAATTTCCGCCACCTGGTCCCGGATGTTTCCGAGTTCTTCCTGTTCCATGCATCCGGCCTCCTTCAGTCTTAAGTGAAGAACCTCCATAGAGTCTGTCCTTATTATACCTAAAACCGCCGGAATTCGTGCCGACAAATCCGCCACCCGGCAAACCGGGACGCTTCATACAACAAAAAAAGAGCAGAACGCATCCGCTGCGTCTTGCTCTTTGCCCAGGCGACCGGCCGTATACTCCGATGCTCCACCGTGGTTTGATCCACTTTTGTCGCCAGTTACATCGGAACCAAAAACTATCTGATCTTAGAATAAAGCATTAGGCCGACAAATGCAACGGGTTTTCGCTGCGTTATTTCCCCAGTTCCCCGCGCTGCAGTTTATCCGCCAACTTTTCCAGCGCGGCGGCGATTTCGGCCGCCGTCCGGTCGTAATCCGCCCGCGATCCGCCAAACGGGTCGGAAATATCGTAGACCGGCATTCGCTGCTGTAGTTCGCTTAAGCGGCGTTCCTCCGCGTCCGTCCATTTCCGGCCGAGCGCTTTGCCGAGCTCCCGGTCGGCAATCAGGCGCTGCAGTTCTTCGCGCTCCGCAAGCACCGTTTCATCGTTTTCAACAAATTCCTTCAAAGTGTATATTTTGTCCGCGGTATGAGGAAATGTGTAAACCACCTGACGTTTATGGCCTTGCGTCAAGGTCAGAATAAGGTCCGCCCACCTCGCGAGCTCCGCTTGCAGCGGCGTCGACTCGAACGCATCCGCGATGCCACGATCCTTCAGCACGGCCTCCGCATGCATGGACATCGAAGCGCCCTTCGCCGCGGCCACACCGGCGGACCGTACCTCCACGTCCAATCCGCGTTCCCGCGCAATCTTGCGCAGCAATCCTTCCGCCATCGGGCTGCGGCATGTATTCCCTGTACATACAAACAAAATGCGCATGCCTTTCACCTCCCACGTCCGGATATTCCATTCGCTATCTTATGCAAATTCAAAAGCTGCGAACCGTAAATCCGCAGCTTGCGAACTTGCTCGATCATATTTTATCAAAAGATGAACATGAGGCCAAACGCGAGCAAAATCGCTCCTCCGGCCGCCTCTCCATACTCTCCCAGCGTCCTTCCCACCCGGTGGCCCATCACCAGTCCGACGAGCGACATCAAACCGCCGAAAAAGCCGAAGGCCAGCACCGTCAAAATCCAATCCCCGTGAAACATGCCGAGCGAAATTCCGACGGAAAAAGAATCGATGCTGACGCTTAACGAAAACAGCAGCACGCCGAACCATGTCCGATGGTTGATCGACTGCACACCGCTGCCCTTCACCGAACTGACGATCATGTGCGCCCCGAGGGCAATCAGCAGCCCCCCGCCCACATACCGGGCCAGATGGCCCAGCATATAGCCGACGTATTTGCCAGCCAATATGCCGAGCAGAGGCATCAGCACGTGAAACAGAGCCACAGCCGATCCGATGCGGATCGCATCCCGCGACCGGACACCTCTCATTCCGATGCCGATGCCCAGCGACAATGCATCCATCCCCAGAGCCACCGCCATCAGAAGAATGGTAAAAAGCTCTCCCAGCCGCACATATACCTCCGTCATCATCGGTATCCTCCATGTCCGAGTGTTTTGTACAACCATATGCGGACAGGTCCGACTTCATGACATGGACAGGGCAAACGAGCGCCTGGCGCTTGTGATGCTGTCAGTTATAATACGGGTGCAAAAAGTCAGGCAACAACCTCTTATACATCGAATAAATCCAGCTGTCTGGGCGGCAGTTCACGCGGCCTTAGGCCGAGGATCTCCATCATCTCCAGCGCGTTTCCCGCGGCGTCGCCCCCGGAGTTGTTGTTGAAAATCATGGCAATTTCCCGCGTGCCTTTCCCGGTCAGCTCCGCCAGCATGTCCCGCCATTCCAGCAGTTCTTCGCGCGAGTAGCGGTACAAATTGCGGATCTCCCGCCACCGGGGCGACCCGCTTTGGCTCCAACCGGCGGCATTGCGGCCGTGCAGACGGACCAGCGTCAAGGCCGGATCGGTCGGCTCCAGCACCGTCGGAACTGAACCTTGGCCGGCCTGGGGCTCATCGCAAATGACATGAATCCAGCCCGCTTCCCGCATAAACGCCAGCGTTCGCTCCCGCATCTCCTTCGTAAACCAGCTTTGATGGCGAAATTCCAGCGCCAGCGGAAGCCGCCCCATCCACTTGCGAACAGCGCGCAGTTGGCGGACATGCTCCGGGCTGCAGTCGAACCAGGGCGGAAATTGAAACAACACCGCCGTGAGGCGGCCGGCCTCCACGACCGGCTGAATCGAATCCAGGTAAGCCTGAAACATTTCGCCTGGCCCGCCGTATGGCGTTTTGCCACGGGAATGTCCGGTCATCCCCTGGTACGCCTTGAGGATAAAAGTCAGGTCCGCCGGCGTCTCGGCCAGCCAGCGCTGATACACCTCCGTGCCGAGCACGGCGTAAAAGGAGCTGTCCACCTCCACCAAGGAAAAATACCGGGCATACCAGGCCTGCTTGTCTTTGGCCGACGTCCGGGGCGGGTATAAATCGTCATGATCGCCCCAGCCGGACAGCCCGATCTTGATCATGCTTCATCCCAGCCTTTCTCATTCGCCGGCGTCGATGACGCGGTGCCCAGCCGCTTTCAGCAGCCGGTTCATCACCGCTGCGCCGAGTCCGTCCTCGGGACAGGACTCGGCGAGAATATAAGTGACGCCGCATTCGTCGCAGCGGCGGAGCGCCGCGTACAGGCGGTGCGCCGCCGCCGCGAGCTCGGTTTCGCTGCCGAGCGAAAGCGTGCAGTCGGCGCGGTAGGACGGGAGGCGCTCGTCGAAGGCGAGCACGCCCGTCTTCTCCCCGCGCGCCGAGGCCGCCGCGAGCTCGGCCTGGATGCGGGCCGCGACCCGGTCCGCGGCCCCGCGCACAATGCGCAGCACCCCTTGCGGCGCATAGTGGGTGTACTTCATGCCCGGCGCGCGCGGCGCCGGGCTGTCTGCACCGCCGCCCGCCTCGCGCAGGGCGGCGTCAAGCTTCACGCCCGCGCCCGTCACGCGGGCGATTTGTTCCGCCGTGATCCCGCCTGGGCGGAGCACGGTCACGGTGCCGTCACGGCCGGCTTCCACCACCGTCGACTCCAGGCCCACCCCGGTGGGCCCGCCGTCGACGATGCCGTCAATCCGGCCGGACAGGTCCTCGCCCACGTGGCTTGCCAGCGTGGGGCTTGGGCGGCCCGACCGGTTGGCGCTAGGCCCCGCCACCGGGCACCCCGCTGCGGCGATCAGCCGCAGCGCCACGTCGTGGGCGGGCATGCGCACGCCCACGGTATCCAGCCCCGCCGTCACACGGGGCGAGACGGCGCCGGGTGCCGCCGGCAGCACCAGCGTCAGCGGCCCGGGCCAAAACGCCTCCATGAGCTTCCGCGCGGTCTCGTTTACCTCTGTAACGAGACCTTCCAGTTGGCTCATGGACGCGATGTGCACGATTAGCGGGTTGTCCGAAGGGCGGCCCTTGGCGGCAAAAATCGCCTCCACCGCCTTCGTGTTCCGCGCATCCGCACCAAGCCCGTACACCGTCTCCGTCGGAAACGCCACCGTACCTCCGGCGGCCAGCACCGCAGCCGCTTCAGCCAAAGCCTCGGCGTCCCGCGCGGCTTGGTCCGAAGCGGTTTGGACATCATCAATGTCTTGTGCACCTACAACAAATTCAGTATCCACATCAGCTTGGGTCACCGCAGAAGTCCGGACCTCGGCAGCCCTCTGAACACCTGTGCCCCCTCCATCATCCACATTGCTCAGAACTGCTGCCTGCCCCATTTTTATTTGTTGGTCAGCCGCTGCCCAGGTCGAAGCAATCTTCCACCAGCGGGTTTGCCGCGCTTCCCCGGCCGCCGCTGTCCCCGCTTGGGACTTGTCCGCCGGCGCTTCCCGGTGTTCCGCCGTCCGTCCGGCGGCGGAGTCTGCGCTTCCCTCCCGGCTCGTCCGATCCACATGATTCTCTCTATCCATTCGTATCGCGTCCTAACTTCAAGTTATTCTTCTATTATACCCGATCGGGTCCCGGAGCATAGTACGCAGCAATTAATTACACGTTTACGGCTTCGCGAATCTTTCGCGGTTTGCGGATAGCAGATTGCGAAGGACCATCCTTTTTTCGGACCCGGCCAAGCTAGAAATGAAAAAAAACCGCACGATACACTCGCACGGCAGCCTTCTACTAGTTATCATCAGTCCATAGCTTAGGAAAACAAACCCGTGATCCAGTTCCACAACTTGGCCAGCATGTCCCACAAGAAAAACCGCACCTCTACTTGCTCGGGCTCTACCGGCGAGGTCCCCGGGGCAGCGCCAACACCGTCAGAAGCAGCCGCTGCGCCCGCTTCGTCCGCTGCGCCTTTCACCGATGCCGCCGTCGTCTTGACGGTCGCCTTTCCGTCCCTGGCCAGGGCATCCCCGCTGCCGGCGTCGATGAAGCAAAGCGGGGGAAACAGTACGCACCACCAGTTTTTGCCTCTGCCTTCGCCAAGCGTGACGCGCAGCGCTTCATAATCGCCCGCCGGGTAGACGGCGCCGCCGTACATTTTCGTCGGAAACGGCACAACGCCGAGCTCCACTTTGTAATTGTAGTTTTTCCCGCTTTCCTTCAGCGTTTCCCCCACCTGCTCCTCGATGGCCGGCAAATTGTCGCGAATGACGCGGCGCGCCTCATCGAGACTTTGCGGTTGATCCAATTGGACGACCCAGCCGTTCATTTGCTCCACCACGGCGTCGCGCACCTTGCGTTTTACGATCTGATCGCCCATGCCGTCCGAATTCGCCAAAATGCGCAGCCGAATCGAATCCTGCGGAATCAATCCCGCAGCCGCCGCGGTATCGTTAGCCTGCCCTTCCCAGGACATCAGCAGCATCGTCAAACTGAAAACAATAAGTGCAAAATTGCGAATATAAGGTCTGTTTTTAGTCATGTCCGCTCTCCCCTTAACCGAATCCTGTATGCTGATGTCTACCAGTATGTCCGGTTAAGAGAGATGTAAACCTATTAATCTATGAAAAAATAATATAGCGGAGTTGATCCCAAAAACCCCGCCATTTTTAGGCCTGAAGCGAGACTCGTGATCCGGGGGCTTTGCACGATTATCCCGTTTGATCGGGTGACTTGGCTGCCTGAACCAGAGGGATAATCGTGCAAAGTGATTTGGAGAGACAACACCCCCTATCTCCGTCATCTTTTATTTTGTCATACACTGATTTTGGTCTTGAGCCATTTTTAGATGCGAGAATTCGCAAAAACACAATCCTCTTCGCCGCAGCACCGAGGCCCGGCAGAACTCCGCCATTCCTGCTTTCTTTCCGGCGAATACGCTCTTCCCTTCTGTTTGTTGAGGCTGCCGCCCACCTAAGCTCATTCCGTACTGCTCTTGGCTTTCAAGGAAGCGTACCGGTCGGAAGGGATGTTGGCCCCCTCTTCTTTCTCATGGCCGTGGATGCGGATGCTCATCGCCACTCCGATGCTCGCCATGTTGATCAGCAGCGAGGTGCCGCCGTAACTGATGAAGGGCAGGGTGATGCCCGTAAGCGGCATAAGTCCGATAAACATCCCGATATTTTCGAAAATCTGGTACAGCAGCATCGCGACGATGCCAACGATCAGATAAGGGCCGCCGGTGTCGCGGCATTCCAAGGAAATCAAGATCAGCCGGTGGATCAGCACAAAATAGAGCAGGAGCAGCACCGAGCTGCCGAGAAAACCAAACTCCTCGGCGATCACGACAAAGATGGAGTCCGAATACGTCAGCGGCACGCGCTCCGATTGCACGGTCTCGCCTTTCATGTATCCTTCCCCGGTCATTCCCCCGGAAGCGATGGCGAGCTTGGCGTTCCTCGTATGGTAGGAAGCGTCTTCCGACGCTTTTTCCGGCATCAGCCACGGGTCGATCCGATTGATCCAATGCTCTCGGCCGATCTCGACGAAGAAGTTGTACACCTGGTCGTGGTACGTCTTGTAGGCGGTAATCCCGCCGAAGACCGATCCGGCAAAAATCGCCACGGCAATCAGCGCATGCGAATATTTAATGTTGCCGATCCACAGCATCCCAGCCAGTATGACCACATAGCTAAGCGCGTTCCCGAGGTCATTTTGCGCCATAACCGCCACAAACGGCACAAACGTCAGCAGGCAGATCGGCACCACATCGCGCCAGAACGAAAGGCGCGGCTTGCGCTTGCGCAGCAGCATAAACCCGAGAAAGACGACCAGGAGCAGTTTGAAAAATTCCGCCGGCTGAAAGCTCTGGTTGATTACCGGAATCGTGATCCAGCCAGTGGCGTTGTAGTAAGTGTTGCCGATGAACATAACGACGACGAGCAGCCCAAATCCGAACAAGTATAAATAAGGCGCATACTTCATAAGCAGGCGGTAGTCCAGAACGGCAAATCCGAAAAACGCGGCAAACCCCAGCGCATAATAGGCCAGCATGCGCAGGTGGTAACCGTGGTATTGGGTATGGGAGGTAGCGCTGTACAGCACCGCAATGCTGATCGCCATCAGCAGCAGCATAATAAACACAATCGTGTAGTCGACTTTTTTGAGTTTGCTCAGCACGTTCATCCTCTTTTCCTTTGATGGCTAGAAATGCTGTCTATGACCTAAAGTTATCACATACCTTATTATACTGTAAAAGAATCCGTCTAAAAGCACAAATGTTCCCATATGCCAATAAAATCCTACATAAGTACTGGGGGCGCCGTGTCAACGATACGCCATTATGACGCGGAAAGGGCGCCGACGGTTAAATCGTCGGCGCCCTCCGGGCAGATCGGCAGCGGAGAAGGGATTAAACGTTCGTAATCAGCGACAGCGTGCCGGTGGCGGTTTGCAGCGCCAAAATACCGATCGTTTGGATGTTGCTGATGCTGACCGAAAACGTCGAACCGGAAGTGACGGTGGCGACAAAATCGGGAGCATTGTAACGGGTGATGCGCAGTTCCACATTGCCGCTCGTGCTTCCTACCGTAACGATGCCGGTAACTCCCGGAGCGTCCGCTGCCACAAAATACCCCTGGCCGACCCCGGCCGCTTGCGAATAAAGAAACGTTAAAGTGACTGGCATAAGTGAATCTCCTCCTTTTCGTGGTATACCACAATCTATGAAACTACTTTACATGTGGTAGCGACGATTAAAGGAGAGGATTCGCCTATTTTAGCTCGCGCGGGCCGGGCCTCTTCGCTCGTCTCAGCTCGGCCGCCTTAGCCGAGGCCGATGTGCCGATCACGTGGCGGTCAATTCCGGCCAGGTCGGGAATCGTGACGATTTCCCGCCAATGCCCCGCCGCGCGGAGCAGGTCCGCGACCGCGGCGGCCTGGCCCAGGCCGAGCTCGAAGCCGATCAGGCGAGGCGGCCTCGGGAGCAGCGCGAGCTGCGCCATCATGGCCCGGTAGGGCGCCAGCCCGTCCGGGCCGCCGTCAAGCGCGCCGCGCGGCTCGTAGTCCCGCACCTCGGGCTGGAGGTGCGGGATATCCCCCGCCGGGATATACGGCGGGTTCGACACCACGATGTCCAGCGGCTCGCCGGCAAACGGTTCAAGCAGGTTCCCCTGCTTGAACTCCACCGCCAGGCCGAGCCGCCGGACATTATCCTGCGCCACCGCCAGAGCGTCCGGCGAGATATCGCTCGCCGCAATGCGCCACGATGGGCGCAGGTGAGCCAGGGCAGCGGCGATCGCCCCGCTGCCGGTGCCGATATCGGCGGCCCTGGGCGCGCCGCCGGGCCACAGCACATCGCCCTCGGCGGCGATGCGCTCAACGAGCAGCTCCGTTTCCGGGCGGGGAATCAGCACGGCCGGCGTGACCTGGAGGGTCAGACCGTAAAATTCCTGTTCCCCGATGATGTACTGCGCCGGCTCGCCCGCCGCTTTGCGGCGGACAACCTCCTCCCAGGCATCCCTTTTGTCCGCCGGGAACGGATCGCGCAACGCCATCAAATACGCCGCGCCCGAAACGCCCAGCACATGCCGCAGCAGCAGCTCGGCATTGGACTCCGGCTCCTGCACGCCCGCCTCCGCTAAAAAAGAAGAAGCCTCTTTACGGGCTTCCCAAATACTGATCGCTCCGGATAACCGATATCCTTCACTGTTCAATAGATTATTCTCCTTTTTCCATCAATTCCGCTTGCTCGGCGATCGTCAGCGCCGACACGATCTCGTCGATCTCGCCGTTCATGACCTGATCCAGCTTGTGCATGGTCAAGCCGATGCGATGATCCGTGACCCGGCTCTGCGGGAAGTTGTACGTCCGGATCCGCTCGCTGCGGTCCCCGGTACCGACCTTGCTTTTCCGCTCGCCGGCGTACTTTGCTTCCTCTTCCTGCCGCTTCATGTCAAAGATACGGGCGCGCAGCACCTGCAGCGCCTTTTCTTTGTTGGAGTTTTGCGATTTGCCGTCCTGGCAGGTTGCCACGATGCCCGTCGGAATATGCGTCACCCGCACGGCCGACTTCGTCGTGTTGACCGACTGGCCGCCGGCGCCGCTGGAACAAAACGTGTCAACGCGGATATCTTTATCCAAAATTTCGATGTCGACGTCTTCGACTTCCGGCAGAACCGCCACTGTCGAGGTCGACGTATGGATCCGTCCGCCGGACTCCGTAGTGGGGATGCGCTGCACGCGGTGCGCGCCGCTTTCGTATTTCAGCTTGCTGTACGCGCCGCGGCCGTTGATCATGAAGATAACCTCTTTAAAGCCGCCGAGATCGCTTTCGTTCATATCCATCAATTCGACGCGCCAGCCTTGGGAATCGGCGTAACGGGTGTACATGCGGTACAAATCCGCCGCGAACAAGGCCGCTTCGTCCCCGCCGGCGGCGCCGCGGATTTCCACGATTACGTTTTTATCGTCATTCGGGTCCTTGGGCAGCAGCAGAATGCGGATTTGTTCCTCCAAAGCCTGCTGGCGCGCGGTCAACTCCTCGATTTCCAGCTTGACCATTTCGCGCATTTCGTCATCCAGCTTCTCGGCTTGCATCATCTTGGCCGCTTCCAACTCGCCGATTACTTGTTTATATTCGGTGTACGCCTCATAAGCCGGCTGTATATCCGATTGTTCTTTGGAATAATCCCGCAGTCGCTTTGCGTCATTCGCCACGTCCGGATCGCAGAGCAGCTCGCTCAGCTTCTCATACCGGTCAGCCAGGGATTGTAGTCGGTCCAACAAGGAAATCACCTCTCTTATCTCACAATTTCCTGAAAAAAGCCGCTTTCTCCTTACATCGTATAACAAGGATAAACGACTTTTTATTATACCATATGCGAACAAAAATAACTAGGCCATATCCGCAACTCCCTTTTGCCCTACTGTTCGAAATAAGTATTTTCATGTAAAATCATCTCACACATGAAGACGCCAAAGGAGGGAAGCCCGTGGACATGCTGGATCTCAAGGTGTTTATCGCCGTGGCCGAAAGCGAAAGCATGAGCAAAGCGGCCAGGTACGTCGCTTTAACCCAGCCGGCCGTCAGCCTGCGCATTGCCGGGCTGGAGATGGAGCTGGGCGCCCCGCTGTTCCACCGCACGCGGTCCGGCGCTTTCCTGACGGAAGCCGGCCGGAAATTTTATTTTTACGCCCAATATGCGCTTAGCGCCCTGGAGGCAGGGCAGGACTCGGTGCGCAAGCTGTCCGGCCCTCCGGAAGAAACCGGCCTTAGAATCGGCATCGTAGAGTCGCTGACGCATGTCATGCTTCCGTCCGTCATCCGCTCGATGAAGGAGCATAGCGCGGCCGCACAATGGAAGATCAGCACCGGGCCATCGCTGGATTTGGCGCTGCGGACCGCTTCCGGAGAGCTGGACATCGCCTTCATCAACCAGATGTTCGCCCCCCTTCCCCAGATCGAAACCGTCAAGCTGTTTGAGGAGCCGCTTGCCTTCATCGGCCCGAAGCAGCCTGGTTTCCCCCGTTATCAAAGCCTCGCCACCTATTTGCAGGAAGTGCCTTTCATTTTGCTCAAACGCCATATGCCCCTGCGCGAGCTGCTGGAGCATAACCTGTTCACGCCGCTGCGCATGCGCCCGCAAAAGCTGATCGAAGTGGATGCTTCCCACATCATCCGCCAAATGGTCGGACAAGGCAGCGGCTGTTCCTTTTTACCCGTGTCATCCCTTTGGCCGGCCGGCAGCGACGCGTCGATCGAGATGCTGCCGCTGGCGGAAATCCGCCTGAAGCAAAGCTTTTACTGCGCTTATCCGCAGTCGGCTGCCGAACCTGTACGGCAACTGCTCCCCACACTCCTTGCCAGCATCAAGGAACAAGTCGCCCTGTTCCGCAGCAACGGCCCTGCTTAAGCCGCTGCAGGGCTCTTCCCCGCCCGCAAAAGAATCCCGCCTTCAAACCCCAATTCGTCAAATTCAAGTCATATTTCCTGACATAAAAACTCCTTATAACCTCGAATATGTCACCTATATTACTATTTATTTAACACAAAGGAGGTGGCAATGATGAATCTCTATAAAATGGAGTTGGAAAACGTAAGCAAGACGTATCTGGCCGCAGACGGAACCGCCGTCAAAGCGCTTGGCCCGATCGATATGCGCATTCCCAATCACCGCTTTATCAGCATCGTCGGTCCAAGCGGCTGCGGCAAATCCACCCTGTTCAACATCATTTCGGGCCTGGTGGACAACACGGAAGGAGCGATCTATGTAGGCGGCAACCGCGTCGACGGCTTGACCGGAATTACGGGGTATATGCTGCAAAAAGATCTGCTGCTTCCCTGGCGGAACATTTTGGACAACGTCATTTTGGGACTGGAAATTCAAGGCGTGGCGAAAAAAGAAGCTAAGGCCAAGGCGCTCCCGCTCCTGCACAAATACGGGTTGAAGGGATTCGAGCATCATTATCCGGCCCAGCTTTCCGGCGGCATGAGACAGCGGGCGGCGTTACTGCGGACGATTTTGTATGATCGCGACATCATCCTTTTGGATGAGCCGTTCGGAGCGTTGGACGCCCAGACCCGGGCGATGATGCAGGAATGGCTGCTTGATCTTTGGGACGATTTTCAGAAAACGATCCTGTTTGTTACCCATGACATGGAAGAGGCAATTTACTTGTCCGACGAAGTGTACATCATGACCTCCAGACCGGGGACGATCAAGCGCCACCTTACGATCGATTTACCGCGCCCGCGCAAGCCGCAGATCGTCACTTCGCCGCAGTTTATCGCCCTGAAGGAAGAGGCGCTGCGCATTCTTTCGGAAGAAACGCTAAAGGCTTACCGGCAGGAAGCGGCCGGATAACGCTAACTAACCGCAGGAAAGGAGCGAACAACGATGCAAAGTGAAGCGGATGTCATGGAGAACGGCAGCAATTTGGGAAGCGTGGGCCGTTCGGCCCGTCATCGCCGCAAATCCAACGCTTTAAAGTACGAAATGAGCCAGCCGAAGCCATGGCTCGTCAACGCAGGCCGTATCGCCTTATTTCTGGTCATCTTACTGCTGTGGGAACTCGGCGCCCGCGTGGGTATCATCAACGCCTTTTTCTGGAGCCAGCCGGCGGAGATTGCCCGCACCTGGTGGACCGGCGTACAGTCCGGCTCCGTTTGGCAGGATACGTTTTACACCTTTCGTTCCACCATTTACGGATTTTTGCTGGGAACGGCTGGCGGAACGCTGATCGGTTTATCCTTTTGGTGGTCCAAATATTACGCCCGGATTTTTGAGCCTTTCATCATTATGTTCGAGGCCATGCCCAAGCTGGCGCTTGCCCCGATTATCGTGCTCGTATTCGGCATCGGCATCGGGTCGAAGATCGCCATGGGCTTTGCGATTACAGTTGTGATCACCACACTCACCACCTACAACGGCGTACGCAGCGTCGACAAGGATCTCGTGCGGATGGTTTATTCGCTTGGCGCTTCCCGGCTGCAGGTGTTCAGCAAAGTGATCGTGCCCACGGCGATTCCGGCGATGATTTCCGCGCTGCGCATCAATATCGGGCTGGCGCTCACGGGAGCGATCGTCGGCGAATATATCGGCTCCGAGCAAGGACTTGGACGCATGATCTTTTACGCCGGGCAAACGTACGAAATCAGCCTGATCTGGGCCAACATTTTTAATCTGTCCATCCTGTCCATGCTGCTGTATATCCTGGTCGGCAGGCTGGAAGTCTTCTTGCTGAAAGGATTTACCCATCAAAAATAAAAAGGGCTATATATAGCCGTGAGCAAATAGGGGGAGGCCATCATGACAAATGTCAAACTTTTATCTCGCAAGGCATTGATGCTTGCCGTCGTGCTCATCACGGCGCTGATCGCCGGTTGCGGAGGTCAAGCTCCGCCGGGGACGGCGGCCGGAACGGCGCCTGCGGCCGGCGCCGCCGGTGGCTCGGACAGCGCAAACAAGGGCGGCACCAAGGAAATCGTCATCGCCGAGCCGGTTCACAGCACCGGGTATCTGCCGCTTTATATCGCCATCCGCAAAGGATTTTTCGACGGCCTGAACGTCAAAGCGATCACGCTGTCCGGCGGCAGCGCCCACACCAACGCGGTGCTGACCGACCAGGCTTACGGCTTCATCGGCGGCCCCGAACATAACGCTTTCGCCAAAGCCAAGGGCGCCGAGCTTAGAGCCATCGTAAACATCGTCAACCGGGGCAATGTGTATTTGGTGGCCCGGTCCGGCCTTGACCCCGGCGACGACATTGCCGCCTTCATGAAAGGCAAAACCGTGGCCGTGTCCCAATACGGCGGGACCCCCAATTCGATCATTCGTTACCTGGCGGGAGAATGGGGACTTGCGCTTGACAAGGATTTGAAGCTGAAGGAGGTCGATACCGGAGCGATCCCGGCGGTGCTGCAGCAAAATCAAGGCGACATAGCCGTCGTGACCGAACCGATGCTGACGCAGGGCATCAAAGAAGGCATCTGGGGCGAACCGTTCTACAATGTGCCGCAGGAGCTTGGCCCGTACGCCTATTCGACGATCAACATCAAGCAGGACAATATCGAAAACGACCCGGAAACCGTACGGAAATTTGTCGACGGTATTCATAAAGCGCTGGAATTTATCCGCGACAACAAAGCGGAGAGCATGGAAATCGCCAAGCTGGAATTCCCGTCGATGGCCGATGAGCTGCTTGCGGCGACGATCGACCGGTCTTATGAGGACGAAATGTGGGAATACACAGGCCAGATTTCCGAGGAGGCCGTAAACACAGGCTTATCCGTCGTTCGCGCGGCCGGGCTGCTGAAAGACGAAGCGATCGGCTACGCGGATATCGTGGACATGCAATTTGTTAAATAAGAAAAAAATAAAATCGGGAGGAAATATCATGAGAGTATGGGACAAGTTTTTGACGGAACGCGACAAACAGGTTTTCGGCAATGCCGGATATGACGCTAAAGCCGGTTTCGGGAAACGGCCGGCCGTGTTGGTCATCGATGTCAGCTACGGGTTTTGCGGTCATCAAAAAGAACCGGTCCTCGATTCCGTCAAACGCTGGCGCAACAGCTGCGGCGAATCCGCCTGGGAGGCGATCCCGCATATTCAGAAGCTGCTGCAGGCCGCTCGCGAGCAGCGCATACCGGTCTTCTACTCGACCGGGGTCGACCGCCGTCCCGACGGCTTCGACGCCGGCGGCTGGAGACGCAAAAACACCCGTTCAGAGGAACAGGAAGGAGTCCCGGGCTACGGCAGCAACGAGATCGTCCGGGAAATTGCCCCGGAGCCCTGCGACATCGTTATCGAGAAACTGAAACCATCGCCGTTTCACGGCACACCGCTGCTGGGCTTTCTCAACGATCTCGGCATCGACACGCTGCTGATTTGCGGCACGACCACCGGCGGATGCGTGCGGGCCGGCGTCATCGACGCTTTCTCTTACAACTTCTTCGTCGGCGTTGTGGAGGAATGCACGTTTGACCGGGGCGAAGCGTCCCATGCCATCAATTTGTTCGATATGAACGCCAAATACGCCGATGTGGTCAGTACGGAGGAGACCATCAATTATATCTATCAAACGGAAAAAGGCTTGTTTGACGGAAAAATTGATTTTTCCGCCGCAAGCTCTCATGCAGCACCGTAATTTTGTCTGGGTTTCCTTATCCTGCGGATTATACTGGTTTGCCTTTTCGTTAACCCGGCCCATCATCTCTTTATATACGGCCTCCCTTGGCATTCAAGGCATTACCGCCGGCCTCGTGCTGGCGGTTTACGCTCTACTCCCGCTGCTGGCGGCCATTCCCGGCGGGTTCATCGCCGACCGGTTAGGCAGAACCGTGGTTTTGCGCGCCGGAGCCGTACTAATGATGGCCAGCGGGTTGCTGTACGGGGTTTCCACCGGCGCTTGGATTCTGGCGTTCGCCCAATTGCTGGCCGGACTCGGCCAAATGGCCGTATGGCTGGCCGTCCAGGTACTGATTACGGAAGGGCCCGCGGAAGGAAGCGAGAGCAGGTTTGCGACTTTTTCTTTGTATATGGCTATCGGGCAAATGGTTGCTCCGATCGTCTCCGGCTTTTTGTCGGATCAGTTCGGATATCGAACCGTGTTTGCCGGTTATACGCTAAGCAGCTTGCTGCTAATGCTGACCTCCTGGCGCTGCCGGGAGGAAAGCCGCACTCCCGATCCGGCTGCAGTGTCGCCTTCTCCCTCAGGCGGCGTGTCAGTTCGCTTCCGCCAGGAAGAAACCCCGATTTCGTTTAAAGTGCTCGGTCTGTTTCGGCAATGTCTAACGATGGTCCGCAACCGCAGGTTTGCCGTGATTTTGCTGACTACCTTCATCTCCTTGTTTATAGTGGACGTGCGCACGGCGTACCTGCCCATCCATCTGGAGTCGCTGGGGATTTCCAACACCCGTGTCGGACTGCTCATCTCCGTCGGGGCATTGTCCGCTCTGTTCGTCCGGCCGATTTACCCGCGGCTGATGGATAAGCTAAGCTTCCGCTGGATGCTGATCCTGACCTACGGGGTCTCGCTGCTGCTGCTGTTTGCCGTTCCTCTGCTGACCAACTTTTACGCCATAGCGGCTTTGGTGTTCGTAACCGGCCTTGCGCTGGGCATCAACCAGCCGATGACGCTGTCCATGATCGCGGGGGCTACGGCGCAAGAGGAACGGGGACTGGGAATCGGCCTCCGCTTAATGTCCAACCGCGCTGCCCAATTGCTGGACCCGCTGTTGTTCGGCTTTTTCACCGCCTTTACCAGCCTGCGGACGTCATTTCTGCTGGTGGGCGTTCTTCTGCTCGTCTGCTGCGCGTTTACCGTTCAGCTTTACCTTTCCTCGGAAAAAGAACCCCTTTCCCGGGCCAGGACGATCGAAAAAGGCCGCGAATTTCAACATCACGGTTGAAATTCACGGCCTTCTTCAAACTTTTTCAATATGAGATTAAGCTAATCCATTCTATCACTTTGTCAGGTTAATCCCGTTCGGCTGCGGTTGTTCCGTACCGTCGGAACGGTTAGCGGACCGGGCCGCGGCAATTTGGGCGATCAGCCCGTTCTCAATCCGCAAATTCCACTCCCGGACCATCCCCGGAAGCAGGCAAGCGTCAACGATAACCCATACGGTGAGGGCCAAACCAAAGAGCACGACGGGAATCAGGAACAGCAGCGATCCCATGCTGTCAGGCGACTCCACGCTTTCGATGCCTGACGCGATCGCAAACACAAAGTAAAACACAAACGCCAAAACAGACAAGCAGAGCTGGACGATTCCCGTGGCGATTTTTTTCAGATAAAAACGGTGTATGCCCAGATGGCCGACCAGAAGCATGAGATAAGCAAGCACCAAGGACTTTTCCCGCTTGTTCATTTCCAAATTCAGCACAAGCAGCTCATTCGTGGATAGATCGTTTTTCGTCAGCGCCATTAGATAGGGTACTCCGGAGATCTGCCGCGGTCATAAAAAATCCGGTCGATCAAACGGTTTTCCATTTCTGCATTGTGCTGTTTCACCCAAGTGTGCACGAGGAACGCGTCAACGATCCACCAGATGGACGTAACGAATATTCCGATAATGGTAACCGACAAAATCAACTGGGCTACCGCCGAACCGGTCCGTCCCATATAGAAACGATGACCTCCGAACATTCCCAGGAAATACCACAGAACATAAGCCACCACCATGTTTTTCCCCTGGGCCTTTACTTCCGATTCAAGCAGCAGCAGCTCCCGGGTGTCCAACTGGCTTTTTCTGGACATTAAGTAATCCATACTCACAAAAAATTCCTCCTAATCGATAAATAAAGCAAAAGCTGATTTCAGTATACTCATAGCTTTTGAGCATAACAATACAAATTTTTCCCATTTCCACGCTTAATCCGAAGGACCTGGGTAAATCATCCTTAAAGACAAATCCCCAATCTCCTTTTGGCGGAAATTCAAGAAGCCCTCAAATCCGCTTGAGCAAGGGACTTGAAGGCTTCCGTCAGCCCGAATTTACATTACACGTTAAAACGGAAATGCATGATGTCTCCGTCCTGAACGACGTAGTCTTTGCCTTCCAGACGCAGCTGGCCGCGTTCACGGGCGGCGTTCATCGTACCGGCGGCGACCAGATCCTCATAGGATACGACCTCCGCCCGGATAAAGCCGCGCTCGAAATCGGAGTGGATGACGCCCGCCGCCCCCGGCGCTTTTGTGCCTTTGCGGATCGTCCAGGCCCGGACCTCCTGCACGCCGGCGGTGAAGTACGTATACAAGCCCAGCAGCCGATAAGCAGCCTGGATCAGGCGGTCCAACCCGGAGGACTGAAGTCCGAGCTCTTCCAGGAACATCGCTTTGTCCTCACCGTCGAGCTCAGCGATTTCCGCTTCCACCTTGGCGCTGATCGGCACGACTTCGGCACCTTCCGCCGCGGCGAATTCTTTCACCTGCTGCACATACGGGTTGTTGTCCGCGTCGGCCACGCCGTCCTCGCTGACGTTCGCCGCATATAGCACTGGCTTGACCGTAAGCAGATGCAGATCGCGCAAGAGCACCTTCTCTTCATCCGTCAGTTCCACGCTGCGCGCCGGCTGATCGTTGTAGAGCGCCTCCTTGATCCGTTCCAGTACCTCGACTTCCTGGGCGTATTGCTTATTGCCGCCTTTCATATTTTTACGGGCGCGTTCGATTCTTTTTTCCACGCTTTCCACATCGGCCAAAATCAGCTCCAGATTGATCGTCTGGATGTCATTGATCGGGTTGACCTTGCCTTCCACGTGGGTAATATTCTCATCCTCAAAGCAGCGGACGACGTGCACGATCGCATCGACCTCGCGGATGTGGGCCAGGAACTTGTTGCCAAGCCCTTCGCCTTTGCTCGCCCCGCGCACCAGTCCGGCGATGTCGACAAATTCAAACGCCGTCGGCACCGTGCGGTTTGGGGTTACCATCTCCGTCAGTTTATCGAGCCGCTCGTCCGGCACTTCCACCACGCCGACGTTTGGATCGATCGTGCAAAACGGGTAGTTTGCGGATTCCGCCCCCGCTTGGGTAATCGCGTTAAACAATGTGGATTTCCCGACGTTCGGTAGGCCCACAATGCCAGCTTTTAAAGCCATATTTATGACAACTCCTCATTCATGTAATTGCTCATCTTCCTTCAACCATAGTACCGATACGCCGAAGATATTTCAAGGACATCCCGAAAACCGGCGGTTTGGCGGCATGTTGACTGGCGGCATGACGGAGGCCATCCGGCTGCCGGGCACCGCCGGTAGGGCGTTACCAGTCCAACACTTTCGCGGCTAGACCCCATCGGAAGGTACTTTCGGCCGATCCCCGCAGCTATATAAATTGAACTATTGATTGTACAGACCGGGGCAGCCGTGTGAAATGTTCTTACGATCGCTGTTGTTCTCGGATTTCTCTAATTTAACTTCAGATGTTGAAGAAATCCGCTCACAAAGGCGACCAAGCATATGCTTCCGATGTAGCTTTCTTCCAGAAAGCTTTGAGTTTCTTCAGAATCATTTCCCCTAGGTTCAATATTCTAAAATGTGACTCTTTTAGAATATTGAACCCTCTTGCCTAACTTCCGTATTTCTTTAGTTCAACTTATATAGACGCTGCCATGTCGCTGGCGGCTTACCTTCGCCCCAAGTTAGTCTAGGCCGTCAAGCCTCGGTTTCCCCCGCCAGAACTTTGGTCATTTGGATGTCCGTCACCTCGTACCCCATCTTCCGGTACAGTTCGAACGCTCTTTGATTGTGGCCAAACACGTGCAGCGAAATGGTGTCCAGGCCCAGCCGGCGAACCTCTTCCTCCAGCGCGGCCATCGTCCTTTTGCCGTAACCTTTGCCTTGATGCTCCTCGTAGATCAAAATGTCCAAAATAAAAGCAATCCGCCCTTTTTCCTGTTCCATGGCGTTAAACCACAGATGCCCGACCGCCTCCTCGCGTACAGCGTCGTGCACAAGATAGAGAAAGGCCTCCTTCGTATTTCTGCCGTCCGGCAGAAAGCGGCGGAAGGCCGCTTCCGCCAGCGCCGGCGCATCCTCGGCCGTCCACGTTCCGGCGGCCACCTTATCCTCCGCGTAATCGCGGACCGACCGGCTGCGGAAATCACGGTAATCGGCGTCGCTCATCGGAATCAGTTGAACCATGAAAGTCCCCACCTTACCATTTGTTTTGTTTTAAAACGGATAGCCCCGCAGGTCCATCACGTCGGAACCGATAAAATCACATACTGCATACTCTTCACGGGCCACTATCTGTCCACGTTCAAATTTGTGCTGCTCCGGTTGCGTTTGGCATAGGCCCACACGGCGGGAAGACCGAGAATGAGAAATACCACGACGTTAGCCAGACCTGCCGTTACAACCTCCACGACGATTTTATCGTTAGGCTCGCCCATCACGAAGATATCAAACAAGCCGGAAAAAGCCAGGGAAACAAAAATCCCTACGATTCCGCAAACGGCAAACAGGATCAGATGGCCTTTATTCATTCGCCCTTCCCTTGCATTGAAACCCTTGAATATGTAAACCATCCCCATAAAGGCCGCCGTAATGCCCGAACCCAACGCCCAGCCCCACCACACAGTGCCGCTCGTAATCAGGTCGTTAATGACATGCCCGATAAACCCGGCGATAAATCCAACCACCGGCCCGAACAACGCCCCGAATACCGCCAGCAGCGCGATGGCCGGCCGAAGCTGAGTATCCGCCACGATCGGGATGCCGATCCAACTGGTTGCCGCGTACAGCACTGCCCCGACGCCGACCGTCACCACCGTACTTGTATTCCATGTCCACAATGATGGTTTCATAGCCGTTCCCCCCTTGCGTTACGGAAAAGACGAAAAGCCGGGCACTCCGGTTTTCGATTCCTGTGTATATTTGCCGGCCTGTCTGCAACCATATGCGCTGTTTCATGGAAGGATGCCGTCCCAGCAGGCCGATATTACCCTTCAATATAATAGGGAATTTGCGGAAATGCAACGAAAAATAGGGGGCTAGCCACTGCCGCGCACTAGCGTTGCATCAAATCTGGTCTGACAAGATACATTTTCTAGCCACACAACTATTCTAACGGTTGCCATGGTGCTTATTTCACTTAAACCCGGCCAATTTTGCTTAGATTAAGGCAAATAACGGCGCTCACAACCGTTAGAATTTAAAAAAGGCCTTTTTTCGTAAAATAGCAGCTGCTACAACCGTTAGATTTCCGGGTATCTTTTATGGGAAGTGGCCACCGAGCCAAAAATAGCGGTAAAAAAAGGCGCTATTACGCGCCAAAATGCAGCACGAGAAAAATAGCGGACTTTTATGTCGTTATTGGGTAGGGGCGGGGGTAAAAGTGCGGATTTCAGCCCCTTCACAACAAAATAGAGGGAAATTTTACCGCTATTCAGAGATTTTTGGCTTCTCACATTAAAATAGCGACAAAAATTACCGCTAATCGCGGGATGCCTGACAAGGAAAGCTCTGGCTTGGGGCTATCCCCCAATACAGGAGTCAAACGGGCCCCCAGGGACGTTAGTCCATAGGCTGGCTGGCCCGACTTATGACGAAGCGTTGGCCTAACCTATACCTGGGTCGCCCAACCCCGGCCTGGACCGGGAGTGCCGCCCCAACCGGCCCCGAGCAGGCCGGCCATAAGGCGGCACGCCATTCAGCGCGCCAGCACGGCGGGCCATCCTGCGCCCCAGCACGGCGGGCCATCCTGCACGCCAGCACAGCGGGACATCCTGCACGCCAGCACGGCGGGACATCCAGTGCGCCAGCACAGCGGGCCATCCTGCACGCCAGCACGGCGGGGCTATCCAGCGCGCCAGCACGGCGGGACATCCAGCGTGCCAGCACGGCAGGCCATCCAGTGCGCCAGCACGGCAGGCCATCCAGTGCGCCAGCACGGCAGGCCATCCAGCGCGCCAGCACGGCGCGGACATCCTGCGCGCCGGCCCGGCGCCTACTCCCGGCGCACGAGCCGCACCGTGCTCCGCAGCGCCGGTATGCTCCCGGCGCCGATGCCGAACATGGCGGTGCGCAGCTCGAACTCGACGCGCTCCAGGAGCGCGTCGAGCCGCTCCTCCGAATGCACCGCCGGTTCCAGCAGCGCCCGGCCGAACCCGGCCAGGTCCGCGCCAAGCGCCAGCGCTTTGGCCGCGTCCACGCCGGTGTTCAGGCCCCCGCTGCCGATCAGGGCGGCGTCCGGGACCGCCGCCCGCACTTCGCGGATGCATTCGGCGGTGGGGATGCCCCAACCCGCGAATGCTTCCGCCGCCGCGCGGCGGACAAGGTCGCCGCTGCGGAACTTCTCGACCTGGCTCCAGCTTGTCCCGCCCGCGCCGGCCACGTCGATAAAAGCGACGCCTGCTTCGCGCAGCCGTCTTGCCGTGCCGCCGTCGATGCCCCAGCCGACCTCCTTCACGCCGACCGGCATCGGCAGCGCCTTGCACACTTGCTCAATGCGCGCCAGCAGCCCGCCAAAAGCCGTGTTCCCCTCCGGCTGGAATACCTCCTGCAGGCCGTTCAAGTGAAGCACCAACATGTCCGCTCCGGCAATATCCACCGCCCGCCGGCAGTCCTCCGGGCCGTAGCCGTAATTCAGCTGCACCGCACCCAAATTGGCGATGATCGGGATGTTCGGAGCGAAGCGCCGCACCGCAAACGTAGGCACCAGTTCCTCCCTTTCCACGGCAGCCCGGATCGAGCCGACGCCCATCGTCCAGCCGCGCCGCTCCGCGGCCTCGGCCAGGCGAATGTTGATTTGTCCGGCCAGCTTGCTGCCTCCGGTCATCGAACTGATCAACAGCGGTGTCCGAATCGGTGCGCCCAAAAATGTCGTTTTCAGGCTGATGTCGTCAAAATTCAGCTCCGGCAGCGCATTATGCCGGAACATATATTTTTCAAACCCCGTGCGGATCCCCTCGGCATTAACCTGCTCTTCCAGACATAAGCGGATATGTTCGGTTTTGCGTTCGGACGTATTCTCCATGTTCCGCTCCCTCCTTGACCGCGATAGCTATTGTAATTTAGTTCGGCTTAGATACCGCTTAAGCTTTGCTTAAATTTTGCTTGAATGTTGATAGGATTCTACTTGGATTCTGCGTAGGTTTCCCGCTTATGCTTTATCCTTAGTTTACCCCGTCCGCCGTGGCTCTCCCGGCCGCCCCGGCCGCAAGAAACGCTACAGCAGCGGCGACAGCAGCCGAGCCGCGGATTCCGCAAGACGGACCAAGATTTTTTTGTTCATAAAGCTTGCCCGGTCGATCAGTTTCGTCGACAGCAGATCGCGTTCGAAATTTTCCACGATTTTGGCGATACTGTCGCTTTGCACAAGCAGCGCGTTCACCTCAAAATTCAAATGAAAACTGCGCATGTCCATATTGGCCGTGCCAACGGTGGCCACTTCGCCGTCCACGATCAGCAGCTTGGAATGCAGAAAGCCTTTTTCATATTCGTAAATCTTCACCCCGACCTCCAGCAGCGACGGAAAATACGAATGCGACGCCAGAAACGGCAGCCATTTGTCCGGCCTCGCCGGGAACAAAATCCTCACGTCGATGCCCGCCAGCCCGGCCACCCGCAGCGCGGTCAAAATGTCCTCATCCGGAACAAAATACGGCGTCGCCAGCCAAACCGATTTTTTGGCCGAGGTGATCATGGCGAAAAAGATGTTTTTCAGCGTCCGGCTTTCGTTGTCCGGCCCGCTCGGCACGATCTGCACCGCGCCGCTGCAGCCCTGCTCCAGCTCCGGCGACAAATATGCGAGGTCGATAATTTCTTCCCCGGTCACGTACTGCCAATCCTGCAAAAAAATAATTTGCAGCGACCGGACGGCCTCGCCTTTGACCAGCATATGCGTATCGCGCCAAAAACCGTACGTTTTGCTGCGGCTCAAATATTCGTCCCCGACGTTAAGCCCGCCGATAAATCCGGTGTTGCCGTCGATCACGACGATTTTCCGGTGGTTGCGGTAATTGACCCGGCTGGACAGCGCCAGAAAGCGCATCTGCCCGTAAATGCCGACCTTGACCCCGGCGTCCCGCAGCTCCTTGATAAACGCTTTTGACAGACCGATGCTGCCGACCGCATCGAACATGAACCGCACTTCGACGCCTTCCCGGGCTTTTTGGATCAGTGTTTTCTGAATTTCCCGGCCAATGTCGTCCGCACGGTAAATGTAGTATTCCATATGAATGTGGTGCCGCGCTTTTTTCAGCTCTTTCAGCAGCGTCGAAAACGTCTCTTCTCCATTCGTCAGCACCCTGGTGCGGCTGGCCATGGAAAAAGGCGTGCGGGCCAGCCGCTGCGACAATTGCAGCAGCCGTTGCTGGCTTGGGCTGAACTGCGACAAATCCCGGGGCAGCATATGGCCGTTGAAGTGGATCCGTTCAAAACTAAGCTGGTTCAACTCGGCCTTTTTGTCAAACTTGCGCCGCTTGAAATAGTTTTGTCCCAGCAAAAAATAAAGCAGCAGCCCCACCACCGGCAACAGGGCCAGCACCAGGATCCAGGCCACCGTACTGGACGGATTCCGGTTCTCCATAAAAATCGCCAAGCCGATCGTAATGACCGTGAGCGTCTGAAATATACTGACCAAGGTACCCCCGAATTTCCCGAAGACGCCAAATCCGAAATAGTAAAAAGCAAACAGAATCGCCGCAATAATAATGATTTGAAGTCCCCGTCTCATGCCTGTACTCCTTTTTTTCTCTCAGGTGATGCTGATTCTATTCTACATGATGGTTGCTTTTCTTCCTACTGGCAAGAGCCAAATATTATAGAGATGGGAGTTTGGAAGGATGAGATTTAAAAAGAGGGCGATAGAGAAAGAGGAGAAATACCGGAGCGGTCAGTTCGTAAACGGCCCTGCGGCCGATCGGACGCCTGATGGACATTGGTCAGAGCCGTTTACGCCCGGAAAATGATCGGCCAGGATGCCAAGTCCTAGGCCGGCGTCTGCGTATCCCGCCACCGCCGGAGCTGCCGCAGATCATAGTCCAGAAATTCTTCGAGCAGCTCCGCCAGCCCCGTATACAGCGGACTGCTCGAAGCCAGCATCAGTTCATTCGCAAACGGCCGGGCCCATTTCAGCAGATGGGATTCCAGAAAATCGATCTGCACGTCCGCCAGCGTCAGGCAGGTGTGCGGCAGGCTGCTCTTGCTGAGCATGCCTTCGGCCAGCACGGCCATAAATTCCAGCTCCAGCGCAATATGATCGTCGCACTCCCCGTTTAATTTATTGAATACAACGCCGTTTTCCATATATATTTTCCGCACCTCGGAGATGCAGGCAAATGCGTCGGTTCCTTCCGTCCTGCGGCGAAACAGGCTTTCGCAGGAAGTCATTGCAGCGTCACGGCCCGTAAACAGGCGTTCGTATTCCGCCGCTTCCCTGCTGCAAACTTGGCGGAATTCCTGTTCGGGGATGCTTTTCAGATAGCCGATCAGTTTGCGCCCGCCCCGGCTCGCCGGAATGAGGCCGATCAGCTCCGCTTTATATCGCCAATGAGCGATCAAGGACATCCTCGGCGGACGGCTCAGGAAATCCATCAACACCCGGTAACCCCACCCGCGCCGCTCCAGCCACTCAACTTGTTCCTGGGTAAAAACAAACGGTGGATAAGTCATTGCCATCGGAAGGTCATCTCCTTGTTTCTTCTTAAGAGGTTGTTCAAAAAGTCATCTTTTGATCACGAAGCAGGTTTTTGAAAAAAAGATGACTTCCTTCTATGCCGGAAATCATCTCAATCGCATATACCGACACATGATTAAGGGGGTCACGTATCGCTTGCTTTGATTATAACAGGCAATGTAAGCGCTTTATGTGATTTTTTTTACACTTGTCTTTGATAACATTCTATCGCCCTGCGCCGCAAAATATACTTGAACAGTGTGTGTCAACGCATTGACTGATCAGCAGCATATATATTAAATTTGAAGCACCAAAAAGAAAGGGGGCGTTCCGTATGGAGCAGCTTCTTGATTCTTTCGGCCGAAAACACGATTATCTGCGGATTTCCGTGACCGACCGTTGCAACCTCCGCTGCGTTTATTGCATGCCGGCAGAGGGTGTGGCTTTTCAACCGCATGATGAAATTATGAGCTATGAGGAAATCGCCGAAACCGTTTCGGCGCTTGCCCCGATGGGCCTGCGCAAAATCCGGATTACCGGGGGCGAGCCGCTCGTTCGCAAAGATTTGGACAAATTAATTGCCATGCTTTCGGGAATCCCGGGCATTGAAGATATCGCCATGACGACGAACGGAATGTTTCTGACCGGCAAAGCGGCCGCGCTCAAGCAAGCGGGCCTGAACCGGGTCAACATCAGCCTGGACTCGCTGCGCCAGGACCGGTTCGCTATGATCACGCGCGGGGGAGAAGTGCGGAGAGTACTGGAAGGGCTGCAGGCCGCCGTGGACATCGGCCTGGACCCCATCAAGCTGAACGTCGTGCTGATGAAAGGGGTCAATGACGATGAAATCCGCGATTTTATCGCCTTGACGCTGGATAAGCCGCTGCATGTCCGGTTCATCGAATATATGCCGATCGGCAGCGCTACCGACTCTTGGCGCAGCACCTATTTGCCGCTGTCCACCGTTGACGAGGTGTGCCGGGAAGCCGGCTGGGAAACGGAGGAAGTGGCCGGCCCGAGAGGAAACGGTCCGGCCGAAAGCAAGCGAATTGTCGGCGCAGCCGGAACATTTGGCCTGATCCATCCGGTCAGCGAACATTTTTGCGACAACTGCAACCGCCTGCGTCTGACCGCAGACGGCCACATTAAAGCTTGCCTGTACTGGTCGGACGAGTTGCATGTCCGCCCGCTGGCCGCCGCCGGCGACCGGGAAGGCATCCGCGCGATGTTCCTGAAGGCGCTGGGCAGCAAGCCGAAAAACCATGAAATGGCCCTGGCGCTGGAGGAAAAACAGCAAAGCCATACGCCAACCGTGCGCCGCATGTCGCAAATCGGCGGTTAAAGCGGGCCCTGGGCTTTTTCGAGCCAAGCTTTGGCTTTTTCATAATCCTCCGGCCGGTTCATATTGAAGGCCAGCCATTCCTGCGGAAGGCCCGCAGCGGCGGCGAGCGTCTCCCCGTCGGCATATTCGGTCCGCAGCCCGTCCAGCCACGCGGTCATTTTGTAATGTCCGAGGCGCAGCTCCCGCTCCAGCCCTGGCAGCACACTGCGCCGGTATACCGCCAGCAGCGGGTGGACCCGGTCTCCCGTGCGGGCGATCACCGCTTCGGGACCGGAGCTCTCGCCTTCCCGCGCGGCTGTGGCCTCCGCCTGCCGGGCCTGGCGGAGCAGTTCTTGGAACAAACCGCGGTTGGCAAACGGCGTATCGCAGGCCAGGACGATATTCCAGGCTGAAGCCGAGCTTGTCAGCCCGGCATGCAACCCCGCCATGGGCCCAGCCCCTTTGTACATATCGGTTATGACCTCTTTGCCGAACGCCCGGTACGCCTCCTGGTCGTCCGCCACGATCACGATGCGACCGGCTATCGGCTCCAGCTCCCGGATGATTTTTCCTATAACGGCGATTCCCCCAAGCTCCATGAGCGCCTTGTTTTCGCCCATTCGGCTGGATCTTCCCCCCGCCAGGATGACGGCTGTTGCCTCCATAAAACAAACCTCCCATTTATAAATATTGGTAAATTGTAGAAAACTTGGTTTGTATCCCTTTTCACCTCTGTGTTACATTGAGAACATAGTCAATTATTTATTTTCGGTTGCGTTATGGACTCGGACAGAAAGGAATGGCGCGTTTGCGGGACAATCAACGATATTCGCCCTCCTCATGGATGCCGCTAAGGCTGCTTAACTTTTTCGTTTACGGAACGATGGTCATTTTCGCCGCCTTTTTTCAATTATATTTGCAGGATATCGGTATGGACAAGCTGGAGATCGGAAGCCTGATGGCCATCGGGCCGCTCATCTCTTTGCTTGCTCACCCGTTTTGGAGGTATATCAGCGATCTGCGCCAAAATCCGCGGGCCGCTCTGATCGCCATGATGCTTGGCCTGCTCGTCATGGGCCATTTGGTGTTTAAAGTGAATACGTTTCATATGCTGTATCTGGCGATGATTTTGCTTTATTTTTTTCAAAGCCCGCTTCTCTCGCAAAGCAATGGTCTGGTTTTAAGCTACACGGAAGGGGACGAGCGGAAATTTGGAGCTTTCCGGTTATGGGGTTCGCTCGGCTGGAGCCTTGTCGCCCTGGGGGCCGGGCAGATCATTGACGCGGTGGGCCATAACGGCATCTCTTTACTGTTCAGCATCTGCCTGATGCTGGCGATCGGGTCCGCGCTGCTGCTGCCGTCCATCCGCCAAACGTCGAATACGCCGTGGCTGAAAGGGGTTGAGCTGGCGCGGACGCTGCAGTATAAATACTTTGTCGCTTTTGCCGTATTTGGTATGCTGGTGGCTATTCCCAACGCGATCAACGTCATATTCATGCCGCTGTTTATCACCGACCTGGGCGGTTCCCGCCTGGAAGTCGGAGGCGCGGTTTTTCTGTCCACGGCTTTTGAAATACTTGCCTTTGTCGTGCTGGACCGTTACTTTAAGCGGAAAATCACGTTTCTGCTCGGCTGCATCACAGCGGTCAGCCTGCTGTTCGCCTTAAGATGGAATTTGATGTCCGGTGCGACCCAGCCGGTGCAGATCATGCTGATTCAACTGCTGCACTCGGTCACGTTCGGCGGCTTCTTCTATGTCGGCATCAAACTGATCGCCCTGCTGCTGCCGCGCCCGCTGCGTTCTGCCGGACAAGCGGTTTATACGCTTGCGCTCAGCGGGCTCGCCGCGTTGATTGCCGGCTTTTTCGGGGGCTGGCTGTACCAGAACTTCGGCGGCGGCGTCATGTATCGTGCCGGGATGGGATTGTCCCTCATTGGCGCGCTCGGTTATGCGGCCATGTGGTATCGTATCCACAAAAACGGCTACTCGCCGGTCATGGGGCGGTATGAACATCGATAACCTTGGATACGGCAAAAACAATGCATTCCATGCGTTACGCCCTACGCCGAGGTTACGCCGGATGGAATGCATTGTTTTTCTGACTGCATATTCATTGTAAATTATGAAATGCATTCCAGAGCAAGCGCTGCTTTTGGATTTTTCGCCTGTTTGAAGCTTTGCGGCGTGGGCAAAACCGGCCTTTTCCCGGACTTGCCGCCCTGCAAACCGGAAAGGAGTTGGCCCCATTGCCGAATATCAAGCAAATCGCTGAGGCGGCCGGCGTCTCCGTCACGACCGTCTCCCGCGTGCTGAACGATCACCCCTATGTGAGCGAAGCCAAGCGGCAAGCCGTGGAGGAAGCGATCCGCAAGCTGAACTATTCGCGCAATATGAACGCCGTTCATTTGATCAAAGGCACGACCCGGACGATCGGCGTCGTCCTGCCCCTCATCAATCTCTACTATTTCGCCCGGATGATGGAAGGGATGGCGCAGGAAGCGCTGCTTCACAACTACCAGCTGATGCTCTGCCAGACGGATTACAGGCCCGATGAGGAGCGGAAGGTGCTGGAGATGCTGCGCAACAAGCAGATCGACGGGCTGGTGATCTGTTCCCGGTCGCTGCCGCTGGACGAAGTGGAAGCCTACGCCGCTTACGGCCCGATCGCGTTATGTGAAGCCGTGCGGGACCGGCCGCTGTCGTCCGTCTACATCGACCACTACGCCATCTTTCAGAAGGCGATCACTTATTTATGGGAAAAAGGCCGCCGCCGGATCGGATTCACCGCTGGCCGCCGCCGCAACAGTCCCAGCCTGCATCGCCGGCTGCAGGCTTACAACGACACGCTGCTGGCCTTGGGAGGCAGCCCCCGCCAGGAATGGGTGCTGGACGGCTGCTATGACATCGGGGACGGCGCCGCGCTTGTCGAACACCTGCTGGCCATGCCGGAGCGGCCCGATGCCCTGCTCATCACCGGGGACCAGGTGGCCGCCGGCTTCATCCTGGCCGCGCGCAGCCAGGGGCTTGAGGTCCCCGGCGATTTCGCCGTCATCGGCTTCGACAACCAGCCGATCTCCGCCGTTCTGGGTATCACAACGATCGACAACCGGCTGTCCGAAATCGGCGCCCGCGCCTTCGATAGCGTGCGCAGCCAGCTTGCCGGCCAGCAGCCGGGCCCGGTCAGCGAGGAACTCGGCTTCCGGTTCATCGAGCGCGGCTCGGTGTGAGGGGGGAGAGGGCGAGCGGTCAGGAACGGCTTAAGCCTTTCTGCCAACAAAAATTTACAAAGGCGAAAAAGGCGCTCCCTCCCGGTTTATCCGGGAAGCGAACGCCTTTTCGGTCAAATAGCAGCACTTACAGGCGGTATCGATTGGAAAAAATCCAATAGATTGACGGAAATCGAACGCCATCTTGAGCTCTCATTGGAAAAAATCCAATAGATTTCGCTTTAACCGCCCTTTTTACGCCCTTCAGGGCCTAATCTATTGGAAATATCCAATCAAGTCGTCATATCTACCATTAATTTTCCAGTTCTATTGGATATTTCCAATCAGAACATTGTGGCGTCAGACCGCGAGGAACCTGCGGTGTTTCATTACTTAAACTGCCGGCTCCCCAGCTCCCTGCCACACGCTTTACTTCGGCAATTGGAACGAGCTCTTCAGCGAGACGACCAAGTTGAACACCGGTTTGCCCGGCTCCGAATATTTCGTATCCACGTTGAAGTAGCCATGCCGGAAAAATTGGAATTTGTCTTGCGGCTTCGCATCCTTCAAGCCTGGCTCGACAAAGCCGTGCACCACCTTCAGCGAGTTCGGGTTGACCAGATCGAGGAATGACTTCTCCTCGATGGTGTCCTCATCCGCTTCCTCGTCCATAATCAGCGGCTCGTACAGGCGGAACTCGGCAGGCACCGCGGAACTTGCATCCACCCAGTGGATCGTGCCTTTCACCTTGCGGCCGGTAAACCCGCTGCCGCTTTTCGTTTCCGGATCATACGTGCAGTGGATTTCAACCACGTTGCCGTCCGCGTCTTTGATCACGTCATTGCATTTGATGAAATACGCGTGCTTCAGCCGAACCTCGTTGCCCGGGAACAAGCGGAAATACTTGCTTGGCGGGTTCTCCATAAAGTCCTCGCGTTCAATGTAAATTTCCCGCGAGAAAGGAATTTGGCGGTTGCCCATGTCCGGGTTTTCGCTGTTGTTTTCCGCTTCCAGCATTTCGGTTTGCCCTTCCGGGTAGTTCGTAATGACCACCTTAAGCGGGTCGAGCACCGCCATCGTACGCGGCGCTCTGAGCTTCAGATCCTCGCGGATGAAATGGTCCAGCGTTTTTGGATCGATGCTGCCGTAAGCCTTGGAAATGCCGGCTTCATACACAAACGCCTTGATCGCTTCCGGCGTCACCCCGCGGCGGCGCAATCCCGAAATCGTCGGCATGCGCGGATCGTCCCAGCCGTCCACATACCCTTCGTCCACCAGCATTTTCAGCTTCCGCTTGCTCGTCACCGTCTGCAGCAGATTCAGCCGCCCGAACTCGTATTGATGCGGCACCTTCGGCATTTCCGTTTCGGCGATCGTCCAGTCATAGAACGGACGCTGCTCCTCGAACTCCAACGTGCACAGCGAATGGGTCACACCTTCGATCGCGTCCTCCAGCGGATGGGCGAACGCATACATCGGATAAATACACCATTTGTCCCCAGTATTGTGGTGTGACGCATGCACGATGCGGTAAATGACCGGGTCGCGCAGGTTGATGTTCGGCGAAGCCATGTCGATTTTGGCGCGCAGCACTTTTTCGCCGTCCTTGAATTCACCGGCCCGCATCCGCGCGAACAGATCGAGGTTCTCCTCCACCGAACGGTCGCGGTAAGGGCTGTTTTGCCCCGGCTCCGTCAGCGTACCGCGCAGCTCGCGGATTTGGTCGGCACTGAGATCGTCCACGTAAGCCTTGCCCTTTTTGATCAGCAGCACGGCGCGGTTGTACATTTCCTCAAAATAATCGGAAGCGAAATGCAGCTCTTCCCATTCAAAGCCGAGCCACTTCACGTCTTCCTTGATCGAATTGACGTATTCGACGTCTTCCTTGACCGGGTTCGTATCGTCGAACCGCAGATGCGTCCGTCCCCCGAACTCGTCGGCCAACGTAAAATTGATCCAGATCGCTTTGGCGTGTCCGATGTGCAAGTAACCGTTCGGTTCCGGAGGAAAACGCGTCACCACGGTTTGCACTTTGCCGCTCTTCAGATCCTCCGTGATAATGTTTTTAATAAAATTGGGAGGGGTGCTGTTGTTTACCACAGGTATCAACCTTTCCATTTCATAAGTATCTGTATACTATCCCCGATTTTCTTCTTCTAAATATACCGATATCTCCGCAATTGTTCAATGGCCTGGCGCATCCGCCTGCTTTGGCGGCAATTTTCTGCTAAGATAAAATCAATATATCACACCATCATGCGAAAGGAAGCGACCGAACCATGCCTTTAAAGCCCATCCATCTGACAAAAGAACAACGCAACCTGGTAATCCCCCAAATTCAGCAATTTTTTGAGGAGGAACGCGGCGAAACGCTGGGAGAACTTGCGGCGGACGGGGTGCTTGACTTTTTTCTGACCCGCATCGGGCCGTATGTATATAATCAGGCGTTGGCGGATTGCCGCCAGGTGTTGAACGAGCGCATGGTCAACCTGGAAGAGGATATTTACGCCCTGGAGGTTCGTCCCCAGTTGCCGCGTTAATTAGCGCCACCCGACTCTACCGGAGCAAATCCCGGGCGCCCCGCCCGTGGCGGCTGCCGGAGTTTGAAGCGCCTCCGGCACTACACCTTGCGCCACATTAAGATATCGTCCACATATTGTCCGCCTATAAAAAACTCGCCAACGAGCCGCCCCTGCTCCACAAATCCGCAGCTTTCGTAAAAAGCCACGGCCCCGGGATTGCTGGCCAGTACACGCAGGCACAATTTGCGTACGCCCCGCTGCGCGGCGAACGCCAGCAGCGCATCCATCAACGTGCGCCCGATTCCCATCCGCTGGCATTCCGGATGGATGGCGATGTTCAACTCGAGCACATGGGTATTGCTCGGCAGCGGGGTCGGCGGTTTAAAGCCGATGTAGCCGCAGACTTGTTCGCCGATTCCGGCCACGATTTGGCTCCCCGGCGGGCAGCTTTGCAAAAACTGCTCGCGCGAATCCCAGACGAGCCGCTCGGCCGGTGTGTTCCGCACATCCCAGACAAGCCGGTCGATCTCCATCAAAGCAGGCGCATCGCGCATTTCCGACAAACGTGTCCAAACTTCGCCTTTCATCCGCTTCCCTCCTCTTTTAAAGCTTTACGTCTTTTTCTTCATTTTACACGTTTCGCAGACCTCATGGTCAACACCCTGCCTAAGGGCGGTCTTACATTCCCGATGCGATGCCGGTCGTCTCCCGGCCTTCCCGGTTCATAAACGCATGGATTAGAAACGCGCCGATCGCCAGCACCGCAATCACCACCGCCAACCAGGCCACCGGGACCAGTCCGTTCCAATCGAACAACACGCCCATCGCGTAAGGCCCCACCACCCGGCCCGCAACCCCCATCCCTCCGACCAAACCGAGGTAAAAAGGAGCCCCCTTGCCCGTACGGTCAGAAATAAACGACGGAATCGCCGGCGATATAAGCATTTCCCCAAACGTCGTCAGCACCATCGCCAGCACCATGCTTGGATAAGTGTGAAAACCTAAAATGGTCACGTAACCGAGCATATAAAACAAGGCGCTGGCCGTCATCTGCGCTTGCGGCGAACCAGCGAAAGTGCGCTTGATCCAGAGCACGAACGGCTGCCCGACAAAAATCAGCACCCCGTTCAGCGTCCACAGCACGCTGTAGTTCCATTCCGGCATCCCCTGGGAGATCGTAAACGGCGATACGCCGTTGTTCCAAATGCAATTGGCCAGCCACAGAAAAAATGAGCCAATCCCCATAAACAAATAAACCGGATAACATTTCATCAACGTCCAAGCGCTCTGGCCTTCCGCTACGGTTTTACGTTTTTCCACATGCAGCTCGCCTTGACTTTTTTGAACTTTGTTCAAATAAAACCAGAAAAAAACCGCAAATGCCGCCGATGTCAGCCCGTTTAGAATAAAACTCAAATCGTAGGAAATCTGCGCCAAAAAGCCGCTGAGCGCCGTACCTACGGCAACGCCGATGTTGTTCGCCACATAAATGACGTTAAACAGCTCGCCCCGCCGCTCCGCGAAGCGAAAGCCAATGAAGGCTTGGATTGCCGGCATGGACATCGAGTTAAAAAAGCCGACCATAGCAATCAGCAGCATGAACAAAGCCCAGTTGCCGCTGCCGTAAGGCAGGAGCAGCAAAAACAACGCGTTCAGGCCAAGCCCGCCCACAATCAGCCGCGTGACCCCCAGCCGGTGATACAGGGCCCCGCCCAATAGCTGGCCGGCGATGCCGCCCAGGGACATGACCAGAATGACCAGACCCGCATCCGTCACCGACCTGCCCAATATTTTAAACACGAACATCGTGATCAGCGGCCACATTAAAGAACCGCCGGCGGAATTGATCAGACTGGCCACCAAAAAAACTTTAACCTCGCGCGGATAAGCACTCAGCCATTTCATTCCGTTACTCCTCCCCTCTGTGCATGCAGTTCTGTATATATCCATAAAAAAAGAGCCCCCAGGGGCTCTCCGCACTCTAGCACATTGCCCAGATTACAATAGTATCGCTCAAAAGGGCAAGCCAGGCAAGTACATCTATTGCCGCTTTACATTAACGACGGTGGAAAAAAACACCGCGCCTCCTCCCAGATCGGCAAGCCGGTCGGGCGTGAGGGCATTGGCCCGCGTGCGGCGTCCGTCTTCCTGCTCCCACCATAGCCCTTGGCTGACGACGATGCCCGGCAGCATTTTGTCGGTGACGGATGCCTTTACAAGGTAGCTGCCGCGGTCGTTCCACACCGTTACTTCGTCGCCGTCTTCAATGCCGCGCTCCGCCGCGTCCCGCGGATGGATTTGCAGCAGCGGGCTTTTTTCGAGCGCGGTCAGCTTCTCTACGTTGCCGAACGTCGAGTTCAGGAAGCTGTGGTTCGGCGGCGAGATAAACATCAGCGGGTAAACCTCTCCCTCGCCCGGCCGGCGTTCGCCGTCATAGCCCTCACGCAGCGGCACATAAGTGGGCAGCGGCGGCTGGCCGGCCCTTTCCATCGCGGCGGAATACAGCTCGATTTTTCCCGAAGGTGTCTTTAAGCCGTCCAAATAATGCTGCTTGTGCTCCATATTCAGCTTCACGAAGCGCTGCTCCTGCAGCTTTTCCAGTGTAACGCCCTGCAAATAAGGGTTATGCGGGAACTGCAGCGCCTGCCGGATCATATCCTCCTCGCTGTCCCGGAACGCTTCCTCCTCGAAGCCCATCGCCGCCGCCAGCAGCTTAAACGTCTCGACGTTGCTTTTGCTTTCGCCCCGGGCCGGAATGACCGGCTCCTGAAGCTGGACGTAATGATGCCAATAAGAGCTGTACAAGTCGGTATTCTCAAAAGAGGACGTCGCCGGCAGCACGATATCGGCGTATTTGGCCGTGTCCGTCAGGAACAGGTCGTGCACAACGGTGAACAGATCCTCCCGCTGTAAGCCCTGCTCCACCCTCGCGGTATTCGGCGCGACCACCGCCGGGTTGGAGCAGTACACGAACAGCGCGCGGATCGGCGGATCGAGCGTCAGCAGCGCTTCGCCAAGCTGGTTCATGTTCACCGTGCGGGCGCCCGGATTTGGCCGCAGGTCGGCCCGTTCCAGCGCGGCCGCGTTCATTTTCCCGTAAGCGCCGTTCGACTTGTACGCGCCGCCGCCGGCTACGAGCCACTGGCCGGTCAGCGCCGGCAGGCAGCTGATCGTGCGCACGGTCATGCCGCCGTTATCGTGGTGCTGCAGGCCGTTCCCGATATGGATGTAGGCCAGCGAAGTCTCGCCGTACAGGACAGCCAGCTTCACGATGTCTTCCGCCGGCACGCCCGTGATCGCCGCAACGCGCTCCGGCGTATATTGCTTCACATGTTCGCGCAGCTCGGCGTGACCGGTCGTGTGCCGCTCCAGGAACGGTTCGTTCACGAGCCCGCGCTCGAACAGCACGTGCATGATCCCCAGCGCGAGGGCGCTGTCCGTTCCCGGATACAGCGGAATAAACCAGTCGGCCCGCTGCCCGGTGCGGTTGCGATGCACATCGATCACGACCAGCTGCGCCCCCTGTTTGCGGGCTTTTTCAATCAGGGCGACCTGGTGCATGTTGGTGCTGACGAGATTGCCTCCCCAAACGATGATCAGCTTCGCGTTTACCGTCTCTTCCGGGCTGGTCCCGCCGCCGAAGCCCATCGTATATCTCCATCCCGCGTTCCCCGCGGAATTGCAAATGCCCTGCTGCAGCTGCGTCGTGCCCAGGCGGTGGAAGAAGCGCCGGTCCATCCCGTCGACGCTGAGAATCCCCATATTGCCGTAAAAGCTGTACGGCATAATCGACTCCGGCCCATGCTCACGGATAAGCTCCTTGTATCGCCCGGCGATTTCCGCCATCGCCTCTTCCCAGGAAATCCGCGTGAATTTCCCTTCGCCTTTAGCCCCTACCCGTTTAAGCGGGTAAAGCACCCGTTCCGGATGGTAGACCCGCTCCGCCATATTGCGGACTTTGTTGCAAATCGCCCCTTGGGTCGCCGGATGATCGGGATTGCCCGTTACCTTCACGATTTTTCCATTCTCTTTATGAAGCAGCAAGCCGCAAGTATCGGGACAATCCAGCGGGCACACCGCCGGAAACACCCCGTTCTCTTCGTGGATCATTTCCATCCCCTCCTGTCTTAGCTATTGTAGAAAAAAGCTTTTGCGTTTGTCTACTGCCGCGACATCTTGATTGGATATTTCCAATAGATCAAGCTCGAAGGGGCTCAAAATGGTGATTTAAGCGGAATCTATTGGATTTTTTCCAATGAAGCTGCACAAAAAAAGACCGCCCCTCACAAACCAATAATGAGGAAGCGGCCTGTCGTGCCTTCACGGAATGCGCGGATCATGCCGGCCTATACGGATCATGCCAGCGATGGAGCTACTCCGGCTACACCCTAAATCATATACCTTTAACCTTACGCCTTAAGCACTTAGACCTTAAGCACTTACGCCCTAAGCCGTTTTGCTGCCCGCCTTGGCGGATACGGAAGCCCCTGCCTCCTGGCCTGCGCCGGAGTCGGCTTTCATTCCCCGATCCTTCAAATAAGCCGTCCAATACGCCCCGGCCACGAACAGCCCGCCGCCGGTCAAATTGCCGAGCCAGACCGGGACGAAATTGCCAAGATATTCTCCCCAGGAGAAATATCCTTCGAAAATAGCCGCTGGGATCAAAAACATATTGGCCACGACGTGCTGAAAACCGATGGCGACAAACGCCATCGTCGGGAACCAGATACCGAGGATTTTGCCGCTCATATTATCGGCACCGTAGGACAGCCAGACGGCCAGGGCCACCAGCCAGTTGCAGCCGATCCCGGAAACAAACGCCTGCAGGAAGCTGTCGTCCAGCTTATGCCCCGCCATATCGACCAGTTTATCCAAATACGGCCCGCTTGCCGTCAATCCGACGACATGGCCGAAAAAATAAGCGACAAACAGCGCTCCGACAAAATTGCTCAATGTGATCAGCACCAGGTTTTTACACAATTCGCCGGTCGAAATCCGCTTTGCCATCCGGGCCAACGGAACGGCCATCATATTGCCCGTCAGCAGCTCTCCGCCAGCCAATAGCACGAGAATAAGGCCGATCGGGAACACCGCCGCGCCAATGAATGTGGCAAAGCTCCCCCACTCCGCCGGAGCGCTGGCGATGACGCGGATATCAAGCAGAAAACCGAGAGCGATAAACGCTCCGCCGAGAAACCCGAGGATCAGCACGGTCAGCAGCGGATTGTGTGCCTTTTTTATCCCGTTCTCCACGGTCACTTCGGCAATCTGCGCGGGTTTATAGTAAGCCATGATTCAAGTCTCCTTCTATTCATTTCACTTTAATGCCCGAGTCTATTGTAGCGTTCCCGCTTCCTCCAAATAAGTAACATAAATCACGAGAGGTGAAAAAATTCACATTTATTCTGTCAGTAATCCACCGCAACCGTGTACCTCTTCTTCAAGTAAAAAAGCCGACATCCGAAGCGCGAGGCTTCTTCCGTCGGCGAGTTGCGGCCGCTTCGAGGCGAAGGTTGCCATTTCCTTCTCCTCGGTTAAGCGTGTACAGGCTGCTTATTCGGCACTTCCGGCAGCGCTCCAAGGCCGGCGCTGTTCAAGAAGTTCCACGGTTTGTTGTAATGCGGCTGGAAGAAAAAGTCGACAAAGGCCAGCTCCTCCATCTTCATGCCGTTTTGAATGCATACCGACATCGTATTAATCGACTGGGTCAAATCCGCTTTCGACATGATTTGCGCGCCCAGAATGCGCCGTGTGTTTGGCTCGTAAACAACCTTCAGCGTAACCGGCTCATGGGTCGGCATAAATTCGGGACGGTAATTGTCGTTTATAAGCACCGCTGCGGCCTCAAGCCCCGCATCCTTGGCGGCCGCTTCCGTCAAACCGGTTGCCGCGATGTTGTCCTCATAAATCTTGATGCCCGAGGTTCCCTGGGTGCCAAGGTATTTTACGGTCGGCGCCACCAGGTTGCGGGCGACCAGCGTCCCCATACGGACCGCGTTTGTTGCGAGCGGAATGTAGGCATGCTTGCCGGTCGGGTTGTAGAATACCGCACAGCTGTCGCCCGCCGCATAAACGTCCGGCTTGCTGGTGCGCATGTATTCGTCCACGATGATCGCCCCGTTGTCGAGCATATCCACCTGGCCTTGAAGCAGCCCGGTATTCGGACGGAAGCCGATGCACATGATCACCAGATCGGCGTCATATTTTCCCTGATCGGTTACGACTCGGGTTACCTTGCCTTCCTCACCCTCGAAGCGGGTTACTTTTTGTCCAAGCGCCAGTTGAATGCCATGATCGCTAAGCGATTGCTCGATTTTGTCCGTGTATTCAGGGTCCAGATATTTGCTCAGAATCCGGTCCTCCGCGTCGATCAAGGTAACTTGCTTGCCATTCAACTGAAAAGCTTCCACAAGTTCCACACCGATATAACCGGCGCCTACGACGACGATATTTTTCGCTTGTTTGGCCTTTTCGATAATCGTATTGGAATGGTTGAAGTTTTTCGAAAGCACGATGTTTTCCAGCTCAATGCCCGCGAATTTCGGCACGATTGGCCACGATCCGGTCGTAACGACCAACTTGTCGAACGTGTCTTCAAATTCTTCACCGGTGACCAAATTACGGGCCAGCAAGGTTTTGGCGTCCGTATCGACCGCTACCACCTCATGGCGCATTTTCGTGCGAACCCCCAGCTCCGCCAGTTGCTCCGGCGAGGAGTAAAACAAGCCCTGCGGGTCTTTTACCATCCCGCCGACGTATAACGCGATCCCGCACGACAGGAACGAAATGTTGTCGTTCCGTTCGTAAACGGTAATGTGCGCTTCCGGGTATAATTTGGCGATATTGACGATGGCGGCCGTGCCTGCGTGTGTACATCCGATAACTGCAACTTTCATGATGGTTTCCTCCTCGAAATGTTTGTTTATTTTTTCACATATTCAGACATAAATGTGAAAGTGTTCACTTAAGTGACTGCATTTTTGTGAAATGTTTCACCTTATGTCTTATATTATAGTGTGACATTTTTCACATTGCAAGCGGTGAATAGATTTTTTTAAAATATTCACAATTTTAATTAAGGCTCAAAACCGGGATCATTGCTTGACGAATTAAATTATGACTTCGGCTCTGAGGTGGCTGTCTATAGCGTTCGTGTCTTGGTGTCTTGGTGTTTTGGTGTCTCTGCTTGCTGCCTTGCACGATTATCCCCTTCGTTCAGGGGGCGGGGGGTGGGGGCTAGTGTACGGGATAATGAAAAGAAGAAATAAGAAAAAAAATGAAGCGGTTTAGGTGAGATTTTTGGCTTGAAAATAGAACATATGTTTGATATGATTAAATAAAAAGAACATATGTACGTAAATTCTTGATTTGGGAGGTGAGCGGATATGGAAGCCAATGCGGGAACGGAGCTTCAACCATTCAGTAGCCGTTACCACAGCGAGCAGGACTGCATGGAGGCGCTAATCGCGATGAAGTGGCCAAACGGCTTTGTCTGCCCGCGCTGCGCTCACACCCGGTGCAGCCGTCTGACTTCCAGGCATATCCCCTTGTTCGAATGCGGAAAGTGCAAGCATCAAACGTCGGCTTTGGTCGGTACGATTTTTGAAGGAACGCATCTGCCCCTGCTCAAGTGGTTCGAGGCCCTGGATTTGTTCCTGCTTGAGGGCGGCATCTCGGCGATGCGGCTGAGACAGGTGATCCGAGTCACCTACAAAACCGCCTGGTTGATGCTTCACAAAATACGCCATGCCGTCGGGGAATTCGATGCCCGGGAACTGCTCTGCGGAGACGTGAAAGTAAACAGCGATCTGTACGGGCGCGATCCGTCCCGGTGTCAGTTTACGCATCCGTATGCCACGGCGGTTATAGCGGGCTGCACGGTCACGGAGTCGGGCGAGCCGGAGCAGGTCAAAATCCGCCTGGTGCCGCATAAAAGAGGAGACGGACAAAGGGCAAACCGTCACGAACTCGCCGCGTTCATCAACGGGCATGTGGATGTCCGTACATCGGTAGTACAGTCGTTCCCTCTAGCCTTTCGTCTGTATGCGCCCTTGCGGAAAGTGGTGAGAGAAGCGTGGGAATCGCTGAAGAGTACATATATAGCCTTGGGACTGAAGCATCTGCAGGCGTACCTGAACGAGTATACCGGACGCCGCCGGCTGCGCCTGCCCGGAGCGAAAGAAACGATGCGGCAGAAGTTGCTGCGCATGTGTGTGGCGATTCCGGCGATCCCTTACCGCCGACTGATCGCGCGCCAACCGAACCAGCCCCTTGCGGCTGCAGCCTAATAGAAATGCTTGAACGGTACAGACGTTGCTGCAAACGGATTCAGGCTGCAGTATGATCACGGTCTTTTCATTTTTTCCGGTGTCTTGCCCCATCCCTCCCGTCAAGTCTGCTTCCCTTCTCCTAGACCTCTTTCTTCTAAACCGGTCTAATGATCTCGAACATGTATGCTTACCCCGAATATATCCGCTTCTCTCAAATTTATATCCTTCTCCTGAATGTGTATCTTCTTCTCTGTTTCATGATCAAACGGGATAATCGTGCAAAGCGTCTGGCCAGCGGATGTTGATCCTGCCGACCAACCCACCGGCTTGACTATTAAGCACTAATTATTAGGTTGAGTCTCAATTAATAAAAAAATAAAGCCGCTCCACGCAGCGGCAGTCGAGTTACTGCGCTTGGGAAGCGGCCATTTTTTCCATGATCTCGAGACGTTTGGCTTCTCTTTCCTGCTTGGTCAGCTTCGGGCAGCCGTAGCAATAGCCATGCCCGGTATCCGTCCGGTAGGCTAGGCAGCAAGTGGGCTTCATGGGCGTTTTCTCGCCCAGCCGGTAAGGATCATCCAGCAAAACTTCCTTGACGTTAAAAGGATTCCGCTTCAGTCCGAACCATGATGCAGGCAGTTCTTTGGCGAGATAGTCGTAATCCTCCAGCAGCCGGGAGCGCTGCGCCTCATCCTCCAGCTTGCCGGCGATCGCGCGGACGTAATATTGCACGCCCAGCGGAAGTTGCCCCCACAGCTGCGTCAGCGGCACCCCGGATACAGCGGCGATGCTCTCCATCACCGGGCGCAAGACCTCCAGATAGAATCCGCCCAGCTCATTTTCCCGCCACGCGTCCCGTTCTCCTTGCGGCCAAGGCATTTCCTCCGGATCGTTCAACACGAAATAAACCCACGGAAACTGATTGACTACAGCAACCTGAATAGTAACATTTTCAAGCGAAAAACGGAGCCGGCTCGGCGTCACAGACAGCATATACTGCAGCGCTGTGCACACCACCCGCCAGGCTGAGGCGAAATAAGTCGCTGCAACCTGGATATCGAGCCCCTTAATCTGCTCCTGGTAAAATTTCAGAAAAGACTCCATCCGTTCACGATCCGTCAGTCCGGCTGCCGGCACTGTGAGCAGAGCGTCTTGGCGTTCCTTCGTCACGATACACAATTGCTGTTCAAGCAGCTCATAATCGATTGGCATTCTTTTTTCCTCCAGCCCGGTTTCTTCCCGCCGCATAAGCTAAGCTACTGGAACGAAACCACTTTACGCTCCGGTTCCTCCCGCCCGTCCTTGGCCGCAGGACGAACTTTGCCTTCGGTAGCGGCGCGGTAGAGCTCGTAAGGAAGACACAGCGGCACCCCGCTGCGGGGGTCCGTCACAATATCCGCTTCAATGCCAAACACGTCGCGCAGCACGGGGGAAGTGACCACCTCTTCAGGAGTTCCCGAAGCTACAGCCTGGCCCTTTTTGATCGCGATCATATAATGGGCGTAGCGCGCGGCATGGTTCAAGTCATGCACAACCATCACAATCGTGCGTTGCGATGACGCGTTCAATTCCTCTAGCAGCTGCAGCACTTCCAGTTGATGCGCCATGTCGAGGAAGGTCGTCGGTTCATCGAGGAACAAAATATCGGTCTCCTGGGCCAGCGCCATAGCGATCCAGGCCCGCTGACGCTGCCCGCCGGACAGTTGCTCCAAAGCCCGGTCGGTAAATTCGCCCATTCTCGTCGCTTCGATCGCCCACTCGACAATTTTGCGGTCCTCCGCCTTTAACCCGCCAAAGCCTTTTTGATGGGGGAAACGTCCGTACGACACCAGTTCATACACCGTTAGCCCCTCCGGCGCCGTCGGGTTCTGCGGCAGAATGGCCAACTGCTTGGCGACTTCCCGGGTCGATTGCTTATGAATCGATTTGCCGTTCAGCAGTACAGTCCCGGCCTTTGGCTGCAAAATCCGCGCCATCGTTTTTAAAACTGTGGATTTGCCGGAGCCGTTGGCGCCAACCAGCGCTGTAATTTTCCCTTCCGGAATGGAAATATTCAAGTCCTCGACGATCAGGCGGTCCTCATAGGCAATATCCAAATGGGAAGTTTTCAATGAAACCATGGCACTCTTCCTTTCCGTGTGCAGCCGTTAATTTCTCATCATTCAGTATCTATACGCTCATAGCTATCAGCTTCATCAAGACTTCATTTATATTTCATCTTCACCTTTAAAGATACTGATAATCATTATCATTTGTCAACTGTTAAATAAAATTTTCACCCTTTAACGGCCCTGTTCCTCACGCAGTCATAACATCCGCCCCACGATGAATAACATCCTCCTATTGGAAAAATCCAATCAAATCGTTACACACGAAAAGGACGCCATCAGGCGCCCTTTTTGATGTTTATTTCTTGTTTGTTAATACTGTAATCCTTACTGCCCGGATACCGGCACAGCATCATAATATTCTTCCAGCGTAATGCCGCGTTCGGCAATATCCGCCGCGATCTCTTTACCGACATAGCGGAGGTGCCATGGTTCGTATTTATACCCGGTAATGTCCTCTTTGCCTTCCGGATAACGGATAATAAAGCCGTATTCCGCCACATGATCGGCCAGCCAAGCCGCTTCCTTCGTATCGCCGAAGCAGCTCTCCGCCGCGCATTTACCGTCGCTGCCCGAAACGTCGATCGCCAGCCCCGTCTCATGCTCGCTGTGACCGGGAACGGCGCTGTAGGTTTTGGCTTTTTCTTCGCCGTCTTTCTTCACGTAACGGTTAAACAAAGCGGTCTGCGTGCTGTGCGAACGATACGCGGATACGCCAGCGAGATAAATGCCGTCCTTCTCGGCGCCGGAAAACAACTCTTCCAATGCCTCCGCCGCCTCTTTGCGCATCATCCGCTTTTCGATTTTTTCCTTGAACGTAAACCGGACATCGGGATATACGAGATCCTTCGGCTCATAATCATCCGGCAGGGCAAACTGCTTGTTAATCAAGACGGCGCTGCTGTATGGATCGGAGGCCGCAGCCGTGTCCACGCTTTGACCGCTGTCCGTGTCCGTGCCGGAATTTGCCGGCCCGTTCCCCGCGCCTGCATCCGCCGCCCCGGAATCAGCCGGGCTATTCGTGTTATCATCAGGATTCACTGCGCCGCTATCCCCTGTTTCGGCTCCCGCTGCGTCGTTTCCTCCGGCGGCTGCCCCGCCGTTTGCCTCTGCAGCATTCCCCGTCCCCGGAGACGAAACTTGCGGCTCACCCGCTTCTTTATCTCCGCAGCCCGCAAAAAGCGCCGCCGCCACCATTAGGGTGATGGCAGCCGTCAGCGTGCCTTTCTTGCTGTACATCCTGGTTCCTCCCCATTAGGTCGATCGCTAGTAGCTTTAAGCAACAAACCATTTAGTGTCGTTTTTCATTTTATCTATAATTTTAACGAAAACCTTACGCAATAAGTTGCATAGAAAATAACAACGGTGTGGGCAAGGGCATGTGCCATCTGCGCCGCGCAAGCGAGGCGCAGCAATCCGGCTCGGGGCCCCGCCTGCGCGGGCCGCCGCCATGGCGCCGGGCTACCGCCCCCGGCGCCCGCGCCCGCCGCCGCGTCCGGCTTCGCCACGGCGGCTCTGCCCTTGCGCACGCGCAGCGCCTCCGCCGGAGCCGCGCTGCGCGTGCGCCTTCTCGCCGCGGCGTTTCCCCTCGCCGCGGC
>NZ_JBKIAX020000023.1:0-88016 GCF_046567315.2 Paenibacillus lacisediminis | reverse complement strand
TGTCGCATAATTGTTATTGTACGACATGAATAATTTTGTCATAAAAAAATATGTGAAATCACGGTAAAAATCAGCTTTCAAAGTTGTTTTCATGGATTGCAAAGCGCAGTTCCGCGCTGACACAAGCCTATACAAAGAGGTATAATTAGGGGCATACACCGCCGCTTGAAAGGAGCGGATAACATGCCGTCTAATCTGCAAGCGTTACCGCCGGAAACGTTGTGGCCGAAGATCGATGCCCACGTTCATATAGATTTATACGACGAGGCAGACCGGGAAAAGCTGCTGCAGGAGATGCCGGGAAACAGGGTAGAAGCTCTCATCGCCGTATCAATGAACCTGGCTTCCTCCCGGCTCAATTTGTCTCTTGCGGAGCGCTACCCTGGCCTCGTCTATCCGGCGTTCGGTTATCATCCCGAACAGTCCTTGCCGTCCGAAGACGAAGCAAACCGCCTCTTGGACTGGATGGAGGAGCATGCCAACGAAATGATTGCCGTCGGCGAAATCGGGCTCCCCTACTATTTACGAACAGAAGAGGCCGGGACAGGCCGGCCCTTCGATCTCGAACCTTACCTCGACCTGCTGGAGAGGCTGATGCTTGCGGCAAAACGTTTGGATAAACCCGTTGTGCTGCACGCCGTTTATGAAGATGCCGACCTCGTCTGCGACATGCTGGAATGCCACGGGCTGACCCGGGCTCATTTTCATTGGTTTAAAGGTTCAGCGCAAACCGTCCGCCGCATGGCCGATCGCGGCTATTACGTCTCGTTCACCCCTGATATCCTGTACGAGCGGGACATTCAGGAGTTGGCCCGTATGTATCCGGCCGACCTGGTGATGGCCGAAACCGACGGCCCCTGGCCTTTTGAAGGGCCTTTCTCCGGCCGGCTCACCCATCCTGCGATGGTGGGGCACGTCGCTGCCGCCTGGGCCGGTATTCGCGGAATCGCCCCGGAGGAAGCCGCTGCGACGCTTTACGAGAATACCCGCCGTTTTTACGGGATCTGACGTTTTGCGGCCGGCAGCGTTCTTCCGATGCTCTTTAGCGATTTGACAAGATATATTTTCCAGCTGCACTAATACTCTAACGGTTGTCACAAGCGCTATTTGCTCCAAAAACATTGATTTCAAATTGTAACGGTTGCCATGGAGCTTATTTCACTTAAATCCGGCTATTTTGCTTAGATTCAGACAAATAACGGCGATCACAACCGTTAGAATTTAGAAAAGGGCTTTTTTCGCAAAATAGCCGCTGCTGCAACCGTTAGATTCTCGTGCGCATTTTCTCCACACCACAGCAATGCCTTGACACACCGCTAATAAAACGCAAAAAAACCTGCAAGCGCTTTGCAGGTTTTTTTCATGGAAAACTATTTTAGTTCAAATCCCCGCTCCCGCAAAAATTCACGCATGTGGAGCCGGGAGGGCTGAGCGAGTTTTTCCGCCATCAACACGGACCAAGGCGTATCTTTGGCCCCGCCTGTCCGCTCGTGCAAATACTTGGACATGATCTCGTCATAGGCGGCAACATGCTCCTCTTCCCGGGAAACGTCGTACCCGTTCCAATGCAAAACAGCCTTCTGCGGAAGCCGCGGGCGTTGCCCCGGCTCCTGGTCCGGAACCCCCAGACACATCCCAAACAAGGGATAAACCAAATCCGGCAAGCCGAGCAGCTCCGCCACCTTGGCGCTCTGATTGCGTATTCCGCCGATATACACGATGCCCAGCCCCAAGGATTCTGCGGCTACGGCGGCATTTTGCGCCGCCAGCGCGGCGTCTACCGTGGCGACGATGAAGTTTTCCACCGCTCCTTCATACGTTTCCTGTGCGGGAAGGTGCCGTTCGGCCGCATGTTTTAACCGCGATAAATCCCCGCACCAGACCAAAAATACAGGGCACTGCTCCACATAAGCCTGATTGCCGCACAACGCGGCCAGCGTTTTTTGGAGCTCCGGGTCATTTACCGCAATGACCGTGTAAGCCTGCACGTTGCTTGAGCTGGAGGCCATTTGCCCCGCGGCAATGATCGTTTCAACTTGCTCCCGGCTCACCGGCTGCCCGCTGAACTTCCGGATCGAACGATGGGCCATTAGCAATGATATCGTTTCGTTCGTCTCATTCATGCTTTTTTCACTCCCCATCCCGTTATAATAAACTGAACCGCTTGCATCTGTTTTCCAGTCCCATTATGAAACTTTCATGACCGATAAGCAAGCCGGAGAGCCCGATGCCGGACGCCCGTTGAAAAAGCGGCATACCAAGGAGTAAACTTGCGGCGGCAGGCGGCAATCTTGGCGGACAAAAGCATGTGTTATACGAATACCGAAGCCGCACTGTACAGCAAATACACCGCCATTACCCATACGATCAGCGCGGAGACCCGGTTGATCACCGCTTGAATCCGCCCGCCGCGATCGAGACCCCCGAGCATCTTTCCCGCCAAAGCCAGGCCGAAAAACCAAAGCCAAGACACCAGAATCGTCGCCAGCGTGAACGACCATTTGGCGCTTCCTGCGTATCCGAGCGAGCTCGTTCCGATCACGCCGACCGTATCGAGGATCGCATGCGGATTCAGCAGCGATACCGACATAGCAAACAGCGCCTGCTTTCGGGCAGGCAAACCGGAAGCTTCGTCATCAGTCTGACGCGGTACGGTCCGCCAGATCGACCAGCCCATGTAGACCATAAAACAGGCGCCTGCCGCAAACAGCGCCGTTTTCAGCCATACAGCCGACAAAACGATCACCGACACGCCCAGCACCGCCAGCAAAATCAACGCCGTATCACATAAGGCCGCCGTCAAAACAGCCGGAAAAGCCCGAACCAGTTTGCGTCCTGAAGCTCCTTGGTTAAAAACAAACACATTTTGGGCGCCCAGCGGCAAAATAAGTCCAAACGCCAGCACAAAACCATGCAAGGCAGCTCCCAGCATAAGGCGCACCCCCTTCCTATCTTCTCAGACTTGACTAATGAAACCTATTGTACCTTGTGGCCCGCCAGATGGCTCCATCCAATTGGTTGGTTATTGAACCAACCAAATTGTATAATGGAGTATAAAGTAAACGGGTAGGACAAGCGATTCCAACCGGATAGGTGGATCAAACCGCAATGGAACAATCTTTATGGCAACCGAACCGCCATTCGCCCATTCCGTTGCACCGGCAAATCATGGAACACTTCCGCGATAAAATCGCCGGCGGGGAATGGCCGGTCGGCACCCGCATCCCTTCGCAGCGCCAACTCGCCAAAAACCTCGGCGTCAACCGCAGCACCGTGGTCGCCGCGCTGGACGAACTGGCAGCCGCAGGGATGATTCAAGGCGGCAGAGGCGGCGGAACCCGCGTCGTCAACCAAACCTGGGGCGTGCTGGCCGCAGCCCCACCTCCGGATTGGACCAGCTACGTAAGCGCCGGGACGCAGCGCCCGAATCTGCCCGCCGTGCAGGAAATCAACCGGGCCGAATTCCGCCCCGGTATTATCCGGCTGGGCACGGGAGAACTGTCCCCCGAGCTGCTGCCGCAGGCGGAGATGGGCGAGCTGCTGCGGCGCATGGCGGATCGCCTGCCCGGCCTGGGCTATGGGGAGCCCGCCGGAGATCTGCGCCTGCGCGAAGTCATCGCCGCTAGGCTGAAAAAGCTCGGGATCGCCGCCTCCCCCTCGTCGCTGCTGATCGTATCCGGCGCGCTGCAGGCGCTACAGCTCATTTCGGTAGGACTGCTGCTGCGGGGGTCCACCGTTTTGCTGGAGCGGCCGTCCTACCTGTATTCGGTGCCCGTTTTCCAATCGGCCGGCATGAAGCTGCGGGGCACTCCGATGGACGCAGAGGGCCTGCGGGCCGATCTCGTCGGCGCTTATGCCAAGCAGTATGCAGGTGCCCTGCTGTACACGATCCCGACATTCCACAACCCGACCGGCACGGTCATGAGCGAAAAGCGGCGCCAGTTGCTGCTGGAAAGCTGCGAAGCCGCCCGGCTGCCGATCGTTGAGGACGACGTGTACCGCGACCTTTGGCTGGATGCGCCGCCTCCGCTCCCGCTCAAGGCGCGAGACCAAAGCGGCGGCGTGCTGTATGTCGGCAGCCTGTCCAAAACGCTGAGCCCCGGGCTGCGCATCGGTTGGATCGCCGGCCCCCCGCCCGTCATCGAGCGGCTCGCCGACATCAAGATGCAGAGCGATTACGGCTCCAGCGCCCTGTCTCAGCAGGCCGCCGCGGAATGGCTGGAAAGCGGAATGTACGATGCCAATTTGGAGAAGCTGCGCGCCGGGCTGCGGCACAGAAGAGACCTGGCCTTATCCGCGCTGAAGCAGCATTTTAGCGGCTTGGCGGCCTGGGAAGCTCCGCGCGGCGGCTTCTACATTTGGCTGAAGCTGAACGCTGCCTTGGCGCCTCGGGAGCTGTTCGACGCTGCGCTGGAAGCGGGCCTCCTGATCAACCCCGGGCATCTTTACGACCGGGAGGCCAACGACCGGCTGCGCCTATCTTACGCCTACGCCGCTCCGGACGAGCTGGAGGAGGGCATCTCACGTTTAGCGGTGATCGTTAGATCCTTGTTACGCTGATGAGCAGGACGCGGCGACTTGAATTCAGCAAGGAATGGAATGGACAAAACCAGGCAGCCCGAGGAACCTCGGCGAAAAAAATAAGAACAAAAAATGTCCCTATTTCGGCGATATCCCCCATTTTGAGTACAATAGGGGAATTTTATGTCGCTATTTTCCCGAATCGCAAGGAAATGCCCGCGTTCTGGACCATTCGCAGGTAAATAAGGACAAAAAATTCCGTTAATGGCGATGAACATGCCTGGCTCCAAAAATAAGCACATAAAGTTCCGCTATTTTGAAGGCCGACGGCGGGTCGGGTCATCAAGGTAGTTCCAGCAACCGACAGCGGATAGTCATCGTCGTTCCAACAGCCGGTAGCGGATCACCAAACGCCTGTATTCCCGCAGGAATCTCAACACGAACCAAGGCCGGCGAAAAAAGCAAACAGGCCCTTCCTTTGACTGGAAGAGCCTGCCGCCCCTAATCTGCCCTAATATGCCCTAATCTTCTCTAATCTTCTTCTCTAATCTTCTCTAATCTACCCTACTCCGCCCGGGTCAACCGAACGGCCATATACGGTCTGCCGGGAAGGTCCACGCGGAACGTGCCTTCAAAGGTGCCGGGAACCTCTGTAATCGTCATATTCCACGTATCGATAACGTCCACTTTATACCGGACGCCCGCCGGCAATTGAAATATTCTGAACTTCGGCCTATTGAAGCCGAAATAATACATATAATACTCATCGCGAATTCCCGCGCAAGGCAGATCCCAATCGGACTTCACTGGCTCCCAGCGCTGCCCTGGCGCCTCCTCCACCAGCCGGCGCAAAAAGCCGATGCGCGCCGGGCTGTCGCCGACCAGCTTCCCGCCTTTGGACCACCATAAAATCTCTTCATCGTTCAGGTAAGTCTCACCGTGGCCAATGTATCCGCCGCGGATCATCCCTTCCCAGCAGCGGCGCACCATTTCCTCGCCGGTGATATTGCCCCAGCCTTGGTCGATATCGCCTTCATAGGCGCACTCGTCGATGACGACGGCCTTGCCCCAGCGTTCCCGCCACTCCAGGGTCGCTTCCGACGTTTTGTACACATCGATGCGCTGCAGGCTGGAATGGGTCACCCAAGGCTTGCTGTGGTCATAAAAGGTCAGGCAATTGTGGTTGGACAGCAAATGTCCGTAGGGGTCGTTCTCCTGGACGATTTGGGCGAAACGTTCCCAATCCTCCGCGTTTTTCGCCCACATCAGGTCGTACTCGTTGGCCAGCGACCACCAGACGTTCCGGTACGCCGCCAGGCGGGCCACAATGTAGCGCAAATAAAGATCGTCCGCCTCCCGGTCCATTTCCGAAAATCCCCAGCGGTCGTACGGATGGAACAGGATCAGATCGGCCTCGATCCCCAGCCGCCCCAAATCGGCGATCCGCTGCTCCAGATGCTCGAAAAAGGCCGGATTAAACACGCTGAAATTCCAACCCTTCTCCAAAGAACCTTCATAAGGATACAGCTGCGGCTCATTGCGGTTGTACAAATAAGACTTCGGAAACACGCACATGCGCATTTTGTTGAAGGGGGACCCGGCCAGCGATTTCAGCGTCTCTTGTTCCAGCTCTTCTCCCTGGTGCGTCCAGACATAACAGGTCGTGCCAAACGGCAAATACGCCGTACCGTCCTCATAAGCAAAATGGAACGTATCCCGCACGCGTACCGGCCCGTGATGATCCGCGGCGGGTGGTCCGCAAACAAAGGACCCTTCCAGCCCGTCCAACGCCTTGACCGTGCTTGCGGTCCGGTACGTCCACGCCCCTTCCCGGTCGGGCATCAGGCGGATTTTATAGCTTCCGTCCCCGTTGTAAAACCCCGGAACCCGCACAGTCCGGCTCTCGCCGCCGCAGCTGAACACAGCGGCCAACTCCACATCGGTATAAGGATTGCCCTGCGACGGTCCTCTGAGCTCCAGCTCGAACACATCCCACTTGGCTGCGTGCTCCGGTGAGCTAACCACTCCGCCCCCTTCGACCCGCACGTCCGCAAGCTGCTCCTTCCCGCTCCCCCAATCGCGGCTCGGCGCGGCGGCTTCGCTGGAAGGTACCCCAGCCATCTCTTGCAGCAGCGCTTCCCGTTCCCCGGACGGAAACCCGAGCTCCTGCCGACGCTCCAGAAACTGCCCGAGCGTCTGCATTTTGTAAGTAAACGCGATATGCTCCTCTTCGGCAAGAAACGGAAAATACTTGAACAAAATTTGTTTGGCGGGTTTGTCGGACCATATCCGTCCCACGCTTGTTTGCTCAGTAATCATATGCATTCTCCCTCATTTTCGCGGCCCCATGGGCCTCGTATTTTACCTGCCTCGCTTGCTAGCCCTTCACCGCTCCGGCCATGCCCGAAACGAAATATTTTTGGAAAAATAAATACACGGCCAAAATCGGCACGATCGAAATCAGCACCGCCGCGCTAAGCAGCGTATAGTTCGTGGAATGCTGCCCCTGGAACGTAAGCAGGCCTGCGGTAACCGGCTGCATCGAATCCTTCGTGATAAATATTTGCGCCAGCAAAAATTCATTCCAGGTGGACAGAAAGTCGAGAATCACCAGCGTAGCTATAGCCGGCATGGCAATCGGCAAAATAATCCGGAAAAACTTGCCCAACTCCCCGCACCCGTCAATGTACGCAGCCTCGTCCAACTCCTTGGGAATGGAGCGGAGAAAGCCCCGCAGCACCATGATGCCAAAGGGAATGCCGAAGCCGATATATACGATAAAAATGCCAGGATACGTATTTGCCAATCCAAAGTGGTTCAGCATCATGTTCAGCGGCACCAGCGTAGCCTGGAACGGGATCATCATCCCGATCAGAAACATGGCGAATAGCGCGTCCGCCCATTTAAAACCCATCCGGGTCAGCGCATACGCGGCCAGCGCCTCGACGAGAATGCCAAGCGGCACCTTCACAACTGAGATGAACAGGCTGTTGCCGATATAAGGCTTCATTTTATCCCAGGCCTCGGCAAAATTGCTCCACGCCAGCGTCTCCGGCAGAGCGTACACGGGATTTCGCATCAAATCGGCGTTGGATTTCAGTGCTGTCATGGCGATGAAAACAATCGGAACCAGAAATATCACCGCCAGGCCAAACAGCAATATATAGGAAACCGCTCGCGAAGCGGCGGATTTTTGCGTTTCTTCCATCGGAGACAACACCCCCTTTCCGTGAAAATCATACGTGAGATTTCCGGTTTGTGTAATATACGTAAGGAATGATCACGACCATCGCGACAAATACAAGGAACCAGGAAATGGCCGAGCCCACACCGATGTTGTTGAATTTGAAGGTCTGATAATACATCCAGGAAGACAGCACCTGCGTGCTTTGGGCCGGTCCTCCCGCCGTCATGCCGTAGATGATGTCATATACTTTCATGGCGTTAACCATCGTGGTCGCAAAAACGATCACAAAAGTTTCGCTAAGCAGCGGAATCGTGATAAAGCGGAACGATTGGAACGGCTTCGCCCCGTCGATGAGCGCCGCTTCATAGCAGTCCTTCGGGATGCTCTGCAGCCCGGCGAGAAACAGCACCATCGGCAGCCCCACACCCTGCCACACCGCGGCGACGAACACAGCGTACAGCGCCGTTTTAGGGTCGGCCAGCCAAGGATGGGCCAGACTGCTAAGCCCGATCCCTTCAAGCACCGTGTTGATGAACCCCCTCGTCGGATGGTAAAGCCAAGTCCACATGAGCGCAACGATGATGCCCGACAATACATAGGGAAAATAAAATACACTGCGGAAAATCGATCTGCCCTTCAAACTCCTGTTGAGCAGCAGCGCCAGCAGCAAGCCGAGGCCGATAATGATCGTCAGCGAACCGATCAGCCACAGCACGTTATTTTTTAACGCGGTTCCGAATACCGTATCCTCTGTTAGTAGATAAATATAGTTTTGCAGCCCGACAAACGTTTTCTTGGGAGAAATTCCATTCCAGTTGTACAAGCTAAGCTGCAGCGTGTATAGAGAAGGTATGACAATAACCACAAGATAAATGAGCAGCGCCGGCAGCAAAAATGTCCACGGCTTCCAAGCCTTCAGTTTCATAAGCGCCTCCCTCCAAGTCCGGTAAACGGCTTTCAGGGCGCGGCCGGCAGGCCGCTTCCCTGAAAGTTTGTCACCAAACGCCTATCGTTCTAGTTGTTTTTATACGACTCGGCGGCTTTCTGAATTTCTTTGGCCGCCTGCTCAGGCGTCCATTCGTTCAGCACGACGGCATCCTGGGCTTCGAACAGCTTTTGCACCACCGTCTGCGGCAAAGCCTGGTCCGCGATCAGGAAGTTGCCTTCCCCGATCATTCCGGCCATCTCGGAGGTGTGCGGCGACTGCGCGGAAGTTTTGAACTGCTTCAGGGCCGGCGAACCGTACTGATCGATATACTGATCCACAACCTCTTGACCGGTAATATATTCGCCTAGTTTTACGGCAGCCTCCTGCACCTTCGGATCAGAGCTTCCGTTGATTTGGAACATTTCCGCAAAGCTGGACATCCGTACAGGCTGCTGATCGTTCGGGAATTTAAAGATGCCGAACTGATTCGGATCGGCTCCCGCCTGTGCAAAGCTCAGATCAACCCACGCCCCTTCCAGCGCAAAACCTTGCTGCGCACTGTAAAGCGGCGTCTCGGCTTCCTGCGGGTCCAGCGTGATGAAGCCTTTTTCGAAATAACCTTTATCGGACCATTCCTTCAGCTTGGCAAAAGATTGCACCACGGCCGGGTCGTCCCATGAAACTTCCAGGGCGTTCAGCTTGTCATGGAGTTCCGGGCCGCCGTACAGTTCGATCAGTTGCTCAACCCAACGCATCAGCATCCAGCCGCCCTTGCCGCCGACGGCAAAAGGTGTAATCCCACCATCCTTCATCGTTTGCAATTGCCCTTCAAACTCGGCGAACGTGGTTGGCGGAGTCAGTTTTAATTTGTCATACAGCTCTTTCGGATAAAATACCCCCAGCGAGGCGAGATGGAACGGCACGCCCGTTATTTTCCCGTCGAATTTGACCAGGTCAAGCGCCGCGGGGTTGTAGATTTCGTCCCATTTATGCTCGGCCGCGATTTGGGTCAAATCCATGGTGAGACCGTTTTCAGGATAAAATGAGCCGAGCGACCCGCCCCAAGTAAACCACATATCTGGCAGCGTCTTGGAAGCGGCGGCCACCTTCAACGATTCCTTCAGCGGATCGGTTCCGTAGAAGGTAGGTTCCACTTTGATATCCGGATTTTTGCTCTCGAACTCTTTAATGATTGGTTCCAAATAGGCCTGTTGATCGTTCAGCACCCAGATCGTCACGGCCGTTTTGTCATCCGCGCCTCCGGCGCCGTTTCCCGCATCGGCGTTCTTCGAACCGCCGCCTCCTCCGCAGGCCGACAACATCAACACGATCGCCGTCATTGCCGCCAGCACTGCCGTTAAGCGTTTTTTTTGCATAAGCGTCCCCCCCGTTATATGTGATGTAAGTTTTCGGTATGCAAGCGCTCCGCTTGTTTACCTGCTTTAAGTCTACTATCCGAGGGCCGCAGCCGGGTATAAGCGGCGTTTGTCATTTCGTACACTTCGCTGACGCGTTGCGGCTGTTCGTAATCGCCCATTTTGAGTACAATAGACGAATTCTGTTTTTTGCTATCTTTTTTTGCACTAACGGTTCCGGTATTCCAGCGGAGTCATGCCCACCCGGTCCTTAAACAGCTTGCTGAAATAGTGCGGATTCGTATAGCTGAGGACTTCAGCGATTTCATAAACCTTTTTGTTTGTTTCCCGCAGCAGCTTTTGCGCATGGATGATTTTGTTGCGGATCACGTATTCGCTGAAGCTTTCGCCCACTTCCTTCAGGAAAATGCGGCTTAGATAACCGGGGCTGATCGGAATGGAGTCCGCCACCTTCTGCAGCGTAACATCCTCCAGCAGATGGCCATCCACATATTCCTTCGCCAGGCGGATATGCAGGCTGTCGCTTTGTTGATTCACCGGGAATTTCAGTTCGGCTTCCAGATAAGCCTCGGGAATTTGCTGCGGATGCCCGTAAACAGAGCTAAAGGAATACACAATCGAGGCATTGAGCAGCTCGAAAATTTTGCCCCGCAGCCGCTCCAGATACTGCTCCCTGCCGCAGCGGCCGCCCGCCCCCGACTTCGGCGCGGCCGGCGCCAGCCAGATGATTTCCCGGCGGCCCCGGTGAAAGACCAGTCCTCCCCAGTCCCGGCCCACGTATTCTTCGATCAGGTAGCGGATTGAGATGAATTTCAGGTGGTCCTTGCCTGCGGCCACGGCGATCTGATCCGCAGCATCGTCCCGCAGACGGATGGCGGCAAGCCACAGTCCTTCGGACAACGCTCCCCCCGGCGCAAGCTCCGGCACCAGCATTTCCCGCGGATAAGTGTACGCATCGAGCAGTGAAACCAGCCAAGTGTTGCGCTCCTCCTCCGGCCAGGCCGGGAGCGTCCTGGGCGTGCTTTGTTCCAGCAGCTTGACCGCTTTTTGCAGCGCCCCTTTCACTTCCTCCTCGTCCATCGTCGGCTTATGAAGATAATCGAGCGCATTCAGCCGAATCGCTTCTTTAACATAAGGAAAATCGTCATAACTGCTCAAATAGATCATTTGAATATGCTGCGGCCGCTGGCTGCGGATATAGTGTCCCAGCTCGATCCCGTCCATGCCCGGCATGCGGATATCGGTCATCACGATATGGATCTCCTCCGACTCCAGCACTTTCACCGCTTCTTCACCGTTGGCGGCTTCGGCTTTCCAGCACACGCCCTGCGCCTCCCAATCCACCATATAACGCAGCCCCATTCTGACAATGGCTTCATCTTCCACCACAAGCAGGTTCCACATTTTAAATCCCCCTTTTTAAAAGGTTGTTCAACTTTAACGGTTTGTAAGGTATCGTTATGATCACGGCGGTTCCCGGCTCCAGACGCTGGACGGTAAGGCCGTATTCTCTGCCGAACCACAGCCGGATGCGGTCGTTGACATTGTTGATCCCGATATGGGAAACGCCGTCCCCATCCCCGTCACCGCCCACCAGCAGGCGCTCGATCTGTTCCTCCGCGATCCCAACTCCGTTATCCTTGATTTCGATGCAAAGCTTGCCGCGGTCACGCTCCATCAGCGAGACTTTCACGCCGATCACCAGCATGCGGCCCAGTCCCCGTGAGCCGTGAAAAATGGCATTTTCCAAGATTGGTTGCAGCAGCATGGCCGGAACCCCCGCGTCCAGCAATTCCTCAGGCACGTCCCACTCGACGGTAAACGTATTGGTGTAGCGCAAATCCATCAATTGCTCGTAATCCCGCAGCAAATCGATCTCCCGGGACAAGGGCATGAGCTCATCGTTCAGCTTTAGGTAGGATTGGAGCAGCCGGTTAAGCGCATGGATCAGCTTGGCGATTTGCGGGGACTGCTGCAAAATGGCCAGCATCCGGATCGAGTTCAGCGTGTTGTACAAAAAATGCGGCTGGATCCTGACCCGCAGCGCATACAGCTCGGCCTTTCGTTTCTGCCGTTCCTTCTCCGCGATCGACTGAACCAGCTCGTCCAGCCGCCTGACCATACGCGCGTAACTCAAATGCAGCTGCCCGATTTCGTCATAACGGGTCGGCGCCTCCAGGACCTCGAATTTGCCGGTCTCGACACTCCGCATCGAGCGGATCAGCCGGTTGATCGGGCGCGACAGATTGCCGGCAAGCAGCCAGGATACGAGCGCCGAGGCCACCGTCAATACGGCGGCGATCGCCACCGTATATTTGCGTATGGTGTTGCTGCCTTGGAGGATCACCTGCTGATTTTTGCCCACATAGATCGTCCAGCCCAAATAACTGTTTTTCCTCACCACTCCACTGTATTTCACCTTCAGGTTATCGAGCTTGCTCTCCGCCGACCAAGCGCCGTTCGTACCTACATCAAACGGACGTTCCAGCAGCCGCGCGGCAATCTGTTTATCCGAAGCGTAGATCAGCCGGTGATCCGCGTCGACTACGGTCACAACGGTATCCTGCAGTCCGGAGGAATCGATGATATTTTCAATAAAATCGGGAGAAATATGAATGGCGATCACGGCGAGCGGACGCATTTCCTCATCCAGCAGCATTCTCGATACGGTGACGGCCTCGAACGATCCCCCTTCGAATTGCCCCACCTCATGTACGCCCGAGACGACGAAGCCGCCTTTCTTCTCTAAAGCCTCTTGATACCAGTCTTCCTGCTTAACGTCGTAGGCCCGGTTGATCGAGGAATTGCCATTCAGTTGGTATCCGCTGATCCGGCCGTTATTGCCGTACAGAACCATCGCTTTAATCGATTTATTAATTGAAGGATACGCGCTCATTAAACGAATGAGCTGCCGCTGCGCGTTCAGTTCGGCCGATCCCCAGTCTTCTTCGGGAACGTAGGGCCGGTTAAAAATTGTAAACGCTTCCGGCATATAGTACGGCAAAATACTGAAACGGTCGAAATCGCCAACTTGCTTTTGAATCGCCGAAATCAACTGTCCGGCAATCACCTGCAGGTCTTGCTCCGTCCGCTTCATTAACGTTTCCGAAGACTTTTGGTAGGCGATCGTTCCCACCAGAAGCACCGGCAGACTGCTGACGACGATAAGCACAAGCAACAATTTTCTTTGATAAGATAAGCGCTTCCAAAACATGACTTCAACCCCCAGCTGTCAAAAGATATCCCGATCTTATCATAGAAAAGAACAATCCCCTGGCCACCAAACAACCTAATACCAACCCGCCGGACCTTAAACTAAACTTTTTTTCATTTTTTAGCTCAAAAGAAGATTACGACCTAAAAATACAACTTAATCAATGATCAGTCAATCTCTATTGATTAATTTAAGTTACATACAAACATAAACAACTAAACTGTTTAGTAAACACTCCTGAAATCGGTGAGAATGGAAGACAGCGCCAAATTGCAACTGCTGAAATTTTTTATTTTGGGTAATTTACATTTTATTGCAAAAGTGATATCATTGTCATATCAATACAATATGAACTAACCTAACCCTGAAGGAGTGTTCCGTATGTACAAGGAAAAAGAAATGTCTTATTTGAACGGCTTTGCCGCTTTGCTGTTTATTCTGGCACTCGCGGGGGCCGGCGTCTATCTGATCTCGCTTTCCGTCGCGCTGCTCGTGATTGGCGGAATCACCGCTTGCGTCATCGCCTTCGTGCTGCTCACCGGCCTTACGATCGTTCAGCCAAACCAGGCTGCCGTCGTGACTTTTTTCGGACGTTATCTCGGCGTCATCCGCAAAAGCGGATTATACTTGGCCGTCCCGCTCTCAAGCCGCAGAAAGGTGTCGCTGCGCGTCCGCAACTTCAACAGCGCCAAGTTGAAGGTCAACGATGTGAACGGGAACCCGATCGAAATCGCAACCGTCGTCGTTTTTGCGGTGGTCGATTCCGCCAAAGCGCTGTTTGAGGTAGATGAATATGAAACGTTCGTGGAAATTCAAAGCGAAGCGGCCCTGCGCCATGTCGCCAGCAAGTACCCTTACGACCAGCCGGACACGGCAAGCTTCTCCCTGCGCGGCAATACCGAAGAAATCGCGTTGGAGCTGACCGATGAGCTGCAAAACCGGCTGGCGATCGCCGGCGTCAAAGTGATCGAAACGCGCCTCACCCATTTGGCGTATTCGACCGAAATCGCCAGCGCCATGCTGCAGCGGCAGCAAGCCGAAGCCATCATCGCCGCGCGCGAAAAAATCGTCGACGGCGCCGTCACGATGGTGCAAATGGCGATCGAACGCCTGCAGGCGGGCCAGATCGTGGACCTGGACGATGAACGCAAAGCCGCGATGATCAACAACCTGCTCGTTGCCGTCGTTTCCGACCGTTCCGCCCAGCCGGTCATCAATACGAGCACGATTTACTAAAAGGGCGCCATTCACAATGGCCAGCAAAAAGAGCTTCCCTCTTCGCCTTGACCCGATTCTGTATCAAGCTTTGGAACGCTGGGCAGCGGATGAATTCCGAAGCGTCAATGGCCATATCGAATACCTGCTGCGGGAAGCATTGCGCCGTGAAGGCCGGCTGCCTTCAAAACGGGCGCCGGGCAAAGAGGAGGAGAAGCATGACACAGACTAAACAGATTCGCAAACCGTGGTGGGAGTCCAAATCGGCGGCGCTTTTGAAGGAATTTGCCAAAACCGGCGGAGGCACGTACACAGCCGCAAAATTTCATGGACTGAAATATACGAGACAGCATGTGCGCGTCAGACTTCCCCATGAGCTTGGGGAATGCGTCGTCACCTTGGCCGACCCCAGCTCCAGCTCCAGTTCCTCCGGCCAAACGCACGTTATCGGCATAAAATACAGCTACCGGCCCCGCCGCAAGCTGGAGTTCGACCTTCGCTCCGCCAAGCGCCCGGCGTTAGGCTTGCTTCCCGGGCGTTTACGGCCTGCCGCGCTGCCCGATTCCGCCTTGAACAAGCGGTTTCGCGCGCGGGCGTCGCACCCCAGCCTGCTGCGCTCCGTCCTCAAGCAGGACGGCCTGGCCGGGGTGCTGGAACAGCGTCCGGGGGCGCATATCAAGCTCCGCCTTAAAACGCGTGAAGCATCGCTAAGTTTTTCGGAAAGTGTCAAACATCCCGATGTGCCTGCACTCGTCAGCAGTGTGCAGCTCATGAAGCTGCTCATCCAAGGGCTTTATGAGCAAGGGATCATTTGTCCGCCGTAACGGACCGTAGTGACCTTATTCGCTCATTTCCCGGATATTTCCCGTCCTAACGGACACAGATGCCGCTATTCGGCCCCACGAGGCAAGTTTTTCGAGGATTTACTGGAAATAAAGGCTCCTGAGTCCGTTACAATTTTAACCCCTTCGTTTTGCCCCGAATAAGGTCTCTGGTGTCCGTTAGCGAAGCGAGAAATGTCCGCTTTCGCCATGCGGCGGCCGGTGAGCAGGCGTCCAGGACATAATAAAAGCGGCCTCACCGGGTTCACCTCGGGAGACCGCTTTTTTTACGGGCATAAATGTTCATTAAGGAGCTTATTCGTCGCGTTTCACCAGGGGATGTCTACAGCAGCTTGTTCGCCGTATTCGCTAGATCCCATCTATATTTAAGCAGCTTATTTCCCCCGCCCCTCTCTCATTGGAAAAATTCCAATAGATTGGCGGATATCGAACACCGTTTTGAACTCTCATTGGAAAATATCCAATAGAATTCACTTTAATAGCCCATTTTGCGCTTTGCCGAGTCTCATCTATTGGATATATCCAATCAAGCCGCTGTATTTTCCACTTAATTACCAATTCTAATGGATATATCCAATCAGACCGCCAATTCAAGCCCTTCGGAAGCACCCAATTCTCATACAACAAGCCCCAAGCGAAGCCGATATGGAACGGCTATCGCTTGGGGCTCTTTTCATGACAAGTTTACAGCTTCACTCTTTGCAGCCGCAGCGCGTTCAGCACCACGGATACCGAGCTGAGGGCCATCGCCGCGCCGGCGAGCCAAGGGGCGAGGAAGCCCACGGCCGCCACCGGGATGCCGATCGTGTTGTAAGCGAGCGCCCAGAACAGGTTCTGCTTGATGTTGCCCATCGTGCGCTTGCTCATCGCGATCGCGTCCGGCACACCCTCAAGGTCGCCGCGCATCAGCGTCACGTCGGCGGCCTCCATCGCCACGTCGGTCCCCGTGCCGATGGCGATGCCGACGTCGGCCACGGCCAGCGCCGGAGCGTCGTTGATGCCGTCGCCGACCATCGCCACCTTCAGGCCGCGCTCCTGCAGCTTTTTGACTTCGGCGGCTTTGCCTTCCGGCAGCACTTCGGCGAGCACCTCGTCGATGCCGACCTCGGCGGCGATCGCCTTCGCCGTGCGCTCGTTGTCGCCGGTGATCATGACCACGTGAAGCCCCATCGCCTTCAGCCGCGCCACCGCGGCTTTGGACGTATCCTTCACGGTGTCGCTCACGGCGACCATACCGGCGTAGGCGCCGTCCACGCTGGCGAGCAGCACGGTGTTGCCGGCGGCTTCCAGCGCCGTCATCTCCGGCAGCGCGGCGGAGACGTCGACGCCTTCCCGCGCCATCAGACGGCGCGTGCCGGCGAGCACCCGGCGGCCTTCTACGGCCGCCGCAATGCCATGCCCGGGCACCGCCTCAAAGGCGGTCGCCTCGGGCAAATCCAGCCCGCGCGCCCGCGCCCCGGCAACGACCGCATCCGCGAGCGGATGCTCGGAGCTGCGCTCGGCGGCGCCCACGAGCCGGAGCAGTTCCGCTTCGTTCCAGCCCTTGGCCGGGACGACTTGCCGCAGCTCCGGCTGCCCCCGCGTGATCGTGCCGGTCTTATCCAGCACGATTGCGTCGAGCCCTTGGGCGGTCTCGAGATGCTCGCCGCCCTTGAACAGGATGCCGTACTCCGCGGCCCGCCCGGAGCCGGCCATAATCGACGTCGGCGTCGCCAGTCCGAGCGCGCAAGGACAGGCGATCACGAGCACGGCGATCGCTTTTTCCAGCGCTTCCGCAAAGCTGCCCGGCGCCACCAGGAAAAACCACACCAAAAACGTCACCACAGCGATCCCGACAACGATCGGCACGAAAATCCCGGAGATCACGTCCGCCACCCGCTGGATCGGCGCCTTCGAGCCTTGCGCCTCTTCAACGACGCGGATGATCTGCGCCAGCGCCGTTTCCCTGCCGACCTTGGTGGCCTGAACGCGCAGCACGCCGTGTTTGTTCACGGTCGCCCCAATGACCGGATCGCCTGCTTTTTTCTCGACCGGAATGCTCTCCCCCGTCAGCATCGATTCATCTACCGCGGACGAGCCGCCGGCCACAATACCGTCTACCGGTATCTTTTCGCCCGGCTTGACAATCAGCAAGTCGCCCGGAACAACGGATTCAATCGGCACGACCGTCTCCACGCCGTCTCTGACGACAAGCGCCGTCTTGGCCTGCAGCCCCATCAGCGTTTTGATCGCCTGCGAGGAACGGCCTTTGGCCAGCGCTTCGAACCATTTGCCGAGCAGGATCAGCGTGATCAGGATCGAACTCGTCTCATAATACAGCTGGGGGGTATGCCCATGCGGCATACTCAGGGCGTCCAGGCTCAAATATAGACTGTAAAAATACGCCGCCGACGTGCCGAGCGCGACCAGCACATCCATGTTGGCGCTGCGGCTGCGCAGCGCTTTGTAGGCGCCGACGTAAAAGCCGCGTCCGATGATGAACTGCACCGGCGTCGCCAGCGCCAGCTGAAACCAGGGATTCATGAACAGCTCCGGCGTCCAGATCCACGAAGTGAAGGAGAAATGCCCGGCCATCGCCCACAGCAGCGGAAATGCCAGCACTGCCGACACGATCAGCTTGTTTCTCTGCTTGCGGATCTCCCGGGTCCGGATGTCCTCCGATTCCTGCTCCGAAGGTTTGGGAATGGCTCCGTATCCGAGCTTGCTAACTTTATCGATGATTTGCTCCAGCGATACTTGCCCCGGCTCATACGTTACCTGGGCCGTCTCCAGCGCTAGGTTCACGTTCGCCTGCTCCACGCCGGGAAGCCGGTTTAACCCTTTTTCGATCCGGGCCGCGCAGGCGGCGCAAGTCATGCCGGTGATTTGCAGCATCGCTTGATCGTTGGGGGCCGACAGTGCTTTTTCCATAGTGATTCCTCCATATTTGTTTGCGTTTCGCCTCAATGTACCCCCACGGGGTATATTTCAAACAAAAAAATCTCCGCTAATTCCGAGCCTGATCAAGCGGTTATCCGTATCAGACTCGAAGCGGTTTGACTCAACTTAGGTTTTTGCATTAAACCACGTCATATCCTTGTTCTTCGATCGCTTCTTTAATCTGGTCCACCGTCACTTTGCTTTCGTCGAAAGCAACCTCTACTTTTTTGGCCGCCAAATCGACCTTGCCAGTGGCGCCCAATCCGGCAACGGCTCCTTCTACCGACTTAACGCAATGATTGCACGACATGCCTTCCACGTTCAACGTAATATTTTGCATGATTCCTGCCTCCTAAATTTTTGATATTTACTTCATTAACTTATTGACCGTCACCAACAGTTCATCCACCACTTCCGTCTCGCCGGCTTGAATCCGTTCGATGACGCAGCTTCTCATATGTCCCTCGAGCAACAGCCGGCCGACGCTGTTGAGCGCGGACTGGACGGCGGCAATCTGATTCAGAACATCGTCACAGTAAGTATCTCTTTCGATCAGCCCTTTGATCCCGCGAATTTGGCCTTCGATCCGGTTCAAACGGCTGGTCAGGTTGCCTTTCATCGCTTCGGAATGGTGGCTGTGCCGGACCGTTTTGCCCTCAGCTTTGCCCTCATTCTCCGCTCCGTGGTCTCCGCAATGGTGTGTATGTTCCTGAATGTTCTCCGCCATACGTCTTCTCCTTTCAAACCAGCATAACTTATTGTGGTAAACTCATTATAATATACCCCCATGGGGTATGTAAAGAGGTTGAGGCAATTTTTTCAGCTTGCCCTGTAGCGTTGGATTTCACGCTTATTCTCTCATTTGTTTCATAATTCAAGCCCTGTTGCCGATAAAAAGCTGGCTTCAACGGAGGGATGCTTCGAGCGGAGCTTTGCAATCGGTCGGAGTTTAACGATCAGTTCGAAGTTTTACGATCAGTTCGAAGTTTTACGATCAGTTCGAAGTTTTACGATCGGTCGAAGCTTTGCGATCGATCAAAACTTTACGATCGGTCGAAGTTTTTACCATAGGTCGAAGTTTTACGATCAGTCGAAGCATTACGAAATGCAAAAGTGCAGGCGAATTTCGTCGAAACTCCTCGAAACAGGTGGGTCAAATGCAAAAGTGCAGTTTAATTTCAGCTATAAAACCATATTTTACCATATTAACTCTACTCAACTGCACTTTTGCACTCCATAAGTCTCGAAAGCAAGAAAATCGCGATATGAGCTGCACATTTGCACTTGATCCTCGCAAAGCGCACCTTACCACCACAAAAACTACTTATCATCGCAGAGGCTCCTTATCATCACAAAGACTACTTATCATCACAGAGGTTCCTTATCACCACAAAGCCCTTATCACCACATAAGCTACTTATTACCGCAAGACTACTTATCACCACAAAAACTACTTATCATCGCAAAAGCTTCTTCCCATCATCACAAAGCGCTCCTTATCATCGGCTAAGCAACTGACGCCTCGCTCCGGCCCCACATTCCCCTACTTCACTTACCTTTCCCGCAAAACAAGCAAAAAACCCGCCGCCACCTTTAAGGTGACAACGGGTTTTCCTTTACACAATTCCTGTACACTATTCCTGTGCACAATTCCTGTACACGATTTTACTGATAACCCCAAATCATCGCGAACAAGGTGCCGAAAACGGTGACCAGGCCGACGAACAGGGCGTAACCGATGTTGGTGAACAACGCGGTTTTCGTGCCGCCCTCGCTGATATGCATGAACAGGAACAGCTGAAGTGACATTTGGATCGCCGCGCAAATGAGCAGGATCGTGAGTCCCACTGCCAGCGGCATATCCCAGAAAACTACCGACAACGCCACAACGGACAGAATCAGCGAAAATATATATCCCATGACGTGCTGAACAGGAAAGAGCTTTTTCATGTCACATCATTCCTTTCAAATAAACGAAGCTGAAGATGAAGATCCAGACGACGTCGAGGAAGTGCCAATACAGCGAGAAAATAAACGATTTGTTCGCGGTATCGAGCGTAAAGCCTTCGCGTTTCACCTGAATCATCAGCCCGGTGCCCCACAAGAGGCCCAGCGTCACGTGGGCGCCGTGCGTGCCGAGCAGGACGAACAAGCTGGACAGGAAGGCACTGGTTTGCAGCGTTGCCCCTTCACCAATATACGTCACGAACTCGGTAATTTCCACGCCGAGGAAGCCGAGGCCCAGCAGCAGCGTGATGATGAAAAAGGTCATAAACGCCTTTTTCATCCCGAGCCGCATGCTATGCACCGCCAGCCCGCAGGTGAAGCTGCTGGTCAGCAGCAGGAACGTTTCGGCGAGCACCGGCCCGATTTCGAAAATTTCTTTTCCGTCCGGGCCGCTGCCCGTACGGTTCCACAGCGTGAGGTAAACGGCAAACAGCGTACAGAAAAGCACGATTTCCGCGCCCAGGAACAGCCAGAAGCCGAAAATCCGATTGCTGTTCTCTTCCGTCTGGTATTCAAGCGGCAAAGAATGATCTATTTTCATGCGTGTTCACCCCGCAATCCCGCTTCCGATTCTTTTTTACTCAAAGCTTCCTCGGTTTTTCTGATTTTGCTGACCGGAATGTGGTGGCCATGATCGCGTTCGAACGAACGCACCGCCAGCATAACGATTACGCCAAGACCGGCAACAATCGCCGGAATCCACCAGCTGAACACCATGAAAAATCCGAAGAAGAAGAAGATAATGCCCAAAATAATCGGCTGCCCGCTGTTGTTCGGCATATGAATCTCTTCGAGTTTACCAGTATACAGCGGCTTTCCGGTTTTCTTCGCTTTCCAGAACGGATCAAGATCGTCCACTTCAGGCACGACCGCAAAGTTATACTCCGGCACCGGACTGTGCGTGCTCCATTCCAAAGTGCGCGCGTTCCATGGGTCGCCGGTTTTGTCTCTTTCGGCGTACCGGAAGCTCCAGTAAATGTTGTAGACCAGCACGATGAAGCCGATCGCCAAACCGACGGCGCCGATCGACGCGATCAAGTTCAGCGGACCAAAACCGGTGCTTTCCGAATAGGTGTACATCCGCCGCGTCATGCCTTTCAGTCCAAGGAAGAACAGCGGCATAAACGTGACGTTGAAGCTGATCGTGATAATCCAGAAGGCCAGCTTGCCCTGGCGCTCGTTCAGCCGGAACCCGAACAGTTTCGGGAACCAGTAGTAGAAGCCGGCGATCACGGCAAACACGGTTCCCGGGATCAGCACGTAGTGGAAGTGGGCCACCAGGAACATCGTGTTATGGTATTGATAGTCGGCGCTCGCCATCGCCAGCATGACGCCGGTGACTCCGCCGATCGTAAAGATCGGAATAAAGGCGAGGGAATACAGCATCGGCGTCGTAAATTCGATCCGCCCTTTGCGGAGCGTAAACAGCCAGTTAAAGATTTTGACCCCGGTCGGAACCGAAATCAGCATCGTGGTAATCGAGAACACGCCGTTGACCATCACGCCATGCCCCATCGTATAGAAGTGATGCGCCCATACGATAAACGACAGCAGCGAAATGACGACCATACTGTAAACCATGGATTTGTAGCCGTACAGGTTTTTGCGCGAAAACGTCGAAATGATTTCACTATAAATCCCGAAAGCGGGCAAAATAACGATATATACCTCCGGATGGCCCCAGACCCAAAACAGGTTGGCCCAGAGCATATCCATCCCGCCGTTGGCCATCGTAAAGAACTGCGAACCAAACAGCCGGTCGAACATCATTAGCGCCAAGGCCACGGTAAGCACCGGGAAAGCAAACATAATGATAACGCAGGTAATCAGCACCGACCAGGTAAACATCGGCATTTTCATCAGCGTCATGCCCGGGGCGCGCATTTTCAAAATCGTGGCGACAAAGTTGACACCAGTCATTAGTGTACCGATCCCGGCGATCTGCAAGGCGATCGAGTAATAGTTATTGCCCACCGTCGGGCTAAACTCAATGCTGGCCAGCGGGAAATAAGCGGTCCAGCCGGCATCCGGGGAACCCCCGATGACAAAGGAGATGTTAAACAGCATCGCTCCGGCAAAAAACAGCCAGAAGCTGACGGCGTTCAGCCGCGGGAACGCAACGTCGCGGGCGCCGATTTGCAGCGGTATTACGACGTTCATAAGCCCGATGACAAACGGCATCGCCATAAACAGGATCATAATAACCCCATGCGTCGTAAAAATCTCGTTATAGTGCTGCGCATCCAGCAGCCCGTTTTCCGGGACCGCCAGCTGCCCCCGCATAAGGAGCGCATCCACGCCGCCGCGGAACAACATCAGCAGGGCGCAGATGATATACATGATCCCGATGCGCTTGTGATCGACGGTCGTCAACCATTCACGCCACAGGTAGCCCCACTTTTTAAAATAGGTTAACCCGATGAGAATCGCCAGCGACGCGACGACGATGCTGACCATGGCGCCGTAAATCATCGGTTCCCCAGTGACGAAAAATTCGTCCCATTTCATGTTAAGCTACTCCCTTCCTTAGTTATGCGTCGAATGATCCATCGTAGAGTCGTTCATGTCCGACATGTCCATGCCGGGCATATCCATATCGGAGTGATCCATTTCTTCGGAACCGGTCGTGCCTTCCTCCGCCGTTCCCTCGCCGCCGTGATGATGCCCGGCGTTTTCGCCCTCCGGAGCCGGTCTGAACGACAGATGCGTGGACGAATACGATTTGCGGCCGACAAATGCCGTGTTCAGCAAGGAATCGAATTCCTTTTCCGTCAGCGCAGGCTCCGTCGTTTTCACGTCCTTCACCCATTTGTCGAAATCGGTTGGAGACATCGCCAAAGCTTCGAACTCCATATGGGCGAAACCTTCACCGGAGAAGTTGGAGTTTTTGCCCATGTAGGAGCCCTCATGCTCGGCAACGAGGTTGAGCTTGTTGACCATGTCGCTCATCGCGTATTTCTGGCCGCCCAGCTGCGGAATCCAGAAGCTTGTGATCGGCCCGTACGAATACAGGCGGAATTCCACCGGACGGTTCGTTGGGATATTTACGTAGTTTACCGTTTCAACGCCTTCCTCCAGATAGCTAAAATGCCATTTCCAGTTGGAGGACGCCGCGTAGATGACGAGCGGTTTCTGGTCCTCGTAGCCTGCCGGCACCTTTTCAACGGCAGCCGTACTGCGGACCGTGACGACCGACAGCACCGTAACGATAATGATCGGGATGGTGATCCAGGTGATTTCAAGCCATTTGCTGCCTTCCTCATGCGGCGGCTCATAATCCGCGGGCAACTTGGAGGCGCGGTATTTCGAGAGCATGTAAATGTACAAAACATAAACAACCAGCAAAATAAACGCCATCGTCAAAATAGAGAAAATAATGACGTCAGATTGGGTCTTGGCCACCGGCCCTTTCGGGTTCAAAACCGTTAACGAATTACATCCGGTCAGCAGCACAAGAAGGGCTGAAAATACTACAAACAGCAACCCTTTCCTTTTCATAGGACACCGATACCCCTTTCTTCATTGTGAACCTTCATAGTAAAAGTTGTGAACATTATGAATGCCATCACGAATTAACCGGGATGGCTATTGTCTTTCAGCTAAATTTAATGTTAGGGAAGGGAAGAGTAAATAACAATTCATAGACATAGTCATTTATGTAAAATATTGTTATTTTTAAGTGTGATATTCTTCCTTTACATCTCAGGTAATCTCCTTTACAGCTCGTTTTCGGCGAAAATCAGGCAAAAAACGCGATTTTGATAAATGTTCACAATGACGGCTTGTTCCCTAATAGTTCGCAGAATTGTCATAATAGATTTGATATTTCGTGATTTTATTCACATTATTTCCGTGTTTTGTCCATTTTCGGTCACCACAAAACAGGCTGCCCTCCAGATCGTTCAAGATCCGTAAGGACAGCCTGTTTTTATTTTTTGATGCTTTTTTTGTTTAACGTACTACAGTAATTCTTTACGAAGCTGCTCCGGCGATTTCGGCGACAGCAGGCCGAACGGAATATCGAATACGGTTTTCGCCCCCGACTCCCCGGCTTGCGACAGCTTGTACACTGCGCGGGCGTAAGCGACCAATACGCTGGCCGTAAACTCCGGGTTGCTGTCCAGCTTCAGGCCAAACTCGATCAGTTGCGTGCTGTCCTTGCCTGTCCGGCCGCTTCTCAGCACCATGCCCCCGTGCGGCATCGTGGAATGGTTCGCTTTAAGCTCCTCTTCGCTGATGAAATGAACGGTGGTGTCATAATCGGCAAAATAGTTCGGCATCGTTTTGATTTCATGTTCGATTTTAGCCAGGTCGGCTCCTGCTTCGGCAACAACGTAGCATTCGCGCAAATGCTTTTCGCGTGTGGTCAGCTGCGGATTTTCGCCTTTGCGGACACGTTCGACCGCCGCTTCAACCGGGATCGTGTATTGCTTGCCATCTTTAACCCCCGGTACGCGCCGGATCGCATCGGAGTGGCCTTGACTGACCCCTTTGCCCCAGAACGTGTACTCTTTGCCTTCCGGCAGCACGGCTTCGGCAAGCAGCCGGTTCAGCGAGAACAAGCCTGGATCCCATCCCGTGGAAATCACGCTAACCGTTCCGGCCTTCGCCGCCGCTGCGTTCACTTTTTCGAAATATTCAGGGATTTTGGCATGTGTATCAAAGCTGTCGACCGTATTGAACAAGGCCGCCAGCTCCGGCCCCTGCTCCGGCAAATCCGTAGCCGAACCACCGCAAAGAATGAGCACGTCAATGTCGCCTTTATATTTTTCGATTTCGGAAATGTGTACGACGCCGCCGGCCGCTGCCACCTCATCCGGTTTTCTTCTTGAAAAAATAGCTTGCAGCTGGAAATCGGGATTTTGCTTCAGCGCCAGTTCCACGCCCCGTCCCAAATTTCCGTATCCTACGATACCCGCTTTGATCTTCGTTGTCACTTGCCTTCCTCCTCCAAATGTAGACTCTTACCCATTGTAGCTTACCCTTGGCTTATTTTAAATCCTTAACATGCATAGTTAGTATTTTTTCATATTCTGGCTTAGAACCAAAAACGGCGCTTAACAAAACAACCTGGCGAAAGAAAGCCTTCATCCTAAGCCGAAATTTGCAACACCAGGTCACCCGAGAACTCTGACGAAAAAATAAGGGCATAAAATGTCGTTATTACGGCAACATCCGTCCAGTTGAGAAAATAGCGCCATTTTATGTCGCTATTTTCTTAGGGCCACAAGGAAATGCCCGCGTTCTGGACCATTCTTAGGAAAATAAGTACATAAAATGCCGCTAATGGGGATAAACATGGTAGGTTTCGGATAATAAGTACATTAAGTACCGCTATTTTGAAGGCGACGCTACCTTGGTCGTTCCAATTGCCGGCTGTCAAACGCTGATTTCAAGGCTTAGCCATTGTCCACGCTGGAAAAAATGCCCGCTTGAACCTTCACACAATCGACAAAAATTCAGATCAGGTTAGTCCCATATAGCCCGTTGTAGTCATACTAAAGTTTTAACAACCATTGTAAAATAATATTTATTGTGAAATTTATCATTGACTATTTCAATAAAGGCGGTAGTGAAGTTGAAATTACGATGGTACAAATGGGCCGCGCTTATGGTGTTGGTGTGTTTCGTTGTGCTGGGCATGCGCCCTCCTGCCGTGCTGGCCCATGCCTATGTCGTTTCCTCGACGCCCGCGGCGGATGAAACGCTGGACCAGGCGCCGAGCTCCGTCCGGATTGAATTCAACGAGCCGATCGAAGCCGGCTTTTATGAGCTACAGGTAATCGGGCCGTCCGGTGTCAGCGAGGTCGCGGGCGAGCCTGTATTCGATCCGGAACAGCCTACCCGGCTGAACGTTGCCCTAAAGCCGGACCTGCCAGAGGGAGCGTATGCGGCTAAGTGGAAAGTCGTCTCCGGCGATGGGCATCCCGTCTCCGGGACAATTTCTTTTCAAATCGGGCAGGGAGCTTCAAGCAGCGTTCCCCAACACGACTCCACCGCTCAGAACAGCTTTCCCGGCTGGAGCCTGCTGGCGATCCGCTGGCTGTTTTACGGTGGCATGACCTTGTATTTGGGCACTCTTACGTTCCATTTGTGGCTGCTGCCCGCCGGGAAACAAAGTTCGGTTGCTTTGCCCGAACGCTTGAAGCGGCGCAGCCGCACGGCCCTGCTTCTCGGATTTGCTGCAGCCGCGGCCGCCGTGCTGCTCAGCTTGCCGCAGCAAACCGCCAGCGATTCCGGCGGCGGCTGGAGCAAAGCGTTTGATCCCGGCAGCCTGCAGGAGACGTTGACCTACACGAGCTTTGGCGAAATTTGGGGGTACCAGGCCGTGCTGCTCATCGTATTGCTCACATCGACCATCCTCCTCCTTCGCGCCTTCAGCAAAAAGTCCTGCCCGGGCAGACTGCTCCTTGCTTTGACCTTCGCGGCCGGCCTTGGTTTGCTGCTCGCCAAGGCTTTTATCGGCCACGCGGCCACGGCCTCCGTGAAATCCGCCGCCGTCACGGTGGACTTCCTGCACTTGGCCGCCGGATTGATCTGGCTCGGCGGCGTGGGCGCCGTGGCGTTTTTGCTGCCGGCCGCGGTCGCCCGGCCGAAGCCGCTGCGGGCAGAGGCCCGCGCCGAGTCGGAGCATACATCGGCGCCAGCGGAGGCCCTTGCCGAACCGGCACGTGCGTCGGCGCCATCGATGGCTCTTGCCGAATCGGCGCCTACACCGGGGCCAGCGGTGGCTCTTGCCGAATCGGCACGTGCGTCGGCGCCATCGATGGCTCTTGCCGAACCGGCGCCTACACCGGGGCCAGCGGTGGCTCTTGCCGAATCGGCACGTACATCGACACCAGCAGAGGCCCGCGCCGAACCGGCAGGAGCGTCGGCGCCAGCGGCGGACCCGGGCGCGGCCACTGGCGGCTTGGTTGATCCTTCGGGCGCCCCGCCCGCTGCCACCGCCGCGGATTTGCCGCAACATACGCTTTATTGGCGTGCGGTCCGGCGTTTCTCCATGCTGGCCGCAGGCTGCGTTGCCGTTCTGATCTTTACCGGTGTATACGGAAGCCTGCTTCATGTGCCTACCTGGTATGCTCTGTTTCATTCGGATTACGGCAAAGTGCTGCTGGGGAAAATACTGCTGACCCTGGTGTGCCTGGCGCTGGGGATGTCGGCTTTCCTGCGCGGACGCAAGCCCTCCCGGCCACTCGGAGCCGGGGTATGGACGGAATTCGCCCTCGGCTTGGTTGTTCTCGCTTTGACGGCGCTGTTGGCCAATCTGCCGACCGCCGCGGCCAATCCCGGCCCGGCCCAGCTGACGAACCAGCTCCCGGACGGATCTCGACTCACGATCAGCATCTCGCCCAATCTTGTAGGGTCCAACACGTTCCGGGCGGCGATCACCGGGCCGGACGGCCAACCCCGCCGGGATATTGAACAAGTCACGCTGGAGCTGACCTCCAAAGAAATGGATATGGGCACCATAGAAATCGGTTTTCCCGGCCAGCAGTTTGGCAGTGATCCGCCCGAAGCCAAAGCTGACGGAATCATCACGATGGGCGGCCGTTGGAATGTTCACGTCCATATCCTGCTGAAATCGCTGGACACCCTGGACTACGATACGGAACTGCGGGTCGGCAGCAAATAATCCAGTATACGATTCTGGAAATAACGTTAGCATGATGGCAAGTGAAGACTTGAGAAAACGGCAAAATTAGTCTATTGAAGATCTCGGGTGACAACATAAAGGAAAAAAAGGGCGCTATTTCAGCGATATCCCCCATGTTGCGTGAAATAGAGGAATTTTATGGCGCTATTTTTACGATTTAGTAGCGAAAGGCCGCCTTTCGACCTGTTCATCGGAAAATAAGACCCAATAGTTCCCCTATGGTGATGAATAGGCTCAAATTCGGAAAATAAGACCCTAAAGTTCCTCTATTTTATAGGGACGATACTGAGCACAAGACTAATATAGAACAAAGTGATCCATGGCCCCTGTCCGCAGAGAAGCCATATTATTTCCGGATCATTCTACTAGTAAATCATTAATGCAATGAATAAATAAGGAGAGGATTAACATGTTTAGAGCCCTTCCATTACGCATGAACCGTTTATGGCTCGCTGTCGCTTCAGCGGCGGCCACCTTGCTTTTCGCTGGCGTCGCCAGCGCGCATGTGACCGTCAATCCCGGAGAATCCGCACCGGGGGCCTGGCAAACGTACACCATCAAGGTACCCGTCGAAAAAGACATCCCTACGGTCAAGGTCGCGCTAAAAATATCGGACGGCGTAGAGTTCAAGCAATATCGGCCAATTCCGGATTGGGACGTTGAGTTGACCAAAAACGATGCCGGCGCCGTGACGGCAGTCACCTGGACCGCCGAGGGCGACGGAATCGGGCCCGGCGAGTTCCAGCAATTCGATTTTGTGGCCAAAAACCCTGATAAAGAGGCCGAAGTGGCCTGGGACGCCTTCCAATATTACAACGACGGCAGCGTGGTGGAATGGACCGGCGGCGCGGGCGCCGATTATCCGCATTCGCTGACGGTAATAAGTGCAGCGGCTGGCGATGGAGCAACCGCTGATGCCGGACACGGCCACGACGCAAGCGGTAGCAGCGCAGGCAGCGCAGCTGGCGGAGCGGGCGCGAACGGAGATGACGCCGGCACAGGGGCGAGCGGCGGCGGCACGAACGGCGCGGGCAACGCGGCGGCCGGCAACGCTGGCACCCAGAGCGGCAACTCCGGCGCGAACGCAACTGCAGGCGCTGCCAACCCCGCCGCAGCGCAAAGTGCCGGCACGTCCGGGGTCGAAACGGCCACCTTGGTGGTGTCCATCGCCGCCCTGATCGTCTCGCTGGCCGCACTGTGGCTCGCTCTCCGCTCCGCGCGTAAATCAGCCTAACCTGGCCAAATCACAAAAAACCTCCGGCAGCGCACCCGTGCATTACGGGCGAGTCGCGGAGGTTTTCTATTCACACATTCTAACGGACACCAGCGCCTTTATTTCGGCGAAATCGAGGGCTTTCGGAATGTAACGGACACCAGCGACCTTATTTGGCGCTTCACTGTACGTTTTCGGCCATTTTGGGGCAAATAAGAGCGCCCAGGTCCGTTAGAATTTAAAACCCCGTTTTTTCGGGCAAATAAGGGCGCTCCTGTCCGTTAGCAAGCACTCCTTGGATTCCAAGCGGCATGCAGTTAGACCAGCCGTCGTCTGAAAAAACATCGTGCCTACGCTGACCAAACCAAACGCTGACCAACCCACGCCGACAACCGTTGCTGTCCCTCTCAGACCCTACAAATGTTGCTGTCCCTCTCAGACCCTACAAATGTTGCTGTCCCTCTCAGACCCTACAAATTCATGTTCCTGCACGGTACCGGCTCCGTGAACACAGAGAGCAATGCGCACGATGTACAGTCCCGCGTTACTTTACGTCATCTGCATCTTATCCCTTGGCCCCCAGCCCGGCGGATTTGCGGTCCGACTTGACGCCCAGCAGGCAAAGTAGCGCCAACAGCATCCCGAGCGAAGCGCTGACGAACAGCGCCGGGTAACCAAACGCGTCGATCAGCCAGCCGAGCAGCGGCGGCGAGGTGATGGCAGCCAGCGACGAGACGAAATAATAAATTCCCGTGCGGGTACCGATGCTCTCCTCCCGTCCGGTCGCTACCACCCATGGATACGAGTTGATGTTGATGCAGGCCCAAAAAATCCCCCCGACGATCAGCAGCGCCCGCAGCCAAAACACGGACTCCACAAAAACGACCGCACCAAAAATGACGAACAGCCCAGCCACCCCCAGCGAAATGATCGTCTTTTTTCCGAACCTGGCCCCCAACCAGCCGCTCAGCAGCGCAAACGCGAGAAAAGCCAGCGAGAAAAACATCAGCGAAAACGAAGCCTCACTGTCGCTCATGCCGAGCTGTTTTGTGCCGTACAGCGTAAACAACGCTTCCACGCCTTGATACGCCACAAACCAGAAAAAAATCGCCGCCAGGATCAGGACGGTTGTTTTGTCCAATTGGTCTTTGATCCGCACCGGGCGTTTTGGCTCGGCGGATGAGGCAGATACGTCGGATGAGGCAGCCGCGTCGGATACGGCAGAAACGTCGGATACGTCCCCGCCCCCGGCCCCTAAATAAGCATAAACCGCCGGCTCCCGGATCACCGCCTTCAGCACCACCAAGCAGCCGAGCATCACGATCCCGGCAAACAAAAAAGGAACGTAAGAGCCGATTCCGTACAGCTTGGAGCCGAGGCCAAAAGCGAGCACCGAACCGATTCCGCCCATAAAGTTGATGACGCCGTTTGCTTTCGTCCGCAGATGCTCCGGCGTAATGTCCGGCATTAAAGCAACCGTCGGGGCACGAAACAAGCTCATCGACAAATTCATCAGCACCATAAACAAAACGAGCGTAACAAAGCCGGTATGAAGCGGTATCAAAGCCGCGAACACGGCGCCAAACGGCATGCCGATCAGCAGATAAGGCATTCTGCGCCCGAACTTTGTCATCGTTTTGTCGCTGCGGTGTCCGATCCATGGCTGCAGCACGATGGCGAAATAGTTGTCGATCGTCATCATGAACCCGATCATAGCGGCGCTTTTCACATAATCGTCCAAAAACAGCGGCACAAATGCGTTATAAAGCGCCCAGGTCAAGCTGATGCTGAAAAAGCCCAGACCCAGCAGCCATGTTTTTTTCATCCGCTCACGCTCCTCTATTTAACCCAGCAGTTCGACCAGGACATCGGGATAATCCGTAATGATGCCCGCCACCCCGGCCTGAATCAGCGCGCGCATTACCTTGGGATCATTCACCGTAAACGGGTGATAAGCGACCCCGGCCTCCTTGGCGGCCGCAACCAGCTCCGGCGTGAGCGCATACTGGTACGCATGCAGCGCGTCCGCCCCGATCCGCTTCGCGTAGTCCCAGGGCTCGTACAACCCTTCCATATATAAAATACCGGTGCGGATGTCCGGGGCTATTTTTTTGCACTCGACCAAAGAATAATGATTAAAGCTGGAAATGATCGTCCGCTCGGCCAGACCAAAACGCCGCACGGCGTCAATGACCTTCTGCTCGATGCCAGGGTAAAGCACCACGCCTGTTTTCAATTCCAGATTGATGATCGTATCCGTACCGCGCACCAGCTCCAGCAGCTCTTCCAGCGTCGGGATGCTTTCCCCCAGGTAGTCCTCGTGGAACCAGGAACCCACCTCGCATTGCTTCGCTTCCTCCAGCGTGATGTCCTTAATCCACTCCGGCGTCCCCGCCGTCCGCTGCAGCGATTCGTCATGTATGAGCACGAGTTGTCCGTCCCGGGTCATTTGCACATCCGTCTCAATTCCGGTAGCCCCCAGCTCAAGCGCCCGGGCAAAAGACGCCATCGTGTTCTCCGGGCAATGCCCCGCCGCCCCGCGGTGCGCAAAATTGATGATCTCGGCCAATGGCGATTCCTCCTTGGGATATTTACTTAAAATTATTATAGTCCATCCTCCCAATATAATCCTGCAATGTTAGACCCATATTAAAATGGGACCACCCATGTGGCGATCTGATTGGAAATATCCAATGAAGCTGGAAACTTAGCATAGATGCGTGGCCTGATTGGATATATCCAATAGAATTGGAAATTAGGTGGAAAATACGACAGTGTGATTGGATAATCTCCAATTGATTCGGCTCGAAGGGGCGTTAAAGGGTCAGTTTGAGCGAATTCTATTGGATTTTTTCCAATGAGAGCTCTAAATAGCGTTCGATTTCCGTCAATCTATTGGATTTTTTCCAATGACGATGCGAACCAAGGGTACCGATGCCAACACCAGCGACGAAAAAACCGGAGAACTCCGCCTCCCCCTAATCGGCAGCCGCTCTCCGGTTTACAAACTTAAGTTGCGCCCTTGCCCGCAACCTCCTATTGCACCTTCAACCATGCCCGCAATTCGGCGTTCAGCACCTCAGCGTCGCGGAGCGCCCGCTTGTCGTTTAACACGTCCCCCGGCTTGCTGCCTTGGCCGATGATATACCCCGCAAACGGCATGCCAACAAAATCGAACGTATACTGCAGCTGTTGGATGACCGGCAGCGCCTTGATCCGCGGATTGTCGCCGCCGACCACTACGGCGTAAGCCGTTTTGCCTGCTAGCTCCGCTTTGAAATCGTAGTGCGGATCCCGCAGGCTTTGCGACCAGCGGTCGATGAAGTTTTTCAAAAGGCCGGAAACGCCATACCAATACACCGGGCTGGCAAAAACCAGCACGTCATGCTCCAGCGCTTCCCGGATCACCTCTTCATAATCATCGTCGACCGGATCGAACCCTCCCTCCGTATGCCGTTGATCGTGAATCGGTTTGATCTTTTTGGCGCGCAAAACGATATTCGTATAGGGAATCCCCTCTAATACCTTGTTCGTTAATTGCTCCGTATTGCCCCCACTCCTGGTGCTGCCCTGTAAAACAGCGATGCGCATGCCTGCACTTCCTTTCCTGAATCTACTTTTTAGCCTATCCGCTCATTTTACGAATAAATGCCTACCCTATTTTTATACGATGTTTTACATCTTTATGACATCGAGATGCAATTGCTGGCGTTTTTTCGCGAAATCTGAATGAGGGATGTCTTATCCCCCTCATCCCGCAATATAATCCCCGACCTTGCGCCGAGGAACCAACCCGACCAAGGTCCAGTTCACAAACCGTCTCAGGCCCGTTATGTCCAGCCGCAAATCCCGCTAGAATAAAAGCATGAACAGCGGAAACAACACGAACCGCTAACCCGATTTTAAAATTAATGTTCAAAAAGCCGGCTTGCAGCCTTACTGCTTTCGTGATCCACAGCCGACTTTTTGAATCACCTCAAATAAAAGAAAGCGAGTGGTTATTTATGAGAAAACTTTACCGTTCCTCCACGGACAGACAAATTAGCGGCTTGTGCGGTGGCATCGCCCAGTGGCTGGGGATCGATGCAACGGTCGTGCGGCTCGTCGCCCTGATCGCAGTCTTTTTCAGCGTCGGAACCGTCGTCGCCCTGTACCTGATCGCCAGCCTGATCGTGCCGAGAGAACCGTTTGCCGGGCTCGGATACGACGAACCGTTCACCAACTACTAATCGAAAACTAATTTAAGGAGAGATGATTATGAGCAGCATTTTTGACAGAATCGCCAACTTAGCCAAAGCGTCCATACACGAAGTGTTAAACAAAATGGAAGACCCGGTGGTCATGACCGGACAATACCTGCGCAACCTGGAAGACGATCTGAACGACATGGAAAAAACGATCAAGGAGCAGCAAATGAACGCTGCCGTGCAGGAAAGAAAAAGCGCGGACATCGCCCATTTGGCCAAGCAAAGCGAAATCCGCGCGCTGACCGCGCTGGAGAGTGGAGACGAAGTTACGGCGCAGCACGCCGCCGCGGAGAAGCTCCGCTACGAGGAGCAGGCGCAGCAATACGCCGCCGCCGCAGGCGAAGCCCGCGAGCGCGTGAAGGAGCTGGAGCTCCGCCTGGAAGAAGGCAAGGCGGAATACGACCGCCTGAAAGAGAAGCGCAACGAGTTGGCCGCACGGGCCCGCAAAGCGCAAGAGCGGAAAGCGGAGCAGCCGCCGAGCATCAGCCACGGCATTGAAAGCGGCACGGCGGCCCGCGGCTTCGAGCGCATGGAAGAGAAGATCCTGGAATGGGAAGCAAATAGCCAGCTTTCCGGTTCCGGCTACGGAACCTCCCCTGCCGCCGCCGGCACAGACGCCGGCATTCCTACCCCCGCCGTCAACGCGGAGCTGGAACGCCTCAAGCAGCAGCTATCGGCCCGGCACTCCTGAGCCGTTCATATAGAAAACCGCCCGGTGAAATCACCCGGGCGGTTTTTGCGCGTTGGACAAGCCGGGACGTGAAATGCAAAAGGGCATGCGAGTTTCGTCGAAATTCCCCGAAAACGGCTCGCCAAATGCAAAACTGCAGTTCCTTTCCGGCTAAAAGATACTTTTTTATCCCATAGTCCCAAAACAGATGCACTTTTGCATCTCAACCGCTCCAAAATGGCGTATGTCAGAAAAACCAAATGCACATTTGCAGTTGATCCAATGTTGATCCAGTGTTGATCCAGTAGAGCGGCGTTACTACCAAAGAAACAAGCGGAAGGCAAAACGTGCTGCCTTAAAAGAAAAAGCCTGGCAAGGCTTGAATGCCTGCCAGGCTTTTTCGTGTTGTCGTTACAAGATTATTTCCCTTCCTTGCCAGACTTGAACACTTCGCCGATCGCGCCCAGGGTGCCGAGCGTTTCGATCGCATTGGACGGGATGAACACTTTGTTCGCCGGTCCTTTGGCCACTTCCTTCAAAGCGTCGAAGGACTGGTAAGCCAGCACCTCTTCCGTCAATGCAGCGTCGCGGAGCATTTCGATCCGCGCCTTCTCGGCTTCCGCCACCGCCTGAATCGCCTTCGCTTCCCCCAGCGCTTCCAGTTCCTGCGCCTGCCGCAAGCCTTCGGCTTCGCGGATGCGCGCTTCCTTATCGCCTTCCGCCTTGAGGATTTTGCTCTGCTTGTCGCCTTCGGCGCGCAAAATCATGTCCTGCTTGGCGGCTTCGGCTTCGAGCACAATCGCCCGTTTGTTCCGCTCCGCCTTCATTTGTTTGTCCATCGCTTCCTGAATGTCGATCGGCGGCTTGATGTCGATTACTTCGACGCGCTCGATCCGCACGCCCCACTTTTCGGTCGCTTCATCCAGCGCAATGCGGATTTCCGTCGAAATTTTTTCCCGGCCGGACAACGTTTCGTCAAGCTCCAACTTACCGATAATTTGCCGCATCGTAGCGGTCGTGATGTTCCGAACCCCGTATACGTAATCGGAAATTCCGTACGTAGCTTGTTCCGGATCGACCACCTGATAGAAAATGATCGTATCGATTTCCACCTGAACGTTGTCCTTCGTAATCACGGTTTGCGGCGGCACGTTTGTCTGTTGAATCCGCAAATCATGATACAGGCGAACCTGGTCAATTACCGGAATCAGGATGTTCAACCCCGGCGTCAACAACCGGTGGAATTTACCGAGCCGTTCGACGACACCCACCCGCTGCTGCGGCACAATTTTGATCGTAAGCGAAATAAATACGACCACAACGACAACAATAATTACAAGAATAACCCACGGCATTAAGAAATTTCCTCCCATCGTTCTACCTCGATAATCGTACTGCTGCGCTTCAGCACCCGCACGCGCTCATCCTTGCCGATCGGCCGGGCGGACTTGGCGCTCCACGTGTCTCCCCCAACCTTGACGATGCCGTATTGCCCCTCTTCAATTGGTTCCACGACGATGCCCTGTTTGCCTACCAGTTCGGTGCCGACATCTTTAAACCCTTTCGATGCGCGAAATTTTCGCGACAGCGGCTTGGTAAATATGGTCAACCCTAAAGCGACCAGACAGCCGGCCACCACCTGCAAAACATAAGCCTCGGGGGCTATCCAAGCCACGATCGCCGCCACTAGCGCCCCGATACATAACCACAGCAAATAAAATGTCAGCGTCATCATTTCGAACACCAGTAAAGCTCCGGCGGCGATCAGCCAAATGGCCCACATTTCCATCCCCCTGTTGCACCACCTTTCCGCGTTATAATTATATATACGGCGACAATACCAAAAAGTATCAACAAATGGAATGGTTTTTTAGTAATTTTGCGCAAAATCGGGGAAATTGGCGGTTTTTCGAGGTAATTTGTCGGTTAATTGTCATACATGCCGTGCCGCTTCCGCAGTCTAGTCCTCCGCCCGGGCTGCGGCGGTCTTGATATATTGTCCGGTTAAAGATTCGCCGCAAGCCGTAATATCCCTGGGCACGCCTTCGAACAACACCCTTCCTCCCTCCGCCCCCGCGCCGGGACCCAGATCTATGATCCAATCGGCCTGGCAGATCACTTCCGGATGATGTTCGATAACGATCAGCGTGTTACCCTGATCGGCAAGGCGGTTCATCACGCGGATAAGCCGGTCAACGTCCGCCAGATGCAGCCCGGTGGTCGGTTCGTCCAGCACGTATATATTGCCTCTTTCCTCCAATTCGGCTGCCAGCTTGACCCGTTGCAGTTCTCCGCCCGACAAAGTGCTGAGGGGTTGTCCCAGCGCAACGTAATCGATCCCGGTTTCCCGCAGCCTTTCCAGCGCCGGCAAAATCTCTTTTTCTTGAAAAAAAGACAGCGCCTCGGCGACGGTCATAGCCATGATGTCGCTGATATTTTTGCCGCGCAGCAGGTAGGACAGCACTTCCTCATTGAAGCGTCTCCCCCCGCAAGCTTCGCAAACGGTCGCCACCGTATCCATAAAAGCAAAATCGGTGTAAATGGTTCCGAGTCCCTTACAGGCCGGGCAGGCCCCCTGCGAATTAAAGCTGAAAAGCGAAGGGCTGACCCGATTCGCCTTGGCAAACCGCTCCCGGATCGTATCGAATATGCCGATATAAGTGGCGATATTGGACCTGTTCGAAGCGCCGATAACCCCTTGATCGACAACGATCGCCTCGGGATAGGCCTGCGCAAACGCACGGCGGATCAATGTGCTTTTGCCCGATCCGGCCACTCCGGTAACGGCGGTCATCACCCCTGCGGGGACCCGGACGCTTACCTCTTTCAAATTGTTGAGGCTCGTGCGTGGAATTTCCAGCCATCCGGCCGGTTTCCGGACCTCGCTTTTGAATGAAAGCCGGCGCTTCAGCAGCCGGGAGGTCAGCGTATCGGCCGACATCAGCCCGCCGAATTCTCCCTCGTAGACGATCCTTCCACCGCCCATTCCGGCGCCCGGCCCCATTTCCACGATATGATCGGCGATCCGGATCACGTCCGGGTCATGCTCCACGATCAGCACGGTGTTGCCTTTATCCCTTAATTGCCGCAGCAGCCGGTTGATCCGGCCGACATCGTGGGGATGCAGACCGCTGCTGGGCTCATCCAAAATGTAAAGCAAATCGCTCAGGCTGTTGCCGAGCTGGCGCACCAGTTTGATCCGCTGCGATTCGCCGCCCGACAGGCTGGACGTTTCCCGGTTCAAACTCAAATACCCGAGCCCGATCTCGATCATGTCGGCCAGCCGTTTGATGATCGCCTCGGTCACCGTGCGGACCAGCGGTTCGCGGACAGTACGCACAAAATCAATCAGCTCGCTGACCGGCATATTCGCGCAGTCCGCAATGTTTTTTCCGTTGATTCGGCATGTCAGCACGTCAGGTTTAAGCCTGCCGCCGCGGCACGCCGGGCATATCCCCTCGGACGCGATCCGTTTGATCGCTTCCTTGTAAAGGGCGTTATCCCGGCCATCCTTGTCCAGGAAAGACCGTTTGATGCGGGGGACGACGCCCTCGTACAGTGAAGTCGGCGGCCACTCTTTCGTCGGATTCGCCGGTTTGAACCCCGTTTTGTATAGCAGCGTATCCATTTCTTCCTCGGTGTAATCCTTCAGCTTTTTGTCGTTGTCGAACAGTCCGGTGGCGGTATATCTTTTCCAGCGGAAATCGCCGGGCTGGAAGGTGGGGAACAGGATCGCACCCTCGTTCAGCGATTTTTCCTTGTCAATCAAACGGTCGATAAGAATCGTCTTCGCCTTGCCCAGCCCTTCGCATTCCGGGCACATCCCCTGCGGATTGTTGAAGGAAAAAACGTCGGAATAACCGACGAAGGGGGCGCCTTGCCGGGAAAACAGCAGACGCAGCAGCGCGTAGATATCCGTGGCCGTGCCAACGGTCGATCTGGCGTTGCCGCCAAGCCGCTTCTGATTGATTACGATCGATACCGGCAAATTGGAGATGCCCTCCACCTCCGGCTGTCCGTAATGGGGCAGCCGGTTGCGGATAAAGCTTGAGTAAGTTTCGTTCAGCTGCCGCTGCGATTCGGCCGCGATCGTATCGAAAACAAGCGCCGACTTCCCCGAACCGGATACGCCGGCAAACACCGTAATCCGCTTTTTCGGAATGGAGACGCCAACGTCCCGCAAATTTTTTTCTCTGGCTCCGAACACATGAATGAAATCGTCTTTATGCATGTTTCCTTTCCCTCCTCTGGATGATTCACTTAAAATAGAATAAATTAAAACCATGACAAAAACTGTCATGGTTTAGAAAATGGAGGAGCTTGGATGTCCAAGACGAGGCTTTTGTTCGACCTGATCATGTATGTCAACGCCAAACGCAGCTTTACAGCACAGGAGGTCGCTGACGAATTCCGGGTGTCCGTGCGGACGGTGCACCGCTATTTGAGCGAACTGAGCGAGATGGGCGTCCCGCTCTATACCGAGCCGGGCCGAACCGGAGGGTACCGCCTGCTCCGCGGCAGGATGCTGCCGCCTGTGATGTTCGACGAAGACGAAGCGTTTGCCGTCTTTTTCGCGTTCCAAACGTTGAAGTATTATCCGTCGCTGCCCTTTGACATCAATGTGAAATCCGTCTCCCGCAAACTGTACGCGAACCTGGCTGACGACATGAAGCGCAAAGTGGAGCGCCTGGACGCGGTAGTCGCGATTTGGAGCCGCAAACGCAGCGTCGCTTCACCGTTTTTGAAGGAAATTATCGAGGCGGCTGCAGACCGGCAGGTGCTGAAAATCGGGTATGCTTCGAAAACGGAGGACACAGAAAGAGAGGTTGGGCCGCTTGGGGTATACGCCTACGACGGCTTCTGGTACATGCCCGCCGTCGACCTGAACACCGGCGATGTCCGCCAGTTTCGGACGGATCGCCTTTTGTTTGCGGAAACCCTGCCGCAAACGTTCGACCCGCCCGTCGGTCTGGCAGGCTGGCTGGAGCAGCTCTCCGGACAGCCTTTGAAAGCGCCGGTGCGGCTGTATGTCGAGCTGACCCGGGAAGGCATGCGGCAGTGCCGCAGCCAGCCCTGGCTGGAACCGCATATCACAGCGGCCGATCCGGACCACGGCTATATCGATGCCGTGATCGACGAAAGCGAAGTGGAGTTCACTGCCGCGTATTTTTTCCAGTTGGGTCCTGACGCCAAAGTGCTGGAGCCGCGCGAAATCGCGGACCGAATCCGCGAGCGGGCACGTGCGCTGGTACGCCATTACGGATAAGGGTGGAAAAAAGCAGATGAGGAGGATGAAGATGGATAAGGATGAGGCAAAGGCGGGTAAGACAGTAAGACAGTAAGACAGTAAGACAGGTAAGACAGGTAAGACAGGTAAGACAGGTAAGACAGGTAAGACGGGTAAGACGGGGGAAGTCGGATAAAGCACAAACGTTGCATCAAATCTGACATCTGACATGATAACATTTCTAACCACTAGTCGAATTTTAACGGTTGCCACAACCGCTATTTGTGCCAAAAACGTTGATTTCAACTTTTAACGGTTGCCATAGAGCTTATTTCACTTAAAACCAGCTATTTTCACCTAGATTAAGGCAGATAACGGCGCCCACAACCGTTAGAATTTAGAAAAGGGCTTTTTTCGCAAAATAGCGGCTGCTACAACCGTTAGATTTCCGGCGGGCCCAAATTCCGGCTCGATCACCTGAGCTTTTGCGGGAAATCTGGAGTTTTAGGGCTACGAGTTATCTTGTTCAAAAGTTAATGCAAGGCTAGTGCAGATAAAGGTTGATAAAGGCGGATAAAGCCTGGTAAAGGCGGATAAAGCTTGGTAAAGGCGGATAAAGCCTGGTAAAGGCGGATAAAGCCTGATAAAGGCGGATAAAGCCTGGTAAAGGCGGATAAAGCCTGGTAAAAGGCGGATAAAGCCTGATAAAGGCGGATAAAGGCGGATAAAGGCGGATAAAGCCTGGTAAAGGCGGATAAAGCCTGATAAAGGCGGATAAAGGCCGGCTCCCTGACGGGAAAACCAGCCTCTTCGCGGTGAAGCACAACACCTTCTCATCTACCCGGGAAGGACGGCGTTGGCGGCATACCAATGAATGATCTCGTTGCCATATAAGTACACGAGTAGGGTGCCGAAGGCCAGAAAGGGGCCAAACGCCAACGTTTGACCGCGCTGCCTGCGGCCAAAGGCCTGCTGCAGCGCCACCGCTACGGCGCCGGTGACGGCGGCCACGAATAAGGCAAGGAGCACGCCGGGGAAACCGACAGCCCAGCCGAACACGGCCAGCAGCTTGACGTCGCCCATCCCCATCCCCCGGCCGGGGGTGAGGGCAGCGACAAGCAGCAGCAGGCCGCTGCCGCCAAGCGCGCCCAGCGCATGGCTCCACAGCGGGCCGCCGCCGGCCAGCGGCACGGCGGCGAGCAGCGCGGCGCCAAAGCACAGCAAGGCGCCGTTGGGGATGATTCTCGCGGTCAGGTCGGTGACCGCGATCAGCACGGCCAGGGCGGTCAGCAGCAGCCCGACCGCCCATGCGCCCGATGCACCGAAACGCAGGTGCATCAGGGCGAACATCGCCGCCGCGGCGAAGGCGGCGGCGATGTCTCCGGCCCGGCGCAGCCGGCCGGAGGGTGCGGCGCCGGCGGCAGGGGCTGTGCCGCCGGCCGCTGCCGCAGCGCTCACGCGTGCGCTGCCGCTTTCGCCCGCGACGCCTCCACCGACGCCGCTGCCGCCCACGCCGCTGCCGCCAACGCCGCTTCCGCACGCGCTGCCTCCGCCCACGCTGCTTCCGCTCGCGCCACTTCCGCACGCGCTGCCTCCGCCCACGCCGCTTCCGCACGCGCTGCCTCCGCCCACGCTGCTTCCGCTCGCGCCACTTCCGCACGCGCTGCCTCCGCCCACGCTGCTTCCGCTCGCTCCGCTTCCGCACGCGCTGCCTCCGCCCACGCTGCTTCCGCCCACGCTGCTTCCGCCCGCGCTGCTTCCGCCGACGCTGGTTCCGCCCGTGCCGCTTCCGCCGACGCCACTTCCGCTCGCGGGCACCAGCCCCCGCCGCGCCACCAGGCGGCGCCCGAGCCGCGCCAGGCCGGCGCCTACGGCCAACCCGGCGATAAAGTTAAGCGCCGCCAACATTATCGTTTCCATAGCCCCTCCAATAACGGCGTCGTACGTTCCATAGCTGCCGGCATATTTTATTAACCCCCTAAAATAAGCTCAAACCAATAACGGCGCTTGACCAAACAATTATGAGAACCTCCAGCGAAATAAGGACAAAAAATGTCGTTATTCCGGCGATATCCATCCTCTTGAGAGAAATAGGGGTGATATATGACGCTATTTTCTCCAATCACAAGAAAATGCCCACGTTCCCGACCATTCATAGGAAAATAACGACAAAAAATGCCGCTAATGGGAATGTGAGTGCCAGACTCCGGACAATAAGTACTTAAAGTGTCGCTATTTTGAAGGCCATCGCTTGGTTCGCTTCAGTAGCAGCCTGCAACCGTTAGAACGACGCGCCGGCTCGCCCCTGGGGCTGCGCCTTCCTGATCGTCAAAAACCGTTGTGGGTTTTGAGCCGAAAATTCCGTATAAGTTAAACATCGGTATAAACAATTTGATCATACAGCAGCGCGGCGAACGAAGGCAACAAGTCAAGTAGAGTCACGACCAATTCACTCCCCGCCAAACAGCCCGCTGTCATCTTTCTTCTTCCACTTCGCGGATAATTTCCTGAAGGGTGGTGTGTCCCTTCAGCACTTTTCCAACGCCGTCGGCCAACAAGGTGGTCGTGCCGGTTTCCCGGGCCAGCCGCCGCAGCTCCTTTGCGGATTGTCCGCTTGCGATCCCGGAGCGCAGCTCGTCGCTTACAAGCAATACTTCGTGCACCGCCATCCGGCCGCGGTAACCGCTTTTTCCGCAAGCGGGGCAGCCCGTGCCGCGATACAGCTTGTCCGCTTTGAAGCCCAGACGCTCAAGGTATAGAAGCTCCTGCATATCCGGCGCGTATCCGGTTTTGCAATCGGGACAAACGCAGCGGACCAGCCGCTGGGCGACTACTCCGATCAGCGCGGAGGCGATCAGATGCGGCTCGATCCCCATCTCCCTTAGCCGGACGACCGCGCCGACCGTATCGCTCGTATGCAGCGCCGAAAACACAAGCTGGCCCGTTAACGAAGCGCGGATGGCGATTTGCGCGGTTTCCGGATCACGGATTTCCCCGACCATAATAATATTCGGATCCTGCCTTAAAATAGAGCGGAGACCTTGGGCGAACGTCAATCCGGCCGCAGGGGAAACCTGCGTCTGATTAACGCCGTCAAGCATGTATTCCACGGGATCTTCGATCGTGATCACGCTCGTCTCTTCGCGGTTCAGATGCTGCAATACGGAGTAGAGAGTCGTCGTCTTCCCGCTCCCCGCCGGTCCCGCCAGCAGAACCATCCCATGCTGCTTTCCGGCCATGCGCCGGAACAATTCGAGATTTTCCTCGGCCATGCCCAGTTTGTCCAGACTATGTATCCCTTCGGATGGGTCAAACAGGCGCATGACGATTTGTTCCCCATGCACCGTCGGCAGCGAAGACAACCGGATGTCGATCGGTTTGCCGTCGACCGTCAGCTTGGTGCGCCCATTCTGAGGCAGCCGGCGTTCTTCGATGTTCAAATGGGCCAAAATTTTCAGCCGGGCGGTGATGATGCCCTGCATCGATTTCGGAATGGACCGCCCTTTGCGCAGTTGTCCGTCAATACGGTAACGGACCGTCAGCTGCGCGTCCATCGGATCGACATGAACGTCGCTGGCGCCGAGGCGCACCGCCTGTTCGATCATTTGCTGAACGAGGCGGACGACCGGGGAGTCTTCGTCCAGAATCATCGACTCTTCCACCTCGATCTGACCGCTCCCCGCCTCTTCGTGCACGGAATCTTGCTGCCCGTATAGCCGGGCGATCCCCCGCTGCAATTCCCCCCTTGAAATAATAGCCGGTTCAATCGTAAAACCGGTGCTTATCCGCAAGTCTTCAATAACGAATAAATCCAGGGGATCGGCCATGGCGACCATCAGCTTCCGGCCGTCCACGCGAATCGGCAGCACTTGGTGCCGCTTGGCCATCTGCTCCGAAATGACCTGGGTTAATTGGGGGGCGGTGTTAAGCCTTGCCAAGGTGACGTGCGGGATGCCAAGCTGAAATTCCAGCGCCTCGATGAGCTGATGCTCGGTCAGGACCCCCTGCTCCAGCAGCACATCGCCGAGCTTTTTACGGGAACGCTGCTGCTCTTCCAACGCGGTTTGCAGCTGTGCTTCCGTAATCATGCCGGATTCCAGAAGAAGTTCACCCAATCTTTTTTTGATTGTGTACATGGCTTACCCCATCTCCATGGAAAATTTATCATATAAGCTTCGGTGCTGAAAACCGGCCTTTTGAACACACACTTTATGTGTTGCATACACGAAATTTCGCGAACAAAACCAGTCCTTAAGTCCTAGAAAATAACAACACAAATTGTCACGAGATTACCTAACCGCTGAATATTTATGCAGCTTTGGCATAGTTAAGATTATAAACCTTTCAATTATTCGACGCTATCATTCAATAGTATATTATACCTATTTTCGATAACGGCGGTCCTAGTAAAAAAACATTTACTGACGTCCCCTTTAAGTCCGTTAGGGTTTACATCCGGCCAGATTTGCTTGAGGTCTGCAGCCAAGTTTATCGTTTTTCATGGGAGAAGGACGGCCTGATGGGATGGGATCAACTGCAAAAGTGCATTCTATTTTCCGCATATTACCGTTTTAGAGTGAATGAAATGCAAAAGTGCATCTCTTATAGGGCTATCCGATAAAAAAGTAGCTTTGGGCCCGAAATGAAATGCACTTTTACATCTGAACCACCTGTTTCGAGGAATTTCGACGAAAACCGCCTGCACTTTTGCATTTCGTGCGACCTCTCCTCTGCATAATGTGCGACTTCCCCTCGGCATAACGTGCTGCTTCCCTTCTGCATTTCGTGCGACTTCCCCTCTGCATAAAGTAAACATAGCGGGAGTGGCATATAATTCCTTCCACGCAAAGGTTTAACACGTTCAATGTCCCGAATCGCGGCTTTGAGCCCTGCAATCCAAAAAGCCGCTCCCGGAATGGAACTGCCCCTCAAAAGGGGCCTGTTCACAGAACGGGAACGGCTTTTATTTACAGCTTAATTACGCTTGCACGGCATCCAGATCAACCGAGCGCTTGAACGCTTCGGTGTCGTTTTCGCCAAGGATTTTGCCGGTGATGACGCCGGCGGCGATCGAGTCGTTGACGTTCAGCGCCGTCCGCCCCATATCGATCAGCGGTTCGACGGAGATCAGCAGCCCCGCGAGGGCGACCGGCAAGTTCATCGTAGACAACACGATGAGCGAAGCGAAGGTCGCGCCCCCGCCGACACCGGCAACGCCAAACGAACTGATGACGACGACCAGAATGAGCGTCAGGATGAAGTCCCAGCTCGTCGGATTAATGCCGACGGTCGGCGCGATCATAACGGCCAGCATGGCCGGATAAATTCCGGCGCAGCCGTTTTGCCCGATCGTCGCTCCGAATGAGGCCGACAGGTTGGCTACCCCTTCCGATACGCCCAGCCGCTTCGTTTGCGTCTCGACGTTAAGCGGGATCGTGGCGGCGCTGGAACGCGACGTAAAGGCGAACACCAGTGTCGGAAGCACCTTGCGTACATACTGTACCGGGTTGTACCCGAACAGGGCCAGCAGGATCAGATGGATGATGAACATGACGATAAGGGCTACGTAAGAAGCGCCTACGAACTTGATCAGCTTGAGGATTTCCTCCACGCTGGTCGTTGCGGTCACGTTCGTGATCAGCGCCAAAATCCCGTACGGTGTCAATCGCAGGACCAGCGTAACGATCCGCATAACGACCGCGTAAACGGCATCCACCATTTTGCGGAACGTATCGGCCTGCTCCGGTTTTTTCTTATCCAGACCAAGCACGGCCACCCCGATGAAAGCGGAGAAAATAACGACCGCCAGCGTCGAGGTGCTGCGCGCCCCGGTCATGTCCGCAAACGGGTTCGTCGGGATAAAGTCGAGCACCTGCTGCGGAATCGTTTTGTCCGCCACATCGCCGAGGCGCTCCTCAAGCGCCGCGCCGCGCTGTTGTTCCCGCTCGCCAGCCTGGATTTCGATCGCCTTCAGATCGAAGCTGAGGCTCGTCACAATGCTGACCGTGGCGGCGATCGCCGTCGTAATGAGCAGCACGCCAATGATCAGGGCGCTCATTTTACCCAGGTTTCGTCCACCCTTCAATTTCATGATGGCGGAAATGATCGACACCATGATCAGCGGGATGACCACCATTTGCAGCAACCCGACATAACCGCGGCCCACCAGGTTAAACCAGTCGGCAGAGCCGGAAATGACGTCCGAGCCCGCCCCGTACGTCCATTGCAGGATGACGCCGAACACAAGTCCGAGTCCCAGTCCGGTAAACACCCGTTTTGTAAAAGAAACATGCTTCTTCTGCATCCAGATCAGAACGCCGATCAGAATCAGCATAACAGCTACGTTAATGATGATACGCAAAGTATCCATACAACGTCTCTCCTCCTCAAAATAGTACAAAGTATCGTAATACCGTCCGGAAGATATGGAGCCGGCAACAATTTACAGACGTTATAATATCATAAACACGACTATTTTGATAGGAATAATTTTTACAGGTAATGTTATCATCAAATTCAGTCCGCTTACAAAGCCGGCCAGGCATAGTATATGCATTCAATGCTGCTTTTTTACAGAAAGTTTTTCTCGCCGGACTATTGCCCTATGGGCTGATTCTTGACCGCCGATCCGAACCTAGCACCTCTAAAAGGGGACGTATCCCGACGACTTATCCCGCTTAATTAGACTCATGCTCTCCCAGCGGCGCGATTTCCACCTCAGCCGGAGCAAAATTGTTTTCATCCACTCATCCGCGATAAACGCGGCATAAACGCCAACCATGCCCCAGCCCAAATACACGCCCAGCACGTATGAGAGGGAAACACTAACAAGCCAGACCGACGTGACGCTGATATAGACCGGAACTTTAACGTCTCCCGCAGCGCGCAGCGCATTGATAAGGATGAGGTTTCCGGCACGCCCGGCCTCCAGCAAAACCGCAAGCCACAACAAATGAACCGTAAGCCGGATCGTATCCCCATGGCTGGTGAACAAGCCGACCAGGAAACCTGAGCATGAAGCGATCAGCAGGGCTGAACCCGCAGAGACGAGCGAAGCGATCCAGGCATAATTTTTACCGCGCTTATAAGCCTCATCGTAAAGCTTGCCGCCGATGTATCTGCCGATCATAATTTCCGTGCCTAAAGCCAAAGACAACGTAAACAAATTGTTGAACATCCCGATATTTTGCGCGTATATTTTGGCCGATAAGGCCTGGGTTCCCAAAAGGGCGATAAACGAGGTGATACAGATCTGCGCCATGGTGGAAAAGAAGCTTTCGCCCGCTGTCGGAATGCCGATTTTAAACAATCCTCCGGCATGTGACCGAACGTCCTCCATCCGCATGCCCTTTATCCGCCACTTGAAATCTGTTTTGGCCTTTAACATGATGAAGAGGAACGCCAAGCCAGCTATCCGCGACAGTACGGTAGACAGAGCTACCCCAGAAACTCCCGAAAAAGGTGTGCCGAGGGAGCCGTACAGGACAGCGAAATTCCCGCCCAAATTAACGGCGTTTACTCCCAAGGCGACGTACATGGTGACGCGTGTAAATCCGTAGCTCCGCATAATGGTGGATAAAGTGAGCCGAACCGCCTCGGCAAACACAAATCCTCCCGTAATCATCAGGTACGTCCATGCCGAAGGCGCAAGCTCCTCCGGGAGATTCATCCAGCCGAAGATCAGGCGGCCGCCTCCCAGCAGCAGCAAACTGACCAGCAGCCCAAACAGCAAATTGAGTACGATGGCTACCGAAGCTACCTCCAGCGCAGACTTATTCCGGCCCGCCCCCAGGCTCTGGGAGATCAGCACGCTCGTGCCCGCGGACACAACATTAAACATCAAATTCACAAAAAACAGAATTTGATTCGCTACGCCGACAGCCGTCATCGCATCTTCGGAAAACCGGCTCAGCATTAACGTATCGATATTCCCCATCAACATGCCCAGCAGCATTTCGATAAAAATAGGCCAGGTCAAAGCAAATAACGTAAGCTTGTTTGCTTTCTCCTTCTCCAACCCTCTCACCCGCATCTTTCGCCCTGAAATGTAATCATAATCCGATCGTATGATCGGGCTGCCGTTGCCCGAAGTTCTCTCGGCTAAACCAATATCTCGATGTCGGCAAATTGGGATAAGTCCTTTAAGAAGCTTGGATAAGAAACGGAAATGCAGCCGCAATTTCGGATGACTGAGGGTGCTTCCAGACTGCTGGCCAACACCGCTGCCATCATTGCGATGCGATGGTCTCCATGGCTATCCACGATCGCCGGCCGCAGCGGCTCGCCTCCGGTCCCGGCCACCTTGATTTGATCGCGGTCATACGCGGCCTCTACGCCAAATTGCGTCAAGGCCTTGGCTGTAGTCTCCAGCCGGTTGGTATCTTTATCCTTTAAATCGCCGCAATCCTTAATGACGGAGACCCCGGAGGCAAAGGCGGAAATCGCCGCCAGCAAGGGCACTTCATCGATCAGGCTTTGGAGGAGCTCCACTCCTTCAGTAACTCCTGAAGCGGGGAGGGGACCCGGGCGGCAGCTAATATCGGCCAAAGGCTCATTTGAAGCGAGCATTCGGCCGTTCTCCAAGGTAACGTGAATTCCTCGCTCCCTTAGAACGTTCACGTAGCCCAGCCTGGTCGGGTTTACTCCGACATCGTAGATCCTCAAGCCGCCCTTCTCCTCATTCCGGCGTATTGCATAGGCGGTTAATAAGTAAGCTGCCGACGAAATGTCCCCGGGGACCTGCACCTCCTTGGCGGCAAACGGCTTACCGCCCGTAATGGAGGTAACCTGACCATTGGTGAGGATATCGATGCCGAAATACCGCATCAGTCTCTCCGTATGGTCGCGGCTTTGGCATTGCTGCCGATAACGGGTCGTTCCATCGGCGAACAGGCCGGCGAACATAATGGATGATTTTTCCTGAGCGCTTGGCACGGTCGCGTCTACTTCGATGGCCCTTAGAGGGTAGGTCCCGGTAATTTTAATCGGAAGGGTCCCCTCCCGCTCGAGATAATGGATTTCAGCCCCCATTTCCATCAGGGGGTTCACCGCCCAATCCATCGGCCGCTTTGACAGCAGCCGGTTCCCCGACAATTCCGCCGAAAATGCGCTGCCTGCAAGCAGCGACATCAATAATCGCGCCGACGTAGCCGTATTGCCGATTTCAAGTTTCCCGCCAGGCGGCCGCAACCCGGTCAACCCTACGCCATCAATCCACAAATCCTCCCGGTCCCAAACCAGCTTCACGCCGAGAAGCCGCAAGACGCGTATACAGCTCCAAGTATCGGCCGACCTTAATATATTGCGGACCACCCCTCTGCCCTCGGCTATGGCGTTTAAAACGATGGCGCGCTGGGAAATCGATTTGTCTCCCGGCACCTTCGCAAATACAAAATCTTGCCGTCTGCAGTTGGATTTGACCCGAATATCGAAGTTTCGCGGATACTTATTTAAGCCGATTGGCATTTTCCATTCCGATTCCACGCGCGATCACCTCATCGTCCGACATGATTTTGAAGTATCCGGCATCCGCTCCTGAGGGCAAGGGGATAATTCGGGTACTCGTTGCCGCGTAGCTGCGGTAACGCTGACGTTTGCGTTCAAGGCCCAGATTATTCTCGAACACGTAAGGATACAGTTCGATATAGCTTTTCTCCCGCGCCAGCCGAATCAGCCTGCTCCCCGTTTCCGTGCGAATCATGACCGTCGAGGTCGGTTTCGAAGGTTTCCCCGTTTTGCTGGAATCGAATATATTGGGGTCTCCATCGGCAATCGAAATGTCGGCGATCCCCGACCACCAATCCGGACAAGTCAGGCACCGGAAGGTTTTAAATTTCTTAAACTCTTCCACAAGCCGGTAAAACGGCAAAGCATGCGTTGTCCCGTCTTTGGTCTTCACGACGAACTTCCCCGGATATTCACCGTCGCGGTAACGCATGTAAACCACGTCCTCCAAATCCAGGTTCAGTATATCGGTGATCAGATGTTCGGTTCCGGCCCTGGTCGTGCTGGATGCGCACCCCAATTCCAGCGTGAAGGCGATTTTGCCGGCCAGACGCCCGGCCTCCGGATTCCCTTCGAGATTCAGCAGTTTTTGCACCCCCTGGATCTGGCAAGGCATTCCGATTACGCCGATTTTTTCGAAACGCGGGTCCTTCAATAGCTCGAGGTTAGGAGTCAAGCAGTAACTGGACTGGGCGCATTCGAGTACTTTGTCTATCGAATCCGTAATATATGCCTTTGGGATCCAGGGACGCTCTTCGTCCCGTCCCACAACAATTACCGCATCCGCCAGCCGCTCTTCCAAAGCCGTAATGGCCAGTACAGTTCCCGCTCCCCCTGCCGCCGCTTTGCCGATGATCTCGCGGTCAGTCGCGGCCAATTGGTGGACTCCTTGATGAATGCCTACCCAGCGCTCCTCCTCCGTCCGGTTTCTTCCGAAAATCCGCAGCTCCGATTCCTTCGTACCGGTGTCGTATCCCGGGCAAACCTCAGAGCATAAATTGCAATCCCGGCAAATGTCCGCGGCTTCGGCCGGATTCGCCCGGAATACAGGCAGGGGAGCGGCGTTATCGCTCATGGTCAGCAGTTCCCCGGGACACGCCGCGGCGCAAAGGCTGCATGAGGTGCACAGATCCTGATCGAGAATGTTCTCCTTTAAATTTAAGAATGACGCCATGTACACTCCTCCTATTTTCGGCAAACGTTTGCACAAAAAGGTGTACCGGACCATTTCCGGATATTTTTACGACAATCCACTCTGTTGGCGCGAGGCGCTTTATGCCGAATGATTTAAAAGTTCCGAATTCCGGTATGTTCCCTTTGACCTGCGCTCTGATCCGACTCCAAGAGCCATTCTTTAATCCGGGCCGCATCCTCGATGAATTCCGTCCGAATGGCGAATTTGCTCATCAAGCTGTCCCTGCGCCGCTCTCGTATTTCCCGGTCGAACACCTCGTATCGGCCATAAGATGTCTCCATCTTGTCCGGCAGGAGCAGGGCTGCAGGGCGCGTGGAGTAAATCGACAAAAGCTGGATAGCCGCTTCGATTTGCGCATCGTCTTCGTAACCGACAATCAGCAAATTGTATTGCGGATCAAAAACCTTCAGCATCGCGAAACGAACCGAGTTAAAGACGAGGTTCATTGTCGGCAAAATCGAGCTTTGCCCGGCCATGACGATCCATTCCATCCCGTCCCGCTCCGCCTGATGCGTCACCGCATCGATGTAATACGGGTATTTCTCCAAAGATTGATGCGCCAAAAATTTGAAAATATCCCCTTCCGGCTGCCCGAAGAGAAAGCCTGTCGGCTCGGTGATCAGCGCCGCGGCTGCGATCCCGGAGTTTCTGAACTCCCGGTATAAATTCATCTGGGTCGTAAACTTGCCGATACAGCCTCTTGTGGCAAAAACGCCAACGCGCTTAATCCGCTTCGGCACGGCAAACATCAGTGCTTCATTCTTGAACTGCTTCAAATAATTATCGATTCGCGTACCGCTGGTGTCGAATTTGCGGTCGAGCTCGTTTAAGAGCTGCCGGCTAAAGCCATTCCCTACTTCAATGCTGATACGTTGATCATGAAGCCAGTCAATGGTATCCGCATCGTAAATTTCGTGGACGCTGACGACCTTAATTCCTTTGGCGGCAGCGCTGCGCACAAGTTCCCTCCACCGGGACGCCAGATTATGCTCCTCCAGTACGTCTTTGTTGCCCCCAAAGGAGGTCCCCGGGTCGTTCACGATCAAGGTATCGGCCTGCTCCAGCCCCTCTTCCATAGAACGATGTATAGGAATGCCGCAAGTTTGCCCTTCCACGACCCGGCCCGCGTCTTCCCCGGAATGAAACACAAAATCGATTACAGACACAATTTGAAAGTCTAATAAATCGCGAAAACGAATCAGCCCTTGCGTAATTTTGTTAAAAGGGTACAAGGCGACCTTTTTCATGGCGCTTATCTCCTTTCCGTGCCGCTAACGGCTTTTTGCTTCAGACAATGTGCGGAATTGTATCAACGGCCCTGCCAATTTATCGGCGTCCAGCACGCATTCGACATGCTCAATCCCGAATTTGTGCTTGAGTTGTTCCTTGCGCAGGGAAATCTCCTCTTCCGTCTTGAACAGATAGTTGTCATAACCGGCTTCAACCTTATCGGGAATCAATAGGGCAAAAGGCCGGGACCCATTTCCGTAGATACGGAGCAGATCCATACAATCCCGGATTTGCTCGTCATCTTCATAACCTGCGATCAAAATGGCCACATCCGGCTGGAATGCCCGTAAATAAGAGACTTTCGTGGCGGCAATGACGAAATTCTCGTTTGGAAGCAGCGAACCTTGCCCGGCCAGCAGAAAGAAATCGTCTCCCGCCAGCTCCGCCTCGCGAACGGCGGCGTGGATGTAGTAGGGATATTGCGCCAGGCTGCGCTTGGCAATAAATTTCATAATATCACCGCCTGGCTGATTGAACAGCGTCGCGGTTGGCTCGGTGATCATGGCTTTCGTCTTTTGGCCCAGCCGCCGCAATTCGCGAAGCAGGGTCATCTGGGTCGTAAATTTACCCAAACAGCCCCTGGTGGCAAAAATACCGATCTTACATATGTTCCGGTTAAAATTCAATATTTTGTGATCGAGGGCAAAGTAATTTAAATAAACGGAAATTTCATCGCTTGGAGGAATAGCATATTCTTCATCGAGGCGTTGTTCCAAAGAAGCGGGAATTTGCGGGTCAACATGGATGTTAATTTGTTTTTCTTTCAGCCAGGCCAGAGTATCCTGATCGATAATCTCGTGAACGCTAACCACCCGGATGTTGTTCTCGTAAGCCGTTTGCACCAGAAGTTTCCAAAGATCCTTCAGATTATACTGGCTGTACACCCCCTCGTTGTTCCCGAATGCAGTTCCGGGGTCGTTCAAAATCAGCGTGCTGACGGAACCAAGGGCCTGTTCCAAATTGTCCGTGATCGGAATACCGTACGGTTTGCCTTCCATGACCTGGCCGGCATCCTCACCGCGGTGAACAACAAAGTCAATGACGGCCTGGATCGAAAAATCCGTTAGATCCCTAAATCTGACAATGCCCTGCGTAATTTTGTTGTACGGATACAGCGCAACTCTCTTCACAGAATTTTTACCTCCTCATAATTTATTTACCATTTATGTTATTTAATAGATATATTAGCTTATAGGATGTTTATTTTCAATTATTTTGTGCAATCGTTTGTCTATCCGTAAATCGGCATCATGCCGACTGCGTTTGGCTGAATTCGACCGCGAAATTTCATGGATATACCCCTTTTTTTTGGAAAACGCGGTATTAAAAAAGGTATAGACTCTCAGAAAAACTGAGGCTATACCCAGGTGTCGATATTCGTAAGAAGATGAACTCCGTTACCCCTTGCTGGCGCCCGAAGTTAAGCCGTCGACCAGCAGCCGCTGCAAGAACATAAACAATATTGTGATCGGGAGCGCGATCAGAACCGCACCCGCGGCAAACAACGTGAAATTGCTATTTTGGATGCTGCTCACCATGTCCCACATCCCTACGGCTAGCGTCCAGTTCTCCTTCGTCCGCAGCACGAGCCGGGCAAAGATAAAATCGACCCAAGGACCGACGAACTGAGTCAACGCCATATAGGTCAGCATCGGCTTGGACAGCGGAATAATGATACGCGCGAAAATCGTAAAATTGCTGGCCCCGTCGATCCGTGCTGCTTCGTCCAGCGAGCGGGGAATCGTATCGAGGAATCCTTTGGCGATAAACGTCCCGCCAAGCGGCGCTCCCGCCGCGTATACGATAATCAATGCAAGATGCGTATCGAGCAGATGCAGCTCCCGCAGCAGCAGATAAATCGCAATCATGCTCATAAATCCCGGGAACATGCCCAGCACGAGCAGACCGGACAGCGCCGTTTTGCGGCCGCGGAAGCGGAAGCGGGACAGCGCGTAGCTGGTCAGCAGTACCAGAAGCACACCCAGCACCATGGAGCAGGTGGCAATTTTCAGCGTGTTCAAATACCAGGTGCCGAACAGATATGTTTTCGAAGTGAACAGTTCAACATAATGAACTAATGTAAATTTCTCTGGAATCAATGTTTTACTGTAGAGCGATTTGCCCGGCCGCAACGAGCCGAATACGACCCAGAGCACGGGATATACCGCGGCGATACACAGCAGGACAAGCACCAGATAACTGGCTCCAAGCCGAATCCCGGTTCTTATTTTCCGTACGCTCATTGGATCATATCCTCCTCTTTAAACGACTTGGTTCTACGGTAGTTGTATATCGAGAACGAGGCGATAATGATGAAAATAATGATCCCGATAGCAGAGGCCATGTTGTACTTATTCTGGTTCAGCGTCAGCTTGTATAGCCAGGTGACGAGCAGGTCGGTTGCGCCGGCGTACTGATAGTCGCCCTTAACCGGATCTCCCCCCGTCAGCAGGAAGATGGCGTTAAAGTTGTTGATGTTGCCGGCAAACTGCGCAATCAAGGTCGGCGCCGTCGTGAACAGAATCATCGGCAGCGTAACGATCTTGAATTTTTGGAATCCGGTAGCTCCGTCCACCTCGGCAGCTTCATACAAATCTTTCGGAATGGTGGTCAACACGCCCAAAATGAGCAGCATGGATACCGGGATCCCTACCCACATGTTGACGACGATAACCGTGACCTTGGCCCAAAACGGATCGGTCAGCCACGGCAATCCCCCAAGTCCGAAATAACCAAGATACTGATTGATCGGCCCGAACTGGCCGTTAAACATATTTCTCATAACAAGCAGCGAAATGAGCTGCGGAACCGCGTAAGGAAGAATCAAAATCGTTCTCCACACCCCCTTAAAGCGGATGCCCTTCTGATTGATCAGCAAGGCCACGAGCAAACCGCCAAAATAGGTGGTTATCGTGGACAATATCGCCCAGATGATCGTCCAGGTCAATACGCCGTAAAAAGTATGGCTCCAAGTTTTGAGGGCAACCAATTCTTTAAACGTCCCGAATCCGACCCAATCGACAAGCATTGCCGGCGGGATGTGTTTGGGAGCTGAGTAGTTGGTGAACGCAAGCATGACCATGAAAATGATCGGCATCACGGTAAAAAATAAAATACCTGCGGCGGGAATGCTTAAAAAGGCAACGGCGAATTTATAATCAAGCACGTACCGAACCGATTGTATGAAATTGTTCGGCTTCTTGCCTTTCTCCCTTTCCTGCCCGATTTTGCGGGCGTCTTTCACGTTCAGAATATAAACAATGACAAAAACCGCTAGAAACAACAGCGTTATCAAGCTTTGAATCATAATGAAAATGGAATGGTCCCCGTCCACCCATTTTCCTTTCACGAGCATTCTGGGCACTTCGCCGAGCGTAATAATTCCCCAAATGGCCGTTCCCAAATTTTTGACCAAATAAACGAGTCCCAGCGCCTCCACCGCCAAAAATAGCAAGCCCTTGATATATTGGCGATTATAGAGTTGCCCCAGCCCCATGCAAATGATCGACAGTACGCTTGCGTTTCTCTTGTGTCGGTCCATTAACCTTCCTTCTCCTCTCCTCGAGAAACCGCCGGAACGGCCCGTCGCCTTCTAAGCGGCGGGCATCGTCCCGGTTTCGTTGTCCAAAGCATCCCAGACTTATTGGGCTACACCTTTGTTTAAGTCTGTAATTTGAGCAATCGTTTTTTCCATCGTCGTTTTCGGGTCAGCATTATTGTTCCAGATTTCCGGGAGCGCCGCGTTCATCGGAGCCCAAACATTAGACATTTCCGGAATGGACGGCATCGGCTGCGAGTTTTTCGCTTGTTCCGCAAAGGCGGATACGTACGGATCGTTTTTGATTTGATCGCTTTCCAGGGCTTCGAGATTCGTCGGAACCGCGCCTACTTTTTCGTGCAGCAGAAGCTGGGCATCCTTTGTAGAAGCAAAATGCGCGAACAACTTAGCCGCGTTCGGATATTGGGTAAACGAATTGACGACCCATACCTTCGCTCCGGAGAAAGTAATGGCGGTTTTGCCGTCCACCGTCGGGTAGGGAGCCACGCCAAGATTGTCGCCAAGCGCCGCTTTGTATCCGGCCAGTTCCCAAGGACCGTTGATATCCATGGCTACATCGCCCGCAGAAAACAAACTGCGTTTGACGTCCGCGTTGATGTCCCCGCTGTTGATCGGCAAAATTTCTTTCAGGCTTTGGAATACTTTCAAGCCTTCGATCGCGCCGTCTTTGGCCAATCCGATATCATCCGGATTCGTGCCGCCCTCGCCGAACAGGTAACCGCCCCCGCTGGCAATAAACGGATAGTTGAAATACATGTTGCCGGTTTCCCACATAATCGCGAATTTATTTTTCGCCTTGTCCGTAAACGTTTTACCAAAGTCGAGAATATCTTTGAAATCTTTCGGCGCTTCGGGAACCAGCGACTTGTTATAATACAGCGCCATCGTTTCCGCCGCTCTCGGATAGCCGTAAAGCACGCCGTCATAGGTGGCGCCTTGAACCGCAACTTTCGTATTGCTCTGCGCCGTTTCTTCGCCGAACACGTCATTGGCCAAAATAAGCCCGGAAGTTGCGGCGTTGCCCAAATGATCATGCGGTACAATGAGCACATCGGCGGCCAGCCCGGCAGGTCCGTCCTGCGTCAGTTTACCGATTTGGTCGGTCGGAGCCACTTCCTCGATTTTTATGTTAACGCCATATTTTTCGGTGAATTGCTTGGCGATTTCTTCCGTAAACGCCAGCTCTTCCTTACTTTCCCAAATGACAAGCTCGGCACCATCTTCCGGAACGATCGATTCAGCGCTCGTATTTTCCCCGGTTGCATCCCCTGTATTTTCGGTTTGGTTTGCCGGTGCAGCCGTGCCCCCGTTATTGCTTGGTCCGCAAGCGGTGATGGAGACGGCCAGCGTCAACGCGGCAATCAAAGTCAATATCTTGTTGGACTTCATCACATTAACCCCTCCTAAATTTTGAAATGAAATATCGCTACAAATCTTGCGCAAACGTTTTCTGAAAAATGCTGAAATTTTTATGTTTTTTCTCTTTCAACTCATAAATTTCAGCATCCTCTACTTCGGAAGCGCTTTATTCAGGGATCATCATACAACAAGGCATAGATTTTGCAAAAACGTTTGCACAGGTGATTTATAGATAATTATATGCTAATATCTTTAATTTTCTTCACTTTGCTCGCAATATCACAAAATACCTTTCCAAACTTAGTGTTTGACTTCCCGATTTCATGCTTTGCTTGTTCCACTTCACCCTTGAATTCAAGGGTTTTGGCATTCCGCCCTATAGGATTTTGTATCCGCACGGCTGCTTTTTAAAGCGTTTTATTTTCCGTCTTGTGCAATGGTTTGAACAGTGTTATAATCTGGAGCGATGAGACGAATACTACGTCTGTTGTCTCTTTCCATCATTCATAAATCGAAGGCTCTGCTATCGAAAGGTACATCCTCGGCCCTTTTTCCGGCCCGGATGTGCTTTTTTTGCTTACGATGCAAGTTTTGTACGAAGCTTGTGCTGACGTAGTGATGCTCACAAAACTTTTAGGAGGAATCTTATGCTGCTTGAAGCGATTTATCATCGTCCGAAACTTAATTGGGCCTACGCTTACGACTACGAGACACTCCACTTACGCCTGCGCTCGAAAAAAAACGATCTTACTGAGGTTTATGCTTTTGTCGGGGATAAATACATGTGGGATCAAAGCAAGGAGCTGATTCCCATGTCCCTCAAGGTCAGCGACGAGCTGTTCGATTACTGGGAATGCGCCTATCAGCCGCCGCTGCGCAGAACAAGATACGGCTTTTTGCTGAAATCCGGCGACGAGCAAATCTGGATGACCGAAAACGAGTTTACCCGCGAGCGACCTTCCGGGCCGGAGCGCTTGTTTGAATTTCCGTTCATTAACCCGATCGATGTGTTTACCCCACCGGCATGGGTTAAAGAGGCGGTCTTCTATCAGATCTTCCCGGAACGCTTCGCCAACGGCGACCCGAGCATAAGTCCAAAAGACGTGCTTCCCTGGGGCGGCAAGCCGGAGCGCACCAACTTTTTCGGCGGCGATTTGCAGGGCGTCATCGATCATCTCGACCATTTGAGCGAGCTCGGGATCACGGGCATATACTTCACGCCGTTGTTTGAAGCGACGACCAATCATAAATACGATACGGCGGACTATATGAAAATCGATCCGCACTTCGGCGACATCGCCACGGTCAAGAAGCTCGTAAACGCTTGCCATGAACGGGGAATCCGCGTGCTGTTCGACGCCGTGTTCAACCATTCGGGCAAAACGTTCGCGCCGTTTGTCGACGTGCTGGAAAAAGGCGAAAAATCCCGCTACAAGGACTGGTTCCATGTCCGTGAATACCCGCTGCACGTCAAGGACGGGGTGCCGACCTACGATACGTTCGCTTTTGAGCCGCTGATGCCGAAACTCAACACGGAGAACCCGGAAGTGAAGGAGTATTTGCTGAAAGTGGCGGAGTTCTGGATCAAGGAGGTCGGGATCGACGGCTGGCGGCTGGACGTGGCGAACGAAGTGGATCATCATTTTTGGCGCGATTTCCGCAAAACGGTCAAAGCCGCGAACCCGGACGCTTACATCCTCGGAGAAATTTGGCATGAATCCTCCGGCTGGCTGCAGGGCGACCAGTTTGATGCCGTCATGAACTATCCGTTCACCGAAGCCGTGATCGATTTCGTCGTCCGCGGCACGCTGGATGCCGCCGGATTCGCCCATGCGATCGGCAAGCAGTTGTCCCGTTACCCACAGCAGGCAAGCGAGGTCGCTTTCAATCTCCTGGACAGCCACGATACACCGCGTCTGCTGACGCTTTGCGAAGGCAACAAGGCCAAAATGAAGCTGGCCGCCCTGTTCCAGTTCACATACGGTGGAACGCCCTGCATTTACTATGGAGACGAGATCGGTCTCGACGGAGAAATGGACCCGAACTCCCGCAAATGCATGGAATGGGATGCGGACAAACAGGACCGGGAGCTGTTTAAGTTCTACCGCGAGCTGATTGCCGTCCGCAAAGATCTGGCCCCGCTCCGCACCGGCTCGATCCGCTTTCTGATCGCCGAGGCGGGCGGCAGCAAGCTGGCTTACGAGCGCAAGCTCGACGGGGAGGCGGTGCTCGTGCTGCTCAACAATTACGATGCCGGTCAAACGTTTGAGGTCAGCGCGGCCGGAGCCTCCTGGCAGGACCGGATGAGCGGGCGAACCTACAAAACGGAGAGCGGAAAGCTGGCCGTCAAGCTGCCCGCCTACGGGTACGCGGTGCTTACGGAAAGTAAATAGCGGCGCTTAAAGTTGGGCGGCTTGTCCTCTGGTATGGGCGGGCCGGCCCATCTCGTTCCCGCCCTCATTCCGGGCACATGCTCACGCCTTGCGTGCAGACATAGAAGGCAAGTAAATAGCGGACTTTTGGGGCGTTATTTGGGTGCTTTTCTAGCCTTGGAGGGAAATAACGGTAAATTTTATCCCTATTTCGCACGCCTCCGCGGAAAAAACTGCTTTTTACCGCACACGTGCCAAAATAGCGCCATAAAAGGACCTTATTCTCTGAAGGACCTTTACCATCGCGAAAATAACGCCCTTTTATTCCCTTATTTCCGTCAACTGAGCAAAAATCCCGGAAGTTGGCAACACTCATGACAGTATATACGGCTCTCTGTGTAAAACGTTTGCATCTCTTTTGATCCGAGAAAAATCGAGACCTCATGACGGCTTTTCGCCTTTTAAACTCTTTTTCACATTATTCATTTCGGTCTATTTAAAGGGTATGAGCTTTGTCCGCGCCGCTTTCTATTTACTTTCCGCTGCGTTTCGATTAATATTACAGTGTAAAGCAAACGGTTCCACACAGGAGGTTTATATGGCTGTCACCATCAAGGATGTTGCAAAAAAGGCCGGAGTATCGCCTTCTACCGTGTCCCGGGTGCTGTCCAATCACCCCAGAATCAGCGCGGAAACATCGCGGAAAGTAAAACTCATTATGGACCAGCTTGGCTATCATCCCAACATCATGGCCAAAAGCCTGGTTTCCAAAACGACAAACAGCATATGCATCATGCTGCCGAAGTCCGCTGAAGAACTGTTCTCCAACTTCTTCTTCATGGAACTGATCCGCGGGATCGTGACGCAGGCCGGCCGCCTCGGTTACGATGTGCTCATCAGCTCCGGCGCCAACGAGAAAGAGGAAGTCGACAACGTCTCCAGACTGATCAACGGACGCCGGGTGGACGGAGTCATTTTGCTGTATTCGCGGCAAAACGATCCTGTGATCGATTTCCTCCATAATGGCGGACATCCGTTTGTTGTGATCGGACGCAGCGAGAAATATCCTGATATTTTATCGGTGGATAATGATAACATCCAGGCATCGTACGACGCCACGAAGCATTTGATCGCGCTGGGGCACGAGCGTATCGGGTTCGTCAGCGGGCCGCCGGAGCTCGTCGTGTCCAAGGATCGGATGAAGGGGTATCAGGACGCGCTGAAGGATTCAGGACTGGAGAGCCGGCCCGAATGGATTGTCGAAGGTGAGTTTTTGCAGGACAGCGGGTATCGGGCCATGTCGTTTTTCATGAATCTCCCGGATCGCCCCACGGCCCTCGTCACGATCGACGATGTCGTGGCATTCGGTGTGCTTCGCGGCTTGCATGAGCTGAAATACAAGGTTCCCGAAGATTTGTGTCTGGTCAGCTTCAATAATATTCCGCTATCGGAGCTCTCGACGCCGCCGCTCAGCAGCATGGATATCGGCATTTACAACATGGGCTACACTTCTTCCCAGGTGCTGATCCAGGCGATTCAGGGCAGCAGCGACAAAGTGTATCCGAAGCGGCAGATCATTCCGCACCGTCTGATCGTCCGCGACTCGTCAATGTATTCGGTGCCCAAAAAGTAAACACAGATACGCCTTCGAAAAATAACGGAAGCTTACCGCTTCTTTTATTTTTTAAGTTTTATTCAAACGTTTGCGCTATGAAGGAGGAATGTTAGTGGATTCAATCAAGGCATGTTTATTCGACCTGGACGGGGTGCTGGTCGACACCGCCAAATACCATTACCTGGCTTGGAAACGGCTGGCCGCCGAGCTCGGCTTCGCGTTCACCGCACAGGACAACGAGAAGCTCAAGGGCGTCAGCCGCATGGCATCGCTTGATATTTTGCTGAAGGTCGGCGGGCTGGAATTGGGAGACGGTGTTAAGCAGGAGCTGGCCGAACGCAAAAACGGCTGGTATGTCGAATACATCTCCAAAATGGACGCTTCGGAAATTTTGCCGGGTGCGCTCGGTTTCTTGAAGCAATGCCGGGAACAGGGCCTGAAAACCGCACTCGGCTCCGCCAGTAAAAACGCCCCGATCATTTTGCGGAATACGGGGCTGACGCCGTATTTTGACGCGATTATCGACGGCACCCGGACTTCCAGCGCCAAACCCGATCCCGAGGTGTTCCTGCTCGGCGCAGAGGAGCTTGGCGTCCCGCCGGAGGCGTGTGTCGTCTTCGAGGACGCCGAGGCCGGGATCGAGGCGGCGCGCCGTGCCGGCATGCGCTGCATCGGCATCGGATCGCCGGATACGCTCGGCGCGGCCGATCTCGTCGTTCCTTCGCTGGGGGACGTGTCGATGAGCCTGCTGCGCGGTCTGGCCGTCTCTTAACGCCGTCATCCCCCGCCTCAGCTTTGCTTGCGGCGGGCCGGTGAAGTCAAGCCGGAGCGTACGGCTACAGCGAATAGCACTGCTTCTTTTTATCAACATTTTCATATTAGTATGTCCAAAGGAGCCGGTTATAGTGAAACAATATTTAAAAGAAGATGCTTGGTCGATCATCGAAGAAGGGTTCGACCCGGCAAACCATGAAATTTCCGAGAGCATTTTCAGCATCGGAAACGGATATATGGGGCAGCGGGCCAATTTCGAGGAACGGTACGGCGGCCCATCCCTGCAGGGCAGTTATATGGCGGGCGTCTATTATCCGGACAAAACCCGCGTAGGCTGGTGGAAAAACGGATACCCCGAATATTTTGCCAAAGTCCTGAACAGCACCAACTGGATCGGGATCGACGTTTGGGTGGACGGCGCCGCCCTTGACCTGGCCGCTTGCGAAGTGAAGGATTTCATCCGCGAATTGAACATGAAGGAAGGCTGGCTCTCCCGGCGCTTTACCGCTATTTTGGAAGGCGGGAAGGAAATCGCCGTGGAGGCCAAGCGGTTCGTCAGCATCGTACGCCATGAAATCGGCGCGGTCCGCTATACGGTGACTCCGCTCAATTTCAGCGGGGAACTGCGTTTTATGCCGTACCTTGACGGCGACGTAAAAAACAAGGATTCCAACTATGAAGAGAAGTTTTGGGTCGAAGTGGAGAAAAAGGCTGCAGCCGACCTGTCCTACCTGACGGTCAAAACGAAAAAGCTGGACTTCCATGTGACGTCCGCCATGGCTTTTGATGTGTTGAAAAACGGGCAAGCGCTGGAGCTTTCGCAGGTCTTCAACGAGCGGGAGAAATATGTGGCCGCTGAGGTGGCGGTACGGGCTGGTCAAGGCGAATCCGTGACGCTTTATAAATACATCGCGAACGTGACCTCCCGCGATCACGGGCTGGCCGAGCTGGCCCCGGCCGGGACAAAATTGCTGCTGGCGGCGAAAGAGGCCGGCTTTGACGTTTTGCTGCGCGAGCAGGCCGAAGCCTGGGCGGAAAAGTGGAAGACGAGCGACATCATCATCGAAGGCGACGTATCGGCGCAGCAGGCGATCCGCTTTAATATTTTTCAGCTCAATCAAACCTACAGCGGGGACGACGACCGGCTCAACATCGGTCCGAAGGGCTTCACCGGGGAAAAATACGGCGGAAGCACCTATTGGGACACGGAAGCCTACTGCGTGCCGTTCTACCTCAGCACGGCCGATTCCGGCATTGCCCGCAATCTTTTGATCTACCGTTACAAGCACCTGGAAAAAGCGAAGGAAAACGCGCGGAAGCTGGGCTTCTCCAAAGGCGCGCTGTATCCGATGGTGACGATGAACGGCGAGGAATGCCATAACGAATGGGAAATTACGTTCGAGGAGATCCACCGCAACGGCGCCATTGCTTACGCTATTTTTAATTACGTGAATTATACAGGGGATAAAGCATACCTCAGCCAATACGGTTTTGAAGTGCTGGCGGAGATCTCCCGTTTCTGGGAGGAACGCGTCAATTTCTCGGCGGCCAAAGGCAAATACGTTATTCTCGGGGTAACCGGGCCGAACGAATACGAAAACAACGTGAACAACAACTGGTACACGAACCGGATTGCCGTTTGGACGCTGGAATATACGCTGGAAGTGCTGAACGATTTGAAAAGCAATGAACCCGACCACTATGAAGCCTTGGCGGGCAAGCTGAATTTGCAGGACGGGGAAGTCCAAAAATGGCGGCATATTATCGATAACATGTACTACCCGCACGATGAAGAACGCGGCGTATTTTTGCAGCAGGACGGCTTCCTCGACAAGGAGATCGTTCCGGTGAATGAACTGGCGCCGGAGCACCTGCCGTTGAACCAGAAATGGTCGTGGGACCGGATTTTGCGCTCCTGCTACATCAAACAGGCCGATGTGCTCCAGGGCCTATACTTCCTGGGCGACCGCTACGACCTGGAAACGAAAAAACGCAACTTCGATTTCTACGAGCCGATCACGGTGCACGAATCCTCCCTGTCGCCTTGCCTGCATGCCATTATCGCCTGCGAGCTGGGATACCAGGAGAAAGCGTACGAAATGTACCTGCGCACCGCCCGCCTCGATCTCGACAACTACAATAACGATACCGAGGACGGCTGCCATATTACAAGCATGGCCGGGACGTGGATGTCGATCGTGCAAGGGTTCGGAGGGCTTCGTGTGCAGGGCGGCGAGCTGGTGCTGCGTCCGTTTATTCCATCCCATTGGAAGTCGTTTTCCTTCAAAGTGATGTTCCGCGGCTCCCGCCTCCAGGTGAACGTCACCGAAGACAGCATCATCGTCGTTAACGAAACGGATGTGCCGGCGGCGATCCGGATTTACGACCAAAGCTATACGGTCGGCGCTATGGGCGAGGTGCAAGCGCAGCGTTCCGCTCCGGCCGCGCTGAGCTGATGATCGTCCCCCAATAAGCCATGCCAAAAAAAAGCTGCTCCCGGCGTAAACGCCGTGGTGAGCAGCTTTTTGGGCTTTTCCGGGTCATCATGCGGCGATGTCATGCACCAAATTTCTAAGCCATTTCCGCGACCGGATTCGCGCGATGCCGAGGCCGAACCGAACGACTTCCTCCAAAGACAAAGCGAAGTATACCAGGTAAATAGGCTGCTTGAACACAAAGGAGAGTATCAAACCCGAAGGCACTCCGATCAACCACGTTGCCGCCGATTCCATGACGAATACGAATTTGCTGTCTCCGCCGCTGTTTAAAATCCCTCCGGCCATAATCATATTTCCCACCTTAGCCCAGAGGAAAGCCGCGAAAACCCATACCAGATAAATGCCCAGACGATGCGCTTCCCCGGAAAGGTTAAAGGCTGACACATACCAAGGGGATATCGCCGCGATCAGGAGTCCGACCGCAACAGAGACGATCGTCCCCAGCTTGAGGAAGCGCAGCGCATACTGCATCGCAGTCTCCTCCTCTCCGGCGCCGAGCTTGTTGCCGACCATGACTCCGCCCGCGCCGGAAAGGCCTGACAGCAGTCCTATACATATCCCTTGCAGGGGAAAAGTGATCGTCATGGCCGTCATTTCGGTGGTGCCCATCCGGCTGTAAATGACCGCGTACACCGTTTCCCCCAGTACCCAAATCAATTCAGTCAAAACGATGGGATACGTCGTTTTAATGAATTTTTTCACCAAAGCCCCCGAACCTTCGAACAAATCGCCAAAGCGCGCCCGGCCCGGAAGCTTGAACAAATATACCGCTCCAACGATCATTACGCACTCTACCGCTCTGGAGAGCGATGTCGCAATCGCCGCTCCTTCTAACCCCAATTCCGGAAAACCCCATTTCCCGAAAATCAGCATATAGTTCAACAGGATGTTAAGGCCTACCGCAAACAGGCTGACGGACATCGGCAATTTTACATGCGTCGTGCTCCGCAATACGGCGGAATACAGCATAGTCAGCATGACCGGAACATAACTGAGGGATACGATTTGCAGAAAAACGCCCCCCTCGCCGATGACCCGCTTATCCGTAGTGAACACGCCAAGGCAAAGCTGCGGATTGAAAAATACGAGCAGGGTAAACAGGAAAGAGAGCGTAAACCCCGCCATCAGCCCGATACCCAGCAAGCGGGAGATGTTCTTGCCGTCCCGCTTTCCCCAGAACTGGGCCACGTAAATGGATACTCCTGCGGCAAGGCCGGCCAGCACGACGGAAATCACCGCGTAAATTTTCCCGGCCATTCCGACCGAAGCGATGGCCACGTCGCCCAATTGACCGACCATCAGCTGATCGGTCAAAGTAAAAAAAGCCATAATCAGACTTTGCAGCGTGACCGGAAGAGCGATTTGATATACGCTTTTATAGAAGTCTTTTGATGGCCGGTTCATCCTTTGCGATACCTCTTTTCCCTCGCTCATACCGCTTTTAAATAGCGAAGCAGTGTATAGTTGTCTTTGGGGAGCACCTCGGCTACCTTAAACCGTTTAGCGTAATCCAGCTTGTTGTAGCCCTCCCCGTCCACCAGCGTGATATTGGATGATCCGCCGATAATAATCGGAATCTGCATCAGGATGATTTCATCGACCAAATCCTGCTTAAACATATGCCAATTGAGAAAGCCGCCTCCCTCCACCATCAGGGTGGAAATTCCGTACTCCGCTTCCAGACGGCGGAACAATTGCGGAAAATCGACCTCGCTTTGCCCGCATACGAGACATTCCTTTCCTCTTTCCCGCAGCAGCTTCACTTTTTCCTCATCCTTGCCGTTCTCCGTCGTCACCACAATCGTTCTCCCCTCATCGGTCAGCACATGGCTGTCCATCGGTATGTCCATCGATCTTGTCGGAACGATCCTCACCGGGTTCTTGTTCTCCTCGTGTCGGTTGGTTAGGAACGGATCATCCGTCACAATCGTATTTTTCCCTACCATAATTCCATCCACTTTGCCGCGGAATTTGTGGATAAATTCCATATCCCGACCGTCAAAGAAGCTGAACAAGGGCTTGCTCGACTGACCCGGTCCCAGCGTTAGCTTACCATCGATCGAAACTTGGCTAAACACACTCGTTCTCATGGATTATCCCCTTTGCGAATTAATTTTTCCTGCCAACGTTCCGCTCCCATTTAACTGAACTGCAGCCTCCGCCGCATGACCGCATACGCGGTCTCCGCGCCATAATCAAGCAGCAGGCTCAGGCCCGCCCTCATGGCTTCCCAGATCGAGGACATCGCCGGCTCGATCGGCATAGACCGGCATTCCTCCGCCAACTCCGCCAGCCGCCCACGGTTAGCCGGACCGGAAAGCTTTAAGCGCTCGCGCGCGCCCGCGTGAACGGGAATCCGCTGAACCGCAGTTCCCCACTTTTCCTGAACCTCTTCCTTCAGCATAAAGCGGGCAAAAGACAGAATCTCCCTGCGGAGCTCCGATTCCAGCGATCCGCCGGGGAAGACAAGTCCGATCGCCGAGGTCATGGAAATCGAAGACCGTCCCCCGACGGAGGGGAGTTGGGCCACCCCCAGCCTGCTCCCCATATGCCTATCCAGATGGTTAAAGCTCCATTCCCCGCCTAGAATCGCCCCGGTCTCACCGGCGATAAATCGCTCCAGCAGCTCGGTGGAACCGTCCATGCTGCACAGGAGCCCCTTCTCGAGCTGCTTTCGTACAAACGCAAGCGCCTGTTGCGTTTCGGTTTCCGGCAGAGCGGGAACCCCCTCTTGAATGGGCCACCCGCCAAAAGCCGTCAAAAATGGTATGAACCAGTACGGCTCCTGTAAATCAGCAGCGACCGGCCGTATCCCTTTGCTTTTCAGATCTTGGCCAAGTTCCGCGATCTCCTCCCAGGAACCGGGGGGCTCCGGGAATAAATCACGGTTATAATACAACACCAGATGATTGCCCGTGAGAACCGGAAGCCCGTACGGCACGCCGGCGGAGTTCATGGACGGGGTAAATTCCATACCTTGGCCGCTTACCAGAGCGAGCAGTTCCGCTGGCACGACAGAGTACCTCGCCTTGTCCGCGAAAGCCGCCATATCCGCCGGCACCAGAGCCATTTGCGGCGCCTCGCCTCCGGCGGCGATCCCGTTCAGCCGGGAAGCCAACTCTGAAATGTTCATCATCTCGAGGACGACCTCTGCTCTATGTGTCCGGGAATAATCGCGGCACAACTGCTCCAGCAGCTCGATGGACGTGTCCCCGGGGCCGTCGAATTCATGCCAAATCACTAATTTGTTTGCCTCCGGCCGCATTGTAAACGCCTCCCGCCTGCATCTTTTCGATTTGCGTATAATAGAAAATCCCGCCCTGATATGGCTCCAGCAAGCATGAACCGTCAGTGCCCGCGCAGTCCATCGTATCCAGCGGCGATGCCTTCCCGCCCTCGCGGCTGTCGATCAGGAGCGTCCAACCTTCCGCCCCGGGATGGACGGCGCTTAAATCCACCCTCTGCCGCTCGGAAGCACTCAGATTGAAACAGCCGACAAGCAACTCGTTTCCCTCCAAATATGCGTACATGAGCACCTCCCCTTGTGCGTCCGGCATAAAGAAATGGCCTGGCCGAATCAGCTTTTTAAGCCGCTTCTTGCAACCATGCAGCCGATTCAGCAGAGGGATCATCGGAAGTGGATGAGTCCAGCCGATAGTCAATTGATTAAAAAACGCTCTGGGGATTTCCGTCCCTCCGGTGTTGTCGGCAAGTCCGCAATTCAGCGGCCGCTTTTCGTTCATTTCAATGCCCGTCGTCAGGAAGGGGACCGCATTCGGCAGAAAATAATTGAATACGCTCATCATCCGTGCCAGCTCCTGTCCGCCGCGGCTGGCGATTCGCGGCGTATCCGCCGTTTCCGAGCAGGCAAACACTGGAATGGCCAATTCCGGCAACTCCCCAAGATATTCCCGCAACCGCTCAACGGAGATATCCGTCATGACGTTCCAGCCGCTGCCCAGCATCATATTGTATCCTGCGTCCGCCGCCTTCAGGTGATTGCGGTTAAACAAGTCCTCGCTAATCAGGATGGCCTCCGGGCGGATTTCCCTGGTCACCCGGAATATCTCTTCCAACAGCGCCGTAGGGAGCACATGTCCGATATCGATCCTGAATCCGTCTACAGCGTAGCGGCCCAGGTTGAATTTGACGGCTTCAATCAGCATATCCCACAATTCCCGATTCGGCTTCGTCCCCGGGTAAAGGTTGCATTTGATCGTATCGAACATTACGTACGGAGGCTGATTCGGCGGCAGCAGCGGCTTGATCTGCGGCGAAACATCCTTGTACAGCCGGTAAAAGGCGATATCCGTCCAGACCGGCTGCACATCATTGATCCAGTCAGAGTGTGCCGGAGCCGTCGTAATGCCCATTTCCCGTTCCACGAGCCGGAGCAACGGCTCGCCGGTCTCCCGCGCGTGCCGCTTTATGCTTTCCCATAAAGCCGGGTTTAGCTCATTGGGAGGTGGCGAAAATTGGGCCAAAAACGAAGCCGTTTCCGCGCTGCGGTAGACGGTTTCCAGATTGTCCGGTGTGCACTCCGTAAAAAAGCCCAGCTCCGGCACGCGCGGCGGACGAAAACCATTCACATATTCTTTGCCGATCCAGTATACCCAGTCGGGGTGTTCTTCGATCACCTCGCTGTCCCGTGCCGTCACCCGGGGAATAAAATCCACCACCACTTTCATTTTCAGCAAATGGCAGGCTTCCACAAGCGCCTCCATCTCATCGTGAATCGAAAAACCTGGCATGCTGTCCAGCAGCGGGTCGTGCAAAGCGGGGTCGAGCTCGAACAAAGAATGGACCGCGTAGGGAGAACCGATGTCCCCTTTCCAATGCAGCTCGCTGTAGCGGGTCACCGGCAGCAGGTACACAATATTTACGCCCATTTTTTTCAGCAGCGGAAGCAGGATCATCCAGCGTAAAAAGGTACCTGACTGTACGGTCCCGGTGTGCCGGTAATCCCAGGCGGCGGTATAGCGCACCAGCGAGCAGTAGATCACACTATGGTCCAAATCCCGCCCGTCAAACATCTCGTTTTCTTCGGATAAGTCGAACAAATAATCAAGGTGACTCACCAGAAAGGATACCGGATGCACCTGAATCTCCCTGTTTTCAGCATCCGATGCGGCGGCCGGATATCCGCACTCGTTCCATACTGCCGGAATCCAGATCGGCTCCGCCGCATGGCTCTGACTTGAAGCAAGAAATCGATAAATTTGTTTCAACCGTCCTTGACGCGTCATACAAGGTCATCCCCTTTCGCAACGGTTAGAAGGCTCAGAAGGTGAATACCGATTTCATCGTCCCGCGTGGCTCGTTCCCGCCCCCGGACGTGCCGCTGCCCAACAGTTCTTGAATCGCCTCCTCATATGCCTCCAGAGGATGCCGTTTCGTAACCAGCGTAGCCAAGCTAGGGCATTCCGCCGCATACTGCAACGCCGCCTCAAAGGTTCCCAAATATTCTCCGGCGCCGATAAGCTTAACCGCATTCTGGGTATAGCGGGTCGGAGCCAGAACATGCCGGTATCCGCCATTGATCCCGAAAGGGACGATTCTGCCTCCCCGCTCGACCATTCGCTCCGCCACTCCCAGCTGATTCCCGGCCGTATCGATCACCACATCGTACTTTCCCCCTTCGTTTCCCTTGCTCCTCTTCTCCAATTCTTCGGGAACGAAGACCATCGGGGAGAAACGGCGGGCAAAGTCAGCTCGGTAAGGATTCGTTTCCGTTGCGGTTACGTCACATCCGAGCCCGAGGCCCACAATTTGACACAGCATACCCATTGGTCCGGAACCTATAACTAGAACCCTGTCTTCCTGAGTTATCCCGGCCTCCTTAAAGTTGTGAAGAACGCAGGCCAGGGGCTCCACCAGTACCGCAGCCTCCAAGCTCATCCCCTCCGGGAGCTTGTGCACGAACTTCTGATTCGTTACATAGAAGGGAGCAAAGGTGCCGTGAATGTTCAAGCCGGCGATCTTCATCCCTTTTCCGTCCGTGCCGGTGCACAAGTGAAACCGGCCCTGCCGGCAAAACCGGCAGGACCCGCAGCTCAAGTTGGGATCGATCACGACCCGGTCCCCTATCAGTACGCGCGTTACCTCCGACCCAGTCTCGATTACCGTACCCGCGGCTTCATGCCTCCGGATAACACCGGGAAGACCCGGTTCTTTCCCCGTAATCACCGCCAAATCCGTTCCGCAAATGCCGCTAAGCTCAATTTTGATCATGACATCCTCAGATCTGCGGCATGCGGGAGCCTCATGCTCCAACAGCTTCAATTGGTCCTGGCTCGTCCAGCTTAATGCCTTCATCCAATTTTCCCACTTTCCCCCAGGAGCGCTCCAAAAGTCAGGTTTATAATTTATTCAAACGTTTGCGCAAATCGTTTAAACCCATCATATCACTGATTTTTGTAAAAGTAAGGAAAATCTTGTCGAACACTTTCTTTTTTTCAGAAAAATTACTGAAAATCGAGACTGTCAGGGAGAACCCCGTGTTTCCGCTTCGCTTGCATCTAAAAAAAACAGGCCCATGTGCAATTACATGGACCTCTTGCAGCTTATTGCAGATTAGTCACGAAAGCTGGCCTTTGTACCCTCTTCGTCGTTGCCAAGCGTACAAAATATATGCGCAGTTATCCAACGCTTATTCTTTCGCCTCCACGTTCTAAAAGCCCTGTGCTAAGCCCGAACGCCCAGCACGATCAGGCCGATGCCGTTAGCGGCAAGCTTGCCGTCTCCCAGCGATTGAACGTACTCGCCGCCGAAACGTACCTCCCACGCCCCCAGTGCAGGCAGTTCAAGCGTCACCGCGCCGGGATTGGCGTTGTACAGGACGTACAGATGGCGATCCGGATCGCCGCCGGCGTGTTCGCGCAGCGTATACGCCACCGTATGCGGCGGCGCTGCCTCGAAGCGCAAATGCGCGCGGATCTCGTCCGCCGTCCGCAAGCGGAACGCGGAGTGCGCCCGGCGCAGCGAGATCAGGCTGCACATATAGGACACGTCCGCCCGATGCGCCGCGCAGCGCTCCCAATCGAGCCAGTTGGTCTCGATCGGCGATTTGTAGCTGTTCTCCACGCCGCCCTTCGTTCGCATGAACTCCTGCCCGGCGTGGATGAACGGAATGCCCTGGCTTGTGAGCACGATCGCCGAGGCGAGCCGGTGTATGGCCCGGCGTTCGGCCTCCGACGCCTCGGGCGTGGACAGCATGATTTTGTCCCATAACGTGTGATTGTCGTGGCACTCCACGTAGTTGACCGACTGCGCTGGCTCCACTGCAAACTGACGGATTTCCCCGCCGTAATCGATCCCCCCGGCAACGCCTCGTTTCACACTATCCTCAAAGCCGTCGCCGCCGCTGATAAAGCCTCTTTTTTCAGGATGAAAAATATCGCCCTTGACCGCGTCCCGGACCCCGTCGTTGAACAAGCCGATACGCGGCATCCGCGCGGTGTTGGCCTGATTGGCCCGCCGCTCCGCGGGCAGCACGGTGTCCATCATCCAGCCTTCGCCCAGCATGATCAGGGAGGGATCGATCTCATCCAATCGGCGGCGGATTTCGTTCATCGTATCGACATCGAGCAAGCCCATCAAATCGAAGCGGAAACCATCGATATGATATTCGCGCACCCAATGCAGCACCGAATCGACGATATATTTCTTCATCATCGGCCGCTCCGAGGCGCATTCGTTGCCGCAGAACGCTCCGTCCGAGAAGGTGCCGTCCGCCTTGTAGCGCAAATAATAGCCCGGCACCAGCTTGGTGAAATGAATCAGGTACCCGTCGAACACATGGTTGTAGACCACGTCCATGATGACTCGGAGCCCCCGGGCATGCAACGTCTGCACCAGGCGTTTCAGTTCGGCGATTCGCGCAGCCGGATCGTAAGGGTCTGTGGCATAGGAGCCTTCCGGCACATTATAGTTTTTCGGATCGTAACCCCAGTTGTAATGGGGTTCATCCAGACGGCGTTCATCCACGCTCTCCCTGGAGTAGTCGAACACAGGCAGCAGCTGCACATGCGTAACGCCAAGCCCGGCGATATGGTCGAGTCCCGTCGGTATGCCGTCCGGCCCTCTTGTTCCTTCTTCGGCCAGACCCAGGAATTTGCCTTTCTCGCGAATGCCGCTCCCCGGGTGAACCGACAGATCGCGGACATGCAGCTCATAAATCACCGCGTCGGTCTCTGAAGCCAGCGGCGGCTTCACGTCTTCATCCCACCCTTCCGGAGAGGTGCTCCGCAGATCAAGGATCGCCGCTTTATCCCCGTTGACGCCCACCGCCTTGGCGTAAGGATCGGCGGCTTCGTTCCATTGCGCCCCCACCTTTACGCGGTAAGTGTATAATAAGTTCCGGCAATCCTCCGCAATCGCGAGCGTCCACGTCCCCTGCGCATCCCGCTGCATCGCCAGCTCTTTAACTGGCGCACCGTCCCAGGTTTCATACAGAACGACTCGCGCTTCCGAAGCCGTAGGGGCCCACAAGCGGAAGCGGGTTTGCTCCGGCGTATAAACGGCCCCCAAGTCGTCGCCCTCATAATAAAACTTCGCGTCGAATTCCGCATGAAATACGGAAATTCCTCCGGTAACTGCCAAATCGCCGTAATCTATCGTACCGTTGTATTCTTTTTGAACGGACAAACAGCTTCACTCCTTCCCCCGCAAATTCCGCAAATGCGGAAACACTTCTTCCGTATACGCACGTAATATTTCCCCCACACTCCAGGCCTGCGAATGCAGCACGTAAGGCGTGTACAAATGCTTGTATACCGTGACTGCGACAGCCGCTTCCTGCTCTGGTGACAGCATCGTGAACGGCAGCGAAACCGCGCAGATTTGATTCGGCCGAATGGAGCCGTGATCGCTCTCTTTCCGCCCTCCTCCCGCAGAACGTCGATACATCGTAAAGGCACACCGCCGCCTCGTTCCAAAAGCGCCGCCGGAAGGAATCGCGCACCTTGCGCGCTAATTCATCATATGGCTCCGTTTCCCCGAAACGTTCCGCCAGCCGTGCCATAATGCACAGCGCGTTATACCACAGAGCGTTGATTTCCACCGGCTTGCCGTGCCGCGGCGTCACAGCCCAATCGCCTACGCGTACGTCCATCCAGGTGACCTGATCCAGCCCGCCGGCGCATGAACCATGCCCCGCATGAATCAGCCCGTCCTGTCCATCGCGATCAAAAAATCGGTTCCGCTGGGGTAGTCGGCGACGATTTCTTTTAACTTCGGATAGACCTCCTCGCGAATGAACCTGTAATCATCTTCCCCACCGGCATGTTTCAAATATTCATAGCTGGCGTGAATATACCCAAGCGATGCGTCCACCGTGTTGTACAGCGGCTCCTGGCCAGGATATAAGCTCTGCCTCCCGTGCTTCCGCCTCACCTCATCTTTATGTGCTGGATTATATCATCGAAATCAAAAGAGGGCAATCGTTTGCACGAAAAATGGTAAAGCGCTTCCCTGTAAGAAAACGCCGCTGCCGGGAATAAAGCGTTCCAGGAGAAGAAGACGCTACTCTAACGGACACCAGCGACCTTATCCGCCCATTTCCCGGGTATTTCCCAGCCTAACGGACACACATGACTCTATTTCGCTCTAAACCCGTTCATCCAGGCCGATTTGAGGTAAATAAGGTCTTCTGTGTCCGATACATTTTGCAAACTCCCGTTTTTTCGAAAATAACGGCTCTGGTGTCCCTTAGCTCCCTCCAGGTCCCTCTTCTCCTCCCCTCTCTACCTGCGTTTCGCCCTCTACCATGCCCGAAATTTCAAAAATTCTGGTAGAAAAAAACCGGCCCTTTGAGGACCGGTTCTTCGCTGCTGTCTTGCAGCAGCTGTTTTATCCCGCTTGTTTGACGATATACTCCAGATCGCCCAGCATCAGCTTGGCAAAGCTGGAGTTGATGCCCTTTCCGCTTTGCGCGTTGATCGTCTGCTCCAGCACATTGATTTTCTGCTGGCGCTCGCGCTCCGTTTTCGCCTTTTGCAGGGAAGTAATCTTGGCGTCCAGGCTTTGGACGATTCCAATTTTCACGTATCCTTGCTCTTTTCCGGCATCAACCAGCTCGTCCAGATGGGCGATGTCGATCGTAACCGTAAAGTCGAACTGCTCCGCGGAATTGAGCCCGGCCGCATCCGAGGCGCTGACGACCAGCTTATGACTCCCCGCCGCTAAGGATAACGGGGCGATTTCGTGCAAATCGGCGATTGGGCGGCCGTCCAATTGATACGTCGTATTTTTCACTCCGCTTACGGTGTCCTCAACGTTAACTTGAATCGGAAGCTCGGTTTCGATTTGTAAAAATTGCCGCTCCCCGGAAAAATGAATAACCGGTGACTGACGGTCGATATTGATGTAGACCGTTTTCGCGGCTTCGCTATTCCCGGCCCGGTCCCATGACCGGTACTCGATCACGTATTTGCCGTCCTCTGTCAGCAGAATCGGGGAAGCATAAGTGAGCCATTCCCCGCCGTTGATCCGGTATTCGGTCCGTTCCAGACCGCTTCCGCCCTCGTCTTCCGCCGACAAGGAAACCGTAACGTCTTCCGGGTTGTACACTTCTTGACCCGTGGCCCCCGAAGCGTTCGCTTCGGTCACCGGAGCCAGCGTGTCTGCTACCGCCTCGCTAAGCGCAACGTGATCCAGGGAGAGCGGCTTCAGCTGGTACGTCCCGCGAAATGTCGAAGCGATGCCGGTAATGTCTACCTTGGAACCCGCCGGGAAAAGCGCGCTGAATGCCGCCATATCCGCACCGGTCCGGCCATCGAAACGGACGCGCGTTGCCGAGCCGTCACCCTTGACGGCATTAAACTCAAACGAGCCGGCCGGAGAAGCCGCAACCACGTCTTGAACCGTCATATCGGTTAATGTGATGAACTGTCCCTGATTGCTGTCCGTGACCGCCTCTTGCTCGATCGGCTGAGGGAGCTGCGCGGTCCCTTTCTTTTCGATCACGACCGGATTTTCCAGCTCAACCTCCCCGTTGTACAACGTCCGGGTGGCGCTGATGCGAACCAGATCGCCCGCATGGTAGCCGGACGCTGTTTGGAACACGTAGACACCGGCGGTTTCGTCCTGGAGGTAGAAGCCTTGTCCGCCAAACAGCCCCGGTTCGGACGTAATGACGCCCTCCACGGTAACAACCGTGCCATCGGCTACTGAACGGGCATCGGCGATCGCGGTCAATTCCGGCACCTGCGGATGGTCGCCCGGCAGCGGCTCGGCAGCGACATCAGCGATCGCCACCGTCTTCGTCAGCGCGTTGCCGCTTCCCTGCTTGAGCCGCAAAGTGGCGCTTGCGGCCGTCACACCCGGCTTAAGCTGAACGGTCAGGTCTTTTGCCGCGTGCCCTTGGGCATTTCCTGTCAGCGAAAATGCCGGGCTGTAGTTGTAATCGGACCAGGTACCGTCGGCATTTTTGTAGCGGGCGATCTGCTCGCCGCCGGCCAGATAAATGCCGACTTTAAGGTCCGATACCGTCTGGCCAGGCGTTAAGCCATCGGCCGTCAAGCGGATCTGGAACTCCTGCGCGCTTGGCAGTTGCGCCTGATGCACGAATGCGTACTTAGGCTCCGTAGCGGGCGCTTGCGACGAGCCGTAGGAGCCCGGCTTGAACGTCGCAGGGTCGTACCATTTGTATCCGGCGGCCGGCTGGGCCCAAGGCTCCGGCTGCGGCTCGGTGGTGGCGGCCGGCTGCTCGTTTGGCTTCAGCTTGGTCGGTTCATCCAGCGCAAGCCCCGGCACTTCGCCGAAGGAGGTGTAGCTTTCGTCGTAAGCGAGCCATTTTACGATTTGCACCAGGAACTGCCCGTCGTCGACTTCCTTAAAGCCGTCGTACGTCGTTTTCTTCTGGCCGTTTTCTTCTCTCACATATTTCGGAGTTGCATCTTCTACGGGCGAGGAGTCGCCGATAAAAGCCGCTTTGCCGAGTCCAAGTTTGGACACCGCCGCATAAGCTCCTTCATCTCTTCCGCCGCCGTTGTAAACGCCTTCGTCAACCGCGTTCCCCCAGGCCGGCACGCCTTCGGGAACGTAGACGAGGCCTTTTGCTTTATGCGGATCCAAAATCGCCAGCGTAGAGCCGGCATGCATGGCTACGGCATCGACGTCTTTCGTGATGCCAAACGCCTGCGAAGGGCTGACGATGTCCCCAGCGTTAACGTCCCCAAGGGCATTATAGCGGAACCGCACGCCAAAGTTGTCCGCCAGCCAATCGGAGCTCGTGATCCCCTGCATTGCCGGCGAGGACGCTTCTGCCGCGCTCATGCCTTTGGCCGGGTTCTCGTAAGCTCCGCGGCGGAAGCCGTTGATCACCTCGGAGGCGTCCCAACGGTTTTTGTTGCGGTCGGCATTATAATGGTCGGATATGAAAAACACCGCTCCGCCGTTCTCGACATACTGCACCAGCGCCTCTTGTTCCCCGGTTTTAAACGGGACATTCGGCTCGGGAATGACGAAGACATCATAGTCTTTCAACGCGTCGTACGTAATTGCCGTTTCGCCAAACGTATACGGGATCGGCCGCTCCAGCGCCGCAACCGTGAAGCCCGCTCCGCGCAGCCCATTGGCGAAATCGGAAAACGCGCCGTCGATCACCCAGTCGGCCGCACCGGCGGTTTGGGCGTGCGTGTTGTCAAACAGCACTTTTTTGCCAGTGCCGTCCGGCAAGTCCGGGGCCTGGCCCGGATCGCTTGGATTTTGGCCTGGATCTCCCGGGTTCTCACCTGGATTTTCCGGCTCACCGGGGTTCTCGCCCGGGTTTTCCGGCTGGCCAGGATTCTCGCCCGGTTCTTGCGGTTCCCCAGGTTCGCCTGGTTCGCCCGGCTGCGCCGCGGTAAATTCAATCGCTGTCACGCTTTTTAATCCGGGGAAGTTGTTGTACGCAGCCAGCGTGCCGGATACCGTGACCTGTTTGCCGACGATGTCCGGGTTGCTTTGCAAACCGAATTCGACTCTCATTCCGGACGGAATCTGCACGTCCACAAGTTTGGCCGTATCCCGCTCCCCAGCCGCATCCGCGATCAGCAAGTTATAGTCGTTGCCGAACGGCGCCTCAAAATCGGCGGTCTGCGACCCAGCGGCATGTCCGGCGACATAACCGGTCACCGTAACGGCTTCGCCGCTGTTACCTTTGGCGATGGCTGCGGCTACGCTGATCCCTGCAGCTGCAGATTCACCTTTTTCCGCGGAAACACCACTCTCTCCGGATGCCTCCGTTCCGGCTTCTGGAACAAGCCCTGCCTCTGTTGGAACAAGCCCTGCCTCTGCTGTTATATGTTCCTGTTCCGCTCCACTTGCCGGCTCCGCCGCTTCTGCGGCTAAGCCCGGTATTCCTGTCATGACCAAAGTGCCGGCCAAAATCAAGCCAAGCAGTTTCTCGCTCCAACGGCTCCTCACCATGGATCGACTCCTCCCCAAATTTAGAATGGACTATCTACCTAATCATAAGGGTCGATAAAAAACTGACTGTTTACGTTGTGTTAAAGTATTGTAAAATTGTATCTTTGACTAATATATAGTCTTTTTGACTTATTTTTTCGATGTGCATGGCGCCGTAACGGACCGTAAAGACCTTATTCGCTCATTTCCCCGGTATTTCCCGTTGTAACGGACTCCAGCGCCTCTATTTGGCTTCTGCGCAGGCCATTTCCCGCGGTTTGGAGGAAATAAGACCTCCTCAGTCCGTTACAATTTTTGCCCCCTGGTTTTGAGGCAAATAAAGTCTCTGGTGTCCGTTAGATCGCATTACTGCAGCGGCAATGGCGACCCCATCCGGACCGCAACGAAAAAGGACTGTCCCCAAGACCATATCATATGGCCTTCAGGACAGCCCCTGCTCATTGTCGTTCTGCGTGAAGCCCGCGCCGTGCCGCGTTGCTACATTCCCGCCTTCTCCAGCATGCCGCGTGCGATCCAGACGCCAGCCGCACCGGCCTGGGCCAGACCGCGGGTGATGCCCGCCCCGTCGCCGCCGCAGAATAAGCCGCCAATCTCTGTTTCCAGCGATTCGGCCAGCTTCGGGCGGGCGGAATAAAACTTTGCTTCCACGCCGTAAAACAGCGTATGCTCGGAGGCGATCCCCGGCGTTACTTTATCGAGCGCTTCGACCATTTCGATCAGGCTTTTCATCGTGTTGTACGGCAGCACGAGGCCAAGGTCGCCCGGCACGGCCTCTTTAAGCGTCGGCTCGAGGAAGCCTTCGGAAATCCGGGTAGCGGTAGAACGGCGGCCCCGGAGAATGTCCCCATATTTTTGCACGATGACCCCGCCGCTCGACAGATCGTTGGCTCGTTGGCAAATCTCCCGCGCGTATTCATTGGGTTTATCGAACGGTTCGGTAAATTTGTGCGAGACGAGCAGCGCAAAGTTCGTGTTTTGCGAACCGAGCGCAGGATCTTTAAAGGAGTGGCCGTTCGCGGCCATTACTCCGCTGTGGTTTTCGACGACCACATGCCCGGACGGATTGCTGCAAAACGTGCGCACCCGCGTGCCGACCGAAGTGTTGTAAATGAATTTCCCTTCGTACAGATGCTCGTTAATCTCGCGCATGACGACGTCCGAGGTTTCCACACGCACCCCAACATCCACCTGGTTGTTTGTCATTTTCAGGCGGCGTTTCTTTAAGATTTCCGTCAACCAGGCGGAGCCGTCCCGTCCGGGGGCGACCATGACCAGATCGGCCTCATGCGTCTCCCCCGATTTAAGCTGGATTCCGCGAACCTGGTGGCCTCCGTCCGCTTTTACCGTGATCAGATCCTCCACTTCCGCCTTGAACATCATGTCGATTCGGGTGTTCAAATACTCGTAGATCGACTTCAGAATCTCGAGGTTTTGTTCCGTGCCCAAATGGCGGACCTGCGCCCGCAGCAGCTTCAGCCCCGCGGCGTATCCGCGCTGTTCGATTCCGCGCACCGCTTCGGTCAGCGGGTCGGTGATGTTCGTCGTGGCGCCGTGCTCCAAATTGATCGCATCAACGTATTCAATCAGCTCCAGCACTTTGGACGGAGCGATATAATCGCTCAGCCAGCCGCCGAATTCGGTCGTAATGTTGAACTTCCCGTCGCTGTACGCTCCCGCTCCGCCAAACCCGGCTGTGATCGAACAGGCCGGCAGGCAGCCGGCGTATTCTTTTTTCCCGGCCGGAGGCGGACAAAGCGTAATTTTCTCCTCCAAAATCGGACAGCGGCGGCGGTAAATATCATGCCCCTTGTCCACCAGGAGCACTTTCCAGTGAGGCGCTTTCCGCGTCAGTTCGTAGCAGGCAAAAATCCCCGCCGGCCCGGCTCCAACCACAATTACATCGTATTTACTCATCTGCTCTGCTTCCTCCTCATAGTTAAACGGGCTACCAAGCCCGGAAAAAACAAAAAAATCCCGGCTATCCAATAGGTATGCGAAAGCTCCTATTCGTAGCCAGGAATTTAGGGTTCCTTGTAGAGACCCCCGATCCGTATCACCGGGGATATACGAAATCAAAATATTAGTATATTCGGTTTCCATCAATAATCCGAGTATATGAGAAATAAACGTATAAGTCAAGGGAAAGTAATTTTATTATTCGGGTTTTGGTGTATTTATAATTTATTTAATTTTCTATTTGGACTCAAAAACCCCTAAAACACGAACATTTCCAAGGAATTCGCTTGACATATTAGTATTGCTGATTAGCATTACTCCTAGATCATATTGTATAATGTAAGGTGAAGCACTTTATTTTATTTTAAATCATAAGGAGTAGATGCAAAGAATGGACAGTGACAGGCTTTGGTTGAATTTGGTATTGGTCGTAATCCTTATCGCTTTAACGGCTTTTTTCGTGGCGGTAGAATTTGCGATTGTTCGTGTTCGAGGCAGCAGGGTGGATCAATTGATCGCCGAAGGGCGCAAAAACGCGCTCGCGGTCAAAACGGTAACTTCCAATCTGGACGGCTATCTATCCGCCTGCCAATTGGGGATTACGATCACCGCGCTCGGACTCGGATGGCTCGGGGAACCTACGGTGGAGAAAATGTTGCACCCGCTGTTCCACAGCCTCCAAGTACCTGATACACTAAGCAGTGCGCTATCTTTTATCATCGCTTTCGTAGTTATCACTTATTTGCACGTCGTTGTGGGTGAGCTGGCGCCAAAGACAATGGCCATCCGCAAATCCGAGGAAATCGCCTTGCTTACGGCCAAGCCATTGATCCTGTTTACCAAAATCATGCGCCCGTTTATCTGGGCCTTGAACGGATCGGCAAATCAGCTCGTGCGCTTGTTCGGCATCAAGCCGGCTTCCGAGCACGAAGAAGCTCACTCGGAGGAAGAACTGCAAATAATTATTAACGAGAGCTTTGAAAGCGGCAAAATCAATCAAAGCGAATACGGCTACGTCAGCCGGATTTTTGCCTTCGATAATTTGCTGGCCAAAGAAATTATGGTCCCCCGCACCGATATGATGTGCTTATATAAGGACAAGTCGCGGCAGGAAAATCTCGAGATTATCAAAGAGCAGCAATACACCAGATTCCCTGTCGTCGAAGGAAGCAAAGACAACGTCATTGGGATCATCAATACGAAACAGTTTTTCCTCGCCCACGAGAGCAACCCGAATCTGGATATCGCTTCGATTCTGCAGCCGGTTATGGCTGTCTCGGAGGTGATACCCGTCAACGAGCTGCTCAAAAAAATGCAGCAGGAAGGCACCCACATCGCTATTCTGATCGACGAATACGGGGGCACGGCCGGACTGGTAACGATCGAGGACATTCTGGAGGAGATCGTTGGGGAAATCCGCGACGAATTCGATAAAGAGGAAGAAGAGCCGATCGTGCAGCTCAGCGACACGCATGTCATCGCCCAGGGAACCGTAACGGTTAACCAGATTAACGACCTTATGCTCACCGATCTCAGCACCGAGGAAGTCGATACGATTGGCGGCTGGCTGTTCGGGATGAACCCCGGCATGGACATCGGCGAAACGCTGGAGCACGAGGATTTGACCTTTAAGCTGCTTGAAAAAGAACCGCACCGATTCCGCAAGCTGGAAATCGTAAAAAGGGCCGTAGTAGAGGCTGGATAGTCAGGAGCCGGATCGCTATAAAATAAATAAGGCTGTTCGCAGGTTAACCAAAACTTGCGAACAGCCTTTTTGGTTTCGAGTCCGTTGAACAACTACAGCAACTGCCGCCGGACTTCTGCCACTTCATCGTCCCGTGGCATTTCATCGCCGTAGCGGACTTTATAATACAAGCGAACAAGCAGGCCTGACCCGGTATTTTGCAGTTCCTTGGCGTTGGTTGCCGCCTGCGGCGCCGCCGGTCCTAGCCCTTTAGCAGCGGCAGGCTCTAACGATTCGGACATGCGCGGACTATCTGCTGTCAGGGCGGCTTGTTTGGGCTTGGCGGACATGGTGGAGAACGTTGTCTCGACTGCTATTTCCGGCTTGGCGAGTTCGCCAGACTTGGTTGCCTCTTCCGGCTTTGCAGGCTCGGCAGGCTTTGCGCCCTCATTGCAAGCTGCGGGCTTGGCGAACAAGGCCTCCCTTGCGGCCTTGGCTGCCTCCGCCTCTGCCGCGGCTGCGGCCAGCTTGCTGGCGTAGCGCGATTTTTCCGCCTTTTCCTTCACCTTGCCCGCTGCCTTGCCGCGCACCGCCTTTTCGCCGCGCTCCCGCCTAATATCCAGAGCCATTTCATAGGGCGTAAGATGCGGCTTGATCCGATATCCGCCTTCACGCTCCGCCTGCAGCATACGGCGGTACAAATAGCGGACCCTCTCCCGATTGTCTTGAAGTTCCTCCCAACGTTCGGCTTTCTCGGGACGGAACAGGGCAGCGCCCGCTTTTGTCCACTTTTTAAGCGCCGCTTCCCACGTAAAAATCCGGATTTCCTCGTCGCGGTACGCAGTATTCTCCTGTACAGGTTTCTCCCTGCGCAGCAAATCCACCAGGCGGTCGATCGCCCGGCGCCATACTCCGCCCACGTTCCGGTAAAGCCAATACAGGCCGAAACCAAGTGCCGCTGCAAGGGCCAGAATGCCAATGGAATAAAAAGCGTAGTCCAGCAGGCGCGACCAGATTCCCGGCTCATGCGCTTCCGCTGGCGGCAGCATGGGCTGTACGGGCGGCGGCTCCACCGCTTGTTCCGGCGGTGGCCCCTGTTCCCCCGGGCGGGCCAGCCATTGGACGAACGTTTTCAGCAGGCCCCACAGCAGGCGGCCAAGCCACCCGCCCGCCCCGGCCGCAAGCGCCAGGGAAACGATGACGATAACGCCGATGAACAGGCGGTTATGGCGTTTCAAGCCCCCGGGAAGCCGCTCCGCTGGATCGCCGGATAGCGAACTGTAACGCAGGAGACTGTCGTTCGTCACGAACAAGGCTAGCGCCAGGCAGGCCGCCCCCGCCCAGGTGAGCAGCGGAACCGTTGCTTCGAGCCCGGGGATGCGCGGAAAGGCGATCCCGGCGGCAAAGTACAAGGCAATGCCGGACCAGTACAGGCGGAAGTTGCCGATCCGCAACGCGGCCGTAACCCCCTGGAGGCTGCAAAACGCACCGGCGGCAAACCAGAAGCTAGAGCGCACAATCACAATCACAAGCGCAAGAGCCATGGACGTGTTGGCCGGGTTAACGCCAAGGCCAGCCCCAGCACCTGCCCATGCCGCCACAAGGGCAATCGCCGCTCCCAGCAGCAAGGCGGCAGCCCACCGCTGCCACAGCATACGCAGACAGTTGCGCAGCAGCACGCCCCCGAGCGACAGCAGCGGCAACCCGCACAGCCATGCCGCCATCCCCGGCCCAAGCAAATAGGCCTGAGCGACAAGCCAAACCGGGAGCAGAAGCCCCAGTTCGATCAGGCAGGACAACCAAATCTTTAAGGAGTCGTATATGTAAGCGGAACCATTTGGATTCGCGTCAACCGTTTTCTCCCGGCTTGCATTTGGTTTCACGCCAAAAACCTCCATTAATTTTATAACTCGAACTTTACAACTTAACCTGGCTGTTCAGCCCATGCTTCACTTCAACTCATTCACCGATAAAACCATCATACCATAATTAGATTGACGGAAAGTCCACGCCACTTTGAGCTCTCATTGGAAATATCCAATCAGGCGGCTATATTTACCACCAAATTTATTTCTATTGGATTTTTCCAATCAGCACGTTGGGTCAGGCCACGGAAATCTTGGAATAGCAGGCGGCTTGGACAAAAAGGCAGGACGGCGAAAAAGCGGCCGACTTTCCCGTTGGCCGCCTAACAGGTGAACATTACTTAGTCTCGTTTACGCCGGTTACGCTTGTCCGGACGAAGGATCGGCCATATGGAAAACTTCCCATATATGTCCGTTTATGTCCTGGAAGCCCCACTGATACATAAAGCCGTGATCCTGTGGATCACTCGAGGGGGTTGCACCGGCGGTAAAGGCTTTATTGACGAGCTCGTCCACGTGTTCGCGGCTGTCGGCGGCCAGGGAAACAAGCACTTCACAGGTTTTCGTTGCATCAGCAAGCTCTTTCTTAATGAACGTTTGGAAGTAGGACTCCACGAGCAGCATGGCATAGGTAGTGTCGTTGATAATCATGCAGGTAGCCTTGTCGTCGGTAAATTGCAAATTGAATTCAAATCCGATCTGTCCGAAAAAATCCATCGTTTTCTGCAAATCTTTTACCGGCAAGTTAATGAATGTACTCTTCGCCTGAAAAGCCATGCTCGATCACCTCTTCAATTTAGTCTAATAACTTTACTAGGTAAAATTATGATTCTAACATAAAGCACCATTGACGAAATATCAAGATAGACACTAAGGAGCACCACCGGAGAAATTGCTTCGACGGTGTTCTTTATTGCGCGACCAAATCCCAGCTGGGGGTACAAGGAATTTATAGTCTTATTAAGGGACTACACTTGGAAAAAGCGCCTGTTTCCCGCATCTTTCTAAAATAGCGGTAAAAAATGTCGTTATTTCGGCGATACCACCCATTCCGAGTACAATAAGGGAATTTTATGTCGCTATTTTCCCCCGCCGCTAGGAAATGCCCTCTGTTCTGGACCATTCATAGGAAAATAAGGGCAAAAATGTCGCTAATGAGGATGAACAGGCCTGGCTCCGGATAATAAGTACATAAAGTTCCGCTATTTTGAAGGCCGACGGTTGGACATCTTCGCCATACCAGCAGCCAACTGTCCAGCCCCAATTCCTAGATTGAACCTGGCTCGGCCCATTCGGGAATTTCCATCCATTCCACGCCGTTGCCGCCGCGCCGCAGCAGCTCCGCTGTTTCCGCGAGCTTCCCGCCCCAGTGGCAGGAAATGATCAAGTAATCGGTGTCGGCCGCTCCCGCCTCAAGCTCCAGTTCAAGCAGCCGAACCATCGAAACCGTTCTGTCCAGAACCAGCCGCGCCATTGTTTCCAGCAGCAGCTCCAGTTGATCGGTTGCCGCCTGCGGCTCAATGCGGACCGGCTCCGCCTTGCCGCCTGGCAGCCGCGCATTGCTCAGGAACCCCGCGCTTAACCCGTTACGCAGCGCATACGCCGCCACCGAAGCAGCATAACGAATCCCCAGCTCAATCCGCTCCGGCTCGGTCACCATTTTCCACATCGAATCGCTGATCTCCACATTCAGGCAGATCACCAGCCGATGGTCGGCGGTATAATCCCGCTTGTGCACCTGCAGTTCCCCGGTTCGGGCCGTCGCTTTCCAGTTGATCTGGCTCAGCGGATCTCCGGGACGGTAGGCGCGGATCCCCGCGGTCAAAAACGGGTCCTCCACGATCCAGCGCCGGACGGCGACTTCCCCAAGCCAGCTGTGGTTCGGCAGCGGCAGCTCCTCCAGCGGATCCACCCGCGGATACACAAGCAACTCCAGATCCAGCGGAAACTGTTTGACCTCCGAGTTCAGCCCCAGCGGATCGCCGGTCGTCATCGTGGCCGATTCCAGCCGGTACAGCCCCCTGCGGGCGCAAACCACCTTATGGCGCCTAGTAATTTGCCGGTATGACCGGAGATGAAAAAGGCTGCTGTGGTTCTGATAAATTTCCCCGGCATGAATCGCCAGGTTGCTCTGCTTTCCGAACGCAAGCCCGGCGGGAATGCTCGATTCCAGACGGAGCCAAGGCAGCGGCAGCAGCTTGGCATTGGCGATGACCTCGATCATTTCGACCTCGTCGCCTTCAAAAGCGGCCCGTTTGGAAAAATACCGCTCATACCGTATCCCTTTTAGCGCTTGCCGGCGATATAAAACGGCGATCAGCACGATGATTAGAACCGCGCTTAAAATAAGCCAAGGCAGCTGCATGGGATCAATCCTCCTGCGTTCCCCGGGCCGTCAGAAGCGGCTCGGCCGGCACCTCCACCTGCTGCAGCGCCTGAAGGACGGCTTCGCCTCCCTGCTCCTGGGCACTCCGAAGGCCTTGCCGCAGCACCAGCCGATGGGCCAGCACCGGTACGGCCGCCGTTTTGATATCGTCCGGGGTGACGTAATCCCGGCCCCGTATCAGCGCCAAGCCCTGGGAAGCGCGCAGCAGTGCCGTGCTCGCCCGCGGGCTGGCCCCCAGCTTCACTTCCGGATGCTTCCGAGTCGCCTCGGTCACGGCCACGATGTAGCCGAGCAGATCATCCTGGACGCGGATCGTCCGCGTATACCGCTGGGCCGCCGCCACCTCTTCGGCCGAAGCAGCCGCCCCGATTTCCGCCAGCGGCTGGCGTTCCTTAAAGCGCTGCAGGATGGCGACACCTTCACCGTGCGACGGATACCCCATCACAATCCGCATCAGGAACCGGTCCAGCTGCGCCTCCGGCAAGGGAAAGGTTCCCTGCTGGTCGATCGGATTTTGCGTGGCCATGACAAAAAACGGAGCCTCCAACTCATGCGTGACACCATCGATCGTCACCTGGCGCTCCTCCATGCATTCCAGCAAGCTGGACTGCGTGCGCGGCGTCGCCCGGTTGATTTCGTCCGCCAGCAGCACATGCGTAAATACCGGACCCGGCCGAAACTCGAACTCCCCCGTTTTCTGATTGAAAAAATGAATGCCGCTCAGGTCCGAAGGCAATAAATCCGGCGTAAACTGGACTCGCTTAAACTCGCCGCCGAGTGATTTTGCGAGCGCTTTCGCAAGCAGCGTTTTGCCTGTGCCGGGCACGTCCTCCAAAAGCACATGGCCGTTCCCGAGCAGCGAAGCGATCAGCAGGTCGATCACCTCCTCTTTGCCGACGACCACCTCGCCAATATTGCCGCGAACCCGCCCGATCAAATCCATCGCTTCCCGCAGTTCCATAAGTACCGACACCGCCTTTTACCATTTTTTTCCTTTCCATCTTAACAAAAAGCCCGGCCGCTTTATAGCCGGAGGCCTCCCCTAAACCTTCAGCCACTCCCGCAAATCGACGACCGAACGCATCGCGTATTCCTTTTGCATCGGCTGGCCGTCCTGCAGGACGATCAGGCAAGGAACGCTGGAAATCTCCCATTGATCGCGAAGCCGTGGACTATAGTTGATATTCAGCTTGGATACCGGGATGCTTGGCCCAGCCGCCAAAGCGATATCCAGCATTTTTTCCGCCAGTTTGCAAGTTCCGCACAGCGCCGTGAAGAAAAACAACGCCTCCTTGCCGGAGGTTTGTTCCGCGCGGTCAAGCCATTCCTGTTCCGTTGTTTCGCGAATTTCCATGGGCTGCCTCCCCTTTACCCATAATCATAACACAAGAAGCGGCCCTGCTCGCTTTGTATGCGAACGGGCCGCTCCCTTCGGCAATCCGGGAATGGGTATAATTCGACCTTTAAGCCGGGCGTGTGGTGAAGAGGTGGAAGGTCACTCCGAACTTGTCGGTGACAACGGCGTAAGCCGGGCTGAAATAAATGGACTGCAGCGGCATATCGACGCGCCCGCCCTCCTTTAAGGCATCATAAAGCTTCCGCGTATGATCCGCCGTACTTGACGTCAGGCAAACCGTAACCTGGCTGCCCGATTGATGCGGCTGGTCCGGAAAAATATCGCATACATAAAGCTCCGTTTCCCCCAGCTTCAGTATGGAGTGCGCTATGCGCTTTTTTACCTCGCCAGTCATCGGCTGTTGGGGTTCGGGCATTTCGCCGAAGGTTTGCTTAAACGCCACCTTGGCCTCCAGCGCCTGCTCATAAAAAGCAATCGCTTCGTCAGCTTTTCCATCCAGGGCAATCAGGGGGGTTGTCAACAGAATCATGTGAACACACTCCTTAAGGATTTAATGGGTCGGAATCCGGAGGGGGAAAGTGGCGATCTCCGTTTCCGCTTGATTCGATTTTTATTGTAGCCCATAATAGTGACAAGTATTGTCATAAATAAAAAATGAACACGGAGAGCTCCCCATGTCCAAATCGAAACGTCTGATGGAATTGATGATGACCGTCAATCGTAAGCGAAAATTCACCGTCAAGGAATTAGCCGGGGAATTCGGTGTTTCCCCGCGTACGATCCTCAGGGATCTTCAGGAGTTAAGCGAACTGGGCGTACCGCTGTATTCCGAGGTCGGACCGCATGGCGGCTACCAGGTGCTGAACGAAAGAGTGCTGCCCCCCATCGCTTTTACCGAAGAGGAGGCGGTGTCCATTTTTTTCGCCAGCCATGCCCTGCGCCATTACCGCTTTCTCCCGTTTGAAACGGAAGCGTCCTCGGCATTAAGCAAGTTTTACCATTATATGTCCGGAGATGTCCGGGAATGTATCGATCAGATGAAAAACCGGGTCGATTTCGTGACGCCCGAAAGGCAGTCGGACTTTCCTTTTCTCGCGGTTCTGCTGGACGGCGCTATCCGGCAAAAAGTCATCCGCATCGCCTACGCTTCGCGGTCCAGCGCCACGACCACTCGGCATATTCAACCGCTCGGGATATACGCCAGCCGCGGTTTATGGTACTGCCCAGCGTATTGCTTCGAGCGCGAAGATTTTCGCTTGTTCCGCTGCGACCGTATCGGCTCGGCCGTCATCGAGGAAGCGGACTCCGCGCCAAAACCGCTCGAGCTGCGGCACGTCCACCTCGGCAATTGGGAATCGTTTATCGATAGAAAGCCAATCTACGTGGACTGCACCATTGAGCTAACCCCGCTGGGGATCGAGGCCTGCGAGGGCGAGATCCTCCGCCACTTTCGTCTTGAACTTCGCGAGGATGGATCGGGCCTGCTGCGGGGGCAAATTCCCCCGGGAGAAATTCCGTTCCTGGCCAATTTTTTCATCGGCTTGGGGCGTGAAGCAACCGTCACCCGCCCACCGGAACTGATCGAAGCGATCAAGCACAAACTGACCGAGCTGCTGGATAAATACAGCTGAGTGCAAAACCCGGACGAATCGCTGAACCACCACGCTGGGAGCATAAAATTAAGATTGGCGGCTGGCAAAATAGAAAAACACTGCTTCGTTTGGTAAAGCGGGAGTGACGAACTTCTACGATCAGACAGAAGAGGTCTTTCATTGTTATAGACATCAGCCCGACCTAAATCAACTGCCAAGGGCGTTGAAAGCTTGAGGACAGGGAAGTGGGGTGGGGTGGGCGGCAGATCAACACTCACTGTCCGGACGCTTTGTATGATTATCCCGTTAGATCAGGGTAGCAGAAAAACAGACAAGCTCGGGAGAAGAAAATATTTGGTGGATAAGCAGATAGGTTCGAG
>NZ_JBKIAX020000022.1:0-104635 GCF_046567315.2 Paenibacillus lacisediminis | reverse complement strand
GCCAAAAATCTCAACTGAACCGTCTCATTTTTTCCTCATCTCATTTTCTTCTCTCTTTTTTGCGAACCCTGCTCTAGCCCTCACCCCCTGCTCTCTGAACGAAAGGGATAATCGTGCAAAGGCTGCAGGCAGGGATACCAAGACACCAAGACACCAAGACGTCAAGACGCCAAGACGCCAAGACACCAACCCTTTAGATAGCCCCCTCACCTGGCGTCGATTTGTGACACTGCTCGAGGGCGGCCACGGTGCAGAAGGTAGATGCGCTGACCTCGCTCGGCGGATCGTGACGCCCTCTTCATCGTTGGCGCTTCCATAATTCCATGTTTGAGCGGAATCGCAGCAAATCGGCCGAGTAGCTTGCCCGATTTAGAGATCATGCCTACGGCACGTTTTACAAGGGATCTCCTATGCTCTTGATCAACGAAGTAGCCTGAAAAATTCCTTTTTTAAAATAAGGCACTAGTCCAAACCGTAAGTTCAGGAAGACCATACACTAGACTAGATTGAAGTGAAGGGAAAAAATAGCTTAACCAGAAATTTAGTTTGCTTTCATAATGGAGAATCTTATTTTAAAAATTAAAGAATGGAGTGAAGAAAGATGGGATTGGGTGTAGGCGCAGGACTTGGATTCGGCGGTGGATTTAGTTGCGCGGGATTTGGCGGTGGACTTTGGACTAGTACAGGAGTCATTCTGGTACTGTTTATTCTCTTAGTAATTATTAGTGTTGCCTGGATTTAAGTAACGGGTCCCCCCCCTTCCTTTATCTGCTGGTTAGAACTTGAACTTGCCTCAAATGAACTGACCCCTGTATCCTACCGGTGTCAGTTCATTTTTTATTGATCCCTAATGACTTTCAGGCCCTCCTTGACCGGCCCTTTATGTTGACGGCGGGCGGCTCATTAGTTGGCCCGTTCGTCTGGGGTTTCTCCCCATAACTCTGCATAAGGGCGGCGACCTTTTCTTTATTCGGCATTGCCCCCGTTTCCGCCCCTTGTCCATAATTGGCGCCGATATTCAGTCTTCCGGCCAGCTCTTTGATGCCCACGGCCCCGATATTGTTGTTGGTCACCACCCGGTCGATCAACACCTTCTCGATGTCCAGCTTTTCGATGTGGATGGGGGGCTGTTTTTGCTTCTGCTCCTCCGCCTCCGCCAGTTTATCCATGGTGTGACGAAGCTTTTGGAGCTCGATCATGATGCTGTTGTGGATATCATGGATTTTAACTTGGGTATCACGGATTTTTAATATTTCCAGTTCTAATTCGAGTTTCCTCAGCCGATCATCCACTTCGTTTACTCGATCATTTACTTGATCATTTACTTGATCATTTACTTGATCATTTACTTGATTATGTACATGATCATTTGCGCCAAACCACTTTCTCCAAAATTGCCCTGCCATTTGTGCGATCACCTTTTTCTTATCCGGTTATGTATGTAGCCAGATTCAGTTGCATACTTTTTTAGTAAATCTAGCGATGAAAGAGGGATTGCCATGAAGAAAGCACGGCAGATCAATTTGGGCTTAATCAAAGTCAATTCCATCGATTATATTTCCCAGCTCTCCATAGGCGGCGTCAATCAAAAGCAGACTTTCCTAAACGCCATGAAGATCAGTCAGTTGATTCGCCAACAAGCGGACCGATCGGTGGCCTTCCATTCCGTCATGAATATCGATGACCGGGATCTGTTCGATAGTCCGACCCGCATGTCAGACGAAAACTAATCAATGATGACCTTCCTCCCTTGTACAGGTTTAATCGGAAACCGGATGAGCAGCAGTCCCTTATCCATGAAGGAAGTAACCTCCTTCGTGTCGACGCGGCCGGGCAAGCCGATGACTCGCTGAAAAGCGCCGTTATGCCTTTCCGATTTGATGAAGGAGTAACTGGTATATTCCGCGCTTGGTTCCCCCTGTATCCGCAATTGCCTGCCCTCGATAAACACCTCGATTTGATCTTTGTCATATCCGGGCACATCAACGACAATCAGCAGCTCATGCTCGCTTTTAAGAACATCGATCGGAGGGTATTCCGTTTGGGGAGAATCGGGCTGCTGCTCTATACCGGAAAAGTTTTCGTTTAAATTTGAAGCATAGGCTTCGGAGGAAGTTTTAAAGGGCTTTATTTGTTCGCGAAAGACATCATCCCAAAATTCCTTGCCATGAAACTGCTGCGCGATTTCGAACCATTTTTTGAGCCTATCCATGTCCATTGATGCTCCCCCCTTTACTAAAATACATATTCAGAAAATATCCTCATATACATGTCGAAAAGGAGGGATCGGGAATGTACGGGAGGCCTTCCATCATTACCAACAATATCTACATCCTTAAAATTAACTCCATTGAAAACACGTCTGCCGTGAATATAGGCGAGAATTATTTGATCGATTGGAACAATTCGTCCAAACATACACATGGCTTCGGCAATAATTACGGTGACGACAGCGGTTTCTTCGGCTTGCGATCGGCTATCGACGATCGGGATCTGATCGATGCCCCGGCCTTCTTCAATAAGGGTAAGGAATTAAATTGCTGCAGCTAAGGAGGTAATGGCATGAATAGAAATTTTAGCCCGATGTTTGTGAATGTATTCGCTTTTAAGGTGAACACGCTAGATAGAGCATCGTCCCTTAGCCTTGGATCCACTCTGATGGAGGATGTGCTCGTATCAACGAAGCGAAGCCAAGGCGTGGAGTCTATGGGCGACTTATCCCCGTTTTATCTGACCTTTACGAACATTATGGACGCCGATCTGCTCGATTCCAATACGTCGAAGTCAAGCGTTGTGTAGAACAGAACACTCCGTACCATTCTTACGGCGCGCGGCAGCGGGAACCTTCAAAATTACATCTCGCTGCCCCTCCAATGCCATACCAAGGCGTATCGCTCTTTCCGCCAAGTCCATCCCCCCCCCTCCTTCATTTAAGCGCCTTCCCCTCGTTTAAATAGCGGATAGCCCAAAGCATAACTCTCAGACCCAAGGGCATGCTATCTCTAAAAAATTTGGAGGCATGCTGTCCCGATGAATATGCAAACGCTGGCGCCCCATGAATCCATGGACCTTCACGAGATGCTTAATTTCAAGACGCTCTGTCTGGCCAAATCCAAACTGATGCAAGGCCTCGTGTTTGACCAGGAGCTCAAAGACTTGATGCAAAAAGACGTTGTTCAATCGATTCAGGCGATTCAAGATCTGCAGGCCGTCTATGCGAGAGCTCCTTTCCGGGCGCCTGTCCCCGAAAGCCGTCCCGAGCCGATCTTACATTAAAGGGGAACAAGCGATGAACAATGATTATTTAGATCCGATTAACGCGTTAAATATGCCGGAAATGGCGGACATGACCTTGGCCATGGACTTTCTGATACGGGCGAAAGAAGGGGTAAGAAATGCAGCGATCGCACTGACGGAAACGGCGTCTCCGGAAGCCCGGGCGCTGCTCCGCAATCAGCTCCGGCAAGGAATCGCGCTGCACCAGGAAATCTCCGAACTGATGATGCGAAAAAAATGGTTCTACCCTTACGAGCTGCAAGAACAATATCAGCTGGACCAGCTTTCGGCCAAAAACACGGTCATGATCGGGCAAATGAATTTATTTCCTGCGGATACCCGGCGCAAGGGCATGTTCGATCGGACGCCGGACGAACACTTGGGAGGACATCAAGCATGAAAGCCGTCACCTATCAAGGAATCAAAAACGTTGCCGTCAAAGAGGTGCCTGACCCCAAAATCGAAAAGCCCGACGATATGATCATCAAAATGACCAGTTCCGCCATCTGCGGCTCCGATCTCCACCTGATTCACGGGATGATCCCCAATCTTCAGGAGAACTACGTCATTGGACATGAACCTATGGGGATTGTGGAAGAAGTTGGCCCGGCGGTGACGAAGCTGAAGAAAGGCGACCGGGTGATCATCCCCTTCACGATCGCCTGCGGAGAGTGCTTCTATTGCAAAAACCACCTGGAAAGCCAATGCGATAATGCCAATGAGCACGGGGACATGGGGGCTTATTTCGGCTACTCCGGAAATACGGGCGGCTACCCCGGCGGACAAGCCGAATATTTGCGCGTTCCTTTCGCGAATTTTACCCATTTCAAAATCCCGGAAAGCTGCGAAGAACCGGATGAAAAGCTATGTTTGATCGCCGATGCAATGACAACGGCGTTCTGGAGTGTAGATAATACTGGCGTCAAAGACGGAGATGTCGTGATCGTGTTTGGCTGCGGTCCGATTGGACTGCTGGCGCAGAAATTCGCCTGGCTGAAAGGGGCCCGGCGAGTCATTGCCGTCGACTACGTAGATTACCGTTTGCAACACGCCAAGCGCACGAACAACGTGGAAATCGTCAATTTCGAGCAGCAAGAAAACACCGGAAGCTATCTCAAAGAACTGACCAAGGGCGGCGCGGACGTCGTGATCGATGCGGTCGGCATGGATGGGAAAATGAGCGATCTGGAGTTTTTGGCCAGCGGGATGAAGCTGCAAGGCGGAACGATGAGCGCTTTGGTTATGGCCACCCAGGCGGTCCGCAAAGGCGGAACGATTCAGATCACCGGGGTGTACGGCGGACGATATAATGGCTTTCCGCTGGGCGACATTATGCAACGCAACATCAATCTTCGCTCGGGACAAGCCCCGGTCATTCATTACATGCCGTATATGTACGAGCTGATCACTACGGGCAAAGTCGATCCCGGCGATATCGTCACGCACGTCATTCCACTCAGCGAAGCAAAACACGGATATGAAGTGTTCGATACAAAAACAGACAACTGTATCAAAGTCATCCTGAAGCCTTAAGTTAAGTACGATTGCGGGAGGAAACACACAATGAGTCCGACAACATACGGCCTGCACGAAACCTTGGAGGTTCATGAACTGGCCGCGTTCAAAATGCTCTGCATGACCAAAGCCAAAACGATGCAAATTCTCGTTTCTGATCCGGAACTGAAGCAAATTTTGCAGCAGGATGTTCAGGTATCCACACGGCAGCTTCAAGAGCTCGGTGAAATTCTCTCTAAATCAGGATTAGGAAAGGAGATAAACCAATGATCCCTATCCTGGAACGGATGATGGGTATGGACGCGTTGACCGATGAAATCATCGCCATGGATTTTCTCCTGAACGCCAAAAGCGGGGTCAGAAACTATGCCATGGCCGTGACGGAATGCGCCACTCCGGAGGTCAAAGCTATTTTGACCAAACAGTTGGAGGAAGCCGTTAATACACATGAGATGATCATCGACTACATGATGAGACGGGGATTCTACAAACCATACGCGATGGACGAGCAAATCGGGCGGAACCTGCAAAACATTCAAACCGCTCTGAACATCCCGTCCTGACCTTTTGCAAGTGTGCCCGAAAACAAGGAAAAGTCCCTCCTGTTGATGAACAGATGAGGGACTACCTGAGTGAAATGCTTTTGTATTCCTTTAAATCGGCAGCAGCTTCACAGTTTCTTTGACTTTCAGGCTTTCAATCATATCGTACCAGGACTGCGGCTTGTTTGGGAGGACGGTATAGTAACGCTGCAAAAACTTCACGATCAGATCGGTTTGCAGCGTCTCCTCGTTCTCGCCCATCGGCAGGAAGCAAAGATCAAGCCCGGTGACCGCTTCCCCGTCGTTGTTCCAGGACGGATGGACATAAGGGAAATCAAGACGCTTATATCCAAGATGCGACAAAACCTCGCGGCGCACATAAGGGTCCATCGGTTTTACGCCACCGAATTCATGGTCCTCCACCCGATACGGATCGTAAATTTCCGCAAACATGCCGTGCAGCTTTTTCCCGTTTACTTCGGCCAAGGCATGCAGATCCTTTAATCTTTTATCCGCCAAAAACCGTCCGATCCCCAACCCCGCTTGTCCGATAATCGTAAAATCCGTCATTGCGACGTTGAAATCTTCATAATACCGGTACTCCGTGGCGCCGACCACTTGACCTTCATGCACCGCGACAAACACGCGGATGCCCGGGTCTTCCAGCGGCTCTTTCCAAAGATCGAATTCCAGCACTTCTTCCGGCGGAAATATGTTTTGCATCAGCTGATGCATTTGCTTAAATAAAGGGTCCTGAATGTTCGTGATTCGCGTATATTCCATGAGTTTAGGCCTCCTCCTAATCGGATGTTACAGGGTAAAAGGGATTTTTCCATTCCATCAGCGCGGCATAATTGCGCGATTCCTCATCCTCCAAATAATCCGCCACCACGGTGACGGGAGTCCGGCCGCAGCGCAGGAGGAAGGTAATGACAGGGTCCTTTAATTCGCCTTTAAGCACCGTCTCCAGATACTGCTCCGCCGTCATTTTATCAGCCTGCTTGTGATAACCGGGCATTCTTCCGCCGCCCAACAAGCGTTCCAAGCCCTTGTGCACGACAAGGTCATACATGGACAACATCAGCCATTTGCCCAGTCCCAGCTTGCGGTAGGACGGGCGTACGCTGATATCGACGACATACAGCGTATTCCCCTTGGGATTATGGTTGCGGATATAGCCGTTGTCGGTAACCTCCGCCCAGGAATGCTGCGGTGCGCGCGGGTCAAAGTCGACCAGCAAACCGGTCATCGACCCGGCGATTTCCCCGTCCACTTCGACGCATAGAGCCCCTTCCGGAAACAGCTCAACATGCTTGCTTAGCTGCTTGGTGTTCCACCATAATTCCGCTGGAAACGGCGGGGGAAAGCTTTCCTGCTGAATGCGGATCAAGCCCGGAAAATCCCGCTCCTCATAAGTTCGGATGACCGCCGGAACCGGCCGGTTCCCGTCAAACACATACAGCTCTTTCCGATACATTGCTTGCGCCTCCATACGCGGAAGTGGTCCTCCGCTTATTTCCAGTCGGTGTAGAGATCTGTCCGCCGGTCGCGCCAAGTGGTGACGGAGCCTTTTTCCCGGACCTGGTACAACAATTCCAAATCCAGATCCGCGGTGACAATCATATCGTCGTTGATCTCGCCTTCCACGAGGATACCGCGCGGCGGGAACGGAATATCGTTGGGCGTAATCACCGCCGCCTGCCCGAAATTGGCCCGCATAAAGTCCACCGTCGGCAGCGAGCCGACCGTTCCGGTCGTAACGACGTAAACCTGGTTTTCGACCGCTCTGGCGTGGCTGGTGTAACGGACCCGATGGAATCCGTGACGGTCATCGGTGCACGAAGGGCAGAAAATGACGTCCGCCCCTTTGGCCTTGGCCATCCGGACGATCTCCGGAAATTCGATGTCATAGCAGGTTAACATGGCGATGGTTCCCTTTTCTGTTTCGAATACCTGGAGGCCGTCGCCGGGGGTCATTTTCCATTCGTTCACTTCGGTTGGCGTAATGTGAAGCTTCGGCTGCTCCGCTATTTTTCCGTCCGGATAAAACAGGTGGGCCACGTTATACAGCCGTTCTCCCTCCCGGGTTACATGCGTCCCGCCGATAATATGCATCTGAGTCTGCTTGGCCAATCCGGAAAATAAAGCCCGGTATTGTTTCGTAAAGTCAGGCAGCTCCTGAATCGTTAACGCTTTTCCTTCGCTGTTTCCAATGGACATCAGTTGGGTCGTGAAAAATTCCGGGAACAGCACAAAATCCGCGCCGAACTCCTCGGCGGTTTTGATATAATGCTCGACCTGATGGGCGAAATCTTCGAATGATTTTATCGTATGAAGATGATACTGAACGGCAGATACTCTCAGTTTCATGCGGCTGCTCCTTTCAATTTCATGCATAAAGAATACATTTTAGTTATTCCCTTGCGGCAATATTTCTTAAAATATAAATGTTTCCTGGCTTATCGGCAAGCGGAAATTAATTTAAGTGATTTTAGAAGAGAACAGGACCTCAAGGAGAAATATGGAAGTATAATATAGTAACTATGAAGAGAGTGAAGCAACAAAGCTGATTCACGGATTTGCTGAACAGGTGAATTTCCAATATATCAAGAAATCCGAAGCGCGGGAATTTAAAGATTACTTAAAGACTCCTTATCCGTATGTTGCCGTGTTGGTTGGGATCGCCCTCCCGGTCACTGCGTTCCTGCTCATCCTCCTCTTGCCGTAAGGAAGGCAAGGCTAACGGACCTGGACGCCTTTATTTGCCTGTAAATACGCCGTTTTCATTTCTAACGGACAGGGGAGCCTCTATTTGCTCGAAAAAGGCCGGATATGTGCATGTAGATGCCGAATAAGGTCTGTGGTGTCCGTTACATTTTGAAAACGGTTGTTTTCACCAAAATAACGGCGCTGGGGTCCGTTAGCCCGCCCCACGTACGTCGAATCGTTCTGTCCGGTCTCATGGGTGTTAAAGCCGTCCCGCTTACCCGAACCGCTGTGTTTTGTACCACTTGGTTTTTCGGCCCGTCAGTTTGTCGACAATCATGGAGTAGCAAGCGCGCAGGGAAATCACCAGAAACAGCTGAGAATAAGTGAAATAGGATACGCAGGATAAAATAAAATTTTCCTTCGTGCTTTGTCCAATATCGGTGGACAGCGCCAGGTTGATCTGCAGCACAAAAAGGTAGTACATCAACCCTGACGCAATCATCAGGTGTACATACACATCCCCCGCAAATTGAAACGGCGAAACCACCTCCGGGTTGAATAAAGCGATCGCCCCGTAAGCCAGGTTAACGATGAAGATGATATCCGCGACGATCAAGGCAAGCAAAAACCAGAAATAACTCGCCGCAAAATAGAGCACATGCAGCTTAATGCGCCAGCTTGACCGGTGAAACAAATGATGGATGTTCTCCATCACCACGGAAAAATTCCCCTTCGCCCACCGTGTCCGCTGCTTCAAATACACGCTGAGCTGCTCTGGTTCCTGCTGATAGGCTTCCGCCTGGGGCGCCAGCGCAATGAGCTGTCCCCTCGCCATAATCTCGAACGAAATAGCTGTATCCTCCGTTATCGCCTCTGTATCCCAGCCGCCGATTTCGCGGATCAGATCCGTTTTGATGATGAAATTCGTCCCCGGGATCGTCCCCAGCTTGAACAGCTCCCACAATCCGGTATGATAAATCCGCTGGGCCGTCACCAGCTCGAGATTAATGCATTTGGTCAAAAAATTCTGCCCGCGGTTTCTCGCCTTATTCCGCCCGAAAACTGCTCCATAGGTCTCGGGGTCTTCCAGCGCTTTTTCAACCAAAAAGTATAAAGCGTTCCGCTCAGGCGCTGCGTCGGCATCAAAAATACAGATCCACTCGTTTTTGACAAACTGCAGCGCATCATTAAGCGCTCCCGATTTGCCACCCGTTCCCGTCCGTTCGAAGATCATAAAATCCCGGTCCCGAAACGCGTCCTTATGCTTGAGTGCCTGCAGTTTCCCCGCGGTATCGTCGCTGCAGTTATCGGCAATGACGATAAGCTGGACTTTGTCCTGCGGATAATTCAACCGCAAAATATTTTCCGCTGTGGCGGCGATCACCAACTCTTCATTATGGGCGGGCACCAACACGGTGACCTTAGGAAAGTGCTTCATCTCTTGCGGATCGGGAACAGTCCATTCCTGACGGCTCTGCCTGAAAATAAACCGGACCGCCCCGCACATAATCAGAATCGCCTCAAAGACGGCAGCCCAAATGCTTAGAATGGAAAACACCAATAATAGATCAGCCACTGACTTTCCTCCGGTCATACTTTCGGGTTACGCGGGACCGAAAGACCAGTGTCGCGATAAACAACCCCAGAACCGCAAGGGTGAAAATCAGGCTGACCGCCTTGCATAACGGGATGAACCATGCGGTATAAGACATCTCCTTCTCCTCCTGCTGCCAATCATCCAGAACGAATCGCGATGGGTTCAAATGTATTCCCCGATCAAATCCGTTTCGGTATTGCGTTCGAGCGCGGCAATGACCGCGTCCGCATTTTCATACTTGCTGAACTGCTCCTTATTAAAAACCAGCGCCCCAGCCCGGATTACCAGATTCAGCTTGCGGCCTTTCCGGTTCTCAAATGGAATCTCCGTCAGCGTGTTTTTCATCCGTTCCGTCAGCGCCTTTAAATACGCCTGGTTGGTCATCGGGAGCAAAACGATAAACCTGCCCCGGTCTAACGCAAACTTGTAATCCTCGTAACGGATTTGTTGCTGGATTTCTTTCGACAAAGAAGCGAGCAGCCGGGCATACCCTGGCGAACCGAGGGATTCCTGCACCATCGGCAGAAAATCGATTTTAAACATGGCCAGGCAAAAGTTGTATACGTCCGAATAACGATGAGCCAGGTTGGACTGCTTCACCAGCGTTTCCGCAAAAGCCTCCTTATTGCCGAGAGAAGTATCCGGATCCACTTCCGGATTTCTGCGCTGCAGCTCCTCAAGCCGCTCCATAAGCCGCTTATTGCGGATCAACCCAGCCTTGATAAACGCGGCTGCGGCCGCATTGCCCGGAAGCAGCCACCACCAGGAAAATGACAGCACTCCCGCTTCGGCATAAACCGAAAACCAGACGAAATACGCAACCATATAAACAAAAATAAAAACGGCCGAGACCCCGGCCGGAGCCAGAAAGCCCAGCAACAGAGCGGCCAGACAACCGATACTGAAACCCAGATCGACGATGGCTAACGATTGTTCTCTAAAGACATGAATATACACCAGCAGTTCCTGCAGGATCGCCAACCCGATCAACAGCACGTACCCCCAGACCATGCGCTGGACTAATTTTTTATTCCTCATGTTTACCTCATTGATGTTTCTCATTTGTTTTCTAAGGCATATTCCCCCAACAGTGGAAGCAGGTTATCAAAAATATGTGTATTCCCTGCAAACACGTATCCGCCGGGATATTTTGCATCGCGCCCTTTGAGGGTCAGCATATGCTTGTACAAGGCTTTCGCAAAAGGCCTGTCCCCACGTTTGACAACAAACCTAATGGCAAGGCCGTAAACCGCAGGGGACTCATAATTTACCGCGGCTGTTCGGTCGGCACGCACGTACTGTCCGGACAGCTTCCCCGTTTGCTTGAATTTTTGCTTCAGGAATAGAAGCAGTTGCTTTTGATTTCTTTCCGTTTCCCCGGCATGAATCGCCACCAGCAGCTGGTCGATTAAATTGACGGTTGTTTCATACGTATACTCTCCAGTTACCACGTCAACAGACTTGGGATAAAATATGCCGTCGTCCGGCATGTCCTGCAGCAGGTCATAATACCGGCCGTACGTTGCCTCGTCCAGCATCCCTGCTTGCACAAGCTTTTTCAGCGCCGGCAGATCCACATAGGCGAGAGACAAAGTATCGGGAGCTTCCTCCCTGGAGAAATCGTAGAAATCCGTCAGGAGCCCGTTTTTTTGCGACCGGCTTAACAAGGTTTCCGCTAAAGTTTTGGCCGTCGACTCCCACTCGGGGTGACCCTTCCACGTTCGGGCCCCCTCCAGCAGCGCCCCAATGATTCGTAGATCGTCACCAAGCGCGTTTGTGCTGACTTCCGTACCGCCTTCTGGGGTTAACTTCCACGCAATATAATTTCGATCCGTCATGAAATAACGGGTTAACGTTTCATAACTTTTTTCAAACGCGGTAAGATCATGGCTTTTCAGTGCCGCCTGCATCCAAAGCCCAAGCGACTCGGAGAGCGCCTCCCGCCCCGCCGCCAATTCAGGACTGACCGGTTCTGCCGCCTGCAGATAGGTAGCAAGTGTGCCGTTAGGGTTGGTCAGACTCTTTTTAATAAATCGTTTCGTAGATTCTTCTCCATCTGCATGGGAACGGCATCCCCCCATCCCCAAGGATGCAACTAAAAGTAAAGCAACCACCGCCCACAACACTTTACGCCTGCTTCGCCATTCCAAGCCTTTGACCTCCATTCTGCTGATCCCCCCTGCGCATTGTATCATTTATATCTGAACAAAAACTGTACAAGGGATTAATCAGCGCTTGACAGTCAAGCCGCCAACCGATCGTGGCAAGAAATGCCGGAAGGGCGTTGAAAGCTTGAGGACAGAGAAGGCCAGTGGGGTGGTCGGCAGGATCAACATCCGTTGTCAGGAAGCTTTGCACGATTATCCCATTTGATCAGGAAGCAGAGAAGAAGATAAATTCAGGAGAAGGAGATATGTTTGTGAGAAGCAGACATGTTCGAGATCATTAGAAGGTTTGAGAGAAGGAGATTTAGGAGAAGGGAAGCAGACCCGACGGAAGGGATGGGGCAAGACACCGAAAAAATGAAAAGACCGTGATCTTGCTGCAGCCGCAATATCCCGTACACTAGCCCCTCCCCCCTGCCCCCCCTAAACGAAAGGGATAATCGTGCAAAGCAGCATGCAGGGATACCAAGACACGATCTCGGTTTTGAGCCCAATTTTTTTCAATTTTTACTGAACCTTTTTTAAACTCGGAGCGAATATACGGGTGAGGTCACACTGAAGGAGGAACGGACTTGCAGGGCATAGACCTTACACCATGGCTGCACGGCATCGTTCTCCGGCAGGTGCAGGATTGGAAGCGGAAAATGTGGCGCAAGTTCCGTTTATTTGAACGGCACACCTTGCTGGAAGTCAAGGAGGAGGCTCCCGAGACCGACCGTTACACCTTGATGAACGAAACCGGCGAGAAAATGAGGAAAATCCTTCAACGACTGTCTTACAAGTTACGAGTCGTGATTGTGCTCAGGTACTATCATGTGACGACTTTACTTTAACAGCGCTGCAAGTCGTATATGACATGTTTTTTTGCTTCAAAACTAATTGTTAACTATGTGCTTGCAAGAAGTACAATTAAGTGCTATTGTGAAAGAAAAGAGGGAAAATAAGGAAAAATTGTATCATTATTCGAAATTTTTATAAAGTATTATTTCCACCATTCTCTTTTTTACTTTGTGAATATTTTTGTTTCTTTAGGAGGAGGCACTATGAATATCAATAGTATTAGTAATACAGCAGGTAATGTAATTGGGGGAAAATATAAAAAGAGGGAAATGTCTAATTTTAAAGACAATTTAGATACTGTAATGAAAAATGCCCCGAAGCTTGATACATACATACCTGAAGAGAAATTAAACGGGTTGGATAATAGCGGTGTGTACAATAAAACGAATGATATGATGGAAGCTGTAAACAGATATCTGGGAATAGATAGAGAAGAAAGTGAGTTTGATGTAAGCGTATCAGTTAGTGAAGAGAAGCTTGAAGAGATTACCCAAGAATACTTAAAGTATCCTCAAATTGCAGGAAGTTATGAGGACGCTAAGATTCGGGCAGCACTAGAAGCTTCGGGCAACGCAGTTCGCTGTGAAAATGGTATTTTGACGATTATTGATGGATATATGATTTTCACTTCTTACGATGAAAAAAAGGCAAGTAGTTGGAATAAGTCATTGGATAATAGAGAAGTCTACGAGGATACCTGTAAAAACATATTAAAAAGCGGAAACTCTAAAGATTTGGAACAAGAACAATTTTGGCAAGGAGTATTTCAGATTTTAGATAAAGGCAGTGAGCAGCAGGCAGCTAAAACTGAGTCAACTACTGATTCTAAAGTAGTAGTTAAAGCAGATGGTTCAAGGGTTTTGATGATTACTATCAATGTTAATGGGATGAAAATGACAATGAGCTTAGAAATATCAAAACCAACACAAATGCCTAATAGTGAGGGAGATCAAGAGTCGGATACAACAACGCCTAATGCTGGTAATTTACAAAGTGTAGATTCTGAATTGTAAGTGTATACGCAAAGAGTAATTACTTTGCTAATGCGCCAGACAGTCATTTTTCTGTCTGGCGCTATTTTTTATGAAAATAGTACATAAAAGCCGACTAATGCACGGCGAAAGTCCAGACCATTCGCCTTTTATTGAGTACGATAAATAAACCATTACCTTTAACGAATCGAGGGAGTTTCATGAACGGATCGTATAAAAAACCACGGGTAGAACGAATAACACGATGCTTTGGTCTAACTCCCTTAAAATATAAATGGTTGCCTTCCGTTTATCGAAAACAAGCCGTCATCCGGATCAAAACAAGCCGTGGATACTACGCATTAAAACCTTTTGTTCGGAGTAGGCTATTTAAAACAAGTACGATTCAACAAATAACAATAGCCGCCGAACACATTCAATTTTTGCTGAATACGGGATATGGCCATATGCCAAAAACACTTTATGCAGATACCGGGAAGCTGTGGACTGTGAGGGGAGGAACGCCTTATTACATGACTGAATGGTTACACGGACGAGCTTTGGGGCAATCCGGTGACTATGTCAAGCTCGGCCGGGCTATGGCCGCTCTTCATCAGTCATCGAGCGATGGGCTCCACACTAAGAAAGCGGGTTTATTCACCCTTAACCAAATCCGCTTAATGAAAATGCAGCATCGCCATTTCCTTAGCGACAAGTCCAAAGCCGTGCAAAAAAACGCCAAGTATCGCAGATGGTACAGACAATATTGCAGCGAATGCCAAGGCTTGTCCGAACGATCATGGGCCGAAATAAAGGAAACGGCTGTTGCCGATCTCCTGCAGGATGAAGGCAGCCGCCCAACATTGATACATGGAGACATTACCTCAGCCAACGTGATTATTTCGGATGACGGCCGGCTATACCTCATAGATTGGGATCGGGTAAGGCTCGGCTCGATCTATGTGGAAGTGGCAAAAACCCTGGCCAATACAGCTCAATTCAACCCGGAGTTTATTCAAGCGCTGCTGACGGGCTATGAGGAGATCCGGCCATTAAATCAAACCGAACGGAAATTAATTTCCGCTTTGTTTCGGTTACCCCGCGAAGCTTGGTTGGCGGCTCGTTTTCCTCAGGGCAAGAAATGCAATGAACTGATCGAAAATATGACCATAACCTGGTCGGACCGGCTAAAGGCTGCCCAATGGTTAGAGGAGTGGGCCCGTTTGATAAAGTAATCGCATGGATTCGATTTTTTGGTTCATGTAGGCAATTCCCTCCGCAGGTGCTGCGAGTTTGACTTCTCCCCCCAGCTGCCAGATCAAGTCCACGTAAAAATCCAAGTCCTCCGCCGCTATATTAACGGTTGCCATTCCGCTGCCGTCTTCGTTCTGCTGTATAAAAGGAGCAAACCGGGGATTGGACTCCAATAGCCACACTCCTTTTTTCGTCATCTCCAGTTGAAGGGTCGTCTGTTCCAGCTGGTCTTTATTAGGCTTATCCAATAAAGTCATCAGGCTTATATCTTCTCGGCAAGGAATCATTTCATTCAGCGCAGCGGAGAGAATCCGGTCGGCCCTGAACTGCCTGATGTCTTCTCTATGAAAGCAATACGCGGGACAATACCAATAGCCGGAACTGGCATAGAGGCCGATGGGCTGAATATTCCGCTCCGATACTCCGCCGCTGGATTTGTATTTTACGGTAACTACACTGCGAATCATAATGGCTTGCAGCAGAATTTGAAGAATCTCCGCAGACATCGGGCGATATGGACTCCAGAACATGATCCGGTTCTTGAGCCGGTCGATCTGCTCTTTAATATCGGCAGGCAAGTAATGATAAAACTTGTGAAGCGCAGAATTGGCTCCCTCGCCAAAAGGCAAGGAACCGAAATAATCCAAAGTTTGACCGGCAAAAAACATGGCGAGCGCTTCACCTTCGGTAAAGCTGATGGGCGGCAAAAGTCTTGCTTGAAGAAGCTTGTACCCTCCTCCCCTTCCTTGAACGGAATAAATGGGAATGCCGAGTTCGCTGAGTTCTTGCAAATCCCGCGTAATCGTTCGCGTGGACAGCCCGAATTCATCGGCCAGCTCCCTGACGGTAAAGGATCGTTTGGCGTTGATCCGCATAATCAATTGAATGAGACGCTGTGACTTTTGCAATAACTCCCCCTCATTTCCGTAAATAAGACATAACTTGTCTTGTTTAAATGATATTATCATCCCATAAGTTATCCGAATTGACAACCTTACGAGGAGGATCATAAATAAAATGCAAAAGAATCCGCAAGATAAGACCGGCTTGGTATTCGTCTCTGGAGCAGGCTTGGGAAGCCAAATTTGGAGTAAAGTTGTAGAAGGAATGGAACACCCTTGTTTACTTGTTGAGTACCCTCTGAGGAATAGTCCGGTTGATTTAAGGCGCCGGCTTTCTCTGGAGGATTATGTAACACATATGAAAAAACAAGTGGATGAATGGGGGGGTCGCAAATTCGTGATCGTGGCGCATTCACTTGGGGGAGTTCTTGCTCTCAAGCTTGCTTCCGAACTGAGCGATCGTTTGGCGGGTTTTATCGCTGTTGGGGCGGTAATTCCCAAGAATGGCGGTTCATTTTTGTCCGTAATGCCATTTCCCCAAAAAATAATCATGTCGGCGATCCTGCGAACCATAGGTACGAAACCGCCGGAGTCCGCTATCCGCGCAGGGTTATGCAACGATCTCTCGCCGGATCAAGCCGCGGAAATCGCCCGAGGATTTACCCCCGAAGCCGTACGCGTATATACTGATCGAATCCACGTGTCCGTTCCGGATGTACCAAAACTATATGTGAAGTTAACCCAGGATAAAGAACTCGGTCTGTCCTTGCAAGATCAAATGATCTCAAACCTTTCCCCGCAATCGGTTCGCAGCCTGGAAACCGGGCATCTGCCGATGATGAAGGACCCGGACGGGTTAAGAGCGATCTTGGAAGATTTCCTATAGCCAAAAAAGCTCTTCGAATCCGCCTGTACGCGAGAATCGAAGAGCTTTTCTTAGCGGCTTCTTAGAGCATGCTCGATTCGCTTATCCGGCATGAACCAGATCACGGCAACGAGCACGAAAAAGAAACCGGATATCCAAGGACTCACATACGCAGTCAAAACTGCAGCCAAGTAGAGCAAAGGAGATAACTTCACCTTCCAGTCTTTTCCCAACGTCAAGACGAAGGAGGAATCACTGGAATGCTGGTTAATAATCACACGCTGGAGCAGCCAATACGAAAGCGCCGCTAACAGTAGAATAATCCCGTACAACGCCGTTGGTGTGGCCGCAAAATGGCTTTCCCCCATCCATGCCGTCGTGAACGGCACAAGAGATAACCAGAAGAGAAGCAGCAAATTGAGCCACATCAACCGCCCGTTCATCGTTCGCACCATGTGCAGCAGATGATGATGATTGTTCCAGTAGATGCCGACGTAGACGAAGCTGAAGATATAACTAAGAAGTTTCGGGCCAAGTCCGATTAACGCATACCAATCATGGCCTTCAGGCACTTTGAATTCCAGCACCATAATTGTAATGATAATCGCCAGTACGCCATCGCTAAATGCTTCCATCCGGTTCGCTTTCAGAAGGTTCACCTTTTCTCGCTTTTCGCGTTCTTTTTGCCTGCTCGACATCAGTAACATGGCATAAAATCCTTCATGCTGTCAAGCAAAACGAATTGGGCAGTAGAACGATTGTCAAAAAAGAGAAGAAGCGGACATTTGTCTGGGCATTCCCGGTGCCGGATGCTGCAGGAGCTTATCCGTTGTTAGGAAGAACGCGGCGAGCCGTCACAAACGTCCGATCCCAGGCGCTGCCCGCGAATTTGGAAATCGTAACACCGATGCCAACCCGATACGTGTGCAGCAATTGGCCGTTCCCGATGTAAATACTTACGTGATTAATGACGCCGTCCCGATTCGTATCCGAGAAGACCAAATCGCCTGGTTGCAATTGATCTTTGGACACCGGGGTGCCTACCTTCGCCTGTTGTCGCGACGAACGCGGAAGGTTGATGCCGTTTTGCTTGTACACATATTGAGTAAAAGAGGAGCAATCAAACGCATCGGTTCTTCCCGATTTGGCACCGAAGCGATAAGGAACGCCCATAAATTGTTCCCCTGTGGCGGCAATATTATCCGCAATGGATGTGTTGGACGAAGCCGCCGCAGCTTGGGCAGGCTGGCTCGTTAACGCCACGCTCCCGGAAAAGACGATCGAAAGGCAGAGTCCGGCTCCCAGCAATTTTTTGCCGATCCGGCTTATCTTGAGTTCGTTATGGATTTTCATAATGTCCTCCTTGATTAGTGGGATTGGGGCCCCTACGAAAACCATAACATATATTTTTTAACCAACACTTACCATAGAGGGAGCAAACCCTTGGGCTGCCTATAATCGCGTCTTGTTATTAAACTTTGATTAAATATCAACTAATCGAATCCCCTTTAAATCTATAGCCGCCAAGACAATATAGAAGACGGTCGTCTGGCCTGGGCCAAACGATATTTATATCATATAATTTGATAAAAATTTATTGCAAAACGATAAATCACATGTTAAATTTAAGTCGACATTAACTATGTGAGGTGCTTTTTATGAAACGTGAACAAGGTTCAACGCTGTTTTTAAAAGCTGTTGTTTTCCTGATGGGCATTGTGGTACTGGCTTTATGCCTGTTTGGGGTGCCCGGGATCGCCAATGAATTGATTGAATATTACCCCGCGATGGTTCACTTGCCTATTTTAATTGGTATGTATGGAGCGGCGATCCCGTTTTTCTTTGCGCTGCATCAGACGTTGAAGCTTTTAAGTTATATCGACAAGAACATTGCTTTCTCGGAATCGTCGGTGAAGGCTTTAAAAAATATTAGAAATTGTGCAATCGCCATCAGCATCTTGTATGCGGCAATTCTGCCGATTCTTTATATTATCGCGGAGAAAGATGACGCCCCAGGGCTCGCCGCGCTCGGGTTGGTCATTGTTTTTGCGTCCATCGTGATTGCCGTCTTTGCGGCTGTGCTTCAAAAGCTATTAAGAAATGCCATCGACATAAAATCGGAAAACGATTTAACGATCTGAGGTGAATAACATGGCCGTGATCATCAATATTGACGTAATGCTGGCGAAAAGGAAAATGAGCGTCACGGAACTTTCGGAAAAGGTTGGCATCACGATGGCAAATCTTTCCGTATTGAAAAACGGGAAAGCCAAAGCGATTCGATTTTCCACGTTAGAGGCGATTTGCAAAGCTTTGGATTGTCAGCCCGGAGATATTTTGGAATACAGAAACGATGAAGAGACTCAAGGATCCAATGGATAAATGGGGGGACACTTATGAAAAACCGCTTATGGCATGCCCTGCAGCAGTTGGTCCGCTTCGGCTGGCAGCAAGCGTTGTCCTGCGTATTTCCCGTGGTCATCTTTGCTTCGCTGGCTCTGACGCAGTTCATCCCCCTTCCCTGGCTGCACCGCTACGACTGGCTGTTGATCATCTGCCTGACCATGCAGGTATGGATGCTGCGTTCCGGACTTGAAACCCGCGACGAACTAAAGGTGATCACCGTCTTCCACCTGATCGGTTTGGCTCTGGAAATGTTCAAGGTTCACATGGGGTCCTGGTCTTACCCGGAAGAAGGTTGGACGAAGGTGAACGGGGTCCCCCTCTACAGCGGATTCATGTATGCCAGCGTCGCCAGCTACCTGTGTCAGGCCTGGCGGCGTCTGAAGGTTGATCTGGTTCGCTTTCCGCCGCTCTGGCTGGCCATCCCGCTCGCCGCTTCCATCTATCTGAATTTCTTCACCCACCATTATTGGATCGACGTTCGCTGGTGGTTGTCGGCGTTGGTGCTGATCGTATTTTGGCGAACCTGGGTGACCTATGAGGTTGGGCGCCATCGCTACCGGATGCCGCTAACCCTCTCCTTCGTGCTGATCGGCTTCTTTATTTGGATTGCGGAGAATGTCGCCACTCTCTTTAGCGCGTGGAAATACCCGAATCAATCCGGCGCCTGGCACCTTGTCCATGTCGGCAAGATCAGTTCCTGGCTTCTCCTCGTCATCATCAGCTTTCTGATCGTCGCCGCATTGAAGCAAGTCAAGGAGCAGCGGCCCGCGATTGGCAAGGATTAACAGTCCTCACCCAAAGCGAAGTCAACAGCAGCCTCTGCATGAAGTCTTGTTGTGTCGTAGAGAGGGATCCCGCAGTTCTCTTGGGAAATGAGTAAGGTTATTTCGGTGCACCCAAGAATAATAGCTTCAGCTCCCTGCTGACTAAGCTTATTTATGATCCTTAGATAGGATTGCCTAGATTCATCATTAATGATTCCAAGACACAGTTCCTGATAGATGATGTCATGAATGATCATTCTATCTGCTTCGCCCGGGACCATAACATCGAGTCCGAACTTATCAATAAGCCTGCCTTTGTAGAAATCTTGTTCCATCGTGAAGGCTGTACCCAATAGCGCGACTTTCTTAAATCCATCCTTAACAATTTCTTTTGCTGTTGAATCTGCGATATGAACCAGTGGAATAGTGACCGCTTCTTCCACTTCCTTTGCCATCTTGTGCATAGTATTGGTACATATAACGATGAAATCAGCCCCGCCGGATTCCAACTGATGTGCAGAATCAATCATTATTTTTGTGGCTTCATTCCATTTCCCTTGATATTGAAGATTTTTGATCTCATCAAAATCTACCGAATACATGAGACTTTTTGCGGAATGATGTCCTCCTAGCTTCTCATTTACCCGTTGGTTAATGATTTGGTAATACAACAACGAGGACTCCCAACTCATCCCACCGATTAGGCCTATTGTTTTCATGAGATACACACCTCCAAGGGGACTTTCACTATATCTTCCTATAAATATTGTTCAACTTCAATCATTTTCTCCCCGCTCATGCTCGTCCCGATTAAAATTTTGACCACCTGAATACCGGCCTCAACATCTTGCGCATCCAATAAGCGATGATCGTCCCTGGGCTCCATGAACTGGGATTCTGCAAGTACTCCTTGTATTGATCGTTGATGATATAAGTCCGAGTGGAAGTGGGGTTCTTCAGCCCAAACTTTTCCCACATCGCCGGATCATTCGAACCTTCGAGCTTTGCGAGCATGTTCGCCGACTCTCTATTTATTTTAGCCGGAATTTGCTCGTAGGCTTGAATGATTTGCGCATGAAATTCGTCGATCGGATTGCGATTAACAAGGCTCGTCAAATGGATGCCTTCGCGAATATAAGAAACGTATGCCAGATGGTCAGCCCAGAACTTGTCGATATAATAAAGCCGTACCCGCTGCTCCGAAGGACTCATCGGCGTCTTGCCTTGCAAAATTCCGAGCCTCTCCTCGTATAGCATGCGCCTCTGTTCCTCCACCATATCCGAATAACAGTTCAGTTCCTGGTGGATATCGAAGTTTTGGCCCATAATAACGCGCTGAATATGCTCGATTTTGCTGCGGAGCACCGACTCCTCCAGAGCATCATCCTGCCTGAGATCGCGATAGGAGGGTGGAATCGCTTTATCGATGCCGAACCGAAGCAATAACTCATCCTCCAAGCTTACGAAAAATACGGAAGCTCCCGGGTCGCCTTGGCGGCCGGATCGTCCGCGCAGCTGGTTGTCGATCCGCACGCTTTGGTGCATATGCGTACCAATCACGTACAACCCGCCCAGCTTGGCGACAACTTCCGCTTGCGTGGGGTTGCCGCCGCCGAGCCGAATGTCAACGCCGCGTCCCGCCATATTCGTAGACACCGTTACGGCGCCGATTTCTCCCGCTTTGGCAATGAGCTCGGCTTCTTTTGCATCATTTTTTGCATTCAGAACCTGGCAAGGTATGCCGCGGGCCGCTAGCGCCTCCGCCAGCATGTCAGACTCCTCGACGCTTGACGTACCAATGAGGATTGGGCGGCCCGCCCTATGGACGGACGAGATTTCTTGGACAAGCGCCTTAAATTTGGCTTCCTTATGAGTATAAATCCGATGCGGATGGTCGATCCGTATGTTTGGCCGGTTGGACGGGATTTGCACGACCTGCAGCGCATAAATTGCTTCGAACTCCATTGCGGAAGCTTGTGCGGTCGCCGTCATTCCGCAAATCTTTGGATATAGGCTAAGGAAGTGCTGAAGGGTAATCGTACCGAGAATTTTCCCTCCGGCCTTCAGTTGCAGCCCTTCTTTGGCCGCAAGCGCGGCTTGCAGCCCCTCCGGCAAATGCCTGTTCTCCGCCACCCGACCGGTATATTCGTCGATCAGCTCGATTTTTCCGTCCCGGACGATGTAATCGACGTCTTTTTTCAATAACAATTCCGCATGCAGCGCGCAATTTAACGACATTAACAAATGACTATTATGGCTTTCGTACAAATTGCCGCATCCCAGCAGCGCTTCCACTTTCGCTGATCCCGCTTCATTCAAATAAACATTCCGCTGGAACTCGTCGAAGTCGTAATGCTCATCTTGTTCGAGTTGCCTAGCCACTTCTGCGAAACCAATGCCGTCGCTCTTGGAAGAGCCCGGCTCGCCGGCAATGACCAGCGGCACCCGCGCTTCGTCGAGAAGCAGTGAATCCGCTTCGTCAACGATGACGTAGTGGAAAGGACGATGCACGGTATCGGCTTCATCCAGTGCGATCGTGTCGCGCAAATAATCGAATCCCGCCTCTTTGGCCGTAACATAGGTGATATCCGCAGCGTACGCTTCCCGTTTCTCGGACAAGCTCATGCCCGCTTGAACCGATTTTACCATTAACCCGAGGAAACGATAGATCGGGCCCATCCACTCGGCATCTCGATTTGCCAAATAATCGTTAAAAGTCAGCACATGAACGCCTTCGCCGGTTAGCGCATTTAGATAAGCAGGCATCACCGCAGAGAGCGTTTTTCCTTCGCCGGTATGCTGCTCGATCAGAAACCCCTCATGCAGGGCGATAGCAGCCATGATCTGGACATCGTAAGGCTGTAACCCGAGCTTTCTCTTCGCCGCCTCGCAGACTAGCGCATAGGCATCGATAAGCAGCTCGTCCAAAGGCGCCCCCGATTTTGCTTCTTTTTGCAGCCGGAGGGATTCCGCTTGAAGCTGCCCATCGTCCCATGCTTCCAAATTCCGCTTCCTGATGAGCTCCGCTTTGTCCCGATAGCCTTTCAGCTTAAGCCGGTTATCGCGGTCTCTCCATTCTCGCATCCACTTGACGGCTATATTCATCAGAATTTGATCCCTCCTTCCTACTCGTCCTTTAACCGTCGTTGATACAAAACAATAGACACAATCGTTAATACAACCGTCCAGGCCAAAATAATGAGCAGGGGTTTTAATAAGTCTCCCGTCGTAAAGCCTATATGGGGTATATCCAGCAAACGCACAAGTTGAATGTTTGGTGCATATTCCAGCACTTTGAAAATCGGAAAATCATCCGCCAGTAACATTCCTCCATACGGTACCCCGGTGAATACGATCGATACAACAATTATAGATAAAGACGCATCAAGTAACGTCTTGGAGAATAAACCGCATATCGTACCAGCAGCGGTGTATAAAATTATTGAAAAAATGATTGCTGTCACAAACGCCCCTATACTGGCTGGTTTATAGCCCATTATATACGTAGCAATAGCCAGAACAACAGCAGACATGACAAAGACTAAAGCACTTTTGCCGATTAAAACATCTAAGGTTGTGGCTGGAGTCATCATTAATGATCGTAAGGTGTTACGCTCCTTTTCTTCCGCAATCAAGCATGCTTGTGCAAAACTCGTTAGTATCACAAACGATAAATTAAGAACAAGACCGATAGCTCCGGGCAGCAACGGGCCTGCACCTCGGAAGGGAAACGCGAAGATAATTGGAAAAATCAGCATAATAGAGACCGCATAATTGCGCGAAAACTCTTTGTAGTCCTTCACAAATATCGCTCGGACACGTTTTAATGAGATACTCATAGTAACTCACTTCCTGTCATTTTAATGAAGATATCACCCAGACTTGGCTCTTTCGTTGCCAATCGATCAATGAACCCTCGTTTCATCCAATCGGCGATTTGCTCGGCCGTTCCCTCATCGATGGGAAGCTCGTAGGCTTCCCCAGTGATTAACTCAACACAAATTACGTTTTCCCGATGCTGTTTTTTAAGTTCCTTGGGCGAGCCGATGGCTTGAATTTGCCCTTGATACAAAATCGCTACACGGTTACATAGCAATTCTGCCTCAGCCATATCATGCGTAGTTAAAAAAATCGTTGTCCCTTTCTCATTTAAATAGCGTAAGCCTTTATAAATATGAGCCGAGTTTACCGGATCCAAAGCCGAAGTAGGCTCATCCAAAAATAATAATTCCGGTTCATGAATCACCGCGCATGCCAACATGACGCGCTGGCGCATCCCTCTCGATAAGCGGTTGACTTTCTTTTTGCGCTCTCCGCTTAGGTTTACGAACTGCAGGACCTTGTCGATCGAAGATTTAGGAAGATCATATAACTTACGATACAGCTCCAGATTTTCCTCTATCGTTAATCTCTCATATAGACCGCTGTTATCCGTCAAAATGCCAAAGCGCATCTTCTGCGCTGACTGCTGCATCATCTCCGCCGGCTGGTTAAACACACTGGCCTGTCCGCTTGTTGGATTTAATTGCGCCGTTAAAATCTTGATTAATGTCGTTTTTCCCGAACCACTCGGACCCAGAAAACCAAAAATTTCTCCTGCCGGAATGGAAAAGGACACGTCTGATAACGCATCCTTATTCCCAAATCTCTTTCGAATATGTTCTACTTGGATCACATCCATGAACACCACTTCCTTAGCGTTGATGCCTTAAGCATATAAAGATTGCCTGCTTCCAGCCATCAAAACCCGCCGAAATGTAGCTGTTATCGCCTGAATGGTACCACGGAATGCTTGACCTGTTCGATATTGCCCCGGAAATAGCATACGCTTACGAAAGTTATGTTTGCTTCGCAAACATTTTAAATCTTAAGAAGTACTTTTAATTCATGCAATTTTGAACGAGATAACGGAACTACGGCATCTTTACCTGTATTTAATCGCAAGCTGTAGCTATTTTTCGTCCATGTAATAATCTCTCTTACTTTTTGCAAGTTAACGATATAGGATCGATGACACCTAAAAAATCCGAAATTCAACAATCTCTGCTCGAGCCCGGTTAGCGTCAAAGCACAGACATAATTTTCTCCACCCACATGAACAAGGATCGAACCATCCATACTTTCTATGTAATCGACTTCAGGCGGATCAAATAAAATCACTTTGTCATTTCTTTTCGTATAAATCTTCTGCAAGGTTATGTTGGCCCGATCTTGTTCCGGCACTTCCTGCTTATCCTCTTCCGAGTCCCGAATATCCAGTGGATGAAGTCCGAATTCGTTCAATCGATAAATGGCATCACAGGAAATCATGGCATCCTCTAAATTCGAGGTTAAAATTAAAAGCTGCTTCTCTTTCGAAAGGTCATCTAAAATCCGTTTAAATTGACGACGATCTTCTTCTTCCAAGTAAAAATAGGGTTCCTCCAGTACAAGAGTAGGCTGATGCGCAAAAAAGGCACGCAGCAATGTCACATACATCCTTTTCGATGAGCTTAGATCCTTAATTTTTACCTTTCGTTCTTCTTTTAAAGCAAAATAATCCATTAAGAAAGCGGCACGCTCATTCCGCTCCGTTACTTTGATTAGAAAAGTGATTAGCTCTTCCACCGTTAAGCGCATATACTCGTTTTGCCCAGCTCGAAACAAATAATATTGGGAATGATCCGCTAATTGATTCATTAAAAGCTGCTTGCGCTTCAAGTCCGTTATAATGCCAATCGCTTGGTTCGATGTCATATTTAATTCGATCTTTGGCAGGATTAACTTCCCATTATAATAGATTGGTTGAAATTGCATGCCGGTCCTCCAGGTCATTGCCGCATAGGATATATATAACAATTATAATGTTGGGATACTTTTTTGTCCTTAACACATGGTTTGGAAATTCGCTTATATCCATACTTACGATTTCGCCAGTAGCATCAAGGGATGACGTTCCGCACACGCTCTATCGGCGAATTTTATCGCAAAATAAAAGACACCCAAACGGGTGCCTTACTTAAGTTTTTCAACAATGTATTTCTTTCTAATACTTACCCCACTCTTTTACTTACCGATATTAAACCAACCTGGTGCCGTCTGAATAACATTCCAAAGTTTTTCTGGAATTTGAAGCTGGTCGAGTTTTGAAACATTTATTTCGGTAGCGACCTCGGCTTCACGTCCATTTGTCACCTTTTCAACCCAATCGGGGTTCATAATTAACGCATGTCCAATGGCGAATAATGGTAGTCCTGATTCCATAGCTTTTAGAGCATCATCTGGTGTTAGCATGGAACCAGCCGCTAACACAGGTACCTTACCGTTTGCTCTTTCAAGAATCAATTCAAGCCTTGTTTTCTCATCTTGACTATCGACTGGCTTGGAAGCCACATGATCTAATGAAGCATGAATATAGTCCAAATTTTGTTCGACAAGGAAATCAATTAATTCATAAGTGTCTTTCATTCGTAATCCGTCCACTTTGGAGGATTCTTCAGGGGACAATCGATACCCTAACAGGAATGGTTTCGTAGCGTGCTTTTCGATTACCTTTTTGATTTCCTCAATAATTGCCAATGGGAAACGCAGTCGATTCTCAAGACTTCCACCCCATTGGTCTGTTCGTTTATTGGTTGCTGGAGACCAGAAATTTTGGATTAAGAACCCATGAGCCCCATGAATTTCAACACCATCAAATCCTGCTTCAATCGCTCTTCTCGTTGTGTCGCCAAAAGCACGTATAATCGACAGGATTTCCTCATGTGATAGCTCTCTTGTTTCTACACCTGGGCCAAATGGGGTAGGATCAGATTGAAATTCACTCGCACTAACTACATCCAATCCTGGCAAGGCTTTATCGCCTGCATGAAAAATCTGCAGTAAAGCAGGGGCTCCTCCACTTTTGGCGGCTTCCGCTAATTTCCGTAGACTTGGAACAAATTCATCGCTGTATCCAGCAAATTCATTCGTAAATCCTTGCCCATTAGGTAAAACATGAGTACAACCAGTAATGACGAGCCCTACTCCATTTACTCGCTGTTTGTAATATTTCACCTCTTCATCGGAAATGGTAAGGTCATCATTGCTTGACCATGTGGTCATCGGTGACATAACGACTTTATTCTTGATTGTTATTCCGCTTTTGAACGTAAAGGATTCAAAGAACTTACTGTATTTTTGATTCATTTCTATTACCTCTCAATCTCTTATTTTGTTGCAAGTTCTGACCTAAGTGTAACTTGTTGACGTTAGGGTAAGTCAAACATAAAATTTTCATACAAAAAAGCCTAATTAATTGGATATTTAGAACCCTTTATGATATCATTCCAGTTGCAGTAACTGTAGCTAAAGGCAGGGAGGGTAAACTGTTGTTTTCAATGAAATATGTAGTGGACAACTTTAACATAACGGCTAAGACACTTCGATTTTATGAAGAACAAGGAATATTGGAAAATGTATCTCGTGATGAAAATGGTCGAAGAGTTTATTCCGAACAAGATATAGATTGGATTTCTTTTATTCGTTGTCTCAGAGAGACAGGGATGTCTCTTGCTAAGATAAAAGAATATAAGGATCTTTTTAGGGTAGGCAATTCTACCTTCTTGCAAAGGCAAGAAATGCTGGTGAAGCATAAATTGGAAGTGCAGAAGAAAATTGAAGAAGACTTGAGGTACTTGGAGGAAATTAACTATAAAATAGCCATGTATGAACTTCAGAAAGAACAAGTTGAGAATAATCCAAACCATATCTTCAAATGCCACGGTCTTGAATAATAAGTGTAAATTAATGTACCTACGCTAACGGAGTCAAGCGCCGGTTTCTAGGTTAAGCCTAATTAGGTCGACTTAAAGATATGCCTAGTCCCAAACTCGATACCACACCTCCTAAACTGAACCTGGCAGAGGGCTGGGATGAATTTGTTCCCGAGCTCGCCGTGACCGAAACCGACCATATCGTCTCCAAAAAACAGTGGGGGGCTTTTCACGGAACAGACCTTGATCTGCAGCTGCGCCGACGGAACATTGATACAATCGTATTATGCGGTATAGCCTCCGGGATCGGTGTAGATACAACCGCCAGAGAAGCCTTTCAACACGGCTATCATATCATTTTCGCGATCGACGCCATGACTGGATTTACTAAGTCCGAGCATGAGCATGTACGGGATGTTATTTTCCCGAGAATTGGGCGGATTCGCACAACGGAAGAGATTTTAAAAGGGGTTTAGTTAATGCGAAAGGAGCTTGCCGCAGGCAGCTCCTTTCGCTATTAAGACCGTATATTTTCGATTCTTCTCAATTCAACGTATCATCCAGCATAGCGTCAATGACTTTCAATACCCTCTTTTGCTCATTTTCACTTCTGCCTCGGAGCCTGTCCACAATTTCTGCAAGTGTAAACTCACTCTTCTCCCCGCTTACAGGCTGGACATAATTAAAGAACTCCACCATCGAAAGGTTGAGCGCCTTCGTAATTTTAGCCAGTACCACGACGGAACATACTTTTTCGGCACGCTCCAGTTTACCAATGTAAGTTTCATGTATTTCAGCTTTATTTGCAAGTTCCTCCTGGCTTAGTCCAAGTAGCTTTCGGAAGTGCCGAATGCCTTCTCCCACCATCTTCATCAAATCACTCACAGCGATCACCCTAAACCAAATATTCAGCCATAATTTCTTCGATATCGAATGGGGTAACCCCTTTGTTCACCGAAAAAATCGTATCGGCTTTCTGCGGATCATTCACCAGTTCTCCGCGGGCCTCGGCATGGAGCATAAATAAGTCACGCAGGTCCGGTTTGCGTAAGGCGGTCATGGCTTTGCCCATTATGACCATTCCTTTTTGATTTCCCTCGACATTGTTGTAGTAATAAGGATGTCTTGTTAGCGATAAATCGGTCCAAATGACCGTACGCTCCACTAAATCCAGGATAACGGGAATGGCAATCTGCGTATCGGCGGTAACGTCAATTTTGTTCACTACTGTCGAAGGCTCGAAAATCTCGCCGGAACCCGGTTTTCTGCGCATCATCCAGCCCATAAAGCATTCCGGCAAATCACAATAAGGCTGACCCGTAAACGCATGCAGGGTGGCCACAATATAACGTCCCCCATAATCGACGATGGATGGAATGTGCAGGTCGATGAACTCGCATGCGCCTTGAGGGGCCGATACGATATCTCCGCTGTGGACGGCCCGGTATTTGGAGGAGCGCAGATTGGTATAGGAGATATGCTCCACATACTGCCAGTTATGATCATACATCACAGCGGATAAGTCAATATCTACCCGTCCGGTAGGCTTGCCGTTAACGATCCCCTCTTTCCACCAGCTAAAAAAACGAATGGTATCTCCCTCTTCCATCGGCACACGGCTTCCCCGCACAATCGTACGCAGGGCCTTGCTCGCCGATCTCTGGGAGAACGGCACATGATAATCCACTAATCGTTGATCGACATATACCTTCCCCAACGGAGGAAGCGTGGAGAACCGCTGAACCAGCGCCTGCTCGCACCATTGCACAATATCCCGGCATAATGCCTCATCGATCTCCGGAAGTGTATTTGCAATCGCAAAGGCTTTAGCCACATTTCCTTTTGGGAAAAAGACGCGAAGATCCTTCGGCTCATTTCGGCGGGTAAAATGGTTTTTCACTTGCAGCAGAACAGGTGTCGATACTTGATCTACGATTTCACCAAAGGCCAGCACCACATACTCCGGGTCTTCGGCAGTTCGAAGCAAGTGATCCAATCTTCTGGCGTATTCGCCTGGACGCTGCATCAATAAATCAATAAGGGTCCAGACATTGCAATATTGAAATGCAAGTTCAACACTACCGTTAAAGGTCGTAAATGGCTTGTTATTGCGCAAAATATCAAAAGCTTCCGCACACCGGGCAAACCGGCTCTTATACTCGGAAGGATGCAGAATCTCGCCTAAACGAATCCAGCGGTCTTTATACCCCAGCATATCCTCCGTAATCAGGCCGCATTGTTCCAGCAGTCCAAGCAGCAGCCGTCGCTCGCGCCGTTTAAATTTACGGAAACGTGAAGCCTCGGCCAGACTGACATCCCCATCCGACCAGGCCACGGCCAGCCGGAGGACATCGGTGGCGGTTTTAAAATACCGCCCGATCAGCCTCATATTCGCCTTGTCATGCTTCAATAAGGAGGCTGCTACGAAACCTGCATTCTCCTTGAACGGAATCTGCGAAGGCAGCACCGCATCCAGTTCATCCGGATTCGCGTATTCAATCACTGTATCGATATCTTTTTTGTCCGTTTCGGAGATGGAGACCTTCGCTTCAACCAGTTGGCGGATCAGGGTATAGAATTCTTCCTTGCCTCCGAGGTCAATGACTTTTAGGGCTATCTTATCCGGTAAAGGCGCTCTATTGGCCGGCTCGTGCTCAGGCAATTCTAAAGTAAGGTAATGGTATAAGGCATTCAGATAAAGCTCGGCGTCATCCTCCTGCATCACCTGCAGTGGAAATTCGGAATACATCGGCTTGTATTCCACATGAGCCCCTACCATGACCCGCAAATCAGCCACCAGAAGATCATATATTTCTTTAAACTGTTCTCTGGATAAAGTGCACACGGCGCGCATCAACTGATGCGAAAACGTAAATCCAAGGGATTCGATATTTTTTAAGGCCGTTGCCAAATAAGCCTTTGGGAGCCGTTTCTCCCCTCGCCCTTGTTCCACAATAAGTTTGTTTGCTCTTCGCAAATAGATGGTGTTTGTCATGATCAAAGAGTCCAGGAAAGCCATATCCCTAATCCGAATAAAGGTCGTTATAGAAGGAAGGAATAATGATAGCCTGGACGCCTCCTCTCTTAAATTAGAACTCCTTCAGGAAAGCTGCGGCCCTAATTTCGCCAATTGAAGTAGAAGGAAGGACCGCGGGTAGCCTGAAGGTCAAAGGTCAAAGTCCGTGACCCGAACCTTTGTTGCACTTATCTTCTCAGAATTCACTTCATGCCAACAGGGTGAAAGTATTACGACTTATAAACCGGGCTTGTACCAGACACAACTCCGGCTGCTCCACACCTTGCCAAAATCGATTGGATTGGGTATTATCCCCATAACAGAACCTTGTAGGAGGAAATCACATGCACCCCAAAAAAATCCCCCGTTAAGCCCGAGGCCCTCCATCCATACATTAGCTTAGCAACTGCTTACCCCAATCAATTTAAAGGAGATGCACGCTAATGCACATGAATGGCCCTGTTGAAATTTCCCGAAGCGAACGGCTTGAAACCTGCCGCGAAATTGCTGCGAGATTACATGAGTTATACGGAGAACAAATCCTGGCCATTGGCGTCTATGGCTCTGTTGCCAGAGGAACGGACGGCCCTTTTTCGGACATTGAGATGTTTTGTGTGTTGAAGGAATCCAGCGAAGCCGTAGAATTTAGCTATGAATGGTCGGCGGGGCATTGGAAAGCGGAAGTGGATGTCTGTAGTGCTGACGTTCTTCTGAAGACTGCCGTAACGGTCGAAGGGGACTGGCCGCTGACGCATGGACCGTTTTTTTCCCAGCTTAGCCTGTATGACCCTCAACACTTTTTCTCCAGATTAAGGGAAGCTGCCGAGTCGCCAACAAAGGAAGACTTCAGATATGCGATTAATGAAGTGCTTGTCGGGGAAATGTACGAGTTCATTGGAAAGCTCAGAAATGCCAGTCTAAACGGCCCGCACACCTATCTGCCGTACTTGGCGGTGCAGTTCGCTCAATACGGAGCTATGCTGGTTGGGCTGCACAACCGGAAACTTTACTCGACCGGGGCAATGGTTTTGCCGGAAGCCCTGGAACTGCCGGATCGTCCGGAAGGATTCGACGGTGTTGCAAGAATGGTTATGTCCGGGACATTGGCAGAACCCGCAAAAATCGTTTCGGCTTGTGAAAATTTCTGGAGCGGACTCGTGGATTGGGCAGCCAAATATGACTACGTGATTCATTCTAGACGAATCCCATTTTAATAAGTTTAAAGGCCCCTTTCACAAGGGGCCCCTTTTACGTAGGCGCGAAATTTCCCCCTCATCCGGAACAGGAAGGCTTCCATTCCCGTTGATGGATATATTGCTCGCCCCACTCGTCCAATTTGTCCAATATGGATGTCAGCGACAATCCAAGCTCACTCATTTCATAGACCACCTTCGGCGGCACCTGATTATATACCGTTCTCGTGATGATGCCGTCTTCCTCCAGTTCCCGAAGCTGCTGAGTTAACATTTTTTGCGTAATTTCGGGAATCGCCTTTTTTAATTCGCTCGTTCTCATGGGGCCAGGTCCGCAGTTCAAATGGCATAAAATCAATAATTTCCACTTCCCGCCTATGACCTCTAATGTCGCTTCCGCAGGGATGTTATAAGTCCGTGTTGCCGTCCTTTCCATAGGATAACCATCCTCTCGTCGGTTCTTATGAATAGTCACTTTCCGGTATCTATATTACTTTTTAGTGCCTATATTACAAAAAAGTGCGTTCTTCCCTTTTTTCACGGTAGTATAGATAATTTTATCGTACCTCAATTGAAGTTAAAAGTTGAGATAGGGAAGGTGACGTTTATGAAAATTTTGACTGTTGTATCGCATCCCAGAGTGAATTCCTTAACCTTTGCTGTTGCAGACAGATTTATACAGGGGCTCACTGATGCGGGACATGAAACAGAGATGCTGGACCTGCACCGCAGCGGCTTCAATCCCGTCATGTGGGAAGCGGACGAACCCGATTGGTCATCCGATCGCAAGATCTATTCGCCTGAGGTGGAGGCTGAGATGGAACGAATGAAAAATCACGATGCACTCGCTTTTATTTTCCCGATATGGTGGTACAGTCTGCCTGCAATGCTAAAAGGATATATCGACCGGGTATGGAACAATGGTTTTGCGTACGGCTCCAATAAACTGCATCATCAACGAGTGCTATGGATCGGTCTGGGAGGAGCTCCGCAAGCAGACTTTGAGAAGAGACAATACGACAAAATGCTCGCTCATTTTCTGAACATCGGAATAGCCGAATACTGCGGAATCTCTAACAGCAAGGTCGAGATCTTATACGACACCATGGATTCAAGGCCGGAAATATTCGAAAATCTCCTGTTGCGAGCTTATCATCTGGGGCTATATTATGACAACGATTCAAAAGCCGCTTTATCTTAAAAAACTTAAAGCCCCCTTGCGCGAGGGGGCTCTGACTTTTGGCGAGGCCGTATTACTGATTTGACCCAGTCCGGATATTTTTTCCGGTATTCTTCTTCTGGTTCAGCAGGGCGTTAACCGTAACAAACTCTACGCCATCGTTTTTCAGGGATTTTACGATCCGGGGGATTGCAGCGACAGTACCGCTCAAATCCTCGCCATGTCCACCGGCAGCATGCTGCAGAATAATCGAGCCCGGCAGAACATGGCTGAGCACATTGGTGCTCACCTGATCCGCACTAAGCCCTTTCCAGTCCAGTGAATCGACGTTCCACCCGACAATTTTTTTACCTTTGCTCGCAAGCCAGAGAAGCTGACTCTCATTCGTATTGCCGTAGGGCGGACGAAACAGGTCAGGATCGGAACCGGTGTAATTGCGGATGATCTGATCCGTCCGGGTTACCTCACTCCGGAACTGGGAATCGGAAAGCTTCGGCAAGTTCGGATGACTGTACGAATGGTTTCCGACCTCGTGCCCTTCTTTAACGATCCTGGCCATGATATCGGGATGGGCCACAGCCCGGTTGCCGACAACAAAAAAGGTGGCCTTTACCCCGGCCTGCTTTAGCGCATCCAGCACTCGCGGCGTAAACACGGCGTCCGGTACATCATCGAATGTAAGGGCAACCTGCCGTTTACTCCGAGGCCCGTTCAGCGCATAAATGGTAGGATACTTACTGTGTAAATCAGCAAGCGACATCGGGTGAGGTTTACGGACTTTGCCCTCCGGACCGCCTTGGAGTTCAGGTGTGCTTTTGTGCTGTTGATTCTGCTTCGTCATACGTGCCTGTGATATCTTTTGGGATTTAGCCTCGGGACGGTTGTTGCTTTTTACCGGGTTCTGTGCACAGCCTTGGCATAAGGTCACTACAAGCAGACAAACAGCCAACATTCTTAACGATTTCACTTCTCATATAACCTCCCGCATTAAGCAATAGCATTTTATGCCATAGCATTCCATCGGAGGCAATGAATTATTCAATGGAGGGAGTCAATCAATGCGTCGATTTCTTTTAAAAGAGCTTGAATGGAATCCGTCACATTAAGGAGCGATCAGCAATGGCTCTACATGAACGTGTACCGCATATACATCATAGGTCCGGCACAAATGTTCTTCCACATGGGTTGAAATGTCGTGGGCTTGGTGAATATCAAGCTCGGAGTCAACCAGGATCACCGTATCGACTACGACGTTGTTGCCGTAGTGCCTTGCCCGCAAGTCTTTGACTTCCTGCACCCCTTCGACATTCGATACCGTCTCTTTATAAGACTCGATTAAAGCTTCGTCAAACCCGTCCGTGAGATGATGTGTCGTCTCGCTAAAAATGTCCCAGGCGGTTTTGCAGATCAGCGCGCCCACGATAACGGCGGTCACGGGATCAAGCCAGGGGAGGCCAAACCCAGCCCCGATGATTCCTATCGCCGTTCCTATGCTGACCCAGGCATCGGAAATATTGTCCCGGGCGGCCGCCATCACCGCCTGGCTGTTTATTTTTAGGGCCAGTTTCTTGTTGTATCTGTATACAATATACATAACCGCAGCGCAAAAAACGCCCGTCCACGCGGCTATTAGATCAGGCGATTCGCTTTTACCCGCAAAAATCGATGAGATCGCCCCAAATAAAACCTGCAGCCCCACCGCAATCATGATGAATGAAGCGACCATGGAAGCGATGGTCTCCGCCTTCCAATGCCCGTAAGCATGGTCGCTGTCGGCGGGACGCCGGGCCACCCGCAAACCGATCAGCACCGCGATGGAAGCGATAATGTCCGTGGCATTGTTCAAGCCATCCGCTTTTAAAGCCTCCGAATTCGCCGCGTATCCAATAAACAGCTTAAACGCCGATAAGCAAATATAGGCGATAATGCTGATGATCGCGCCTCTTTCTCCAAGCTGCAAATTGCTGTATCTCGAATCGTTCACTTCGTTCCCCCACTTTTGTCTTAAGCATCCGGATGGTCAATACTTAAAAAGAATAGCAAACGGATTCCGAGTGGGTCTAGAGAAACGTTTTAAGCCGGGTCATACTTTATAAGAAACGAGCAATACTTTGACGGGCGGCTAATTTTTTTGCCGAAAGGCAAAAGCGGCATGTGCAATGGAGCGGCGCTACAGATATTTCAGCAGATTGCGCAACACAACGGCATAGCCGTTAGCCAGCATATGAATTCCGTCTACCGCGAATTCCGCTTTTAGACTACCCTGTGCATCCGTCAGCCCGTCGTTCACGTCAATGTATTCATAGCCGTGATTTATGGCCAGTTGCTGGACCGCCAGATTTGCTTCCCAAATCGCTGCGTTGGTTCTTCTGCGGAAGATTTCCTCCATAGTTTCTTTCGGCACAAATGGAAATTCCGCCTCGGCATTGACGGGGTAATAGGCCATGACGTAAACCTGGCAATCCGGCAGTCTTGTTTTGATGCGGGTCAGAATTTCGTCATAGTTCGCAATTAGACGCTCCAATCTGTATTCCGGGGCACTGATGTCGTTGGTTCCGATATTAATAAACAGTTTCGAAGGTTCCAGCTCGAAAATACATGTCTCCATCGCTTGAGGCTCCAACAATTCCGCCGTGACATAGCCGGCGATGCCGCGATTATAAATGCAATACCGGCCCTTCAGCGTCTGCTGCAGCTCGTTAATCGGGAAAAATTCCATCAGCGAGGAGCCGGCCAACACCGTCTCCCCCTTACGCGCAAAAGCATTGAGTATCTTGTATTTCCGCAGCTTCTCTTTTTTCTCATCGTACGGCTCCGGCGAGATATCTTTGTGACCCTCTGAGAATCCCATTCTAGAATCCCTCTTTCTCTGCGCTCTTTTCTATTGCGCCCATAAAATCTGCAAAAACCAGGCTGACTAAGAAACTCCAACCAAAAACATAAGAACAAAAAATGGCGTTATTCCGGAGATATCCGGTAATTTAGGGTAAATAGAGGAAATTTATGTCGCTATTTTCTCAAATCACTAGGAAATGCCCGGGCTCTAGACCATTCATAGGAAAATAAGGACAAAAAAATCCGCTAATGGGGATTAACATGCTAGGCTCCGGATAATAAGTACATAAAGTTCCGCTATTTTTGAAGGCCACAGTTGGCCGTTCCCAATAATCACATTACCTGTTCTCCTTCTTGCCCCATCTCGTTCGACTCTTTCCGCAGATATCCCCCATGCTCCTGAGTCCACGTCCACATGGCGGCAAAAATCGGCTGCAAACCTTGCCCGGCCTCGGTAAGCTCATATTCGACATGCAGCGGTACACCGGGGAAAATCGTCCGCGTGACGATGCCCTTTTCCTCTAACAGCCGCAGGCGATCCGTCAGCGTTTTCGGGCTAATCGGCTGCAGCTTGCGGCGTAATTCCCCAAACCGGCGGGTCCCGTTAAACAGCTCAAACAAAAGAAGCAGCATCCATTTGCTATCCAAAATCTCCAAGATCGGCTCAACGGAGCCGGGACAGGATTCATCCATCATGACTATCACTCCATAGTTTATTTTTTGAAACTATTGCACTTAAATGTAACTACTTTTCAAATGTACCATAGATCCATTACGATGTGAATCGAAGGCAGAAACAAATCTTGAGGAGGACTAATTCTATGAAAACTATTTTATGGGCAACTTTAACCGCTAACGGCAATTATGCGCAATCGGGTCCCGAAAACCCGCCGAAACAGGAGGCTCTAGCCGACTTCGCGGCAAACGCCAAAGCTGCGGGAAATTTCATCGTTGGCCGCCGGACTTTCGAAAGTATGGCTGGAAACGGTGGCGGCGGAGGGCCCTTTGCTGATCTCGATATCGTTGTGATTTCCAACAGCATCCCTAACATCCCGGGGGTGACAGTTGTAAGATCTCCGCAAGAAGCCTTGAACTATTTACAGCAAAAAGGCCATCAAACCGCTTTCATAAGCGGCGGCGCGGACATCCACAACGCGTTTCTGGGCCAAGGGCTGGTAGACGAGGTAATCTTCAATGTGGCGCCTGTGTTGGAGGGGAGAGGGTTGAATCTTTTAATCGACAAAGATCATTACCGCTACAAGCATGTGGAATTGCTGGACTGCAAGCCCCTCGGCGGTGGCGTCGTTCAACTGCGATATGCCATTAACCTCTAACAAAAACATTAAAGTACGAGACGGATTTATTGGTTTCACGGATTGGGATATGCGGGGCTATGCGGTGAAACCTTAGCATTTGCACGAATGTTGTACGATAGAGGGGTAAGTAGGTTAATAAGCCCTTTGAACGAGGAGGTTGATCACTTGTCCGCAAAAAGCTTTGGAACCGCGATCCCCATTTTACCCAGCAAATCGATTGACGAACAACTGGATTTCTACCAGGCGTTAGGCTTTGAAGTGACCTATCGTCAAGCCAAACCAAACCTATACGCTTGCGTCCGTCACCGCATCGTGGAACTGCATTTCTTTGTGCTGAGGCCATTGGATCCGGCGAATTCTTATAGCATGTGTTATATCCACGTGCCTGACGTGGACACCGTGTACAAAGAATTCAGCGAGAATTTGAAAACAGCATACGGAAAAATCCCTACCAAGGGATTCCCCAGAATCTCCAAACCAAGCGACCTGACGGAAGACCGCAGATTCCACCTCATCGATCCAGCCGGCAACCGCTTGTTGATAGGTACGAAGCATACCGCCACAAAATTAATAACGAAGGAAACCTCCAAATTTTCCAGTGCGTTTGAAACCTCATACCGGCTGATGTACGCCAAAGACGAACCGGCGGCGGCAGCCAAAGTGCTGGATCGTGTTTTTTCAATAGCGGAGGAGGCATCGGCAACGCTTCGGTATAGAGCGTACGTATTACGGGCCGATATCGCCTTTTCCATGGATGAACGGACTATAGCAAATGCTTTTGTCCAAGAAGCGGAGCGGATGGCGTTATCCGACTCGGAGCTTGGGGATGTAATGGAGGAATACGAAAGGCTAAAAGAAATTAAAGCGCACTTGGAAGGCAGGGACAAGGGTTGAATAGATTTTTTTACACAGGGAAGAGGACGGAGGGTAGCCCGCCGCCTCTTCCAACTTTCCTTAACGCACAATCGCCTAGGTCAGACACTGGGCCCTTGCCTTCTCTATAGCTTCTTCACGGCCGTTCACCTGCAGCTTCAGATAGATGGAGGAGATATAATTGCGTACCGTGCCTTCCGACAGATGCAGCCTCTGGGCAATTTCCTTGTTGCGGAGCCCTTCTGACAGGCACCGGAGAACTTCGATTTCCCGTTCAGTCAGTTCGTACGGATTCAGCGCCTTATCCCCCGTCTGGGATTGGAATAATTGATGGGCTACATCTTGCGAGATCATCGTCCCCCCGCCGTATATGAGCCGGATGGTTGCCGCCAACTCCTTGGGGTGTATTGATTTCAACAAATATCCTTCCGCCCCGATACGAAGCGCCTCAGACGCCAAAGAACCATCCTCGATCGTCGTAATCATGATGATCCGAATGTCTGGCCACGTCTCCTTTATGGATTTTGTAGCTGCGATGCCATCCATTTCCGGCATATGTATGTCCATTAATACAATGTCGGGACGATTTTTCTCGCAAAATTCAATGGCCTGCTTGCCGTCACCAACAACCGCGATTACAAAATCCTTTTCTTCCCCTAACAGCAGCCGCAGGCTCTCACGGATCAAGGGCTGGTCATCCGCCAGCAAAATTTTGATCTTCTGTTCTGCTTCATTAGTTATATTGGGAATCGTACAGGTTACCATCGTGCCCGCATCCGCTTGCGAATGGATATAGAGCTTGCCTTGCAGGGGGGCCAGCCGCTCCTTCATGCCTGTCAGACCGAATCCATATTGAAGGTGATCATCGCCCTTGCCGTTATCCTGGACTTGCAGCATCACCTGTGCGTGGTCATATTGGAGAAGGACTTGAATCACGCTGGCCTGCCCATGACGGCTGGCATTGGTCAGAGCCTCCTGCAGACAGCGATACAAAACCAGCTTGACCTGCTTCATTACAGGGTAAGGCTCCCCCATCGTGCGGAACACCACTCGAATCCCGGTGTTCGTCTTGAATTCATTTATCATCTGAAGCAGGGATCGATCCAAAGGCAGTGCCTCCTCGATCGGATCCATTTGATGTACCTGACGGCGAATATCGTCCAATCCCGTTCTCGCCAGCTCAAGCATCCCCTGCAGCTTGGCCTCCCCCTCATTCGAATGAATATGGGACTTCAATGTCTCCATCCCCAAGATCAAGGAAGTAAAGGTATGGCCCATCGTATCATGCAGCTCGCGAGCCATGCGGTAACGCTCCTCCAACAGCGTCATTCTTTCAATCTGCGAGGAATACTGCTCCAAAATCATATATTGCTCTTTGATCAACGCCAGCTTCCGCTTGATGGCATTGATCGCCAAGGCTCCTTTTTGCAGGGCGAAACTCACGCTGTAGAAGATAAGCGCATCGAATAAGCTCTGCCATATGACAGAGTGTGACATGGACAAGCTGACGGAATTCCCGGCGCTCAAAACGAACAGCAGCACAGCGGCGGGCAGCGAGTACCAGTGTGATCGGCCCCGGCTATAGAAAGCAATCGTAAAGAGAGCCGGCGGAAAAAGTCTGATTAAGCCAAGATCGTACGCAAGAAATAAGGATACGCCGCCTGCAAACAAGCACTCCGCAATCAGATAGGCAACGTAGTTGCCGTTCACAAATAAAAAGGGAATAAGATTGCACAGCAGAAGAGGAACAAACACCATCCAAAAAGGAAAGGCAGGCTGATCCTGATACATTAAAATGATCACGCCGACGACCCATAGGATGCGAATAGTAAACATAGTCCAATCCTGCCATGACCACCGATTCAGGTTAAAAAAACGCATGAATACAACTCCGTTCCCTATTAATTGAAATGATCGGCAACCCTTCTGAACAAGCCCGGTTTTCCTTGTCATGCCAGGTTATGACTCCTTGTCACTCGGCTTTATGACAACCGTTTTGTTAGGGTGAGGATGGCTGAGATGAGTCCATTAGAATACGGAAATTATATCTCATTCCAATTTTTATTAAAAGGAGTGGTTGCATTGTCGCTGCTGCAAGTTCGTGATCTCACGAAAAGGATTGGAAACAAGACCATTGTTGATCGGGTAACGCTGGATCTGCAGAAAGGAGAAATCCTGGGACTCCTCGGGCCGAACGGAGCTGGGAAAACGACGACGATTCGCATGATTGTCGGCCTCATGTCCAAATCAGGCGGCCAAGTGCTGATTGGCGGAGTGGACGCCCATAAGAACTTCGAACAAGCGATGAGACATGTTGGTGTCATCGTGGAGAATCCGGATTTGTACAAATATTTATCAGGATACGACAATTTGCTACACTTTTCCCGCATGACGCCAGGCGTAACGGAAGCAAGGATCCGGGAAGTCATTGCCCTCGTTGGATTGGAGAACAGCATCAACGATAAAGTGGCTACCTACTCTCTAGGCATGCGGCAGCGCCTGGGCCTTGCCGTCGTGCTCGTCCATAAGCCTGCCCTGCTTGTACTCGATGAACCTACCAACGGACTCGATCCGGCTGGTATCCGCGAGTTGAGAAACCATTTAAAACATCTGGCCTACAAGGAGGATGTCGGAATTATGATCTCCAGCCACCTGTTATCCGAGATAGAAATGATGTGCGACCGAGTCGCGATTTTGCAAAAAGGGCAGCTGGTTGGCGTTCATAAAATAGCGGATACGGCAGATGACGATCAAGCCCAAGTCCGATTCGAGGTCGATCGGCCCGATTTAGCGGTGCAGATCCTGCAAACGATCATGTCGGGTGACGAAATCACGACGGATCAACGGCATATCCAGATCAGTATCCCCAAAACACAAATCCCCGAGATTAGCCGAAAGCTAATGGCAGCCGGAATTAATGTGTATGGTGTGAACACGATCAAGCAGACGCTGGAAGACAAATTCATGGAGATAACGGGAGGAGAAAAGCATTGATTCCATTCATTCGCAATGAAAACATGAAGATTTACAAACGGAAACGCACGTGGGTGATGATTGTTATCGTTCTGCTATACGTGCTGCTGCAAATCGTGAATTTGAGGACTGCCGGCAGCAGCACTGCGAGCGACAATTGGAGAGCGGAGCTGGAACAAGAAAATGTGCAGCTCAGCAAAGAAGCCGCTAAACCGGATGCGCTGAAGATTGAAATCAAACAGGCCGAAAAGAACATCCTGCTGAATCAATACCATTTGGATCAAAACATTCCGCCTAGCACCAATGGCTGGAACTTTGCGGTAGATCAGGTGCGGAATATCATTTTTGCGGCATCTTTGATCTCCGTCATTATCGCCGGCGAAATCGTGGCGGCCGAATTCGTATCGGGCACGATTAAGCTACTGTTGACCCGTTCGGCGAGCCGCACCAAAATCTATCTGTCCAAGTACACCGCCGCCATCCTGTTCGGCCTGTTTCTAACCGCGGTTGGCCTGCTCACATCCGTCCTCCTTGGAGGTTTCATATTCGGTTTCGCTGGACTGTCGGATAGCTATTTCTATGTCAAAGACCAGATTGTAAGAGAAATCCCCACACTGCAGGCTTTACTGGCAGGATATGTGCTTAATATTCCCTTCCTGCTGATCGCAATTACGCTTGCTTTCATGATTTCCGCCGCCTTTCGCAGTACGACCTTCTCGATCGTGATTTCCCTGCTTATCTCATTGGCCGGGTTTGTTATCGCGATCGCAATGGACGGGTGGGCCTGGACGAAATATTTCATTTTCTCACATACGGATCTTACGCCATTTTTATACGGAAATCCTTCGGTTGCTGGAATAACGGCAGGGTTTTCTCTTGCCCTTATCGTGCTTCACATCGCCGTCATGCATCTGATATCGTATCCCTTGTTTGTAAAACGCGATGTGGTCTGAGAAGCGGATTTTCAGAGCAAAACTTCTACAAGGAAATGGAGAATAAAAATGAACCGAGTAAAGATGATACAGAGCGCCGTGTTTGTAGTGTTCCTGCTTTTGCTTGCGGCCTGCGGGGCGAAAGAAGAATCAGCCGAGACAGCTGCGAAGAACCTGGAACTAAAAGCGGACGGTCTAACGAAGCTGGTCATTGACCATCGGAATGGGGAAATTCATATTACGGGTAATGCTGATTCCGATCGGATCGAGGTTGTTCCTCTTGCCAGGGCGAACGGGGTCCGTATGGACAAATTGGAGCTAAAGCTGGAAGCACAGCAAGATACCGCTTATTTAGATGCACGGTATAGAGGGCAATTTCTGGCTATGGGATCGGGGGCCGTCGATTTGGAAATCAAAGTTCCAAAGCAGCTCCAGTTGGACATTAAGTCACATCGGGACGGCGAGATTCACATTTTGGATCTATCGTCCAGCGCCAAGATTGACAATATTAACGGCGATATTCAAGTGTCCAATCTATCCGGCTCGCTTGAAGTCGATAATCGGGACGGCAACATCACAGTTCACGATATCGGTTCGGATGTAACCATCAACAATATTAATGGACATATTGAGATCGATCGTGTAGGTGGCTCAGCCGAGATCCATGTGGGTGACGGCAGTCTCGATATCGACCATGTGGCGCAAGACGCGACCATTACGCAATCCGGTAACGGAAAAATCGAAGTTGGCGAGATAGCAGGCCAGATCTTTCAAAAGAATAAATGAAAATGAAGGGCCATGAACAATTTTTCGTGGGAAGAAGGCCGGCTCGATGAGATCAACTGCAAAAGTGCATTCTATTCTCCGTAAACTCCCATTTTAGACCGATTGAAATGCAAAAGCCTTTTGCATTTCGTGGGAGTCCCCCCTCTTCCTTATGTCGCACCGTAGCGGGTAAATCCCCCCTGGCTGGGGGGACTATGCCATATTTATATATTTTCAGCAACACTCCGGGCCTGTTCATCTAGTTTTTGGGCAGAGTCAACGATGCTGCTGAAGTCTTCCATGGTCACTCGTATCTGTTGCTGGCTCTCCACCGTAGAAGACTGGACGCGGCCGATGCCGTCTGAAATCTCGGAGATCTCTTTTGTAATGCCGCTAATGGCGCTCTGCACCTTGGTGATGGATTCCGACACCTCGCCCGACAGCTTGCGCACCTCCGTAGCTACTACATCAAACCCTCTGCCGTATGGACCCGCATGGGCTGCCTCGATGGCTGCATTTAAAGCGAGCAGGTTGGTCTGTGAGGCAATATCACGGATGGTCTGCACGATCCCCTGGATCGATTTGGCCTGTTCCTGCAGCCCCTCAAGGGTGAGGGTGTTATCCTCCGAAAACTCAGCAATCCGGTCCACACTGAGCAGCAGTTCCCTGCTCCGGCTAATCCCCTCCTCGGCACGCTGGTTTAAGCCTTGGGAGGTCTTCTCCAATTCCTTAACCACAGTGGACAGGCCAAATTGGCGTTTAGTAATATCCGTTGCGACTTTGGAGACGCCGATGATCTCAGAATCCTGTTCATCAAATATCGGCATATAGGTGGCCTCCAGCCACACCGTTTCACCGCGGGCGTTTTTCCGTTCAATCTTATCCTGAAAGCTTTGCCCGGACAGCAGTGCCCCCCAGAACTGCTCATAGGCCGGTGAGTTAACAAATGAGTCAAAGCAGAAGTCCCGATGCTGCATCTTCAGTATATCCTCAATTGAATATCCCATCGTATTCGCGAAAACCTCGTTTACATAGGTTACCTTTCGATCGATGTCAAAACGGATAATAGCCAGATTCCTCTCCATCGCTCTGAAAACCAGTTCGTCCGTTACCGCTTGTTTTTGCATAAAGTAATTTTCCACCTCCATTGTTAAAAAAGCAGAATCCAACTCCTAATATACCAGTTTAACAACGATATCTGAACAATAAATAGACTTGTGAAGTCTATAGGACACCACGACACACTAATAATATTAATTCAACAGAATAAAATATCATGTGTTGACTTAAACCATGGTTTAAGTCGTATTCTATTCCTGTCGGCAATGAGATCAAATTTGGAGGTCTCCAGATGAAGTATTATTCCATTAGCGAAGTTTCAGCCAAGTTCAATATTCCGGAATCGACGTTGCGTTATTATGAAAAAAAGGGACTGCTCCCGCTAATCGAGCGCGATGAAGCGGGCAGGCGGTTATTTTCGGAAGATCAAATGACGCTCCTTGAAATCGTTACTTATTTAAAAAACACGCACATGTCCATACGTGGCATCAAGCAGTATATTGCTTGGGTAGTAGAAGGAGATCAGACCACTGAACTCCGGCTGGAAATGTTGAAAAATCACAAGCAAGCGGTGCTGGCTGAAATTTCGTTGATGACCAAAGCCTTAGAAGGAATTGACGTAAAAATTTCACGTTATGCAAAACGTATTCAGGAAAGTAAGAAAAATAATAAAAGAGAAGAGGCGCTGTAATGAAACTTTCAGGAAATACCATACTTATTACAGGCGGAAGTACCGGGATAGGATTGGCTTTTGCAGAGCGTTTTATTAAAGCCGGGAATACGGTTATTGTTTGCGGACGGCGTGAACGTGCACTTGAAGATGCGAAAGAAAAGTTCCCCAACCTTATTACTCATGTATGTGATTTGAACATGGAATCCGAGCGCGTAGCCTTGTTTGACTGGGTGACTGCGAACTATCCGGAAGTGAATGTGTTAGTCAACAATGCAGGGATTCAACAACGATTTAATGTATTAAAAGCGGATGCGAAGAACAATTCGAGTTATTTCAACCAAGAAATCCTAACCAACGTGGAGGCGCCTTTCCACCTATCTATGCTGTTCGCTCCGTTTTTTGCGGCAAAAGAAGCGGCGGCGATCATCAACGTGACGTCTGGGCTGGCTTTTACACCGTTTGTGATTGCTCCGATTTATTCGGCAACCAAAGCGGCGCTGCATTCATTTACACTGAGTTTAAGACACCAACTTTCCGATACGTCTGTAGAAGTCATTGAAGTTGCTCCTCCCGCAGTAAATACAGATCTAGGCGGAGCGGGGCTGCATGTACAAGGCGAACCATTGGATGCCTTCACTGAGGGAATTTTCAAAGGATTGGAAGAGGGGAAACAGGAAATTGGCTACGGCACTTCTGTGAATCGCTTGCGCATGTCACGAGATGAAATCGACGAGTACACAGAAAAGATGTACACGGCCACAAAGAACATGATTGAATAACTACCCGTTTTGTAAAAAGAATCAGCCAGTTCTTACTGGCTGATTCTTTTTTTATAGTATACTAAAACCTATTTTCTCTGAAGTAGGAACCAAAATGGAATACTTACATACTTTATCACTAGATCAACTGAAAAGGAGCTGGTGATATGCGCCCTAGTTTAAGGCTATCGCTAAAAAGATCACGCGGACCAATTCGCCGAATTCTCACGTTTAGATTTCCTTTCTTCAACGGAACGGTTGAAACAGGTGCGTTCCGGGTACGGCAACGGGTAAATAGAGGCGAAATCATTGTATCCCAAAGCCGCGGAGCCGGCAGCATTACCACCCCGATTGTCAGATATCAAATCGTGGATGCCACTACAGGCCGCCCGGTCACTAACAGCGTGACAGTTACCGGTGTTCGTACGGTACGTTTATTCTTTACTCTGCCTCCAGGCACGTTCCGCCTGCGTATTACCAATGTAGGTGCAGGGCCGGCAGCCGTACAAGGAGTTATTTTAGTATTTTAATGGGTTTAAAAAAGCCGGGTCACTATAGCGGTCTGCTATAGGATCCGGCTTTTTGTGAGGTTACCGCTCATTCATAGTAATAATCACATGAACATATGTCTTCTTTCCTGTTCAGGCAAAACTACTTTAACGGTTGTTCTTTGAATCGCTTTTACTTTGTTATTAGCAATGTTTCTTGATTTGTTCTTATTTTTGTTCTTAGAAGCCCCCTTAGCTTTGCTTGCAGGCGAAAGAGCGGATTTTCCATATCTAGACATAACAATTCAGCACTCCCTTCTGTTTGATCTAATGCGGAATCAGCACCAAAAATTGTGTTTCTCGATTTTTTTCTCTTCGCCAGGCACAACTACTTTAACAATTGTACGTTGAATGACTTTTGCTTTGTTGGCAGCCATGTTTCTGGATTTGTTCTTATTTTTGTTTCTAGAGATTCCTTTAGCTTTGCTTGCAGGTGAAAGAGTGGAATATTTAGATTTAGATCTAGCCATAATATACGATACCTCCCTTCTGCTTAATCTAGTACAGAATATGAAAATTTCGGAAGATAGCTTGTATTTAAATCTATAAAACTAAAAATAGTCAAACCATCTGATAGCCGCATCATGAAATGACGTTCATACCGCAAGAAACCGAAGCCGATATTTTGACCCTTTTAGCTTTTTTATTTGACTAACGACGCCAATTTACCAACATTAACGAGAATGCAACGTGCACTATGTATACGGCGGTGACATAGGAAGCGGGCGATATCACTGGGCCGCATATAAATCTATGAATTAGGCGGCTAGACACCTCGCGATTCCATCATCCCGCGCATGTGCAATCGAAAACTCTCCCCACTTCATATATTCCCTGAATGTAATAACCTCTTGCTAAGCAGGGACCCGAAAAAATGTGACCCAACCAAAAAAATAACACCTATTCATCCGGCGATGATATTCGATAGAATGAAGATGTACTAGAATGCTAGTATTTTCCTGTCCGTGCATAGGATAGGAGAATCCACTATGATTAAGGGAGGGTATTTATGAAGCAAAAAGTTTTGAGTTTGTTCCTGGCGATAGTTATGGTGGCTAGCGTCAGCCTGCTGTCAACTGCGCAGGTTCAGGCCGCTGAAGGAGCGGGAACCACCATTACCTCAATGGATTACTTTTCAGCGGCGGACGGACCTGTCATCACCAAATCAGGGGTTGGACAAGCCAGCTATGGATTTGTGATGCCTAAATTCAATGGAGGCTCCGCCACCTGGAATGAGGTTGTCCAAGACTTGGGAGTCAAAGTGAAAGTGGGCGGCAACTGGGTCGATATTGACAGTGTCGGCAGCTTTGTCTACAACCAAAACTGGGGGCACTGGAGCGACAGCGGCTTTAACGGCTATTGGTTCACCCTTTCCGCAACGACGGAGATCCAACTGTACTCCAAAGCGAATGGAGTTACGCTTGATTACACACTGGTCTTTCAAAACATCAACAAAACAACCATAACGGCGATGACACCTACACAAGGGCCGGAGATCACAGCGGGAGTTACGGGCGGCGCCGGCTTTACCTATCCGGTTTTTAACAATGATCCGGCGATCCCTTTTACTGCCGTGGCTGATGATTTGAAAGTGTATGTAAAACCTGTAAACAGCAGCGAGTGGATCGATATTGATAACAATGCAGCCAGCGGCTGGATTTATGATAAAAACTTCGGCCATTTCACTGATGGAGGCGGCGGCTACTGGTTTAATGTCACGGAGTCGATCAACGTCAAATTAGAATCGAAAACCTCTTTGGTTAACGTCGTTTATACCATTATCTTTAATGAACCCGTAAGAAATTCATATGTCATTACTCCTTATGATGGAACGACCTTTACGGCCAATGAAGGCGGTGCGATCGGTTTGCCGCTGCCTAAGATTGACGGAAACGCGCCAATAGCCGATGAGCTTGGAAATTTCGTGTACCAGATTAACATCAAGGGGCAGTGGGTAAATTTGGGCGATTCCGGACAAAGCGGATTTATGTACTCCGCTAATGGTTACAACAACATGTCCGACGCCAATCAGTGGGGGTATTGGGTCGACCACATCTACGGGCTGTGGTTCCAGCCCATTCAGGAAGATATGCAGATCCGTATCGGCTATCCATTAAATGGGCAGTCAGGCGGAAATATCGGGGATAACTTCGTCTACTACACCTTTATTGGAAACCCGAACGCTCCCCGTCCGGATGTACCTGATGGTGAGGATATTCCTGTCGGAACGCCAAGCAACCCGGCCATTGAAGGCATGGATCTCATCTGGCAGGATGAATTTAACGAAACTGGGCTGAATACGAGCAAATGGAACTATGAACTGGGTTATTATCTCAGTGATGATCCCGGTACCTGGGGTTGGGGCAATGCGGAACTGCAGCACTACACAAATAGTGCGCAAAATGTTTTTGTCCAGGACGGAAAGTTAAATATCAAGGCCTTAAACGAGCCAAAATCCTTCCCGCAGGATCCAAGCCGGTATGCACAATATTCCTCCGGTAAGATTAACACCAAAGATCATTTTTCGCTCAAATACGGCAGAGTGGATTTTCGTGCCAAGCTGCCTACAGGTAATGGCATTTGGCCGGCATTCTGGATGCTTCCGCAAGATAACGTCTACGGCTCGTGGGCCGCATCCGGTGAAATTGATGTTATGGAAGCGAGAGGACGTTTGCCCGGCACATCTAGCGGCGCTATACACTTTGGCGGACAATGGCCGGCGAACACCCATGTCTCCGGCGAATATCACTTCCCGGAAGGGCAGACCATTGCCAATGATTTTCATGTATATTCCGTAGTCTGGGAAGAGGACAACATTAAATGGTATGTGGATGGCAAGTTCTTCTTTAAAGCTACCCGGGATCAATGGTATTCCACAGCTGCGCCAAACAATCCGAACGCGCCTTTCGATCAGCCTTTCTACCTTATTATGAATCTGGCGATCGGCGGGAACTTTGACGGCGGTATTACGCCGAATCCCGGCGATATCCCGGCAACGTTGCAAGTAGATTATGTGCGTGTTTACAAAGATAATGGTAGCGGCCAGAATCCTGAAGAACCGACGCCCCCCTCCACGATCGTCATCGGCGACGAGGTGAAGGGCCTGAAGAAAACAGGCGATGACTTACTGTTCTATGTAAACGGCGCAACCTTTGCCGATTTGCACTATAAGGTCAACAACAGCGTACAGCTGAACGTAGCCATGACCGGGGCGGGGAACGGCAACTATACCTACGCGGTCAATAACCTGAAACAGGGGGATACCGTCGAGTACTTCTTTACCTATAACCCCGGGCAAGGAGCGCTGGATACCCCTTGGCAAACTTATGTCCATGGGGTAACGCAAGGAACTCCAGAGTAAACCGGGGAACCTGTCGAACTGGAAAAGTAATAGAATGTTGCCTCACACAGGCGAGAGGGAAGGTATTTAAGATATATGACTTCCCTCTCGTTTTTCCTGTTTTATGCCGAGGTTGATCTTTCCTTCCACTTTTTCTTCAAAGCTTTTAAGTCCTCTACGAAGAACTGATTATCCAGGATCATCATCAGCGGAGCTTGCGGATTTCCCTCCCCCCAGATGACGCGATTCCGTTGCTTGGACAGTTCGCAGCGTTCACAATGCTGAATATCTTCGGGCGTTTGTTCTTCAGGCAGAATGACAAAGGGATAATCCATTTCCGTGTCATGCTGCTCCTTTCTTCCTTTCCTTCGCACTCAATGACTCCATTATGCCCATCCCATACAAAACTTGCTTTTATTGCCTGTTAACCGCGGCAGAAACTCCAGCGCAGCACATAAGGGCTAAAAACGTCGTTAATCCGGCGGTATCCATCCATTTAGGGGAAATAGGGGAAATTTATGTCGCTATTTTCTTGAATCGCAAGGAATTGCCCGCGTTCTAGACCATTCACAGGAAAATAAGTACAAAAAATCCCCCTATTGAGTATGAACATACCTGGCTCCAGATCATAAGCACATAAAGTTCCGCTATTTTGAAAGCCGACGCATAGTTCGCTGCAGTAGCCGTATCAAGCACCGATTTCTAGGCTGAGTCTATTTTGTGATCAAATTGCTAGGACTCCCCATGAAAAAACCAACCCTTAAATCGGGTCGGTTTATCTTTTGTTTAGCTATGCCATTCATCTGCAAGCAGAGCTTCCAGCCGATTCAAGTTTTGTTCATTGCCCTTGACGCAGTATTTCTTAGCTTCTTCGAACTCCACCGTTTTCATAAATAGCTGGCGAAAAACGACTTTTGTTCGCCCGCCCAGCTCCTCGAAGGTAGCCGTCACCAGAAATTCATGGCCGGACAAATGCCTGAATACGATCCGCTCTAAAGGCACGATGTCCTCAAAAACGCAATGGTTGGGATAGTCCACGCCATCCGGCCCGTGCATGATATAACGCCACGCGCCGCCCGGACGTAAATCGAATTCGTGGAACGTATTGGTGAAACCGTTTGGTCCCCACCAGCGTGCCAATTGATCAGGGTTGGTCCAGGCTTCAAAAACCCGCTTACGCGGAAAATCCAATTCACGCGAGGATATAATTTCATTTTCACCAATGACAGCCGTCATGGATTATCCCCCCTATTCAAGTGTTTTGCCAAGGGCATCAAGCATCTCATTTGTGCCATGCTCGCGTATTTCCGGCGTATCGTGCCCGTCGAAAAAGGCCCCTTGCTCGGTGAAAACCAGCTTCGTACCGCCCTCGACCGGGGTAAGCTCGACTGTAGTGAGCGAAACGGAGATACGTACGTCGTCCGAATCCAAAGTGTAGCTATAGACGATGCGCTGCTCCGGTACAATCTCTTGGTAGCAAGCATCAAAGATAAAGACGGGCCCCTCTGGCGGACCTCCGCTGCTGTATTCGCGTCCTCCGACACGGAATTCGAAAGTATCGGCTTTTGAGAACCACTTTGCTTTGGCGGCCGGATCGGCCCAAGCCTGGTAGACCTTCGCAGGCGATGCGGCATAAGTACGCTCTACGACGAAGGTGGCGTGTTTAACAAATCTTTTGGTCACGGTTAGTCCTCCTTAGATTTCGGTTTTTCCTCTTCCTCGGCAAGAAAATCGCCCAGTAAATCCAGACGGTGCTCCCAACTCATCCGGCGCTCAACGACCAGCTTCTCATGGCTCTTTTTCATCGCTTGCAAGAGTTCCGTGAAGTCTTCAACCGCTAAGGGCGCTTTCCCCTGCATTGATTTGGATACATGATAAAGCTGGTCAAGGAGCGTTTGCTGCTGTTTGATTTGTTCCTTGATTCGCGCTATTTGCAGGTTGACGATTTCAAGCGGGCTGATCTGTTCGTCGTTTAGGACGGACTTGACCTCCTCCAGAGACAAGCCCAATTCCTTAAGCGATAGAATCTGCTGCAGGCGTGACAGGTCGGATTCATTGTACAGCCTGTGACCGGACTCCGTTTGCCCGGATGGCGAGAACAAGCCGATTTGATCGTAATATCGCAAAGTTCGCACGGTGAGTCCCGCTAGTTTGGCAAGATCCCCCACCTTCCAATGTTGTTTCATAGAAACTCCTTCGTTAGCGCTAACTGTTTACCGGTAGCTTAAGTATAAAAGATGACGTTACGTAAGGTGCAAGCAAAAAATAACGAAGCAATTGAAAGATAAGCACTTACAAATTTTTCATTGACAACCCGGCAACAGGACTGTATATTGACGTTGATAATCATTATCAATTATCGGCACTATTTAAAAATACAGCTCGCGATTAAGAAGGGGTATGCCAATGCATGCAAAACGAAAAGCCTCATTAGGAACATTACTTATTTGGGTTGTGCTTATAATCGCGCTGGTTGGTTGTTCAGGCCAGCAATCCAGTTCAACATCTGGATCAACTTCGGCCGAAACGCCTAAAACAGAAGCACCCGCTTCGCAAGATGCGAATTCTGAACAATATCCAATCGTGATCAAGCATGCTTTTGGCGAAAGTGTCATTGAAAGCAAACCTGAACGAGTAGTTACCATTCAATGGGCGAATCATGATGTTGTTCTCGCTCTCGGAGTTGTTCCTGTAGGCTTCTCGGCGGCGAATTTCGGCGTTCAGGATGGCAGCGGACTTTTGCCTTGGACAGCGGAAAAACTCAAGGAGCTTGGCGTAAGCGATCCTAATGTTTTTCAGGATACGGACGGCCTTGATTTTGAGGCGATTTCCGATGCGGACCCGGATGTCATTCTCGCCGCTTACTCCGGTATAACACAGGAAGACTACGATCTTCTTAGTCAAATCGCTCCGGTTGTGGCCTATCCGACCGCTCCTTGGTCGACCACATGGCGTGAGCAAGTCCTGTTGAATGCCGAAGGCATGGGCATGAAAGCGGAAGGGGAGCAGCTCATTAAAGACACCGAGAATATGGTTAACGAAAAGCTAAGCCAATATCCGCAGATTAAAGGCAAAAAAGTAGTTTGGGTTAACTTCTCGGCTGAAGATTTGTCGCAATTGCATATTTATACGCCTGTGGACTCGCGTGTCGCTTTTTTGTATGAGTTGGGAATGGTTTATCCTGAAAGTGTTACGGAACAGATTGCGGACCCTAATAGCTACTCTTTGAATTTAAGCGCTGAGAATGTCGAGGCCCTTTACGAGGCCGATCTCATTGTTGGATACGGGAATGACGAATTGCTGAAGACGCTCCAAGCCGATTCACTACTTGGTAAAATCCCTGCGATCCAAAGAGGTTCTGTTGCATTTATTGATAGCGATACACCTTTAGTGGCTGCCGGAACTCCCAACCCGCTTTCGATCGCTTATACCATTGATGAGTATCTAGCATTAATAGGAGGAGCTATTGATAAGATCAATGAATAGTTCTTCGGTGTCAAAAGACAAACAAACAAGCTTGCATATGCCGAAGCACTTTACGACGGTTCTGATGATTTGTGTAGTCTTGCTCGGCGTGTGCGTAGTTGCATCTCTGGTCTTAGGCTCTCGGATGGTAAGGTTTCATGAACTGATAGAAGGTTTATTTCATCAAGACGTACAATCCTTTGGGGCTAACGTGGTTCGCAAAAGAATTTCCCGAACCGTGTTCAGTTTATTTTGCGGTGCGGCGCTTGGCGTTTCCGGAGCGCTTATGCAATCAGTGACTCGCAACCCGATTGCAGACCCGAGTATACTGGGAGTGAACACAGGCGCGTCCTTGTTTGTGGTTTGCGGTATTGCATTTTTGAATATCAGCACCGCAAATCAATATATATGGTTAGCCTTAGTTGGAGCTGCAATTACTGCAGTGTTCGTATTTGGAATCGGCTCGATGGGGCGTGGCGGCGCCACGCCCATTAAGCTTGTTTTGGCCGGAGCCGCCACAAGCGCCGCGCTTTCTTCTCTGGTCACCGCCATCATGATTCCACGCTCCTATGTCATGGATCAATTCCGGTTTTGGCAAGTGGGAAGCGTCGGCTCGGCAACCTGGAGCGCTATCGCTACGTTCACTCCGTTACTGATCGTTGGCTTACTGATCGCTGTTATGACTGCACCGGCACTAAATGCGCTGGCACTGGGAGACGATGCGGCGACCGGACTGGGCGTTCGAACAGGATTCCTGCGGTTTGTTGCGGCTTTTGCAGGCGTTGTTCTATGCGGGGCGACTACGGCCCTTGCAGGCCCGATTGGTTTTATCGGGCTTTTGGCCACGCACGTCATACGTCTCATGCTTGGGCCTGACCTGCGTTTGGTTATCCCTATGTCGGCTATTGCAGGAGCCATCATTTTGACGTTAGCAGATGTATGCGGCAGGCTTATCGGCAGCCCGGGAGAGCTTGAAGTCGGTGTGGTTACAGCGTTTATAGGAGCTCCAATCCTAATCATATTAGCGATGAGATCGAAAGTGCGTTCACTATGAAAAATGAATCTATTGAGTTTATTATGGCGGGCCGACGGCAAAGACGCCGCCGGTGGATACTGATCACCGGCTTCCTTGCGGTACTTGCATGCGTGCTTTGCTGCGCTGTGCTGTTACTGGGAAACACCATTTATCCGGTTCAAGATGTTATCCGGGCGCTTTCGGGCGAGCAGCTTAAAGGCGTGTCTTTTGCGGTGAATACGATACGTCTACCGAGAATGCTGGCAGGTCTTTTCGCCGGATTTGCTTTTGGTGTTGCCGGATACGTCTTCCAGACTATGCTGCGCAACCCCCTTGCGAACCCGAATGTCATCGGTATTACCTCCGGCTCGAGCGCGGCGGCTGTTTTTTTCATCACCATACTTCATTCAAACAGAGCCGTGGTTTCCGTTGCTTCGGTGATTGCCGGCCTTGCTACAGTCATCATCATTTATATATTATCCAGGGGGAAGTCATTTGCGGTCGGGCGGTTAATCCTCGTCGGAATCGGCATACAGGCCATGCTTGACGCCCTGATATCCTACCTGCTGCTGGCTGGTGCACAACAGGATATTCCCGCAGCGCTCAGATGGCTTAGCGGCAGCCTGAATGGTTCGCAAATGCACGAACTTCCGCCTCTTGTCCTAACGGTATTGATTTTTACTCCTATCGTTATCGTGCTGGGAAAACATCTAAGTCTATTGGAACTTGGAGAACAATCGGCTACTTCGCTTGGAGTGAACACGGACAAGACGAGAATGGCGCTTATTTTGAGTTCTGTCTGCATGATTGCTCTTGCTACCGCTACCACGGGTCCAATCGCTTTTGTCTCCTTCCTTTCGGGACCGATCGCGAAAAGACTGGCCGGAGCCAGCTTTTCGAACGTCATTCCGGCGGGTCTTGTCGGCGTTAATTTGGTTTTGGCGGCAGATTTGATCGGACAATTTGCTTTCGAGTACAGATTTCCTGTGGGCATCATGACCGGAATACTCGGAGCGCCGTATCTGATCTTCCTGCTCATCCGAATGAATCGAAAGGGAGAACTATAATGAAACCGACACATCTTTTTCAAGCTGAACAGCTCGTAGCCGGCTATGATCATAAAACGATTATCCAAGGAGTAGACCTTGTTATCCCCAGTCATAAAATAAGCGTTATTATCGGAGCCAATGGCTGCGGAAAGTCTACGCTGCTGAAAACCCTGGCAAGGCTGATAAAGCCTATGTCCGGTAAAATTACCATTGACGGAAAACCCATCGGCAAAATGCCGCCAAAACAGCTGGCGCGCGTGATCGGGTTGCTGCCGCAATCCCCTATTGTTCCGGAAGGCATTTCTGTTGCGGATTTGGTTGGACGGGGAAGGTTCCCGCACCAATCATTGTTCGGTGGATGGACTAAAAAAGATTATGAGGCCGTTGCTGAAGCGATGCGAATTATGGATATAACGGAGTTTGCGAATCACAATATTGACGAGCTTTCAGGCGGTCAACGGCAGCGCGTCTGGATTGCCATGGCTCTGGCGCAACAAACCGATATTTTATTTCTCGATGAACCGACAACCTTTTTAGATATCACCTATCAAGTCGAAATTCTTGACCTGCTCACAGACCTTAACCGAAAACACGGAACTACGATTGTCATGGTTCTTCATGATATCAACTTGTCCGCACGTTATGCAGACCATATTTTTGCGCTTCATCAAGGAAAACTTGTGGCTGAGGGTGAGCCATCACAGGTGATTACAACCACATTGGTAAAAGACATTTTCGGGCTCGATTGCATGGTGATCAAAGACCCCATTTCGGGCTCTCCGTTGGTGGTACCCAAAGGGCGGTATCATGGTAATGAATAGAGGCAGCCGTAAAGGAGTGAGAGTCCGATTGTGACCCTGCTTGGGGATTGAAGTTAGTCCATACTAGGTGGGGGATTCTGGAAATGACGTTAGCATGATGGCAAGTGAAGACTTGAGAAAACGGCAAAATAGTCTATTGAAGATCTCGGGTGACAACATAAAGGAAAAAAAGGCGTTATTTCAGCCGATATCCCCATGTTGCGTGAAATAGAGGAATTTTATGGCGCTATTCTCACGATTTAGTGGCGAAAGACCGCCTTTCGACCTGTTCATCGAAAAATAAGACCCTAAAGTTCCCCTATGGTGATGAATAGGCTCAAATTCGGAAAATAGGACCCTAAAGTTCCTCTATTTTATGAGGACGATACTGAGCACAAGACTAATTATAGAACAAAGTGGATCCATGGCCTCTGTCCAAAGATAAGTCATATTATTTCCGGATCATTCTACTAAATCCTCGGTCTGCACTCATTTATAACAATTCCTTCCCCTCTATACCGAAATCCATTTTGTCGTGGCTATTTTCCGGTTTGCATTGAGCTAACAATTCTTCCAATGTTGGCTTTTTCTTTATTGGTTCAACGGTGAGCGTATGATCATCACCTACAATCAAATCGACTTCGGTGTTTGGCATCGATAAACCTCCTCTTTTTTGACTCCTTTATTGGAACACTATCCAATTTTATTTCCCTCTCAAATTTTGTGCCTTAGCGCGAAAGATACTTGGTTTGACCCTCCTTAAATTGTACAATAATACGTAATAAGGGTGTATAAGTAAAGGTGAGTGTATGCCAGACTCCAATCAGCAAATTCCCGAAGACTTCACTCCGTTTTTCTGGGATGTATATATCGGCTAGTTAGAACCTGCCGTTCATAGCCGGTTTATTATTGAAAGGTTTATTATTGAAAGGCTTCTTAATGAAGGGGACCATCGTACCTTACAGTGGCTCTTTTCGACATATACCATGAATGACATACTCCAGGCTGTTCAGCAGCCGCAACTTGTCGCGTAAAACAGCGCGATACTGGCAACTTTATTTTGATCTCAAATCCGATCCAGTGCCCAACAGCTATCTGGCAGGGGGAACCGCATTAGCTTTATTGCTTGGGCATCGCGAATCCATCGACTTTGATTGGTTCACACCCGCTCCCTTTACTCCGAAACAACATGAACAAAGGGAATTCAATTCACCTCAAAACGCATTGTTATCTGGACAATAACAATTTCCGTTTTAAGTGATTGAATTCCTTTTTTATTTTTGCTCCAGTCCTGATTTTTTCAGGGGTAACTAATTAATAGGCAGCTAAAGATTTAAGGCGCTTCATAACATCATTTGTTCCCGAGCCAAAATAATCATAAAGCTGATTATACTCCTTATACAGCTTGTCATATACGATTACGTTTGAAGGAATCGGCTTGTACGTTTCTTCTTTCACCCGAGCCATTGCTTGAGCCGCGTCTACAATGCTGTCGTAGCCTCCCTGAGCCGACCCGGCAGCGACAGCGGCAAATATCGCCGCGCCCAAAGCCGACGTTTGCTTCGAATCGGCAACGATAATTTCCAGATTCGTTACATCCGCATAAATTTGCATAAGCAATGCATTTTTTTGCGGCAATCCGCCGCATGCATACAGTTTTACAATCTCTACGCCGCTTGTTTGAAATTCCTCGACAATTTTTCGTGTGCCGAAGGCTGTTGCTTCCAACAAAGCACGATAGATTTCCTCAGGCTTTGTCTGCAGGGTCAGTCCCAATATAAGACCTGATAAATTTGCATCTCCCAAAACCGAACGGTTGCCGTTCAACCAGTCCAGCGCTAGCAGTCCTGTCTGCCCCGGACAATAGTTTGCGGCTCTTTGCTCCAGCCAGCCATGAACGCTAATTCCCTCCTGCTCGGCCGCATGCTTGACATACTCAGGAACGGCTTGGTTGACATACCAGGCGAAAAGGTCTCCAACCGCAGGCTGTCCTGCCTCATAAGCGAAAAGTCCGGGAATAATACCGTCTTCTACAACGCCGCATATTCCCTTGACCGGCTTGTCTTCCGCGCCGAGCAGCAAGTGACAGGTCGAAGTGCCCATGGTCATCACAAGCTCGCCCGGAGTCACTACCCCCATCGCAGGAACTGCCGCATGTGCGTCTATACAGCCTGCCGCAACAGCAATTCCTGCCTTCAATCCTAACCGGGATGCCACCTCTTCGGTCAGTTCTCCAACCTTGGCTCCCAGAGGAATAATTTCGCCTCGCAGCTTCGTATCAATCAAATTGCCCATTCGGGGATCGAGTGCCTGAAAGAAGGATTCTTCCGGATAACCTTCCTGTTTATTCCACATGGCTTTATACCCGGCGCCACAACTGTTGCGGACAATTAACCCCGTCAACTGGCCCACAATCCAGTCGGCTGCCTCGACGAAACAGTCCGTCTCCTCATAAACTTCAGGAGCCTCCCTTAAGATTTGCAGTATCTTCGCAATCATCCATTCCGATGATATTTTCCCTCCATAGCGGGATAAGAAAGCCTCTCCCCGTTCAGAAGCGAGCCGATTGATTTCATTCGCTTCGTGCTGGGCGGCATGATGCTTCCACAATTTCACCCAGGAATGGGGATTTCCTTGCCACTCCGGCTTGAAGCATAACGGAATTCCCTCCGTATCGACAGGAAGCATCGTACATGACGTAAAATCAACACCAATGCCAATAATATGATTCGCCTCGATGCCTGATGCTTTCATGATCGCCGGAATCGAACGCCACAGCACCTCCAGGTAATCACCCGGATGCTGCAGCGCCCATTCCTGCCCCAGCTTTTCACCCGAATTCGGCAAGTGATCCGTAATTACCCCATACGGATAAGGTGTGACATGCTCCGCGATTTCAGTGCCATCGGTTAAATTAACCAGTACCGCACGGCCTGACTCTGTACCAAAGTCCATCCCGATCGCATATTTTTTGTTCATAGATACGCCACCTCATTCTGAATAATACTTGTCCCGTTGGTTAGCGGCGATTATCGCTTCTTTTCTTTGCTGATAAGCCTCCGGTATTTGAACCTCTTTATTCGTATACCAAGCGAACGGGTCCGTCCCCGATACCAGTGCAATATTGCCCCAAGGATTATAGGCGCCCGTTCTAACGACCGCAACGGCCCGATGGGCTATTTCTTCTATAATTTCCTCATGAGGAATAATCTCATGCTCACAGTCACTGAATAAACGCTGCAATTCTTTATAAAGAGGAGCGTTATAATCTTGAATTTGTTGACCATAAATAACCTTTTCCGTTATAAACTCCGATGTAATGGCTTTTAGCACCGTCTCCAAATCAGGAATGTCTTTTGTAATGGAAAGATCGATACATCTTACATGAGCCGGTATAGGAAAACCAGCATCGCATACGATCAGAATTTGCCCATGCCCCATTGCAGCCAACACTTCATTTAATCCGCGGTTTAAAATACCGTTACGTTTCATTTCCACCATCCTTTAGTTGTTGAAAGGAAAGAAACCCGTCTAAAACGGGCTCCTTCCACTATATAAAATAAACAATCATGATTGTCGTCCGATCGAACTTACCTCTACAGAGCTTTTGTTTGTCCAGTCGAGAATGATGAGAGCCAATGCCTTGATGGCGGATATATATTCCTCGACGCCAATCGATTCATCAATCGTATGCGCCATTCTCATATCACCCGGGCCAAACACGATGGACGGAATACCGCCGCTGTTTAACAAATGCCGGGCATCGGAGCCGCTTGGCAATCCGGATATTTTACTCCAACCGAACAGTTCCTCAGATACACCAGCGGCCGTTGCAACAAGCTCATGAGAAGGTTCCAGTCGATGCGGCATCACGTGCAGAAACCAGTTTAATCGAGGGGGATACTGCTCAAGCCAGCTATCGGAGCTGCAGATGCGTCTAATCCGCTCCTCAACCTCAAACTTGATTTGATCGCCGCTCATTTCCGTTTCCTTCCCGTCAGGGCCAACTACAACAGGCAAATATTTGATATCGAACTTTAGTGTACAGGCATCCGGCACGATAGGAGCCGCTATTCCGCCGTTCATGTATCCCAGGCTGATCGACGGGCCTGGGAGCTGCGGATTGCTTCGCCGGGCGATCCATTCATGCTCCAGTTCTTTCAAGCCTTCTGCGATCTTCATGGCCTTTTCGATCGCATTGACACCCTCCCATTTATAACAGGCATGATTGGCTTTTCCATACACTTCTACTTCCAGCAGCAGAACGCCTCTGCCGATCGGTTGAATGTGGAAGCGGGTAGGCTCTGTCACAACCGCCGCATCCGCCCTGTAGCCTTCAGCTACGCAAGCCAATGTGCCGTTCCCGCCGCCCTCTTCGTCTACAACGCTTTGAATCATAAGATCGCCTTTCAGTTCTACTCCCGCCTGCTCCAGGAAGCGCGCCGCCAAGATCATGGCGGCTACTCCTCCCTTCATATCGGTCGTACCGCGACCATATATTCTGCCTTCGCTGACATCGGCGCTCCAGGGCGAATGGCTCCACTTGTTCAAATCTCCGACAGCAACCGTGTCCACATGACCGTTCAGTAAGATCGACCGTCCTTCGCCCGTCCCTTGCTTCACGGCAACCAGATTCGGTCTGTTATGATAGATGTGACCGGGATTGTAATCGGCATATTCGCTCAACCTGTCGTTGTCCGGCTCGAACAGTCTAACCTTATAGCCCCAGCTTTCAAGCCGCTCCGCCAGCCATTCCTGAATTTCTTTTTCCTTTCCGTCGACACCCTGATCGATTATCGTACTATCGAATCGCACCATTTCTCTCAAAAATTGGATGGCCTCTTCCCTATGCTTGTCAATATAGGTGATTATTTTATGTCTGACATCCACCTTCGTCACTCCCATACAACTTTTATTTCAACTGCTCTAGCCAATAACGTTTATCCTCTTCCACGCCTTTAAGAATGTTATCCGCATCATCAACTTCATCCTTAGTAATGATAAAGTTTTTCTCTTTGATGGTATCCGGCAGCTTCTCGCCCTTCAACGTGCGATCAGCCATATCGATTGCAATATAACCTTGAATGAATGCAGGAGTCGCATTGGTTGCAATCATTTCTCCTTCCTTGACCGCTTTAAGCGCATCATCTGTACCGTCGTTCCCCATAACCTTAATTTGGTCAAGCTTGCCCGCCGCTTTAATCGCTTGAACGGCACCTAGCGCCATCTCATCGTTCGCGGCGTATACTGCGTCTATTTGCTGATATTTCTGCAGATAGTTTTCCATTACAGTCATCGCCGTCGATCTGTCATATTGGGCCGGTTGAGAGTCCAGAAGCTTAATATCCGGATACTTGCTTAACGCATACTTGAATCCGTCCGATTTCAATCGGCTGGTCTCTTGTCCGAGCACACCGATCAATTCAACGACGTTTCCTTTGCCATTCAGTTCTTTGGCGATAAATTCGCCTCCGTTCCGCCCCGACTCATAGCTGTCGAACCCGATGCTCGTTACGATCTCGCCGCCCGAAGGCGTTTCGGCCGTTGTAAGCACGGGAATATCGCTTTGATTTGCTTGTTTGATGGCCGGAACAATCCCGGTCGTATCTACAGTTTGAATGACAATGACATCCACTTTATTCTGAATAAAATCCTCTACCTGCTTAACCTGCTTCGTAATATCGTTGTCTCCGCCTACCATAATCAGCTTAAGACCCCGTTCTGCCGCTGCTTGCTCGGCCCCCTTCTGCATATCAACAAAAAATGGATTATTTAATGTCGGGACAGTAAATCCAATCGTAGACGCATTGCCTGACGGGCTACCTGCGGAATTGGATTCTCCAGGATCAGGGCCATTTGCTGAATTTTTCGAATTATTACCGCATGCGGAAGCGAGAAGAACCATGATCATAATCACTGGCACGAGCCATTTCGTTTTTTTGTTCTTACTCAATTAGACCACCCCTGATTCATTTTAGTTGGTTGCAAGCCGAGTATAGATAAAACGGTCAAACAAAACAGCCAACAAAACAACAAATCCAGTTACAATATCCTGATAGAAAGCGGATATGCCAAGCAGATTCAGCGCATTGCCCATGACTCCTAATATAATGACGCCTATTAGCGTCCCCCACACCCCTCCTTGTCCTCCTGTGAAGCTTGTTCCTCCGAGCACAACAGCCGTGATGGCGGTCAACTCGAAGCCTGTTCCCAGGTTGGGTACTCCCGAAAGCAATCTTGATGCGTATAAAACGCCGGTCAGAGCGGCGGCTATACCGGATAAGGAATAGACGATCATCTTAATACGCGGAACATTGATACCCGCAAGAACGGCAGATTTCTCATTGCCGCCAATGGCATATACATATCTGCCAAGCTTCGTTTTCTTCAGTACAAGGTAGACGATAAAAAAGATTACAAGCATTATGAGAATCGGATACGGAATCTTGCCTAAATAACCTTGTCCGAGCTGCCCGAAAGTATCATTATCGATTGGGATGGGGCGGGCATTCGTGAACAGCAGCGTAGCCCCTTTGAAAATCGATAGAGCGGCGAGCGTTATAATAAAGGGGGCAATATTCGTTTTGGCGATGACTAACCCGTTGGCGAATCCTCCGATAGCTCCGAGAAGAACGGCCAGTCCGATAGCTATAAAGATGCTGTGTCCATCCGCCAGCATTGCCGCGCACAGACAACTGGTCAAAGCCACCAGTCCGCCTATAGACAGATCAATACCGCCGGAGATAATAATAATCGTCATTCCTGCTGCAAGAATGGCATTCAGTGAAACCTGCCTGCCAATGTTGAGAAAATTGCTTGTCGTAAAAAATTGCGGGCTTATGAATGCAAGCACCGTAATGAACAGCAATAACACGATGAGCATTCCATACTTTCTTGCAAACATCCAGAATTGAGCGTTATTTGTCATTTGCCGCTCCCCCTTCAATCAAATTCCCGCCGGTTGCATAATACATAATCTTTTCCTGGGTAGCCTCCTGATGGGAAAATTCGGCTACGATCTTCCCCTTGTCCATAACAAGCACGCGATGACTTAACCCCAATATTTCCGGCAATTCGGAGGAAATGAGAAGGACCGCCTTCTTCTCCCGTACAAAATGGTCGATCAGGTTGTAAATTTCTACTTTGGCGTTCACATCCACTCCGCGGGTCGGCTCGCACATTATAATGACCTTGGGATTTGTCAACATCACTTTGGCCAGTACGACCTTCTGTTGATTGCCTCCGCTCAGCAGGATCACCTCCTGCGAGCAATTCACGGATTTGATCTTCAGCTTCCCTCTGTATTGCTCGGCAATTCGATTTTCCTTGCGGCTATCAATCATTCCAAACTTGTTCAAGGCAGACTCCAAGTTGGAGAGCGTTGTATTGGAGGCAATTGACATCCCCAATACAAGCCCCTCATCCTTGCGATCCTCGCTGACAAGCCCCAGCCCCAAACGAATCGATCTTTGAGGCGAGGGATTCTTGTAGCTTTGCCCCTCGAGTCTGATCTCTCCTTTGATTCTTTTGGTAAGTCCGTATAAAGCCCGGGCAAGCTGGATTTGACCAGAACCCATTAACCCCGAGACCCCGACTACTTCCCCTTCCCGAATTTGCATGGAGACATCGGACAACATCTGACTATCCGACAGATTATCCACTTCAAGCAGGCAGTTTCCAATTTCCGAATTCAGTTCCGGATACAGATTTGTTATTTTCCTGCCCACCATATGTTCAATAATCTCGTCAACTTCCGCATCGCAAGGCAGTTCCTTTACGAGCGTCCCGTCTCGCAGCACGCAGATCCGCTCTGCAATAACTCTTAACTCTTCCAGCCGGTGCGAAATATAGATAATCCCTTTCCCTTCGCGCTTCAGCTGATGAATGATGCCGAACAATTGCTGTACCTCGGTCAAACTTAACGAAGCAGTCGGCTCATCCATAATGATGATGTCGGCGTTCTGAGATAAAGCTTTGGAGATTTCCACAACCTGCTGCTCGGCAATTGTCAGCTGTCTCACGAGCGACTTTGGATCAATAGCCACCTCTATTGACTCCAACAGCTTGCGTGTCTCGTGAATCATCTTCGCATCGTTAATGATCCCCGCTCTGCCAGGCTCCCTGCCGAGAAAAATATTCTCGTATACTGTTAAATCCGGGATAAGCTGAAGCTCCTGATGGATAATGCTGATTCCGAGCCTTTGAGCCGCCTTGGGATCTCCTATCTGCACCTCCTGACCCTTGATCTTGATCAAACCATGATCCCTCTTGTAGACCCCCGACAATATTTTCATCAGTGTGCTTTTGCCTGCGCCATTCTCACCTACAAGCGCAAGACATTCTCCACCCCTTAACGAAAAACTGACGTCTCCTAACGCAACATGTCCCATAAACGACTTCTGAATGTTTTGTGTCTCCAATAAAATGGGGCTTTGCGCAGTCAGGGTGTTCACAATTCAATAACCTCCCTCCGCAAATTCGAGAACTCCTCAACGCCTGATCCGGTTACTATCACACCGTCTTCAAAACGTAAGCCAATTCCCTTCTCCTTGCTTCCTAAAAAAACATCTACACAGAACGTCATATTCTTCTGGAGGATCCAGGTGGAATTCGATTCGATCCATGGCGGCTCTCCTTCCATTAGACCAGTAGCATGGCATGGTCCGTACAGCAGCCAATCGGAATACCCAGCTTTGGCAATGGCCGCCTCATATGCTTTGCTAACTTCTTTGGCAGGTATCCCTGCTTTGAGCGTGTTTAGAATGGCGGCTTGTCCGGAAATGCCCGCTTCTATTAAAGTTCTTGTATCATCTGCAGCCTTGCCAAAAACCAGCGGCCGCCCAATGCTGGAGGCATATCCGTTATATCTTGCCCCTACTTGAAGCTGAATAATTTGCCCCTTCTCCAGCGGCTTGTGACGCGAACGGCTTATCGCCTGATTCGTTCCGTCTCCGCATAAGCACCAGAACGGATAAGCCTCCGATTCCATCCCGGCTTCGGACATTGCAGCCAAAGCAATTCCCCTTGCTTGCAATTCAGTCATGCCTGGGCGCAATTGATCCAGCACCGCTTCAAGTCCGATTGTTGTAATCCGGTATGCCTCACGCATACAATTTAATTCATTCTCGCTTTTAATCGCTCTGACGGCTATCATGACTTGATCCGCCTTAACAGGAGACTCCCCGCCCATTTCTGTAACCGCTTTCGAAAATTCGTTAAATATGGTTTGCGGAATAATGGCCCATCCGGCAATTCCCACCTTCTTCGGCGCGTGATCCATCAATTCCGATATAACCGACTTAAACGTGTCCAGTTTACTTCCTGGATATTCCGGGTCTGAGGACTCCCTGAATACAAGCAGTCGGCGAATATCCGGAATCTTGGAACGATCTTTCGCATAAGTCAAGGTTTCCGGACCAATCAATAGAACAGGTGTGCCTTCAGCCGGAATCAAGACGCCCGCGGATTCAAAAGAAGGCCAATAATCGGACAGATACCGGACAAATTGGGGCTCCGCCTCGTTCCCGAAGGCGAGAAGCAAATCCAACCCTTGCTCTTTCATGCCTGTTTGAATTCGAATAACCCTGTCCTGGAATTCTTCAAGAGGTATAAACGGTTTCAATATTCTTCATCTCCTTTTAGTACTTTACTCATAATTTATTTTGTAAAAACGTTATTACAAATCATTAATATTAAACATTTGTAAAAACGTTATCACAAACGCAAATAGTTAGAAAACTTTGTAATTACTTTTTAATTTTCTTTACCGAGCTCCGCTCGATCAACGACGTTCCCAAAACAACTTTCTGACCTACCTGCTCGGAGTTTTTATTCTTCAGGCTTCTCAGCAATATTTCCGCCGCGGCTTTTCCCATTTCCAAATTGGGCCGATCAATCACGGTAACAGGCGGCATCATAAAGCTCGCCAGCTCATGATCGTCAAATCCAACTAATGAAATGTCCTCGGCAAGCTTAAGCTGCAAATCTCTGATCGCTTTAATCGAGCCTTTGCAAATCAAGTTGTTGGCTGAGAATATAGCGGTTGGCGGATTGTCGAGAGACAGCAGCTCCACCGTTGATTTATATCCATGCTCCTCCAGCCAATCGCCTTCTTTCACATAGGAAGCGCTCACAGGGAGTCCGTTATCGCGGAGCGCCCGTTCGAATCCCCAAAAGCGTTCCTTCTGATTGAGGTATAGAGGTTCTCCATAGATAATGGCTATTCTCTCATGACCGTAATCAATTAAATGCTGCGCCGCCTGATACGAGCCTCCGAAGTTATCGATCGTTACGCTGTGGTTAATATTGATTAAGTAGTTGCGATCAACAAAAACAATCGGCTTTTGGATCTGCGAATAAGCAAGATGGCTTTCTTGGCAAGGAATGATAATGAAACCATCCACATTTTTACTGATTAACTCATTGATGTAGGACTCTTCTGTATGGGGATCATCGTTAGTGGAGCACACAAACAGCAGGTACCCGTCTTTTCTTGCTTCGTTCTCCGCGCCTTGAATGACCGCCGTATAAAAGGGATTCATCGTATCCGGCACGAGCAATACAATTGTTTTCGTCTCTTTCTTCACCATGGATACCGCTGTCTTGTCGGGCACGAAATTCAATTCTTCGATTGCCTCCATAACTCTCCGGTGAGTTTCCGGCTTTACGCGATCAAGTCCATTGATAACCCGGGAAACGGTGGATACGGAGACTTTCGCTTTTTTCGCTACATCTTTAATCGTAAGCGGCTTGTACATATTCGTCCCTCTCGTTCCTGTCGAAACTCATTTGCCCGGTTGGGCAAATCATAAAATGCGCATTTGTAATAACGTTTTTACAACTAGAGTTTATCATTGGCATTTCTATTTGTAAACACTTTTTTAACTATTGGAGGAAAATTATAAAACCGTTTTCATATCAAATCCGGATTATTAAGAGTTTTTGAAACGCCTTTTTTGAACATTTGGACGTATATGAAAAACTGATATTATATTATCTGTTGTTTACCATCAACAGGACGACATCTATTGGCCAAAATATTTCGTACAGCGTAATGAATGATTTTATGAAGAATTATTCTTTCAGTTTGCTCAGTTGACTGGCGCTACCAGACTGAATGATGCACAGAGACAGCAATTAAGAGACTTTTTCTTATTCTTCTACCTTTATGCTCACCCGGTTAATGAGGAAACGCTCTACGTCTTTTCTATTTGTAATCCAACCGCGCTTACTGCATTTTGTTTTCGATCCGCTGCATGAACTCTTCGGCGGCACTGTAGCCAAACTGCTTGAGATACCAATTGTTGGCCGCCGCCTCGATCAGACCGGCCACATCCCGTCCCGGCTGGAGCTGGACTTCGATATGCGGAATCTTGACGCCAAGATATTCCGTGAACTGAGGCTCCAGTTCCAGCTCATTATTCAGAGAGTCTTCCCTCCATGGCGCTAATTCAATGTCGAGTACAATGCGCGTCTCGTCCTGAAAAGCCCTGCGCCCGTATTGGCGTACGACATTAATCAGGCCGATGCTGCGCAGCGCGAGGAATTCGCGTGTGGTTTCATTATGCGTTCCAAGCAAAGTGGCCGGGCCCAGTTTCTTCAACACCACAATATCGTCCGCAACGAACCGGTGGCCCCTTCTAATGAGCGTATGGGCGGTTTCGCTTTTGCCGATCCCGGATTTGCCGCGGAGCAGGACGCCTATGCCCGATACATTCACACATACCCCATGGATCGAGATCTCCGGCGCAAGCGCTTTGACCAGATAGCTGTCCAGCTTGGCGATAAACTCCGTTGTCGTCTCCTCGGTCCTTAGCAGCGGAATCCCCTCCTGATCGCAGAACAAGGTCAGATAGGGGATCTCCTGCTGCCCCGACGTCACAATAAAGCATGGCGGATGATATTTGACAATGTTGCCGATATGCAGCTTGCGTTCTTCTACGGTTAAGGTCAATAAATAGTTAACTTCCTTACGGCCAAGCACTTGCACCCGCTCCATCGGAAAAAAATCAAAATACCCCACAAACTCCAACCCAGGTCTATGCGCCCGTGGACGGGTAATCACACGGTCCATACGGCCGGCCCCGGCTAGCACTTCCATATGAAACGTTTCCGCAAGACTTTGCACCGTGATCGTCTTCATCTTGTTCTCCCCAATTATTAATGATTCTGGAATGACACTGTTTATGATTATTTACCCGCTTTTCTTCGATTCGAATAATGCAATGCAAACAGCAGAATAAACCATAAGGGTGTCAATAATAAGGCCATGCGTGTTTCTTTGGCAACCAGCATAATTATAAGAATTATAGCAAACAACGTCAGAACTGCATAATTAACAAAGGGGGTAAATGGTGCTTTAAATTTCGATTTTGCCTGCAACTCTGGCTGCGTCTTTTTATACTTGATGTGACAAACGAGAACCACACCCCAAACCCAAATAAAACAAATGGCGCTAATAGTGGTCACGACGCCAAACGCCTGCTCCGGAATAAGCTTGCTCAATAGAGCTCCCCCGGACAAGACGAGTGTGGAGATCAATAGCCCATTTCTGGGCACATGATTTTTATTCAGCTTGGCAAAATGGGACGAAGCCTGGTTATTCTTGCTTAAATTATATAAAATTCGGCTTGTTGAAAACATCCCGCTGTTGCAAGCGGAAGCGGCTGAAGTTAATACAACAAAGTTAATAATTCCCGCAGCAATCGGAATCCCGACCAAACTAAACGTTTTAACAAAAGGGCTTTCTGCCGGACTTAGTTCCGTCCAGGGGTTAATGCACAATAGGGCAATAATCGCGCCAACGTAGAAAAATAAAATTCTAAGCGGAATTTTATTAATCGCCGAGGGGATGTTTTTTTCCGGATTGGATGTTTCCGCGGCCGATACCCCCACCAACTCCACGCCAACAAAGGCAAACACAACCATTTGGAAGGAAAGCAAGAAACCCGGAACTCCGTTTGGAAATATGCCCCCATGTCCCCAAATGTTTTTGACCGTAACCATTCCTGCATCTGTCTTGAATCCTATGACCAGTAAGATCACCCCAATGGCAATTAATGCGAGAATCGTCACTACCTTAATTAAAGCAAACCAAAACTCCAATTCGCCAAAATTTTTTACAGTTAACAGATTGAGCCCCAATAAAATAATTAAGCAGATGATTTCAGGCACCCATTGCGGAATATCAAACCAATATTGAACATACACCCCAACCGCGATCACATCGGCCATAGCTGTCATGATCCAGCAAAACCAATAGGTCCATCCCGTTACAAAAGCGGCCCGCGGCCCAAGATAGTCTTCGGCAATATCCGTAAAAGATTGATAACCTGCTTTGGACAGCAGGAGTTCTCCTAGCGCCCTCATCACAAAAAATATGGCGATCCCCACGATGAAATAAGCAAAAATAATGGACGGACCTGCCAGTTGAATGGCTTTGCCCGATCCCAGAAACAATCCCGTACCAATGGTACCGCCAATAGCAATGAGTTGAACATGCCGATTTTCTAAATCCCTCTTTAATTCTTGTTGTGCCAAACCAAACTCCCCCTTAAACGTGAAAAGTTGAACAATGATTAACGCCAATAAAAAAAGAGACTGGATGCGCTCCAATCTCCTGGTCATAAGAATAATAAATAAGTTTTGTTATCAACTATTTTCGAATAACAAATAGATATTTAGTACTCTTCTGTCCTTTTGCCTGAGATTGTGAACCCTTCGGCGCCGCGGAATTCCCGCGGTCTCTCCAGAAGCTGCTCCTGCTATAGTACGATCCATAGCAATCATAGCTTGCTAACTATTTAATTTTTTCATTGTAACAACCCATTTAAATATTTTTCAATATTACTCGCAGTGATATATTTTGTCAACGAGATACTTCCCATCGGCGAATGCCCGTTAGGCATTACCTGCCTTAGACGGTTTGTTGCTGGGTGCAAACCACCCAATTAGGGCGATCGCCACCAAGACAGCGTAGAAGACAATCGTCCAGACCGTGCTATGGGGGAAATGAGGATCCAAAACCCCAATATCCTCATGGGCAAGGGTGATGACGGCGAGCTTTACTCCAACCCAGGCAACGATCGCATAAGCCGTCGTCTCAAGCGCCGGACGTTGGGCTAGCAGTTTTACAAACCAAGTAGCTGCAAATTTAATTAAGATCAGGCCTGCAATTCCGCCGAGCAATACAACGATAAATTGCCCCGCGTCCATCCCCCCGAAATCGCCAAGCGGCGAGTCAGGCAGCCCTAGCGCAAGCGCCACCGCAGCCAGGATGGAATCGATCGCAAAGGCAAGGTCTGCCAGCGCAATTTTTCCTACTGTAGGCCAAAAACTTTTCCCTGCCGCCTCTTGTTTCGTGTCCTTGTGCACATCCTCATTCTTCTTGCCGAATCGCGCTTGGATGATGTGCTTTAACCCCAAGTATAGGAGATAAGCCGCGCCAATCGCCTGCACCTGCCAGACGTTAGCAATAAAGGAAATCGCAAATAACGCGGCAAAACGAAAGACAAAGGCCATCATGATTCCATAGTTAATCGCTCGTTTCTTCTGTTCGTCCGGCAAATGTTTCGCGATGACCGCAAGAACGAGCGCATTGTCGGCCGACAACAATCCTTCCAAACCGATAAGAATGAGTAGTGCCCAGGCATACTCCAACCACATTTACTCCATCTCCCCTTTGCAAAGCAAGTTTTGTCAACCGACAATGCTGCACGTAGATAATATTGACTTGTACAGCAATGGGTATACGAGATGTTATACGAAATATCCCCCCGATACAGTTCATTTTTTTACGATGAGAATAACATCGTTACTTCCTCCTGCTTTTAACATTAATTTTCAATGCGAACTAACCGTTTCTCGCTTCGATCCCAGCGCCATCCCATATCCTTCGTTAATGACAAGCCACCATACCACTCATCCACTCCCTTTTCCTGTAACCAGTCCTTTTCACCCGATAGAACTTCCTGTCCGAAATTGGTTAATGCGACAGTACCGTCTTTCGCGGAAGGAAGCCCGCCAATAAAATAATCCGGCCCCTCGGCCTCCAGAAGTGGCTTCGGCAGCTCCGCCATCGTTTTTAGCCGGTACCGAAACTCCACGTCCCCCATTCCCAATTCGTGCAGCCTTTCTCCCACTTCCTTAAACAATTCAGCAGGTTTTTGCACTCCGTTATTTACAAGCTCTAACGTGGTTTGCTCAACGATTCCCAACCCATTGTCCGACGACGGAAGCCGGTTCAAATGCATTGTAAATGCCGAATGCACGAAAGGAAGAATCGATGTCTCCAACCGCAAAATTCCAATATGCTTCTCGATGTCCCGGGAAGCGTACGCCTCCCAAATTTCGGCGCCCAGTTTAAGCTCCTCCTCACCAATTCGCCTCCACGTGCCTGACAAGGTTTCCAATTGCTCCGTAGTAAGCTGCCCCATTCCCCGAAACAAATCAATCCCGGGATAGTCCCCGATGCACAGCAGATTTAGTTTTGTATTGCCTAACGGCTGCTTTGAGAACCAATGTAATAGAAAGGCCAGCATCGTCTGATCGAATAAATCATGCTCGAACCACATCACGACCTCATCGTATTTGCGGAAATTTTGGAGGCAGGATTCCTGGGATTCGCAACTTGCAATGAATTCCGATGCAGGGATGCCCAGAGTTTTTTCCAAATAAGCTGCCCTAAAAAACCTCTCGTTTTTTCCGTCCATGTTCGTAAATGCCGGGCCAACAGGATACACTTCTCTCCAAACCAAAATATCTCCCTGAACGTTTCCGTTCCTTAGCTTATTGCCTACATGATCACCGTTCACAATATGAAGCATTTTTTCCCCTCCCCAAAAACAAAACATGAAAGGAGCTGCCAAGCAGCTCCTTAGTTATTGAATCATATATTCCCCGGATCCTGCTTGGGTAATTCAGTTCGCGGTATTGCGGCTAAATCGGTTCACGGCGCTAAACAGGGCTTTTACGGAGGAGGTCATAATATCAACGTCAATGCCGCAACCCCAATATACGCTGCCGTCGGCAGCCGTGATGCCGATATAAGAGACCGCTTGTGATTTAGAGCCTGTTTCCAGAGCGTGCTCGGTATAGATCAAATCGGTATAGTTCAGCCCAAGCTCAGTTTGCAGAGCATTGCTGATCGCATCGAGTCTTCCGTTTCCGGTGCCTGCAATTTCCTTGACTTCATGGCCGGTCCGGATCGTGACGATGGTTTGAAAATCTTCATTGTCCGTAATGCGGTATTTGATAAACTCGACAGGCGTTTTAATGTTCACATATTCCTTCAAGAAAATATCGTATATTTCCTCGGGCATCAGTTCTTTTTGCTGCTGATCCGATACGTTTTTAACGGAGTATCCGAAGTTTTCGCGCATTTTCGCCGGGAGATCGAGTCCGTACTTCAGCTGCAGCACGTATCCGATCCCGCCTTTGCCGGACTGGCTGTTAATGCGGATAATATCGCCTTCGTACTCCCTGCCGATGTCCTTGGGATCAATCAGCAGATAAGGGACCGACCAATGCCGGAGTTCTTTTTCCTCGCGCCATTTCATCCCTTTAGCAATCGCATCCTGATGTGAGCCGGAGAAAGCGGTGAATACCAGTTCGCCTCCGTAAGGATGTCTTTCGCTCACTCTCATTTTGGTCAGCCGCTCATAAACGGAGGCGATCGTAGGGATGTTCTCAAAATTCAGCTTCGGGTCTACCCCGTGCGAGTACATGTTTAGCGCCAGCGTCACAATGTCTACGTTCCCCGTTCTTTCCCCGTTGCCAAACAAAGTGCCTTCGACGCGCTGAGCGCCGGCCAGCATCCCCAGCTCCGCGTCCGCCACACCCGTTCCCCTGTCGTTATGCGGATGGAGCGACAAAATCACATGCTCCCGGAAATTCAAGTGCTCGCTCATATACTCGATCTGGCTGGCGTAAACGTGAGGCATCGACATGGACACCGTTGCCGGCAGGTTGATGATGACCGGGCTCTCCGCCGTCGGCTGCCATATGTCAAGCACGCTGTTGCAAATATCCAGCGCAAACTCGATCTCTGTACCGGTGAAGCTCTCCGGCGAATACTGAAACTGGAAGTTCCCTTCTGTTTCCTCCGCACACTGCCGGAGCAGCTTGGCGCCATTCAAAGCAATGTCGATAATTTCTTGCTTGGATTTGCGGAATACCTGTTCCCGCTGCGCCACGGAGGTCGAGTTGTACAGATGGACGACGGCTTTTTTCGCGCCTTTTAGCGATTCGAACGTTTTGCGGATGATGTGCTCTCTCGACTGGGTCAGCACTTGGATCGTAACGTCATCCGGGATCAAATTCTGCTCGATCAATGTACGCAAAAAGGTAAACTCCGTTTCCGACGCCGCGGGAAATCCGACCTCGATCTCCTTGAACCCGATCTCCACAAGCATTTTGAAGTACTCCAGCTTTTCCTCCAAATTCATCGGAACGATTAAGGCCTGATTCCCGTCGCGAAGGTCGACGCTGCACCAAATCGGCGCCTCTGTAATGTATTCCTTCTTGGTCCAATTCAAGCTCGGCTCCGGCGGCATAAAATATCCTCTGGCGTATTTTTCAACATTTTTCATGGCGATCCTTCCCTTCATCAATTTTCGTGCTTATCCAACAAAGATCGGATGCGAAAAAAGCCTTTCATCTCCATTAACAGAGACGAAAGACTTTGACATCTTACGCGGTACCACTCCGAATTCACGCCACCCTTGGGCATGCCCTCTACGGATACGGGTTTGCCAAAACGGACAAACCTGGCATCCTCCTGATGATAACGGTCAGGCTCCGGCTCCACCTACTTAAAGAGGTTGTGCAAAAAACCGTCTTTGGGGTTCAGCGGGCAACTCCAAGGCGAGTTCCGATTTCCCCCACGGCTGTTTCACACCGTCCAACAGCTCTCTGTTCGCTCGGAAAACCGTACTATTCCTTCTCAACGTATTTTAAATATTAGAATTAATGTTATATCAGCAAAACGATGATGTCAATTATAATCTGATACCATTCCTGCCCAAACGCAGAAAAAGGCCGCCGGTTGCCGGCAGCCTCGACATGTTTATTGTGAAGTGTGGTGAGCGGGCACTGCCCGCGATTGTCAGTTCGGTGCGCCCTCAGTCCCTTACTTGGACTCAACGCGGCCCAGCGGCTGGGCGCTCTCTTCCAGAACCGCGCGAGCTGCCGGCCAGCTGGAATCGTCGAGATCGAGCGCATGGCGAAGGTAAGCCCACGTGATCCTTTGGACCAGGGCGACTCGTTCAGGGTTCTCATCCGTTGTTTCCGCAACGTTGTATCCGGGAATTCCGCCAAGCGAGTGCTCGGCCCCGAAGAGGGTGAGCAAGCTCTTGCTGCCCGGGCTCAGGAAATACGGGTCGGTGAACCAGTCCGGCCCCCGAGTGGACAGATGGGACTGGTCATGGTCCCCTGCGACCACGAGGGCCGGCGTGTTCATGTCCGCGAAGCTCGGGTTCATGAAGGGAAAGTGCTCGGCCGCGAACGGAGTCAAGTCAGCTCCCCCCTTGCCGGTCGTGGCAAGCAATACGCCTGCCTTGATCCGTGAGTCGGACATATCCTCTCCCGGTTCACCGCGGGCGTCGAGGACCCGTGCGCCGAGCAGTATGCTTGCCGTTTGGCCGCCCCAGGAGTGTCCGGCAACAGCGATGCGGCTTCGGTCAAGGCGCCCGCTGAGACCGGGAACGGAAGCTTCAATGAGATCAAGCTGGTCGAGGACACGTTTCATGTCCTCAACCCGGAAACGCCAGATCAACGGTGTACGGGGATCGTCAGGAGCAAGGTTCAGCGTCCTCGAGTCGAGATGGGTGGGCTGAATGGCCACGAAGCCGTGAGCAGCCCAGAAGTCGACCAACGGGCTGTAGCCGTCCAACGACCAGCCAAAACCGTGCGAGAAAACAATAATAGGCAATTCGCTTCCAATCGCAGGCGCGGATACTCGCACTTGCAGATCCTCACCGCGGCCCGGAGCCGATAACACTACCGGTTTCACCGAGATGACTGGAGTGGGTGCACTAACTTTAATATCCATAGTAAGAGTTCCTTTCTTGTACGAGAGATTGGCTAAACCGTTTCTGGAGGAAGCGGTCAAGCGTACTTTGCAATACAGCTCTTGGTTGACGTGTCAACTAAGATTTACCTTATCATGTTGTGGTTGACGTGTCAACCATGATATTATGTTCCTATGGATAAAAACGAGCTGAACGAAGAGGAAATGCGAATATGGCATATGTGGAAAGGCACCTTTCAGACCATCTTCGGCCGCGTTATCAAAGAGATGTCCGAGCACACAGGACTATCAGAGGGTGATTACGGGGTATTGGACCGGTTAGCCCTTTTAGGGAACGGCAGCCTTCGCCAACAGGAATTGGCCGACTCGATGGACTGGGATAAGAGCCGATTGTCACACCATCTGACGCGGATGGAAAAACGTGGACTTGTGATGAGAAAACCAATAGACACGGATCGCGGTGTTCAAGTCACTATCACTTCCGCCGGACAATCAGCGCTGGATGATGCCCGGCCCATAGTCGCAAGGGCAATACGCAAACATTTCCTTGATCGATTAACCGATCAAGACATTGCGTTGATTACCAAGCTGGCGCAAAGTACAAAAACAGGGCCTTCAGCGTCTTGTTAACCCCCTCCCCCGGCGCCTTGACCGCGTTTTTGATGTTATTTATGAAGCAGATAAGCTCTTTCCAATCTGTGGACACTTCTCTAACGGACACCAGCGACCTTATCCGCCCATTTCCCGGGCATTTCCCGGCCTAACGGACACACATGACTCTATTTGGCTCAAAACCAGTTCATCCGGGCTGATTTGAGGTAAATAACGTCAACTGTGTCCGTTACATTTTGCATACCTCCGTTTTTCCGCAGATAACGGCTCTGGAGTCCCTTAGCCTCCAGACTCGGAGGATTCTTGCATTTAAAGGCACCCGTTAGGGTGCCCAATGAGATGATTTTATTAGGGCTATGCGCAAGTTCAATCTCTTTTTTCCGTTCTGGTATACGGGAACGTTTAAAGGCAGATGCAAGCAAGACCAGAAGGCCGCAGGCGCCGATCCAAATTAAGGCGAATGTAGGGTGATTCATGCGTAAGCTCTGCCCAAGGAAAAAAACTCGCGCAGTCCATCAACCATGAAACGCATCGGCAATCATGATAGCACCCATTCACGATAAAACGGAGATAATATCTCGGGAGCGAAACTAAGAAGCGGTGCACCGATAAATAAGAACAATACAAAAATAATCTGGGTGTCGGATAGAATGTTTGATCGTATTCTCTAGAGAGTGCGAACTACGCCCTATTTGTGGTAGGGTTCACCGTATTATATAGAGAAAAGTCAAAATCCATCCGCGACTCCCTGCGGCGGCTCTGCTGTCCGCTTGCGGTATTCCTTTGGCGAGAGCCCTGCTATTTTGTTGAACATATGCGTGAAGTAATTGGAATCGTTGAAGCCGATGGCTTGGGCGATTTCGAAAATTTTCATGTCGGTGCTTTTGAGCAGGATCTTCGCTTTCTGCACGCGCAGGTTTTGTATATAGCCGGTGACGCTTTGACCGGTTTCTTTCTTGAACAGGTTGCTGAAGTAGCTGGGATTGAGATGAACATGGGCCGCCACCTCGGCCAATCCGCATTCGTCCGTATATTTCTCTTCGATAAACCGGATGGCTTGCTTGACCGGATTGTCTTTTTTGCCGGCAAGCCAGTTGTTATGGGAACGCAGGAATTCATGGATGTATACCTGCAGCCAATCCGCAATCTCTTCGGGCGTCTCGCAATTATAGACGGAACCCCACTCGATGGAACGTGCGGCCATCCGCCATAAGGGAAACTGCACTTGCACCAGGCGGAGAAGGGCCGCGGCCAGGAGCAGGGCTTCGATTTTGGCGGTTTGCGGGGGCATACTGCTGATCCGCACCACTTGATCTAGAAGCTCCTTGTTCAACCGGCCGTTGTCTCCCGACATAAGCCAGGATACGATTTCCTTCTCCTTTTCGTAAAGCACCGTCTGGTTAAGTAAAGTTTCATAGGCAGTACTGCGTTCAGAGGCCGCCTCCCGGCCCGGCCCGCTGCAATACCGCTCGTAAGCCTGGCGCAGGTCCTCCGCCGTGCGGCATCGTCCTTGCCCGCAGCAGGCAAGCACCAGTTTCATATAATGCTGAATCGAATCGGTGAGGGTCTGCAACCAGGAAGAAGGCATTTCCGGCCGGGATTCCGGCCGGTCCGCCAATAAAGCCCATTCCGATGAACTCAAGGAAAAAAACCGAAAGCCACCGCCATACCATTTATGCAAATGCTCCCTGACAATGTTGCCGAGAGCAAATTGCAATAGCGGCATATCCTGGGCGGAATAATGTTTTTCCGCGGAAATATAGGTAGGGATGCTAAGAAAGTAAAGCTCGCATTCCTTCATCCGTCCGAGCAAAGCCTCCACCTCTCCGTTGTTGCAGGACATGCCCATAATCGCTGAGCGAAGCTGGCTGTCCTCATGCTGGCGCTTCCAATCCTCCACCAGCCGCCCGGACTGATTTTCTTCGACCAGCCGTACATAGGTCTGGTCCAGCATGTTTAATATATCCGCTTCTACGCAAGGTTTCGTGATAAAGTCCAGCACTCCAAACTTGAGGGCGGACTGGGCGTAAGCAAAATCCTTAAATCCCGTGATGATCACAATCTTAGTCCCCCAGCCGCGAGCCTTGATTTCCTCGGCCAGTTCGAGCCCATCCATATGGGGCATGCGGATATCGGTTAACAGCAAATCCGGGACGCATTGCTCCATCGAAGACAGAGCGGCCTGGCCATTTGCCGCTTCTCCCGCCACCACCCACTCGGCGGACCGTTTTCCGGCCAACTTGAGCAATCCTTTGCGAAAATTCGGCTGATCCTCGGCGATAAACAGCTTGGCTTTCATCCGTTTCCCTCCCAAAAGCTTTGTGAGCGTTACCTCCTGATAAGCTTCGAGCCAAAACTCGCTTCTAAAAGCAATGGCCTAGTTTTGTGAGCATTGCTTCCTCGATCCCGCTTCGTACAAAACTACTTCGGAAGCATGGGCTTAGTACTGTTGCGGCATCGTCTGAATGGGAAGCCTGATGTGAACAGTCGTTCCTTTTCCCTTGACGCTGGAAATCTCTACTCCGTAAGGAGCCCCGTACACCAGTTCAATGCGCCGCAGCACGCTTTTAAAGCCAATTCCCGTTTTGTTGTTCTCCGGCAGCGCATCCTTAACTTCCTTCAAAGCATATAAAGTGCTGTCATCCATGCCGCAGCCGTTGTCAGCCACCTCAATATGCAGCGCTCCATTCCGTAAAGCCGCCTTCACTCTGAGCACTCTGTCTTCATCCATATTCCGGAAGGCATGCACAAATACATTTTCCACCACCGGCAGCAGCAGGCATCTCATCATCCGCAGACCCAGCAACGATTCTTCGGCCTGAATGATCGTTTCAATCTCGCCGGTAAACAATTCAGTCTGAATCTTAGTGTAATTCCGTACCTGCTGCAGTTCTTCTCCCAGTGTCGTATCGGTCTTGACGGATTTAAGCGAATACTTCAGCATCTCCGCGATGGCATTGATTAATAGAGCCGCCTCCGCCTGGTCGTCGTTATACAGCTTCCAATACAGTTCATTAAACAGGTTATGCAGATAATGAGGGTTCAACTGCGCCTGAATGGCTTTTAATTCCGATTCCCGCTGGCTGATCTGAGCCAGGTACACTTTGTTGATCAGAGTGCTTACTTGCTCCGCCATGCTGTTGAAGCTCTCGCCGATAAACCCGAGCTCATCGCCGGAACGGACGCTGATCCGGGCCGAGAAATCCCCCGAACGCAATTTGCGCAGCCCCCGCATCAGATCGGCCAGCGGCTTCAGCAGGGTTCTGGTGGAAATCGTAATCAGCAGCGCGCTGAGAAGCACGACGCCAATTCCGGCAACAACAAAGATATGGATGATGTCTTTGTTTTTGCGTTGAATCTCCTCCAGAGAAACCCCTCCGTATAACGTAAAGCCTGCCGGTTCCAGACGATGGCGGACAAATAAATAGATGACCCCATTCATCTTGACATATTGGGGATTGCCGGCTTCGATCAAGCGCATGAGTTGCTCCGTCTCCTCCCGATTCGTATTGGAGTAGAGCAGTCCCTCCAGAGGCTCCAGCAGCAGCACCTTGCCGTTGCCGTTCGCCGTAAGATCCCGCAGCACTTTGGATACCAGGCTTTCCTCCATTACCACCACCATGGTTCCGTACGGGATCAGCTTATCATTGAGCATCCGTCTGGCGGCGATCAGCACCGTCCGGCGTCCGCCGGGATCGACGGCACTGGGCAGACTGGCCCGCCCCCAGACCAAGTTCCCCCGATGCGACTCCAGCTTGCCCATCACCATGGCCATTTCTTCAGGTCCGGGTTCTCCTGACGCCCCATTTTGGGAGAGAATAGCCAAATCTCCGTTTTCATTGAACAGAAAGATGGATCGGATCGACGGCGTATCCAATTGCAGCGTGATCAGTTGCTCCTCCACGTACTTACGGTTCTTGAATTGAGTATAGAGATCCCCTCCGGGATCGAGGCTCTCTGTGACAAACAATTCCATAGAAGGGTTCAGTATAATGGATTGGGATACCCGGCTTACCTCCTGGAAGGTAAGTTCCAATCTGGCCAAAGCCTGTTCATTGGCAATGGAGAACTGCTTGCTGATCTCGTCCTCCATCAATTGGACATTTAAGCGGTAGACCAGCCACCCCGCTAATGTAAAGGCTAGTGTGACCATACACGAGAGCAGTACAATCAGCTTCAACTTGAAGCTGCCCTTCATTTTTCCGGAAATTCTCCCCGGCCAGCTTATCGGATTCAGCCTGGCTCCCTCCCCGAAACGATGATGCAATCCGATTGTAACCCCTTTCATCGTAATTTTAAAACAAAACTTGGGCCGGCTGCTACCGGACCAAGTCCTTATTCACTTTATTCCCGGTGCTCCGTCCGAACTTTACAGGCCCGGCTGAATTCAAGATTCGACGTCGAATCCGCTTCTTGAACGGCTTCGTCATGGAAAGATGACTTTTTGAACTACCTCTCTAGTTGGGAGCGAACCATTTCCAGTACATCATCGCCCAGGAAGGCCGTGTCTTTATTTTCTTGATACCACGTATTCATGTATTCCTCGATCTGCTTGCCGCCGCCTTTCTCCCAGGCTGCTTTGGCATCCGCAATAGCTTGCTCGGCCGTATATTTGGACCCGCCGATGATTCCTTTGACAATGATGTCTTTCACTTCTTTGTCCACGTTGGTATTGATAACGACCAGGTCGCTTGGCAGAACCGGCATATGCTCATAGTGACTTAGAGCGGGATATTTGGCGGCCGGATTGAGCAAGAACTGGTCCGCTTGCTTCATCATCTCCAGCCCCGCCTTCTGATCCGGATCCTCCACATTAAATGCCGATGCGGAGGTCAAAAATTCGTTCTGCGGGAGGGAATAGAACATGGTGTAGTCCGCAGCCCAATCCACTTCCTTCGTATTCTTGTCGGGATCAATCACGATGGGCGCACCGTCCGCTCCCCTGTTCCAATGTTCTCCCTCCAGCCCCTTTCTCAGCGTCAGCGCCGTATCCGGCTGGAGCATAAAGTTGATATATTCCATCACAGCCTTGGGATCTTTGGCTGCGGCGTTAACCACGGTCGTCATCTGAATCGGGTTGGTCACGTGATGGGTAAATAGCCCCATAGGAGACTCGGGCTGCATCATCGGCGCAATTTCCGCATCCGGGACCACCTTTCTGATGGTCTTGATATCGGTGACCGTACTCTCAAACCAGTTATTGATTTGCGGGGGAAGGAAAACGCCCACCTTGCCGTTCAAATAATCCTGCTTTGCTTTGGAGCCGTTCGTGTCCGCCAGGTAATCCGGGTCGATCAGTCCTTCCTCGAACAGTCTCTTCTTGAATTTCGTCGCCTCCAGCGTATTATCCCAGCTGCGGATGATTTTGTCGTCAGCCGACGAGATGGCCCAGCCGCCCGCGCCGAACATGGAATCCACCATGCCTCCGGAGGTATAGCTGATATTCGTTCCGTACGTATCCTTCTTGCCGTTGCCGTCAGGATCTTGCTCTACAAAAGCCTTCAAGACTGTAATCAGCTCTTCGGTCGTCTGCGGCACCTCCAGGTTCAGCTTTTTCAACCAATCCACCCGGATAAACGCCACGCTTTGCAGATGGGGCTCGTTAATTTTGCCGATTTCGTAAAGCTTGCCGTCCGGCTTGGTGCCCACCTCGCGCAGCCCAGGATACTTCTCCAGCAATTTTTCGTATTCGGGGGCATACTGCAAGTAATCGTCCAGAGGCAGCAGCTGCTTCTGCTGGTACAGGGAATCCCGGAAGCCCGTATCATAATCATTGACCATATCTGGTGCACTGCCTGAAGCGAACATCACATTCAACTTCTGGACCGCCTCCGACCGAAGCACAGGCACAAACTTGGCCTCGACCGGAGAATGTTCGTTGATCCATTTGGTCCAGCGGTTCTCCTCCACGGTTCCCTCCGCCGCCGGGATATTGCCTCTGTCATAGTTTGACACGGTAATGACGGGTTTACCTCCACTTTCCCCCCCCTCTTTTGGCTGGCTGCAGCCGGCAACCCCCGCCGTCAACATGATAGCCAGTACTGCGAATGGCCAGACCCTTTTGTTCCACTTGGATGTTTGCTCAAACATTTGCAAGCTCCTCTCGATCTACGATCTATAATGAATGGATGTGTTTGCCGCTAACCTTTAATGGAACCGAGCATGATTCCTTGAACGAAATACTTTTGCAAAAACGGATATACCACCAGCATCGGCACCACCATCACCATAACGCCGACCGCCTTCAGCTTCTCGGAGATCAGCTCCTGCTGCTGCATGATATCCATCGCCATCATGTTGTCCATGCTCTGAATCTGCAGCATGCTCTGGACGATTACCGTAAGATTCTGCAGTTCCGTCCGATTGATGTAAAGAATGACGTTCATGAACATGTTCCAGTAACCTACGCCGTAAAATAACGTCAACGTGGCCAACATGGGCAGGGATAAAGGCAAAATAATGCGCAAAAGCAGTTGCATCTCCCCGCAGCCGTCAATCTGAGCCGATTCCGTCACTTCACCCGGAATGTTTTCAAAGAAGCTTTTCATGATTAACATATTATAGGTACTGATCAGCCCGACGAACCATAAGGACCAATACGTGTTCGTCAAATGCAGACTGTTCATTACCAGATAAGTGGGAATCATGCCGCCGCTGAATAACATGGTGAAGAGTGCAGCCGTTGTGAGCGGCTTGCGGGCATACAGATAGCGGCGGGATAAAGGATACGCCGTCAGAACCGTGGTCAGCATGCTAAGCGCCGTTCCGCCCAATGTGATAATGACGCTGTTGCTAAACGCCCGCAAGGCCGGCGTGTTCTGAAAAAAATATTCATAAGCGGTGAAATCAAGGCCCACCGGCCAGAACCACACTTGTCCCAGATCCACCGCATGCCCTTCGCTTACGGACAAAGCGATCAAATGCAGGAAAGGCAGAATGCAGGTGAGTGTGATGATAATCAAAACCGTGTGAACGAAGACCGAAAAAATCTTTCCGCTAGCCGTCTCTCTCAAGTGCGTTTCCCCTCCTAAAAGTTTTGTGAGCTTTACTTCCTGAATAAGCTTCGAACAAAACTCGCTTCGAAAGCATAGGCCTAGAATAATCCCTGGTCGAATTTCCTGGCCAGTGCGTTAGCCGACAACAGCAGCACCAAGCCGACAAAGGACTCGAATAGACCCATGGCGGTGGTCAGACTGAATTGGGCCTTCTGCAGCCCCACTTTGTACACATAGGTGCTGATGACTTCGGCTTTTTCCAGGACTGTGGGATTCTGCAAGTTGAAAACCTGGTCGAACCCTACCTCCATCAGGCGGCCCATGCCCAGGATCAACAGAAGGATAATCGTAGGACGGAGGCCCGGCAGCGTAATATGCCAGATCTGTCTCAGCTTGCCCGCGCCGTCCAGGGCGGCGGATTCATACAAGCTGGGATCTATGGACGAAAGGGCGGCGAGATAGATAATGGCGCCGAACCCCATTTCTTTCCACATTCCGGAGCCGATAAAGATCGTGACCCAGGATTCGATGCGGTACAGAAACGGCACCGGCTCCATTCCCCCTTGCTCCAGCAGCTTGTTGACGGTGCCGCCGTCGATCGAAAACAAGGTGAGAATCAGCCCCGCTATGATAACCCAGGACAGAAAATGGGGCAGATAAATAATCGTTTGAATCCAGCGCTTCAGCCATCTTTTTCGAACCTCATTCAGCGCGATGGCGATAATGATCGGCGCGGGAAATCCGAAGATCAGATTCAGAATACTTAAGGAGAGGGTATTCCAGATGATCTGCAGTGTAGCGTCGGACTGAAATAAAATCTTGAAATACTTGAGTCCCACCCAAGGGCTGGACAAAATGCCATCGTGGAAGTTGTAATCCTTGAAAGCGATCACAAGCCCACCCATAGGAAAATACCGGAATATCACGTAATACAGGATCCCCGGTACGAGCATGAGGAACAGCGGAATATTCTGCCGAAACCTCTTGTTCTCATAAAAGACTTGTTTGGCCTTCGGCACGCTGTCCGTTCCGGCGGTCACAGGTGTTGTTGGCATGTTCTAACCTTCTTTCTTGGTTGATTACTTTTCGATGATGTTTATACTGTACCGCAGTCCCTCCGGTGCAAACCTTAAAAATCTCTAGGTTTTTCTAAAGATTTTTTGTTTTTCGCGTACAGAAAAAGGACGCGAATTCGCTCGCGTCTTTTTTGGCGCTTCCCTTTCATGTTCCTCCCGTAACCAGGACTTTGAAATCGTCGAAGTCGATTGAGGCGTTGGCGTAGCCGTCGATGCCGAACCGCTGGCCGGTCAGCTTACCGCCGCCTGTATGGCGGAAAAGGAAGTCAGTGGCCGCCGGAACAGGATCATCGTTGATATAAACGGTATAAGTCTTGGCGTCCCAGTTTGCCACTATTTTAATTTTGTACCATGTATTGTAGGAAACGTCCTTGACCGGCTTCTTGGACCCTCCATTCTGCACGATCATTTTACCCGTATCAAAAGCCGTGACCATAGAATAATTGCCGGTGCCGCTGTCATTTCTCACCATGGCGCCATTGGCGTACTGGAAGCTGCTGTTTAATCTGGCGCGATATTCGATGACGATGCGCTGATCCGCCTCAGCCTTGACCTTGCCTGCATACGGCAGGAACAGGTTTGCCTTGCCCGAAGCAGCGGTTGTGGTCAGCCGAAGGAATTTATTCCCGTCCTCTTCTTGCACAGTGGCAGTAGCGCCATTGGTCAGATCTTCGGTGGTAATGCCGTAAGGGTACTTACCCGTCTCATCGCCGGAGAAATCCCGGTAGGCGTTATAGGTCACGCCATTCTCGGTAAGGTTGAGTGAGCCTAACAGAGCTGCTTCCGCTTCGGCAAGGCGATCCAGCGCCTCTTCAAACTGCTCTTCACGCAGATCAGGGTCTACAGATAACTCTTCCGCATGATCCAGCTCAGCCAAGAGAGCATTATACGCATCTTGGCTAAAGGTTCCCAAGCCTTCGCCCAAAGGATATGAGAAACCGACGATCCTGCTGCGCATGATATCTACAATCTCATCAAGTCCCCATCCCGGGATAACTTCTACGGAAACGGCAGCAGGGATCTTCTCGCCATTCAGTGTCAATATGACAGGAACCTGAACAGTGCCAAGTGAGTTAAAGTATATTCCTTCCAGCTTCCAGCTGACCTCGGCAGTGCTTCTCTCCCCCTTGTAGTTTACGTCGACAACGCCGGGCAGCCTCGGTGTCACACCGGAGGGAGTCCTAACTTGAGAAAGAATCTGAGGAACCTGAGACGGATCAGGAATTACCGTCAAGTTGAACATTGCTTCCTTGCCGCCGTATGCGGCTTTAATCACCGTATCCCCCGGCCCAGCGTCATATACCTGACCGGTGACAGTAACCTTGGCCACGTCGGGGTTGCTGCTGAAGTACGTGGCGTCAGCCGTCACATCCTGAACTTCATAGGTGTTGTAGCGTGCTGTTAACTGCAGTTGCCCTGTCTGCCCGCTTGTCAGGATGTTGTTCATTCCGCTGAGGGCAATGGACTGCACAGACTTAGGTTCAGCGGCGACGGTAACCGTGGCCGTGGCCGTTTTCCCGTTATATGTCGCGGTGATCGTGGCACTGCCTGCCTTGAGTCCCTTGACCCCAATCCCATCAATATCAGCGACCTCTTTGTTGGAAGAACTGAAGGAAACCCCGCTGTCAACAGGGGAATAGGTAGTGCCTGTTACCGTATACACGGGCAAACTGCGACTTTCACCCAACCCCAGCGTGTACCCCGGAGAATCGAATAGAATTTCCGACGCAACATCAAGCTTGAATATATCCATGCTGTCAATTTCGGCAAGGTTGACACCCGTCGAGAAACGGATGGTATTGTTGCCTTGCTTAAGATAGACTTTCGCCGTGGAGGCTCCCCAACGATTCCAGCCGGAATAGACGATGTTTAAATTGGCGCCGGAACCGCCGTTGGCCGACAAGATATGGGAAGCATCCGCCCCATTCGATGAGCCGTTGGCATTGCGCACGGACAGCACATAAAATCCCGCCTCTGGCACGTTGACCGTAAACTGGACATAATCATTGGCGTTCTTGATATTGGCGATCTTCTTCCCGTCGGAAGCGGTACTTTCCCGCCAGACACCGGGACCGGTTCCGCCGCTGAGATCTTTCACCAACAGGGCTGCTTCCGCCTCGTAGCGCTGACGTGCCGGTTCCCCTGAAGGCGCGGCAATCGGTTTGTTCGGATCGACGGGCTCTCCCAGGTTTGGCGTTCCGTCCGCGTTCCAGGTGAATTTCTGTGCGTGGACATTGCGGGTCCACCCTGACCCCGGCCAGCGGGCAGCATGGTAAATGATCCAGTCCTCTGTGCCGTCAGGAGATGAGACGATACTATGGTGGCCAGGGCCGTAAACACCATTGGCGCTAGAAAAGATCGGCGTATCCCGCTTTACCCAGGAGCCGGGGTTCATTAAATCGTCGCTAATCTTGGCCGTGATCAACCCGAGGGAGTAACTGTCTGTCCAGCTCCCGTTGGCCGAATAGATCAGATTGATGGTGTCGCCCTTTACAGTGACCTCGGGGCCTTCATTGATCCTCCCCGGGGAAGTTTCCCAGTCATATTCAGGCGTTGAAATCAGGACCCGTTCCGAACTGATGGTCCGTGGATCGCTCATCTTTGCGATATATAAATTTTGAAAGCTTCCGTCGGTTTCCTCCCAGCCGGACCAAATAAAATAGTGATCCTCATTTACAGTCAGCACTGTGCCGTCAATTGCCCAACGATCGGTGGAATCGGTAATTTTTCCTTTGAACTCCCAGGTTCCCGTCATCGGATTATCACTGGTTTTCTCCAGCACGTACATACGGTGGTTTGCGTTGGTTCCGTTGTCGGCTGCGAAGTAAATATACCATTTGAATTGGCCGTCGTTATCTTTGAGATAGTGCATTTCAGGCGCCCAAACATTGGAACTGTACATGGTACCCTTAACCGGTGTCCAGGCAAGGCTTCTCTCGCCCGCCTCAATGCCGGTAATGGTCTTCGTTCTGCGGATCATGATTCCGCTGGCATTGACAAAGACATTGTAGTAGTAGCCGTCCGTATGCTTGTAAACCCAAGGGTCGGCCCCTGTTTGCATGATAACATTGTAGAAATCAGACACATCCTTCCCCTCCTGCCGGGATGCTAAATTCGCCCTATCTGGCGTTTGCTCTGCCGCCATAGCCGCTCCGTTCCATTGCGGCAGTGTCAGCAGCACGGCGAGACAAAACAGCAAATACCTGAATCTTTTCCGATCCCATAAAACCGCTTTCAACCTCATCCATCCCCCTGTCATTGATTTTTTTAGCCATGTCTTCATTCTACTTTCAGAGAAAATTTAAAAAATGTACTATCTTAAATGGTTTTGGTAACCGTTTTAGAAAAAGTGTCTTGACCTTCGGATTATACTTAACCCTCTCAACGTCTGATTATTATCGCCGGGAATTCGAAGGAAAAAAGGACACAATCCCCAATGGAAGGGATGTGTCCTGAATAAAAACAATACATTGTTGGGAGTGTGTCCGGCTAGTCGACATAACCTTACTCTTCCGAAGATTTGCGGTTGTTTAACAGCTTTGGAATCCTCACGGTCACGGTCGTCCCATGGCCGAACTGGCTTTCTATGGCGATCCCGTAACCCTCTCCGAACAATAGCCGGAGCCTGTTATGGATATTGGAAAGTCCGATGCTTGTAGCAGGTTGGCCATCTGGTGCAGGTTCAGGGGATGCCATGCCCAGCTTAGCCTGAATGGAAGCCAATTGCTCCGGCTCCATTCCCTTCCCGGTATCCGTGATTTGGAAGCACAAGTCCCCATGCGCATCTATGCTCCCGGTAACTTGAAGCCGGCCCCCTAGATCCATCCGCTCCAGCCCATGATAGACCGCATTCTCCACAATGGGTTGGAGAATCATCTTGGGGGTTTGCATCTCCAGGAGTCCCTCGTCCACATCGATCTCGATGATAAATTTATTCTCGTACCGGATGGCGATAATGTTCATATAAGCCTGAATACAGTCCAGTTCATCCTCTACCCGTACAAGATTATCTTTTTTTATACTGTACCGGAATATTTTGGACATGCAAGACGCGATTTGCGCGATCTCCCTGCTTCCGTATTCCAATCCGATGCTGCTGATGCAATTGAGCGTATTATAGAGAAAATGGGGGTTGATCTGACTTTGCAGGGCAGCAAACTCCGCCTGTTTTTGACTCAGCTCAGATTCGTATAATCTGGCCTGGGTATTGATCATATCTCTTGCCATCTCTTCCCTTTCATTGATGACCCGGTTAATGTCGCAGGCCAGCATGCCTACTTCATTGGTAGACCGGACTTTAATGCGGAAGCCCATGTCCCGGCTCCCCACTCTCTTCATATCCAGAACAAGTCCCATCACCGGACGCATCAGATTGTTCATAAAGAAACTGCCCATGATAAGCATGCCTAGAATCATCCCAATCCCGACGATAATGCTGACTTTCCGTATAGGGTTCATGTCTGCAGTAAGCTCTTGCACTGGAATCATACTCACAACCCGCCACCCGTCTGCCTGCTCCAAATCCTTAACCTGGACAAGAATATCTTCCCCATCGATCGTTGTTTTGACCCCGTTAAGCAGGATGCCCTTATCCATAGACAGAACTTCCCTGAATAACGCACCTCGGGCATTGGAATTGGTGGAAGCAATCACCTCATCCCGGCTATTCACAATGTACAAGGTTGAGTTGGGCGTTAATTCCGTATTTTCCACAAGCCCCTGCATTTTGCCCATATTGACCAAAACGGTACAGTAACCCGTAATTTGGGAGAAGTAGATTCCCCCGATGGCCTCCACAATCGGCGCTATAAAAAAGAATTGTTCCGTTCCTGTTCTGTCGTCTTTTAGAATCGAGGTGAACATCCCCTTGTCCCGCAGCGAAGGATCTTCCTTATACTTCTGGATAAAGGTATCGTAACGATTAAGAAAAAAAATATCTCCGCTTGCTGATGCCGAACTGTAAAGCCGTCTTCCCCGAATATCATTAATTACGATTCCGTCTACATACGAATTAAAGGATCTCATATATTCCATGAGATCCAATGCATTTGGACCGCTGTTAAACGCCCTTTTGTAATCATCATCCACTACAGAAAATTCCTGAACCCGTCTGCTATTGACCGCAATGCTGGTGCTGACCCTGATATCACTAAATGCAGAATCAATTTTGCGGCGTGTTTGTTCTATCATCTGGTTACTGTAATGGGCGGCTCTCTTCTGGGTCAAATTAGAGAAACTATAATAATAATAAAATTCCATGACAGTAAAAATGATGATGGAGAAAAAAAAGATAAGCCATATCTGATGCTTCAATTTCAGTTTACTGATCTTCATGGCCCGCCGCTCCGTTCATATCAACTTTTTCTGAATTTGGCGGGGGTCATCCCGCAATGCTTCTTGAACACTTTATTGAAATAATAATAATCGACATACCCGGCCTGAATGGCCACTTCTTCAATGGATAGATCCGTCCGCTTCAGGAGCTCACGGGCTTTCTTGATTCTCAGCTCCGACACATATTCAGAGAAGGTTTTGCCCAGATTTTTTCTGAATAATTGACAGCAATACACCTGGTTAATAAAGAATTGGGCTGATAAATCCTTCAAATACAATTTCTGCTCAAAATGATGGTTGATATAATGGATCATCCTGTTGAAGCAGGACTGGATGTCCCCTTCCTGCATAGAGCGGCTGTTTCCTATCCTGATTGAGTCGAGAACCTCATGTAAAAAGCTGCATAACGACTCAAAGTGTTCAAATCGTTCCTTGATCTCGGAATAATTCAGGAATTCCAGTTCCATATCCTTCAATTCCTCAGAATATGCTTTGATAAGGATCCCGACGGCTTGATTCCACAGGTAGACAACCTCAGACATGCCAAGACGATGATCCCTGAAATATGCCTGCAGCCCTTTAATATACGCTTCCACATCGTCAAATTGATTTCCCTGAAGGATGTGGTGGATTTCATCGATACATGGCTTCACCAGATGAAGCTTCGGCTCGTAGTGAACGACGCCCCCAGCTTCTTCAAGAAAAACCTGGGAAGCGGACAGGTCAGCTTCTTTAATGAGCTTGCTCATGTGCTTTAGTTGATTAGAGATGCTGCTGACGCCCATAACATGGATGCCCGTCTTATTCAGAACCCACTTATCCGACAGTCCTTCCAGACAAGCCCTATACTCCGTCATCAGGACAACTAGCATTTTTCGGGCTCCGGCTTCAACTTCCACAACATGAACAGGCTTTCCCTCCAAAGAAAGCAGGTTCCTAATATTTTTATTTTCTCCCTCGAAATAGATGGTCAACACCTGATAATAGTACACAGCTGCATCATCGGGAAGCGGTAGGAAGCTCTTGATCGCGTCCTCATTCACCGAGGTCAGTGCATCCAGAAGAAGTTGGTTGCGTACTGTGCTTCTTCGGGAGAAGTGCATGGCCAGCTTCGCAATGAAGGGGTCAGCCTTATCGATATCCAGGGGTTTCAGGAAATAATCCAGCGCGCCATAGCGCAGCGCTTCCTGGGCATATTCAAATTCCGCATATCCGCTTACGATGACAAACTCAATGTCCAGCCCTTCTACTTTGGCCCTCTTCATCAGATCCAGTCCGGATATCTCGGGCATACGGATATCCGTAAATACCAAATCGGGTTCATTCGCTTTTATGGCATCCCATGCGGTGTAAGCGCTTTTAAATTGTCCGATAATTTCAAATCCATATTTATCCCAATCGAAGGCGTTGCGGATTCCTTTAATTGCCCACGGCTCATCATCTACAATCATGACCTTGTACATGGGTATCCTCCTGAACATATGGATTCCCCCGAATAATTGCAAAATTATTCGGGAACAGCAACGAAATAAGGATAAACCACAGACTGGTTTATCCTTATGCCATGGATTACTTGCTCTGTGCTTTGATATCTCTATAATTCTTTATATTCTCATCCTGAACAGCCTGACCGCCGGCGTCCATATATTCTTTCACCAGCTTGTCGTACAAGGCGTCGAACTCTGCCGGCTTGGCAACGACCAGCCTGTCACTCATCTGTTTGTTCATGTCACCCAACGTTTTGCCGTACTTGATACTAGCTTCGTTCGAGACGCCGTAATAGAAGCCTGTATAACCATCCGTCGTATTGATCTTGTATGAATCGACAGCCAGTTTTTCATAGCTCTGATCTCCGGCTGCTAAGGCTGCTGCGTACGTTCGGACATTCTTTTCGGTATCGCCCAGCTCTGCACCGTTTACAATTAGAGTATAATCCATATTCAGATTGCTCGTTTGCATATTTTCGCCGGTTTGCGCAATCCCTTGCGGGATCCCGTTTACAAGCTTATGGTTGACGCCTTCTTCACCAAACTGAAGGAAGAACATCACCTCCGGATCAGCCATCCAGTTCAGATACTTTATGGCCAGCTCCGCATTCTTGCTGCTTTTCGGGATGAAGGAGAAAATCCCGTTTTCGTTGTACATCTCTTTCAGGTATTTCCCCTCATCGTTTTTGAAGGTATCTACAGCAACATAGTTGGCATCAGGTGCATTTTGCTTCAGTGGTTCACGAATTTTTTGTGAAAGTGGATAATCCCAGTTGGCAGCGTAGAAGCCTACCTTCCCATTGGTCACATCGGCATCCGCTTGTTTGGTTGTTTTATCCAGCGCAAAGTCGGGGCTGATCAGCTTTTCATTGTACAGTTTGTTCAGCCATTTATACGCATCCTTGGTGCCGGGCTTCAGCCAATTGGTGGTGGTAACGAATTCCTCCTCCGACATCGGACCCCAGAACGAAGGAATCAGGTTGCCAAAGGTGTAGTTCATGCCGGAAGCCGCAGTTGCCCACGGAATGACACCATCCACATTACCCGGGTTCTTGTCACGGAAAGCAACGAGGGTATTATATAATTCATCCCGATTCGTAGGAACAGGCATTCCCAGCTTATCCAGCCAATCCTTGCGGATAAACATGCCGTTCCAAGCAATCAAAGTCCGTTTGCCTGGGATCGAGATTTGTTTGCCCTCATATTTCCCGTAGGAAAGAACTTTCTCGCCCAGATAAGACTTTAATTGCTGGCCATGCTTCTCCAACAATTCATCCAGTGTATAGAGGCCACCGCTTTTTGCGAAACGGGTTACGGTATTCCCGTCGTAGGTGAAGGAAATATCAGGAGCCTCGTTGGCAGCCATCAAAACATTCAGCTTGTCGACTTCTTGGGAACGGGGGACAGGAACAAATTTTACAATGGCGTTATTAGGCTTCCCGAATTTTTCATTGACATATTTGGTCCACGTGTTGTTGTTCAAGTCCGGTTGTCCCTGAATACCTCTGTCAAACACTTCCACTGTCAAGGTTACTGGGGAACCGGAGCCCGTTTCCGATGCGTTGGACCCTTTTGATACCGTCTCCCCATTGTTATTGCCTGCACCACCACAGCCTGCCACTCCTACGGCTAGAAGCACTGTGCTAAATAGAATTGTTGCTTTCTTCTTTATGCCCTTATACACTTTAACCACCCTTTCGTTCTGGTAATTGATTCTCTTAAATCATCCGCAAGGCCGGGATCCTCCCTTCATCATAATCTGTTTCCCCATCACCCCTTGATAGCCCCAGTCATCACACCATCCACGAAATACTTCTGCAGTTTAGGATAGATCAGCAAAATCGGAATCGTTGTAAACATGACACTTGCCGCTTTCAATGACTCAGGGACAATATAGGAGCCGACACTTCCTTCCCCTCCTTGTTGGCTATCCAACTGCTGATTGGCCGAAATGATCTGGTATAGCTTCATCTGCATAGGGTACAGCTCTTTTTTCGTAATGTAGAACAGCGCATCCTGGAATCCATTCCATCTGTCCACCGCATAGAAAAGGCTTAATGTGGCGATCGATGGCAACGAAAGGGGAAGCACAATCTTTATGAGAATGCCCAGATCCGAACACCCGTCAATGGCTGCCGATTCCTCCAAGCTCTCCGGAAGGTTGCTGAAGAAGGTTTTCAGGATGATCATATTAAACACGCTCATGGCACCCGGCAAAACCAGGCTCCAAACCGAATTCATCATGCCCAGGTTTTTAACCAGAATATAGGAGGGAATTAAACCGCCGCTGAAATACATGGTGAAGACCAACGCCGTCAAAATAAAGTTTCTTCCCTTCAGCCGCTTCTTCGTTAACGGATACGCTGCACATATGGTCAGGAACATGCATACCAAAGTGTAGAATATCGTAAGCACAATACTGTATCCAAGCGTATACAGCATATCCATATCGCTCAATATGGTTTTGTACGTTTCTGCTGTGAAGTCTACTGGCCACAGTCCTACCTTTTGAGAAATAATCGCTTCGTTGGAACTGAAAGAAAGCGCAATCATGTACAGGAACGGTACGATACATGTGAAGGACAATGCCACGATAAATACAATGATGGCCATATCCGCTACAGTCATTTTTTTCATCTTGCCCCTATTGCTCGCCACCCTCACCATATCCCATCCTCGCCTAGTTTTTTCGCAACAAAGTTTGCAGATAACAGCAGGATCAGGCCGACCACGGATTGGAACAATCCTACCGCCGTTGCCTGGGAGAAATCACCCGAACTAATACCAACTCTATACACGAAAGTACTGATAACATCAGAATAATCGCTAACCAGTGAATTCCCCATCACAAAGGGACGGTCAAATCCTATAGAAACCATTCTGCCGATTTGGAGAATCAGCAAAATATTGATGGTTGATTTAATGCCAGGCAGTGTAATATGCCACATTTTGCGCAGCCTGCTGCAGCCATCAATATCGGAGGCTTCATACAACTCCCTATTGATTCCGGTAATGGCCGCCAAATAAATGATGGTGCCCCATCCGATATTTTGCCATACGCCAACAGCAATATAAGTAATCAGCCAAGGTGTTTTCCGCGACAGAAACTCGATTCTTTCCAAACCCAAGCTCGACAGAAAATTGTTGATCATGCCGCCGTTGGAAAACATCAGATAGACCATACCGCCAATAATAACCCAGGACAAAAAGTGGGGCAGATACAACACGGTCTGGGTCATTTTCTTGAATTTTGCTTGTCTTACTTCATTGAGCAAAATCGCCAGAAGAATGGGCGCTGGAAAACCCGCGATCAAGTCCAGAACATTCAGGACCAGCGTATTCTTCAATGCACGGTAGAAGCTGTCCTGCTCAAAAATAAACCGGAACACATCCAGTCCTACCCATTCGCTCCCTCTAATTCCTTCAAAAATGTTGTAATCTTGGAATGCCATCACAAGGCCATAGATGGGTGCATACTTGAAAATCAGGATATACGCCATAGGCAGCAGCAAGAGAAAATATAACAGACCGTCTCTTTTGATGTAGTACAGAACGTTATTTTTCCTTTTTGTTGCGCCATACTTTCGGGAGCTGTCTAAAACCGCTTTCATTTTTCCCATCCCTCCGCCTGTAATAAGGAGCTCTCATGTTTATCATTTTACCTTCAGGATCAAATAAAAAAATGTACTCCCTTAAATCAATTTGGTAATAACTTAAAAAGGTAGTTGTATGTAAACTGTAGAGTGAGGAAATTAGTCAGGTAAACAATATAAAGAACCAGAGACCATATGGTCCTGGTTCATTCAAAGTAGGTAGCATGCCTTCCAAAATACATTAGGTTAAACCTCGACATTGTAAAAAGAAGAGCCCTGAAGGAACGCCTCTAATTGGTCGGTCTACCGTTATTTGTGCGCATAGTGGCAGGCAGCTCGAATCGGCTGTAGCCCTCCATCCTGAACAGCCGGGTCGGCGTCGCCCAAGGAAGCGGATATTCACTGTACAGTTGCCGCTTCGCTGCCGCGTCTCTCATCTTCTCGGACAAGCTGGGCAGCAAGCGCACCGTGGAATCTCCATCCTCCCGCTCGGTCACGAATTGGCCGGGAATGGCACGAACGGCGCGAGCCGACTCATAGGCGCCGTTGGATACCAGCACGAAGCTTCGGCTTGCCTTGAGCGGCGAGAAGAGTGGTTTCCCTGGGGTTTCAATCGCTTCCATCAGGTTCAGATACATGCTGCACATCAAATCGGTCGGACCAAACGCCAAATCCTCTTTGGCGTCCCGTGCGCGAATGGTCAGCTTGTTCTGGTAATTCCAATGCGCTTCCCCTCGCGTTCCGTACACGGCAATCGAAGGCACTTCGCTGACTTCGTGACAAAGCATGGCGTAAAAATGAACGCTCACACCGTTAGCCATAACGGCGCGAATACAGGAGACATCGTCCCCCTCGATGTCATTGACGTGGTAAAGCTCGGCCTGCACCGATTCCGGGTACAAGCCTGCGGCGCCTCCTCCGGCCGCCAGCAAGCTATGGTGCAGCAAGTGGGCGAACGGATTGTTGAACGTCCCGTCCAGCACATACTGGCCGTCGCTGATCAGTCTGCCGGCCCAGCGGGTTCGATCGTAGTAAGAGCGAAGCCGTTTCCACATGCCAATGCCGACCACATGCTCCACCTGCCCAAGCACACCGGAGCCGATCCTTTCCAGCAGCGTTCGGAACGCCTGGCCCGACGTATTCTGGAAGTTCACCTGGCACAAGCGCCCGGTCTCCATCTGCACCGCGATCATCTCATCCAAGTCCTGAATCGTTACCGCCGGGGGCTTCTCCACCAGCACGTGAAAGCCCATCCGCATCACCTGGATGCACATCGGCTTGTGGGAGGAGATCGGTGTGACGATGACGACGAAATCGATATCCGGATGCAGCGTGAGCATCTGCACGTAATCCATATAATGGACGGCCCCAAGCGCGGTCAGCTTGTCGTAAGACTCCTGATGAGCGCCGACATTCGGCTCCGCAAAAGCAGCAACCTGCAGGCTACCCTCTTCGACCAGCTTCTGCATGACTTTCACATGTTCAGCGCCGAATCCCCCGATCCCGATCAGCGCGGTGCGACAAATCTTCACATTCCTTCCCTCCAAAGCTATGCCTTGACGAGCCGGCGATTCTCCCGGCCCGCCAAAGCTGCAAATTTATAATTCATACATGCTGCAAATAACGTTCCTTGATGAGCCTGAGCGCCTCGTCTCCCGGCATATCCCATACCTGACGGTTGAAGATTTCTACCTCGATCGCCCCCGCGTAACCGGCCGCTTCAACGGCATGACGCATCCGGCGCAACTCGATAAAGCCGTCCCCCATCATCCCTCTGCCCATCAGCAGGTCGGGTACCGGCACGATCCAATCGGAGACGTGGAAGCCGAGTATACGCCCCCTGGCCCGCTCAATTTGCGCGTACAGCTCGGGGTCCCACCAGACGTGGAACGCATCGACGACGACGCCGACGTCTTGCGGGTCATGCTGCTCCGCAAGCGTGTTGGCTTGCGCCAGCGTGTTGATGACGGAGCGTTCAGCGGCGTACATCGGGTGCAAAGGCTCGATGCCGAGCTTGACTCCGTGCGAGCGGGCGAACGGCACAAGTTCCGCGATCGCTTCTTCGACCGTCTTGCGGGCGAAATCGATATCCCGGTCTGGCGCCGGTCCGCAAACGAGCACAAGCACATCGGTGCCGAGCTCGGCCGCTTCCTCGACAGCGCGGCGATTGTCGTCCAACCGCTCTTTGCGCGCAGGCGCGGTGGCCGCCGGAAAATAACCCCCACGGCACAGGCTGGAGACACGCAGGCCCGCGTCCCGCACAAGCCGCTTGCTCTCGGCCAGGCCGGTCTCGGCCACTTTATGCCGCCACAGCGCGATCCAAGGCACTTCGGCGCGAACGCATGCTTCCACGGCCTCACGCATATTCAGCCGATCGGTCGTAATCTGGTTCAAGCTGAGTCTGTCTATGGAACGAAGCGGTTCCATACTGATCCCTCCTTGATTTCAAACATCTCTATCAATGATTACGGCCGAATACCCGCCAGCGCCAAGACAGGCTTCATCCGTTCGGCGGCAAGCTCCGGATCGGCCAATAGCCCGGCCCTGTCGGCAAGCACGAACAGCTCGGCCAAATGGACGATCGAGCGCGATCCCTCCGCTCCCCCGATCATGCGGAAATGCGGTTGGTGGCCGTTCAAGTAGGCCATGAACACAATTCCCGTCTTGTAGGCGTATGTCGGCTTCTGGAAAATATGGCGCGACAAGGCAACGGTAGGCTCCATAATCGCCTCATAACTGACCAGATCGCCTGCATTTAGCGCATGAAGCGCCTGGGCGGCGGCCGGCGCGATCGCGTCGAATATGCCGAGCAGCGCATGGCTGTAGCCCTGCTCATCACCTTTGATCAGTTCCGGGTAGTTGAAGTCGTCCCCGGTGTACATCTTGACGCCTTCCGGCAGCAGCCGGCGCATCTTGATTTCTTTACCGGCATCGAGCAGCGAGATTTTAATTCCGTCGACCTTGTCCGCGTTTGCCCGAATGACGCGCAAACAAACGTCCATCGCCTCGTCCAGATCGTCCTTGCATCCCCAATAGCCGGCCAGAGCGGGATCGAACATATCGCCAAGCCAATGCAGAATGACCGGCTGTTTCACCTGTCCCAAAATGCGCCCATACACCCGCTCGTAATCCTCGGGCCCTTTCGCGCAAGCGGCAAGCGCACGGCTCGCCATCAGAATGACTTGACCGCCCTCACCTTCGATGAAGCCGACTTGCTCTTCATAGGCGGCTTCCACGTCGGCGATCGTGACCGACGGTCCCGGAAACAGATGGTCGGTTCCCGCGCCGCAGGCGATTTTGCCGCCGACTGAGCGCGCTTCCGTGATCGAAGCGCGGATAAGCTCCTTCGAGCGGTTCCAGTCGAGGCCCATGCCGCGCTGCGCGGTATCCATCGCTTCCGCTACGGCCAGACCGAGCGACCACAAATGGTGCCGGTAGGCGAGCGTCGAGTTCCAGTCAATCTGCGAATGATGCAGCGGATCTGCGTCCGCAAACGGATCGCAGACGACATGGGCGGCCGAGAAGGCGATGCGGCCCGTAAACGGCTTGGCCGGCACGGAGAACGAGCCTGCTTTGCCCGGAGTATATTCATACAACGCTCCCCCTGCGCGGGGGAGGAGCAACGATTTGGCCATCTGTATTCCCCTCCTTAAGAGGTAATTAAAAAATCGGCTTTTGATCACGAAGTATAGCTATGAAGCTTACTCGACGTCGAATCTTGAATTCAGCCGGGCCTTCCGCTACTCACGTAGGCTCACCTACGCTGCGTTGCTCAGTCCCTAGCTTCATCCAACCTTCTCGGTGCTGAAAAGCCGATTTTTTTAGTATTTATTTTTACAGGCTCAGCTTCGGCACTTCGATCCAGCGGCGTTCCTGCCACGACTGCAAGCTGAGATCGGCAAGCTGGGTGCCCTTCGCGCCTTCGAGCAAATCCCACGGAAACGGCGTGCCGATGACGACATGCTTCAAGAAGAGTTCCCATTGCACCTTGAACGCGTTGTCATATGACGCGTTGTCCGGCACCTCCACCCATTGGTCACGGAACCGGAATGGGTTCGGAATGTCCGGATTCCATACCGGCTTCGGCGTATTGACCCGATGCTGCGTCTTGCAGTCCCGCAAACCCGCCACGGCGCTGCCTTCGGTGCCGTCGACCGTAACCGTGAGCAGATCGTCGCGGTCTACGCGCACCGCCCAAGACGAATTGGCCTGCACGATAATGCCGCCTTCCAGCTCAAATATGGCGTACGCCGCATCGTCCGCCGTGCATTCGTACGGAACGCCCTGCTCATCCAGACGTTTCGGAATATGTGTAGCGGCAAGACAGGAAACAGCCTTCACTTCCCCGAACAAATTCTCGAGAACATAGCGCCAGTGTGCAAACATGTCGACGATAATACCGCCGCCGTCTTCCTTGCGGTAGTTCCACGATGGCCGCTGACCCGGCTGCCAGTCGCCCTCGAACACCCAATAGCCGAACTCCATCCGCACGGACAGGATGCGCCCGAAGAAGCCGGAGTCGATCAAGCGCTTCAGCTTGAGCAATCCGGGCAAAAACAATTTGTCTTGCACGACGCCGTTTCTCACCCCGGCCTTGGCGGCGACGCGCGCCAGTTCGAGCGACCCTTCCAGATCGACGGCCGTCGGCTTCTCGCAATAAATATGCTTGCCCGCGGCGATCGCCTGCTTGATGCTTTCGGCGCGGCGTACCGTCGTCTGGCTGTCGAAATAAATTTCATTGTACGGATCGGCGAGGCAAACTTCAAGATCGGTACTCCAACGTTCGACGCCGTGGGCGGCGGCCAGCGCCTGCAGCTTGTTCTCCTGCCGGCCGACCAGAATCGGGTCGGGCATTACGACGTCTCCGCCCGGAAGCGCGACGCCCCCCTGCTTGCGAATCGCAAGAATCGAACGGACCAAATGCTGGTTGGTCCCCATTCGTCCGGTAACGCCGTTCATAATAATGCCGATTTTGCGAACTGCCATCGTTCATTGCTCCCTTCGCTTCGTATATCCGTATTGTAGTCGATGCGAAACCGCTTTTCTTACAATTCCGGGAACACGATTCTCAATTTCGGAAGCGAATTGTCCGAGCGAAGCAATATCCCCCGCCGGCGCTCAGCCGATGGGGGATGAAGGGGGAATCGCGTTTCAATTAGTCGGCCGGTCGGCCGTTGATCACATTCTTGTTCGTTTGATCGTACGTTTGTGCGCTCGCTTGTCCGTTTGACGCAAGACTCCCTGCCTATTCGGCTTGCACGGGCGTGTTCAGCTCCCGGTACGTTTTCGGCGACAGCTTGGCGACGGCTTTGAACGACCGGTAAAACGTGGATACGGAGTCGTAACCGACCTCGAAGCAGATCGAAATAATGTCCTTGCCCGTTTCCGCCAGCAGCTTCTGAGCAACGCGGATGCGTACCTCGGTCAAATATTGCATCGGCGTCATGTCGTACCGTTCCTTGAAGATGTTGTTTACGTGCCGCGTGCTGATGCCCAGCTTGGAGGCGATGTTCCCCGCGGTCAGCGGATCGAAATACTTCGAATCGATGTAGCTGCGAATTTTCTCGGCGCGCAGCCTGTTGGAGCTGGAGCCCGCTCCGGCTCCCTCCGTTCCGGCCGATCGAACCAGCAAGAGCAGCAGCTGAGACAGCTGGACCTTGAGCGAAAGCCGGACGAGCGGCGACAGCTCCCTGGACTGCTCGAACAGCATTTTCCTCAGCAGCTGACGCAGTTCGCTCGCGGCAAACAATCCCGGCTTCATCAGGCAGGAGGCCGGAAAGTAGGCGTGGAGCAGCTGCGCCCTCATATCCGGATCGAGCACTTCCTCGTCAAACGCCAACACTAGCAAGGTCAGCCTGGAGTCGGACATGACCGAGTGGACGGAATACGGCACGACCAGCGCCGTATCGTCGACCGCCAGATTCCGTACTTCCCCGTCCAGCCGGATCGTGCCTTCGCCCTCCAGCACAAACAGCAGTTGGTACGTCTGATGATAGTGCTCGGACACGAGATGGCCGCCCGTATGCTTCTGCTCGTATAAGTCTATCGCATTCCTGGACAAGTCGATCCATTTAATCGTCACGGCGAAACCTCCGTTTTTTGAAGCGTTTCATTTAAAGCCATTTTAGCGCGATCGGCGGCTTAGGTACAACATTTTAGAATAAACGCAACCCGGACACCGCAAGTCCCCCCGGGCTGCAGATTTATTTGTGCTAAATGCCTTCACGGATGGAGTCTCCAACGATTTGGCGGAGGGTAAAAAGGAAGATCGGGTATGGTTCTTCTGTCGCCCGCTTGCGCGTGCCCTGAGACGAAATAGACGTATACGCAGAAAAATTGTATCAAGCATCGAAAAAGTTTATTGAATAACCACACCTTATGCCGTTGCTTGTAACACGGTTCACCGTAACCAGCATGAAGCTAAATCAAATGGCACCATTTGGGGTGCCATTTGATTTGGTTCGAAGTTAAAAAAACCTTTCTCTCCGAGCGGCTTCTATTCTTCGTCTGCCCGTTCCAACAAATAAAACATATAATCCGTCGGAACCCCGGCATACCCTTGCTGCCTCAGCATCGCGGTCACATTGCCCCGGTGATACGTCCCATGGTTGACCACATGCTGGAGGATTTCGGCGAAATGCGTATCGAGACGGCCGTACTTTGGATGCTCGATCGTCATCGCTTTGTCCGGGTCAGGCGTACGCCGCAGCAAATCGCGGAACTGTTCAGCAGCGCCGGCGAACAGCCGCCGCATCTCGTCCACGGTTTTGCCCTGCGCTTCCTCCGTCCAGCCCGGCATCTTCGGAAAAATCTCCCCGTTCGGAATTTCTGCGAGTACGGACATATAAAGCTGTTCAAACAAGTACATGTGTCCAAGAGTTTGCGCTACGGACGGGAACACGCTGGTCACTTCCGCATGGAACACTTCCTTCGGAAGCTGCTCCAGGTGGGCGAACAGCCGCTCGTTCGCCCAAACATGATATTCGTACAAATGATGCGAGTGCTCACGCATAGACATGGATGGATTCACCTTTCCTTTATTCGTCGTTGTTTGGCTGCCACAGCCTTGTCTCTATCGTATACCGGGTTCGCTGACAACTGCTGTCAGCGAAGTTCAATCGGGATCGCCTTCGTAATGTTTGGCGATTCCGTAGGCCATTTCCCGGATCCGGCGCTTCAGCTCCAGCGGCTCCCGAACGCGAATGGCCGTGCCGAACGTGATCAGATACTTCGGAAGGTACATGTCCATCGTCGGGACGTCGAGCAGAAACCGCGCCTCCCGATACCGGTATACGGTGCGGACGCTGATCTCCAAACTGTCCGCGATCTGCGCGGCGGTGAGCTTCCTTCCGGATCGCAGCATCCAAAGTATGGACAGCATATTATCCCATTTCGCCACCCTGGACCCCCCTTTGGCTACTAGATCCAAACATCATTAGCTGCTGTTAATTCCGACTCAGCTTCGCCTGTGTTTACTACCCCACTAGGTTCCACCAACATGATACAGCACTCCTTGTTGGCGAAAGGTTTGTGTTCGAGCCCTTTTGGCACAATAAACATCTCGCCCCGGGAGATTTTCACCTGACCATCTCGGAAATCGATAAACATCTCTCCTTCGAGTACGATAAACTCCTCGTCGGTATCCTGATGACTGTGCCATACAAAATCTCCTGCAATCTTGACCAATTTAAACTGATAGTCATTCATTTCACCAATAACTTTAGGGGACCAATGATCATTGAACTTGGATAACTTCTCTTTTAGATCAATAGCTTGATAGTGAATGTTAATCCCTCCTAGTTCTTTACTTTCAATATACCAGATAAGTAAAGGCACCCGTTAGGGTGCCCAATGAGATGATTTTATTAGGGGTTATGCGCAAGTTCAACCTCTTTTTTTCGTTCTGGTTTACGGGAACGTTTAAAGGCAGATGCAAGCAAGACCAAAAGGCCGCAGACGCCGATCCAAATCAAGGCGAATGTAGGATGATTCATGCGCAGGCCTTGCCCAAAGAAAAACAACTCGCGCAACCCATCAACCATGAAACGCATCGGTAGCCATGATAGTACCCATTCACGATAAAACGGAGATAATAACTCGGGAGCAAAACTAAGAAGCGGCGCACCGATAAATAAGAACAATACAAAAATAATCATGCCTTTAAAACCAATCCACGAGAAGACCGCAGCTATCATGAGAAAAAAAGCCAAATAAACAATAGCCAAGAATAAAGCCGTATCCGTGAAATGTGGAATGTGCAAGCCCCAACGCCCGGCGAACCAGGCGAGGCTGAATCCGCTCGCCAAAGCCATGACCGCTCCCCATAAGACTTGGACTATATTCGCCCGAAACCGTTCATTGCGGTTCGCGTAATTTGTTTTGTTTCTTACTAGCAAGAAAACCACGTTTCCGATCAGACTAGCCATCCACAAAGGCTGGAACATCAAAACCGGTGAATTCCCGTTCGCACTATGCGTGCCGATTGCATTCACATGGGTGACTTCGCTAACGATTGGCGAAGCCAATGCGGCGGCCTGTTTCGTTGAGATCCCAGCGCCTTGCCGCTCGAAAGCCGTTAATAGCTCAGTACGCATCTCCTCATTTACCCCACTAATCGCTTGATTTAGCATTTCCCCAGCCATACTCGATGCCGATGCATTCATGCCTTGGTTAACATAAATTCGCACCCGGGGTGCAGACGGATCCGGCGTCATCAGCGATGCCTGCTTCTCGCTAAAATCCTGGGGAATCACCAATGCAGCATAGTATTCTTGGTTATCAAGCCCTGCTTTTACTTCCTCTTCACTATCAACTTCGATCCATTTCATCGCCGGCTCTCCATCCGAATTCGCGAAGGTTGCCGACTGAATCTCAGACACAATCGTCTCGCCCATCTTGACGTTTGAGGCCGTCAAGCCTTGATCCTTAATCACAATGGCAATGGGCAAGTTATGGGGAGCAGGATTGATGCTGGGAATCATGGCAAGGCTAAAGATGAAGATGACAGCAATGACGATAAGGGGTAAGGCCACAATTAATCTATTTTTAAATAAGCCCATACGTTTTCCTCTGTCTTTCCTTGCGATTCAGCTGCACCAGCCTCAAAATCTACTGTTCGAATTTTTTCGTTTTTCCGCCGGCAGTATAGCCTCGATAACGTCCCAATGTTCGGCAATCTTCCCATCCTCCACGCGGAACAAATCGTAGAAAGCGGTAGGCTGTCCGTCGAAGAGCCCTTCACTCACCCCAAGCACAAAATTGCCTTGTCCGATGACCTGATGGACATGAGTATATTGAAATTCAATATTTCTCTCCTTAAGAGCCTGCAATGCAGCATGAAGACCGGAAAGGCCGTCCGCAATATGCGGACTATGCTGAATGTAGTTATCGCCAGCAAAGTAAGAGGCAAGCAGGCCGGGGTTCTTCCCAAGCAAGATGTTCTCGATATAGCTTTTGACAAATCCTTTGTTCGCATCGGTCTTGTCGATATCGCTTATCGCGACCGGCCCGTCAATCATCGTATGATGGCTTGGCGTCTTGTCCTCCATCTCTTGCAAATTGTCCCAATGCTCGACGATTAGTCCATTCTCAAAACGGAAAATATCAAAGGCGATTTTAGGGCCGTGAAAATCATATACAGAATGAAGAACCACATAATCTCCGTCGGCTAAAGCGCGTTTAACGGTTACCTTTGTACCTATTTCCTTCAAATGATCAAGCGCGCCAAGCATAGCCCCGCGGCCATCGGGCAAGGCCTGGTTGTGCTGAATATATTTATCGGGATTTACGTAAGCCGTAATCGCCTCGGGATTGCCGCTCTCAAAACTTTCCAGCACAGCGATGGCCTTACGGACAAGCTCATTTTGATGGTTGAATGTCATTAGAATATCCTCCTTGAGTCTATAGTCATTTAGATAAATAATGAACACAACGTTGTTTATTTATCTGTTGCTCATTATAATGAAGGTTAATACAGCGCTCAATATTTAATATTTTTAATTTTGAAGGATAACAGACAATTCATTAAACCTTTGTCGCTTAACGGTTAAAATTTAAGGCTGGGGGAACGAAAAAGTGAACAAAAAAACCGATCTGAGAATACTGCGCACGAACAAATCGATTCGAAAGGCGTTTTATGAGCTTATTCAGGAAAAAGGGTATGAAGCGATAACGATCCAGGATATTGCCGATCGGGCTATGATCAATCGAAACACTTTTTATCTCCACTATCAAAATAAACCTGATTTATTGGATACATGTATGAATGAGCTCCTGAGCGAATTAAAAGATGTAGCCGTTCATTGTCCAATCAGCGCGAGTCCCTTCAGCACTTCCAAACTCGAGACAGTCATGCAAGCTGTGTTGGAACATATTTCGTGCAACACTTCTTTTTACTATGCCATGTTGGTTGATGAGAATAGAATTTATCAGTTTCGAGATAAAATGGAAAAGATCATTAAAGATAAACTAAATGAGGGATGGAATCCCGCGGAGGGAAATTCGCCTTTAGCGATATCCAAGGAATTGCTGCTCGAATTCCTCGTATCGTCTTTCATGGGGATCGTCATTTGGTGGCTAAAAAACGATCAGCCTCTTCCTGCGGGTGAAGTTTCATCCCAGTTTAGCAGAATCGTCGCCTACGGGCATTGGAAAGCGGCCGGCATCGCCGTCGAGGAATAAAATGAGCAGAGGGCTTCTGCTTATTTCTCCAGCGCGTTGATCGCATACTTCAACTCGACGTCTTGTCCGTCCATCACGCTTTCTTTGAACGTTTCTTCATTTAGGGGGATTTGGATGCTTGCGAATATGCGCGTCGTCGTCCGCGACAAGAATTTTGGCCATCCTGTTGGTCCCCTTCAATCTTTCCCCTCACTTTATGTGAGATAACGGGCTTTTGAATGCATTATAACATGTAAAAAATGTAAACCGGGGGAAACAAATTCAAAACGGTTTGAGGGGGCCCTTTCCAATCTGTAGTCTACCCAGTGGACGTTTCTCTAACGGACACCAGCGACCTTATCCGCCCATTTCCCGGGTATTTCCCAGCCTAACGGACACACATGACCCTATTTCGCTCTAAACCCGTTCATCCACGCCGATTTGAGGTAAATAAGGTCTCCTCTGTCACTAGCCATGCGTAAAATCTAACATGAAACGTTAGGAATTAAAGGGAACGAAAAAGTTCAAGCACTTTCCAGGATTTGGTCTTCCCAAGTAAAAAAAATTCTCCTAATGTGGAAGT
>NZ_JBKIAX020000021.1:0-106958 GCF_046567315.2 Paenibacillus lacisediminis | reverse complement strand
TCCATGCTTCCATGTTTGAGCGGAATCGCAGCAAAGCGGTCGAGTTGCTTGCCCGATTTAGAGATCATGCAACCGTCACATTTTACAAGGGATCTCCTATGCTCTTGATCAACGAAGTAGCCCAAAAAGCCGAGAAGACACTGTCCGCCTCTGATTCAGCGTAAACTCCGGCAATGGATTGCTGCTTTGCCCAGCTAAATCAAGGCTTGTCCGCCGATTTTTTGCTGCGAAAGTTGAGTTGCAAATTTTCAGCGGATCTGAACAATTCTATAATCGCAAGTAAAATTTCCTTAAAATGCGGTCTGTCTTCATAGGGTGTACGGCGATATAAATTTTTCTTATAATAAAGTAATACTCGCTAAAGCCGTATACGGGAATGTGAAAGCACACATAAGGAGGATGATTATGCTCGTTGGGTTAGTACGCCATGGACTTACCGATTGGAATGCAGCGGGAAAAATCCAGGGGCAAAGCGATATTCCGCTAAATGAAGAAGGAAGAAGGCAAGCGAAGCGGCTGGCGCACAGATTGCAGGAGGAGCGGGAATACCGCTGGGATTTTGTCATTACGAGCGGGCTGTCGCGGGCGCAGGAGACAGGCTCCATCATTGCCGAGGCGCTGGGCATTCCGCTGTACGATCCCGATTCGCGGCTGATGGAGCGTGCGTTCGGTCAGGCCGAAGGGCTGACGTCGGAAGAGCGGGAGACGTTATGGGGCAAAAACTGGGATGAGTTGGAACTGGGACAGGAAAAAGACGCGGATATTCGCAAACGCGCGCTCGCTTTTATGAAGGATTTGGCGGAGCGGTACCCGGACAATAACGTGCTTGTCGTTTCGCACGGCGGATTGCTTGCTCAACTGTATATTGCCTTGTACCAAAATAAATACAGCGAGCGGATCGGCAATTTGTCGTTGACGATTTTGGAGAAAAACGACGAGGATTGGCAAATGCGCTTGTACAATTGCACCCGTCATTTGGAAGAAGCGATCGAAGAAAAGAAGTAACCCCGGCTGAGGCCGGGTTATTTTTTTCTGTATAAAATCGCTTGCCGCGGAATAAACACCGGTAAATAATCCCATAATGGAATTAAAACGGCGAGGCGGTAAACTATGAATCTGGCGGATATGCTTTCTTTTGCCGATATCGGACAGCTTAGCAGAATAGCGGATCATTACAGGTGCGAGTGCAGCGGTCATTCCAAGCATGAACTGATCCAATCCATCCTGCAAACCGTGGGACGCCGTGATTTTATCGATCGGCACTTCAGCGGAATGAGCATGGAGGATTTGCGTTTCTTGAATACGCTGCTATTTTGCGGGCGCCGTCAGTTCAGCCTGGAGGAGCTTATCGCTTCCGCGCAAGCGTCGCGGTTTACGCAGGATGCCAAGGACCGGGAGAGCCCGCGGGAAATGATCGCCAGGTTCCGGCAGCGCGGCTGGCTGTTTAACGGAAGCACGCACCAGACCCGTTACCTGTTTGAAGTCCCCGAAGACTTAAAACAGCGGTTCAGGGAAGCGCTGGAGATCCGGTTTAAGTCCGAAATGAGATCCGCGCCGGCCGAGCCTCCGGTCTACCGTGAGGAGCCGGACATGCTGGCGGCCGATCTGCTGCTGTTTTTGCGGTATGTATGCAATCATGACGTTCCGCTGAACAATGAAGGCGTGATGTACCGGCGCAACCAGCTGCAAATCATGGAGTCGCTGCACGTGTCCGAGGCGCTGGCCGGCAAGGGCTGGCGGTTCGGGTATGGAAGGCGGTTCAAGGATTATCCCAACCGGTTTGCTTTGCTGTACGATTATGCCTACCATTCCCGTTTCATTCAAGAGAATGGCAGCCAGCTAGAGTTGACGGAGACCGGACAAGCGTATCTGACGGAAGGTAAAAAAGAGCCGGCAATCCAGTTCGTCCGTTTTTGGTTAAGGCTGTACAAAGGTCCTATTCCCAATTTGCTGTCGCTTGTCTATTGGATCGAACGCTGTTCGAACCAGTGGGTGACGGTGTCCTCGCTGTACGGCAGAATAGAGTCGCTGATCAAGCCGTTTTATTATGATGCTCCCGCTGCGATATTTGAGGAGCGCATCCTGTTCATGATGCTGCATCTCGGCATGGTGCGCATTGGGGAGGACGAGCAGCGTGAACGTTACGTTCAGGCGACGCCCTTTGGCCATACGGCGGTGGCGAAACTGCAGGAAAAATAGGTTTGACAACGCCTGAAGGTACTGCTACAATCACTCCCAAATTCTAAGCAAAAGGGGAGCGTGAGCAGCGTGCTGATTCGTTATCAAGGAAAGCTGCCGGTCGTGGATGCAAACGTATTTGTTGCCGATGGCGCCAAGCTGATCGGCGATGTAACGGTAGGAAGTTGGGCCAGCATTTGGTACAATGCCGTGCTGCGCGGGGATTTGGCGGAAATCGTGATCGGAGATCGGACGAACATCCAGGACGGCGTAGTTGGACACGTCAATACTTCCCAGCCGTTGATCGTAGGAAACGATGTATCCGTCGGGCATTCTGCGATCATTCACGGGTGCCATATAGGCCATGGCACATTAATCGGGATGGGGGCGATCGTCCTAAACGGCGCCGACATCGGTGAATATGCTTTAATAGGAGCAGGTTCGGTGGTTACGGAAAACAAAAAAATACCACCCTATACACTTTCTCTGGGCTCGCCGGCCAGAGTCGTACGCGAACTGACGGAAGAAGATTTGCAGCGCATGAAGCTGACGACGGAAAGCTACGTGGCGAAAGGAAAAGAATATAGGATCTCTTAGAGAGGCAGTTGAACCCAGTTGAACTCGTTTTAAAACCATGGTTTGGAGGTGCATCCTATGGATCAGATGAAGGTTACTTATGAAGCAATGCTTAGTTTGGCGGCCGAAATGGTATGGGACGAAGCGCTCCGGAAGCATCGCTCGGAACAAATCTACAGTGAAATTGATACCGCCTTGGCGAACGGCGATGAGGTTGCCTTCCGGCTCCTGACGGATGAACTGAAGACATTGGAATAACGTTGAGATTGGATCATCCGCAGCAATATATAATGTAGAAAAAGGTCGAGCGGCGACGAAAAACGCTGCCCGATCTTTTTTTAGATATCAGGACGGAAGGATGGTATTGTCAATCGTTCGTGTTTATAATTGGGAAGGAAATCATCAAGAAAGGGGATAAGGACTTATGAAGTTCAGTGAAGTGGAAGCTTCCGGGTGGGAGGAGCTGCGCCCGTATTTGGACACCTGCCTCATCCCGGTCACAGGGTTAACCGGTCTGGAGCAACCGTATGAAGTGACGGGAAAATTGGAAAGACTTAAGGGTGTCATGGATTGGGTGGAAATCCCTTTTAAGGGCAGAGTCGTCACATATCCCTCGTTTCAATATACAGGCGATCGTTTGTCCCAAACGATCAATGAGGTTTGCGAAAATGTCAAGCGGAGCGGATTTGCCTATGTGATCGTTATATCCGCCGACCTCGATTGGGCTGACGAGGAGCTGCCGAACGCCGATCTCATTGTGACGCCGGGGCGTTTTTCCGATCTCGATGGCGAGACTGCGGCTGGAAGGGTTAAAGAAAAAGTCCAGCATTTGTGGACAACCGGGTCAAGAGTTTGAATGTGACAAATTATTGACATTTTCGAGGATGACAAGGTTTTGCAGCCGCAAAAAGATGTGACAAATTCTTGACGCTCTTAAAACGCTAATATATTATTAATATGTCTTAGACGATATTGTGATTATTGTCATTGTAAGTCAGGAATAATTGGTTGCAAAGGGGGTTGAAGACATATGAGCAATCAGCACGACCAGCATGAATCATCGCATAAACCGCCCATTCGCAAAGAAATGTCCCGTCGGCAATTTCTTACATACACCCTTGGGGGCGCCACTGCATTTATGGTGGGTGGTGTGACACTTCCCATGGTTCGGTTTGCCGTAGATCCAATTTTGCACAAGAAAGGCGAAGGCACTTTTGTAAAAGTGGTCGAAGTCAGCAAAATTACAAATGAGCCGCAGGAATTCTCCTTTGAATTGCAGCAGCAGGATGGATGGTATCAGAGTACGGCATCGCTTACGGCGTGGATCCGTAAAGACGAGAGTGGAAAAATTTATGCGCTTTCACCGATCTGTAAACATTTGGGTTGCACGGTTGGCTGGAACAATGACAAAAGCTTTCCGAACGAATATCATTGCCCATGCCATGGAGCTCATTACACGATCGAAGGCAAGCAGCTGGCGGTTGCGCCAAAGCCGCTTGACGAGTACAAGGTCATGGTGAAAGACAATTGGGTGTATTTGGGTCAAACGGTCCCGAATACGATCGTGAAATAAGGAGGCGTAGATACGGATGTTTAAAAACGTATACAACTGGATTGACGAACGTCTGGATATCACGCCGATTTGGCGGGATGTCGCCGATCACGAGGTTCCGGAGCACGTCAACCCGGCGCATCATTTTTCCGCTTTTGTTTATTGCTTCGGCGGTTTGACGTTTTTTATCACGGTCATCCAGATTTTGTCGGGGATGTTTCTTACGATGTATTACGTTCCCGATATCATTAACGCTTACGCCAGTGTCGAATATTTGCAGACGCAGGTCGCTTTTGGCCAGATCGTCCGCGGGATGCACCACTGGGGGGCGAGCTTGGTTATCGTTATGATGTTCTTACATACCCTTCGCGTGTTCTTTACCGGTTCCTATAAAGCGCCGCGCGAAATGAACTGGGTTGTGGGCATGCTGATTTTCTTCGTCATGATCGGTCTCGGCTTGACGGGATATTTGCTGCCGTGGGATAACAAAGCATACTTTGCGACAAAAGTTACTTTGGAAATCGCCAACTCCGTTCCGGTACTCGGTCCGGTCATTAAAGAACTGCTGCAGGGCGGTACGATCGTCGGCGCGGAAACGCTGACCCGTTTCTTCGCGATTCACGTGTTCTTCCTTCCGGCCGTGCTGTTGATCCTTCTGGTGGGGCATTTCATTATGATCCGCCGTCAAGGGATTTCCGGCCCGCTATAAGCTACCTCTAACTAAAAATGGAGAAGGGAGGGCATAGAGGTTATGGCCCACAACAATTCGAAGGAAAAGATCGTATACGTCGGAGATTCGCGTGTACGTAAAGGCAACGGATTTATCACGCCTCCGGATTACACGGCATACCCGGGTAAATCCGAAGCGTTTATCCCTAACTTCTTGCTGAAGGAATGGATGGTAGGCGTTGTGGTGCTGGTCGGCTTTTTGGTGCTGACGATCGCCGAACCGGCCCCGCTCGGTTATCCGGCGAATCCGACCGCATCGGTCATTCCGATGCCGGACTGGTATTTCTTGTTCCTGTATCAATTCCTGAAATATCCGTACGCATCGGGCGATTATGTCGTGCTCGGTACGCTCGGGATTCCCGGGGTTGCTTTCGGCAGCCTGCTGCTGGCGCCGTTTTTGGACCGCGGCAAGGAGCGCCGCTTCTACAAACGTCCGATCGCTTCCTCGCTGATGTTCCTTTCGCTGGCGTCGATCGTTTATTTGACGAACTTCGCTTGGACGCATTACCAAGAAGAACTGAAAGCTACGGGGCAAGTTCCGGAGCATATTCAGCGGGAAGAAGAGGCCCGGGAGAAGCGGGAGCAAGGCTTGCCGACTTCCAATGCGCCCAAACAGCAGGAAGTTGCGATCGTGGACAAAGATGATCCGGCGATGGAAACCTATAAGAAAGCGACTTGCGTTTCCTGCCATGCGGCTGACCTGAAAGGGGCTGCGGGTCCCTCCTTGCGTGGTGTAGGCGACAAACACAGCAAGGAAGAAATCATGTCGATCATCAAAGAAGGCTACAACGGCAAAATGCCGGCCATGTACGACACGGCGATCGGCGCCGGGGTAACGGACGAGGAACTCGACCACTTGGCCGAATGGCTTGCGAAACAAAAAACGGAACAGTAAAATAAGAAGTATGCGAAAACCTGGTCGTTGATTCGATCAGGTTTGGTTTTTTTAAGGAAGGAGCAGTCCGTTGAAATTATCGTATTTCTGGAGCCGGGCCTTTTTGTCGTCCCGTCCGATTTTGTGGGCCTTATTCGTATGCAACTTGCTGGGGACGATTTACGGGTATATTTGGTACGATTCGCAGCTGCGGTTTACGTGGGAGAACCATCCGCATTGGCAGATTATATTTGTGCCCGACAGCCCTACGGCAAGCCTCTTTTTCACGTTAACACTGCTGTTTCTTCTGTTTCCGCAGGCGCTGGGGAGGTTCACGGGGATACGCACGCTGCTCGAAGGACTGGCTGTCGTAACGAGCGTGAAATACGGCGTATGGGCGGTGTCGATGATCTTTGCCGGCGCCTATCAAGGCGGACCGTTGGTCTGGCAGGACTGGATGCTGGTCGCATCTCATTTGGCGATGGCCGTGGAAGCGCTGCTGTACGTACGCCTGTACCGGTTTGGGCCGATCATGCTGCTCGGCGCCGGGGCCTGGACGCTGTTGAACGATACGGTCGATTATACATATGAAGTGTATCCGTGGCTGCCGGAAACGTTGTGGGACGATGTACCTGCGGTTACGGTGTTTACCGTCGCTTTGACCGCCGCCAGCGTTATTGCCGGGTGGCTGGCGCTGAAAGGCGCAAAAAGAGACTAGTGGACGATTCTGGAAATAACGTTAGCATGATGACAAGTGAAGACTTGAAAAACGGCAAAATTGGTCTATTTGAAGATCTCGGGGTGACACCATAAAGGAAAAAAAGGGCGCTATTTCAGCGATATCCCTCATGTTGCGTAAAATAGAGGAATTTTATGGCGCTATTTTCACGATTTAGTAGAGAAAGGCCCCCTTTCGACCTGTTCGTCGAAAAATAAGACCCAAAAGTTCCCCTATGGTGATGAATAGGGTCAAATTCGGAAAATAAGACCCTAAAGTTCCGCTATTTTATGGGGACGATACTGAGCACAATACTAATATAGAACAAAGTGATCTACTTTTAATCACGAAACAGGTCACGAAACAGGTCACGAAGCGGACTCGACATCGAATCTTTAAATATGTACTTAAGCGTTCAAGGTTCTACGCATGGACAGCCTGCCATACGATGATGGTAGGGAGGGATGTCCGTGAAAGCGAAAGGAAAGCTTGGGTGGCTGCTTGTGCTGTTGCCGCTGCTGTTGCTGGCGGATGGTGCGATGGCTGCGGCCTCACCGGTAGAGAAGCAGTCAAGCGGCCCGGCTCCGGTTTCACAACTGTCCGATGAGGAGCGCGGCGATAAACTGCAGCAGCTGGAAGCGGCGGCGGAAGCGCTGTACAGCCATATGCAGCAAGGGCACGCCGAGGAAGCTCATGCTGAGATGGAAAGGCTGATCGCCGCGCTTGAAGGTGTTTCCTTCAAAGGCTTGACGTCGGTGGAAGGCATTCATGCGCTTGCGGAAAGCATTATGGACGTGAGGGAGACGCTGGCAAGGGCCGAGATCGTCTCCGAAGAATGGACGCATTCTTCCGCCGTACTGCGGCTGGCCGTAAACAGCCTGATCCATAAGGACAAAGGGCTGTGGCTGCAATATTATAAAGTGATGGCCGACGACATGCAGCAGATGAGCAACGCTCGCGTGGAGGGACAAGCGGAGAAACTGCGGGCGGCTTTTCAAAACTTGCAGCAGCATTATGAAACCATCCGTCCGGCCGCCGCCATTCGCCGCGATCCATCCACGGTCAACCGGTTTGATTCGTGGATGTCTTACGCCGAAAGGTTAAGCAGCGACCGGCCGGTGGACGAAGCAGCTCTTAAACAGGCGGTTCGCCAGGGGGAAAGCGCACTGAAGGCGCTGTTCGGACGCAAAGGCGAGGAACCCGTCTTCCTGCCGATCGCCGGCTACGAAAACCCGTGGTATTGGAGCGGCCTGATCGGATTATGGATCGTACTCGCTTTAGGATACACGGGTTTGCGCAAATACCGGGCCGCCCAGGCGATTACGGGGGTGGGCAAAACGGATGAGGATTCGTACCGGTACCGCTTTTAACACCAGCGAAATAGCCAGTGGTAAGGGATCATTGCCAATCCTTTGCCACTGGCTATTTTTGGTCACGTTGGCGGCGCGGTAACCGCGATTTTTTCTCGCCTCAGTCTTCTTTAAACCCTTCCCCGTGCACATCATGCACATCGCTGATAATGATGAACGCCCGCGGATCGACCGATTTGGCGATGCGCTGGAGCCGCCGGATTTCCTGCCGGGAGACGACGCAGTAGGCCATATGCTTCGCCTGCTTGGAATAGGCGCCGACTGCCGGAATCAGCGTAACGCCGCGTTCCATTTCCTTCGTGATGATCTCGGCGATTTCCGGCGCGTGATCGCTGATGATCGTAAACGCCTTGGCGGAATACGCGCCTTCCTGAATGAAATCGATCACTTTGGAAGCGATAAACACAGCGACCAGCGTATACAAAATATTTTCTTTCCTAATATAAAACAGCGACAGCCCGATGATGATCACGTCCAGCGTCAGGATAACCTGGCCCATGCTGAACCCAAATTTGCGCCCCAAAATCCGGGCGACGATGTCCGAGCCTCCGGTCGTGCCGCCGAAACGGAAGACGATGCCAAGGCCGGCGCCCAGCGTCACCCCCGCGTACAGGGAAACAAGAATATAGTCGGTTTTTGTTTCAAAAGGCAAAATCCAGCCGTGATCGATCAGCCGCTCGAACAACCACAGAAAAAAAGAAAGCGAGCCGATCCCGATTCCGGTCCAGACGATGGAGCGGCCGCCCAAAACCTTCCAGCCAAGAAGAAAAAGCGGAATGTTAAGCAGCAGGTTGGAGAGCGACGGTGAAATGCCAAACGCATAATTGAGCAGCAGCGTAATCCCGGTAACGCCGCCTTCCATCAATTGATTCGGCAGTATAAAATAAAGAAGTCCAAACGCGTATACCGCGGTACCAAGCAGTATCGGCAAAAGCGTTTTAAAGAACCCGGCCAGCTTGTTCGAAAACATTCAATCCCTCACCTGTTCCAAAATATAACTCTTTGTATTTTTTAACCTATAATAGTATACCTTTTTCTGCCCTGATTAAAAAAGGATTTGTTTTCGCCCCGCCTTTACGATAACATAGGGAAAAACGGGAATATTGTCGGAGGGATAGGCGCTTGAAGACGTTGAAAGAAAAAACTCTGGCGGAGATGCAGCGCGAAGTGGATCGTTACATATCGCAGTTTAAGGAAGGCTATTTCAGCCCGTTGTCCATGCTGGCCCGCATGAGCGAAGAGGTCGGTGAGCTGGCCCGTGAGGTAAACCATACGTATGGAGAGAAGCCGAAAAAGCCGGAAGAAGCCGAAAATTCCATCGAGCTGGAGCTCGGCGATATTTTATTTATTACGATCTGTTTCGCCAATTCCCTGGGCATCGACCTTACGGAGGCGCATGACAGGGTGATGCATAAATTCGCAACCCGCGATGCCGACAGGTGGACCAAAAAGAACACCGAACAACCATAACTTTCATATGCTGTCAGTATGATCATCCCTACAAGAGGATGTTCAAAAAGTCATGACTTTTTGAACACGTACTATAAATAGGGGGGCGGCAGATGAAGGCGGAGGAATTTCTGTATAAAGCTTACCGGAGCATCTACGAAAACGACTTTGAGCAGGCGCAGCATTGGTTTGAACAGGCGCTGGCCGCCGAGCCGGATCATGCGGATATCCATTACCGTTACTCGATTACGTGTGCCCGAAGCAATCGTCTAGACAAAGCGTTGATGCATGCCAGGTTAGCCGCGGCGCTTGCTCCGGACCAGGAAGAATACAGGCTGCATTATGACCGGCTGCAGTCGATGGAATTGACTCTTATGGCCAAGAAACAGCTGGAGGGAGATCAAGGGGGCGGAACGAACGGGGCCGAACCGGCTTCGCGGATGCTCAAGCGAGCGGTCGAGCTCGATCCGCTATCCGTGGATGCCCAGGTATGGCTGGCGATCGCATACGGGGAACTGGGACGGTATCAGCAAGCGTTGCACGCCGTGAGGGAAGCGTCTGCGCTGCCCGTGAACGCCAGTATAGCCGAAGAGCTGCAAGAGTTGGAGCAGCGTTTCAAGTCCAAAATCAAACAATCATCATAGTTAAGAATGCGAGGAGATGTACATGTCGGATCCAATTAAAGTAGCCGTGGCCGGCGCTGCTGGCAGAATGGGGAAGGAAGTCGTCAAAATGGTGCTCCAGGACCCCGATCTCCAGCTGGTGGCGGCCGTTAGTGTATCGAATGCAGGGCTGGACGCCGGGGTTATGGTTGGCCTGCCGGAATGCGGAGTGACGCTTTCAGACAACCTGGAACAGGCTTTGTCGGAGCATCGCCTGCGGGTGCTGGTCGATTTTACGACGCCGGCGTCCGCTTACGCCAACACCGAACTGGCAATCCGGCTCGGCGTTTCTCCGGTTGTCGGCACGACCGGATTCACCCCGGAGCAAATCGAAGAGTTGGACAAGCTTTGCCAAGCCCAAGGGATCGGCGGGCTGATCGCTCCGAATTTTTCGATCGGGGCGATCTTGATGATGAAATTCGCGGCGCAGGCGGCGAAATATTTCCCGCATTTGGAGATTATCGAATACCATGGGGATCAGAAGCTGGACGCCCCTTCGGGGACCGCGGTGAAAACGGCCGAACTGATCGCGAAAAACCGGCAGGAGCTGCGGCAGGGTAATCCGCAGGAGGAAGAAACAATCGAAGGTTCGCGCGGCGGCTATTACAACGGCTTCCGGATTCACAGCGTCCGGCTGCCGGGCGTGTTCGCCCAGCAGGAGGTCGTGTTCGGCGGTTTTGGCCAAACGCTGAAAATCCGCCACGACTCCTATGAACGGGCAGGATATATGCCGGGAGTCAACCTGGCGATCAAAAAAGTGCTGGAGTATGAAGGCATGGTTTACGGATTCGACCATTTTGTTGAATAATAAGGGGAGATTATGACCGCATGATAAACATTGCATTTATTGCTCATGATCGTAAAAAAGAAGATATCGTCAATTTCGCCATCGCTTATGAACATGTGTTTAAGGATAAAAAGCTGTATTCCACCGGAACGACAGGCAAACAAATTATGGAGAATACGAGCTTGAAAATCCATCGTTTTCTGTCCGGTCCGCTGGGCGGCGACCAGCAAATCGGTTCGCTGATCGCCCAGAATGATATGGATCTTGTCATTTTCTTGCGCGATCCGCTGATGGCTCAGCCGCACGAGCCGGACATCACGGCGCTGCTGCGTCTGTGCGATGTGCACGGCATTCCGGTCGCCACGAACATGGCGAGCGCGGAAATTTTGGTGCGGGCGCTGGACCGCGGCGATTTCGCTTGGCGCGAGCTGGTGGAGCAGTATAAACCGGGACTGGGCCAATGAGCACGCCGCTGGATATTTTGATTTTCGGCGCTCATGCGGACGATGCCGAGATCGGAATGGCCGGCACGATCGCCAAACACGCCGCCGCCGGATACCGGGTCGGCATTTGCGATTTGACGGAAGCCGAGCTGTCCTCCAACGGCAATCCCGAGCTGCGCAAGCGGGAAGCGGATGCAGCGGCGAAGGAGCTCGGTCTGGCCGCGCGCCTGAATTTGGGATTGCCGGACCGCGGGCTGTTCGGTATGCCGGAACAGATCGCCGCCGTAGCCGAAACGATTCGCGAGCATGCGCCGCGCATCGTGTTCGCCCCTTATTGGGAAGACCGGCACCCGGATCATATCGCCTGCAGCAAGCTGGTGGAAGAGGCGGTTTTTAACGCCAAGCTGCGCCGTTATATGCCGGACAAGCCGTCGGTCCCGGAGCCGGAGCTGTACTATTATTTCATCAACGATTGGAAGACGCCCGATCTGGTGGTGGACGTTACCGATTATTATGAGGCAAAAGAGCGGGCGCTCGGCTGCTATCGTTCCCAATTCGGGCAAGGCGCCCCCGGCGAGGATGTCGCCGGGACGCCTTTGAACCAGGGGTATGTCGAACGCGTAAAGGCCCGTGACGCGCTGCTTGGGCAGCGGAAGCTCATCCCGTACGCCGAAGGTTTTGCGGTAAAATCGGCTTATCAAGTTAATCTATTCGGGTCCCGACGCACATAATCATAATCAGGGAACTTGAACATGAAGGAGGCCCCCGCCATATGGATCCATTTTTGAAAATAGGCATCACTTGTTACCCTTCTTTGGGCGGTTCGGGGGTTGTAGCCACCGAGCTGGGGAAGCTGCTGGCGGAAAAAGGGCATGAGGTGCATTTTATTTCGCATAGCGTTCCTTTCCGTCTGGGAGGTTACCATAAAAACATTTTTTATCATGAGGTGGAAGTTAGCGATTATTACGTGTTCCGCTATCCTCCTTACGATTTGTCGCTCGCGACGAAAATGGCGCAAGTCGCCAAATCGCAGAAGCTGGATGTTCTGCATGTCCATTACGCGGTTCCCCATGCCGTTTGCGCTTTTTTGGCCAAACAGATGGTCGGCGACTCGCTGAAGGTCGTCACCACGCTGCACGGGACGGACATCACCGTGCTGGCCCAGGACGAATCGCTGAAGGACCTGATCCGGCTGGCGATTAACGAAAGCGACGCGGTAACATCGGTTTCGCTCGATTTGACGCGGGAGACGCGGGAGGTGCTGGACATCACCCGGGATATTGATTTGACTTACAACTTCGTCGACGAACGGGTGTATTATCCCCGGGACGCGGCCGGCTGCCGCGCGGATTTCGCCGAGCCCGGCGAAAAAGTGCTGATGCATATTTCCAATTTCCGCCCGGTCAAACGGGTCGGGGACGTCGTGGACATTTTCCATCGCGTCAATGAAGAAGTGCCGTCAAAGCTGCTGTTCGTCGGCGAAGGTCCGGATCTCCCGAAAATCCAGTTGAAAATCAATGAGATGGGACTGAGCGACCGGGTGCATTTTCTCGGCAAACAGGACGATATCGCGCACGTCATTTCGATGGCCGATATTTTGCTGCTGCCTTCGGAGAAGGAAAGCTTCGGGCTGGTCGCTTTGGAAGCGATGGCCTGCGGCGTGCCGACGGTCGGAACGATCGCCGGGGGCATCCCTGAACTCGTGAAGCACGGTGAAACCGGTTTTCTCGCCCCGATCGGCGATACGAAACGGATGGCCGAATACTGCCTGACATTGCTGAAAAGTCCGGAGCTTGGCGCAAAGATGCGGGAAGCCTGCCTGAACCGGGCGAGAAACGATTTCAGCAGCCAGCAAACCATGGCCAATTACGAAGAGATTTATTACCGCGTGTTGAACCTTGAGGCTCCGCAGTTGAAGCCGGCTTGCAGCTAAATCGGAACGGGCGCGGTATGCCCGCTTCGGTTGGCTTGAGCGGGAACGTTTGGAGGTAAGCAAATGAATCGCTGGACACAGGTAGACCCCCTGATGGTGAATCAGGGGGAAAAGGTGCTGCATACTTTGCTGGAACGCGGGTTCCAGGCTTTTTTTGTCGGCGGATGCGTGCGCGACGAGCTGATGGGCCGGCCGGTTCACGACATGGATATCGCCACCTCGGCGAAACCGGAGGACGTAATCGCTATTTTTGAGCGTACTGTTCCGACGGGGATCGAGCACGGCACGGTTACGGTGCTGATGGATGCCTATGCGTTTGAGGTAACGACGTTCCGCAAGGAGTCGCAATACGAGGACCATCGCCGGCCGGCCTCGGTGGAGTTCGTGGACGCCGTTGCCGAGGATTTGCTGCGCCGCGATTTTACGATGAACGCCATCGCCCGGGACATCCATGGGGCGCTTATCGATCCGTACGGAGGCCAAGGCGACATCAAACGCGGTCTGATCCGCTGTGTCGGCGCGGCCGAGGAGCGGTTCGAGGAGGACGCCCTGCGCATGCTGCGGGCGGTCCGCTTCGCCTCGGTGTTTGGCTTCCGCCCGGCCAAAAGCCTATGGAGAGCGCTGCTGCGGGGCAAGGACAAGCTGACCTACATCGCGATGGAGCGCGTACGGACCGAGCTGGAGAAAGTCGTGCTCGGTCCGCGTCCGCTGCGCGGCTTGGCCTTGCTTGAGCGCAGCGGGCTGCTGCGGCATGTGAAGGCGGCGCTGCCGGAGGCCGTGGCGGGCGATGCGGAGCCGGCGCGGCTGACGCGGCAGCTGCTTGCGGCCGAGCCGCGGCGGGAGCTGCTGGCGGCGCTGGCGGAGCTGCCGACAGAGCCGCAGGCGCTGCGCTGGTCGCTGCTGCTGCAGGCGCTCGGCACCGCCGGTGAGGACGTCATCCCTTTGATGAAAGGGTGGACGTTTCCGAATAGGGCCGCCGAGGAGACGGCGGCGATCGTCCGCTTCGACGAAGCCTGGGCGCGGGCCGAGGCCGAGGAGCGCAACGAGGTACCCCTTCGCCGCCGCTGGGTCGTCCTGCAGGTGACGCTTGGTCAAGCGGCGGCTGCGTTTTGGCTGCGCCGGCAGGCGGCCGTTTTGGCAGCCGCGTCCCTCCCCGAAGCGCAGCGAATAACAGAGCGGGAGCGGCTCGCACTCGCGCAGTATTGGCATGGGGAAGTGCAGGTGCACGCTTTGTCCGAGCTGGCCATCAGCGGCAAAGACGTGCTGGAGCTGGCTGGCAAAAAAGGCGGCCCATGGCTTGGCGAGCTGATGAAGCGGCTGCTTATTTCGGTGGCTGCCGGGGAGATACATAACGATAAGCAAGCATTGCTGAATTACGTGAAAGCGGGGTTAAGCGAAGCATGGAAGCAAACCGATTGATCGACATGCTCCTGGAGCATCCGGGGCAATATATATCCGGAGAGGAGATTAGCCGCCGCCTCTCGATCAGCCGGACGGCGGTCTGGAAGCAAATCGCCAAGCTGCGCGAGGAGGGCTACGAGTTTGAATCCGCCCCGCGCCGGGGTTACCGGCTTGTCCGCAAGCCCGATAAAATCACCCATTCCGCCTTGGTCCGGGCGCTGCAGGACCGCATTTTATTCGGGCGGCAAATCCGGCTGCTCGAAAAGACGGTCTCTACGCAAGCGGAGGTGCGGGAGCTGGCCGAGGCCGGAGCTCCGGCCGGCACCCTGGTCGTCGCCGACGAGCAGACGGGCGGCCGCGGCCGTCAGGGCCGGGCCTGGTATTCGCCGCCGGGCAAAGGCGTATGGATGAGCCTGCTGCTGCGTCCGGACCGGCAGCCGCTGTCCTTTGCGCCGCAGCTCACCCTGCTGATCGCGGTGGCCGTGTGCCGCGCCGTGCGCCATACAGCAGGCGTTGACGCAGGCATCAAATGGCCCAATGATTTGCTCGTGGGCGGCCGCAAGATATGCGGCATCCTCGTCGAATCGGTTGGCGAGGACGAACTGATCCGCTACGCCATCGCCGGCATTGGGATCGATGTCAATCTGGAGGCCAAAGACATCCCGCCCCAGCTTCAGGACGTCGCGACATCGCTGCAGATCGAAAGCGGCCGCCGCATCGACCGGGCGGAGCTGATCGGAGCGGTGCTGGCGGAAATAGAACAACTGTACGAGCTTTACCGTCAGGAGGGCTTTGCGCCGATCGGCCATCTTTGGGAAGCTTTGTCGGTTACGCTGGGCCGGCGGGTCACCGTCAAAACGCCCGCCGGAGACGTAACGGGGCTGGCGAAGGCTCTCGATCCTTCCGGGGCGCTGGTGCTGGCGGGGGATAACGGAAACATGCGCATTATATTTTCCGGCGAAGTGCAATTTGGCGGATGAAAAACGTGACGTAATTTGTTATACTGTGCTCAGGAGGCGGTATCGGCACCCGTTCGAACTGCACTCTTAGCGGCTGTAGGTTAATGTGATGAAGCCTGCGTTGGATTCTGCTCTGAGCCGAAGAGGACCGAGACAGAAGGGACGAAGCAAGTGACTCCTTCTATGAATTCGGACCTTTTTAGTGCCAAACTAAAAGGTTTTTTTGTTGTGCGCGTTTTTTCGGTATACAAAGGTACGCGAATGGACGCGGGCGGCAAGCCAAACCGAAGGAGATGGGAAAATTGGCTGGAAAACAAGCATTAAACATCGTGAAATTGAAAAAGATGAAGCAGGATGGTTCGCCGATTGCGATGATTACCGCCTACGATTATCCGTCGGCGCAATTGGCGGAAGAGGCCGGCGCGGATGTGCTGCTCGTCGGCGATTCGCTCGGCAATGTAGTGCTGGGCTACGATACGACGGTCCCGGTGACGCTGGACGATATGGTCTATCATAGCCGCGCCGTGGCCCGGGGGGCGCAGCATACGTTTATCGTCACGGACATGCCGTTTATGACGTATCACGGAAGCCTTGAAGAGACGCTGAAGAACGTCCGCCGCCTGATGCAGGAAGGGCACGCGCATGCCGTGAAAATGGAAGGCGGGGCCGAAATCGCCCTGGCTGTTCAGGCTATCGTGCAGGCCGGAGTACCGGTGCTGGGCCATATCGGACTAACGCCGCAGTCGGTCAACCAAATCGGCGGCTACCGCATTCAGGGCAAGGATGCGAAGGACGCCCGGCGCCTGCTGGAGGACGCCAAGGCGCTGGAGCGCGCGGGGGCGTTTGGGATCGTGCTGGAGCTGGTCACCGAGGAGGTGGCGGAGGCGATTTCCAAGGAGCTGTCCATTCCAACGATCGGCATCGGCGCGGGCCGCGGCTGCGACGGCCAGGTGCTCGTGTTTCACGATGTTCTTAAATATACCCCGGATTACCGGGAAAAACGTTTCGTCAAAACGTATGCCGACATCGGAGCGCAAATCCGCAGCGGCATTTCGGAATATGTACGCGAGGTCAAAACCCGCGCTTTCCCGGCCCAGGAGCATGTGTTCGCCGCGGAAGACGGCGTGCTTGAGACGTTGTACGGCAAAGGAAAGGTGGAAACAAAAGCATGAAGACCTTTACGGAAATCCGGGCGCTTAGGGAGCATTTGCAGGCGGAGCGTTTGGCGGCGGCGGGAAAAGGAAAAAAACTGCGGGTAGCGCTTGTCCCGACCATGGGATATTTGCATGAGGGCCATGCCAGCCTGCTGCGTAAAGCGCGCAGCGAAAACGACCTTGTAGTGCTAAGCGTGTTCGTCAATCCGATTCAGTTCGGGCCGAACGAAGACTTCGAACGATATCCGCGCGATGCCGAAAAGGACCTGGCGCTCGCCGAACGGGAAGGCGTGGATGCCGTGTTTATGCCGAGCGTAGAGGAAATGTATCCCCGTCCGACTCATACCAAGGTCAAAGTCGCGGAACTTACGGAGCGCCTCTGCGGCGCTTCGCGGCCGGGGCATTTCGACGGCGTGACGACCGTCGTGAGCAAGCTGTTCCACATCGTGCAGCCGGACCGCGCTTATTTCGGGCAAAAGGACGCGCAGCAGGTGGCCGTGATCGCCCAGATGACGGAGGATTTGAATATTGACGTTGAAATCGTTCCCTGCCCGATCGTACGGGAGCCGGACGGGCTCGCGCTCAGCTCGCGCAACGTATATTTAAGCCCCGAGGAGCGCAAGGCGGCGCTTGTGTTGTCCGTAAGCCTCCTTCAGGCGCAGGAGAAAGCCCGTGGGGAGGAGCCGGTCACGGCCGGGGAGATCCGCGCGGATCTGATCCAGGCCATTGGTGCGGAACCGCTGGCCGATATCGATTACGTGGAAATCACCGATTTTCCCGGTTTGTCTCCGCTCGTTGATACGAAGCGGCTTGACGAAGGGAGCCGCGAAGCCGGCGTGCTCATCGCGGTGGCCGTGAAGTTCGGGACGACGCGATTGATCGACAACGTGATTTTGACCAAAAAGGGGATGGCCTAATTGTTCAGAACGATGATGAAATCGAAAATCCACCGGGCGACCGTGACGGAAGCGAATTTGAACTATGTCGGCAGCATTACGATCGACGAAGATCTGATGGAAGCCGCCGATATCCTGGAGAACGAAAAAGTGCAGATCGTCAACAACAACAATGGCGCGCGCCTGGAAACATATGTGATCCCGGGACCGCGCGGCAGCGGCGTCATCTGCCTGAACGGCGCGGCCGCACGGCTCGTGCAGCCCGGCGACAATGTCATTATTATTTCCTATGCGATGATGTCTCCCGAAGAGGTGCGCAGCCATAAGCCAACCGTCGTGTTCGTGGACGAAAACAACCGGCCCGTGGAAAAAGCGCATCAAGAGCTGCACGCGGCTATCCGTTGATTTGCCCGTCACGCGCGCCTGAATTTCGCCGCCAATCGGAAGCAAATATATGCAATTGAAGCTTGCGGGAATGAAAAACCCGCCCGGAACAAAAAATGATCTTAAGGCTCGGACCGATTTCATTTTCGTTAAGGGTGGGATGCGAATGATGTTTCAGCATGTTTTTGCGGAAATGAATGAGATGTTGGATGATATTTCGCGTAAATATCCGCTGGCCCAGGGCGTCCAAAAGCAGGAACTCGCGCAAAAATGGCACCTGCTTAAGCACATGAGCGACGGGATCATTGAGGAGTGGCTTTGTTTCGAAGAGAAGATGGCCGCGATGCGCCAAAGATGGGGCAACCTTGAAACTGAGGAGGTTCTGTCGCTCCCCGAGATCGAATCGGGCCCGTTTATCAAAGGGCAAGGTTATTACAAATTGATGATGTTTACCCAGGCGTTGGAGCAGTTTGAGCAGGTGCTGAAGCAGTATCCCGGGAGCGTGCTTGGCCGGACCTTCCTGGGTATGTGCCATCTGCATCTGGAGCAAAGCGAGGAAGCCGCGCGGCAGTTTTGGCTCGTTCTGGAGAACGCCGGAAACAAACGGCTTCGCTCGATCATTTATAATGCGCTGGGCTGCATCGAAGCGCAAAAAGGGATTTTGGCCAAAGCCAAGGAATACTTTACTTTGGCTCACCACAGCGATCCGTCCCTCGCCGAGCCTTTGGCAAATCTTGAGGCTTGTCTGAACAGCACGGGCAAATTGTATTATGGCAATGAATTAGCTTCTTTGCTGTAAACCGTTTTTATCGTTGGCATGATCGAACGTTATTTTGCGTAAACCGGTTGAGCGATGCGTAAATCCGCCTATGAGCGCGGGCGCATCGCTCTTTTATTTTGTGATTTTAATTACACATAACGCCCGCCATGAATTTTCAAATCGCTCTTCTTCTGTTATGCTGTAAAAGAGACTGGAACGAAAGGGACTTAAAAAGCAATGAAATATGCCGTGCTCGATTTTGAAACGACGGGCAACCAGTCCTCCGATGAAATTATTCAAGTGGGACTTGCCATTATAGAACCGGATAAGTCGATTTCGCAGGTATATCACTCCTTCGTCAAACCGGGAATACCGATCCCGCCATTCATCACGGGATTGACCGGCATCACGGAAGACGATGTCAAGGACGCGCCGGACCTGGACGAAGTGATGATGGAGATGGTTCCGCTGCTAAACGATGTGGTGCTGGTCGGGCACAATGTCGCTTTCGACTTCAACTATCTGCAAAGCGCTTTGGACAAAACGGGCTATCTGCCGTTTACGGGGCGGATTCTGGATACGATGGATTTTCTGAAAATCCTCTTTCCTTCGCTGACCTCCTATCAGCTTGGGCTCGTGGCCGCCGAATTCGAGATCCAGCACGACCGGCCGCACCAAGCGGACAGCGACGCCTTGGCGACGGCGCTGATCTTCCTGAAATGCCTGGAGGAATGCGAGCGGCTGCCGCTTTTGACGCTGCAGCGCCTCGCGGATTTGTTTGCGGGCGAGGACAGTGATCTCGGTTGGTTTTTTGACGCCATGGTCCAGGAGAAGGAACGCGAAACCGAGCAAAGCGATGACGGTTACATCTACTACCGCCAATTCGCATTGCAGGCGGAGGATTGGATGGATATCGAATCTCCGCGGGGCGTTATGGCGGAGAATCCGCTGGAGGGTGTGTCCTTCGAGCAGTTCATGGAGCAGGTAAGGGAGCGCTTGCGCGAAAGGCTGCCCCAATACGAGGAGCGGGACGCGCAAAACAAGATGCTGGAGAAAGTGAGCCAGGCTTTTGCCGAGGATAAGCACCTGCTGATCGAAGCGGGCACCGGAACGGGGAAATCGCTTGGTTATTTGCTGCCCGCTATTTATCACAGCGTCAAACGGGAAGAAAAAGTGATGGTTAGCACGCATACCATCAATCTGCAGGAGCAGCTGCGGGAAAGAGATGTTCCGCTGCTTACCGAAGTGGTGCCGTTTCCTTTCCTGGCTGCCGTATTCAAAGGAAGGCAGCATTATTTGTGCTTGCGCAAATTTGAACATAAAATAAATAGAAAAGACTTTGCTACGCCGAAAGAAGAGGTGATGACGGCGGCGCAAATGATCGTGTGGCTGACACAAACGGTCAACGGCGACGATGAAGAGCTCAATTTGGGCAATCGCGGCGGCGATTTCTGGGAAACGGTGGCCAGCGAGTCGGACTCCTGCCTCGGACGGTCCTGCCCGTGGTTCCGCAAATGCTTTTACCACCGGGCCAAACATGAAGCCGGGGTAGCCGATGTGGTCATTACGAACCACTCCAAGCTGTTTACCGATATCCAGGCCGGGCATCAGCTGTTGCCGGGGTACGAGCGCTTGGTCATCGACGAAGCGCATCATTTGGAGGATGTGGCAGGCAAACATCTGGGCATTCATATGAAGTATTTTACCGTCATTCATACGCTTACCCGGCTGTTCAAGGACAGCAAGACCGGCCAGTTGCCGAATCTCCGCATCGCTTTGCAAGCGGCGGGAGGTGAAAAAACGGGCGAATGGTGCTCTGTCATCGACGAAATGTACCCGACGCTGATCGATGTGAAGGAGAGCTGGGACAAGCTCAGCGAGCTGTTGTTTGCGCTCATGCCGGAACGGAGTGACGCGGCGCCCGGCGATCCGGGGCAATTCGTTTACCGTCTGCTTCCGCTAAAGAAACCGCAGGAATGGGATAAGCTGTCGGCGCTGGAGAACCAGATTTACGTCGCGCTTGGGGACGTGCTTCGCAAGGGCGACCGCATGCTCGCCCAAATCCGGGAAGATCAGGAGGATTTCGGCTCCGAAAGCCTGATGACCGACATCAACGGTTTATTCAAGGATTTGGCCAACGAGCGGGAAGCGCTGCGTTTCTTCATGAAGCTGGAGAGCGAGGAGACGGTTTACTGGATGGAAGCGAACGGGAATTTCCGCAGCCGCTCCTTGCAGATGTATGCCGTTCCGATCGACGTTAGCGCACAGCTAAAGGAATATTTTTTCGACAGGAAAAAAAGCGTGGTGATGACCTCGGCAACCCTGTCGGTCGACAAGTCGTTCCAATATATGATCGAACAGTTGGGACTGACGGAAGCGGCCGAGCAAGAGCGGCTGAACACGACGATGCTGCCGTCGCCGTTTGATTACCGGAACCAGGCGCTGCTCGTTATTCCGCGCGATTTTCCAAGCGTGAAGGGGAGCGTGGGCGACGATCATTTCGTCAGTACGCTGGTGCATTCGCTCGCCGATACCGCAGTGGCGACTAAAGGCCGCATGCTGGTGCTGTTTACGTCTTACCGGATGCTGCGGCAGGTGTATGATCCGCTGAAGGAGCTGCTGTCGCCGCAGGGGATCACGGTTATCGGCCAAGGCATGGACAGCGGCAGCCGCAGCAAGCTGACAAGGCGGTTCCAGGGCCAGGCGGCGTCCGTGCTGCTGGGAACGAGCAGCTTCTGGGAAGGCGTGGACATTCCGGGCGAAGCTTTGACGAGCTTGGCGATCGTCCGCCTGCCTTTCCAGCCCCCCAACCATCCGCTGGTGGAAGCGAAAAGCGAACGGCTGCAGAAGGAGAAGAAAAATCCTTTCATGAAACTGTCCGTGCCCCAGGCGGTCATCCGCTTTAAGCAGGGATTTGGCAGGCTCGTCCGCTCCTCGCAGGACCGGGGGATCGTGGTTGTTTACGATACCCGCATCTTGGAATCTTACTATGGGAAATACTTTTTATATTCACTGCCCGGGCCGAAGATGGAGCATATGCCGCTCTCTCAGATGGTTCCGCGCATATCGGAATGGTTAAGTCCGGGAGACGAAGACGTTTCTAAGTCTGCGTCAGAATAGGGGGATAAACGTATGAAATCCGAAAAAATTTCCGATGCCGTAGTACGCCGGCTGCCGGTGTATTTGCGCTTTCTCAACGAACTGAGCCGGCGCGAGGTGCCTACGGTTTCCTCACAGGAGCTCGGCCAGAAGCTCGACCTCAATCCGGCCCAGATCCGCAAAGATCTGGCCTACTTTGGCGATTTCGGGCGAAAGGGCATCGGCTACGATGTCGCGTATTTGATCGAGAAAATCCAGGAAATTCTCAATCTGGACCAACAGGTCAACGTTGCGCTGGTCGGCGCCGGTAATTTGGGGCACGCGCTTTCGAATTACAACGCTTATTTGAAGGACAACATGAAAATCGTGGCGGTGTTTGACGCGTCTCCGGCGAAGATCGGCACGCAGATCAATAACATCACAATCCAGCCGATCGAAGAGCTGACGGAAACGGTGCGGGAGAAAAATATCCGGATCGGGATTATTACCGTGCCTGATTTTGAAGCGCAGCGCGTGGCGGATCAACTGGTGGCGGCGGGAATCGGGGCGATTCTGAACTTTGCCCCTACAATTCTGAAGGTGCCGCCGGAAGTCCGCATTCATGCCGCCGATTTCACGACCGATTTGCTCAGTTTGGCGTATTACTTGGATAACGGAAACGGAAAGGAACAACCTGCTCATGAGTCGTAAATGGTTAATCAAGAACGGAACCTTTGTCGTGTTCGACCAGGCCCGTTCTATTGTTAAAGGCTATATGCTCGTTGAGGGCGATACGATCTCCTATATCGGCGAGCAGCTTCCGGAAGGCGCGGCAGACGCGGAAACTTTTGACGGAAACGGGCTGCTGTTTATGCCGGGGCTGATCAACACGCATGGCCATGCGGCGATGTCGCTATTGCGCGGTTACGGCGACGACATGGTGCTGCAGACATGGCTTCAGGAAAAAATGTGGCCGATGGAAGCCAAATTCACCGCCGGCGACGTGTACGCCGGGACGGCGTTGGCTGTGCTGGAGATGCTTAAGGGCGGGACGACCACCTTCCTGGACATGTACGACCATATGGATGAAGTGGCCAAAGTCGTGCAGGAATCGGGCATTCGGGCTGTGCTGATGCGCGGCGTTATCGGGTTGTGCCCGTCGGATGTGCAGCAGCAGAAGCTGAACGAAGCGATCGCGTTTGCGAAAAATTGGCACGGTCAAGCGGACGGCCGAATCACGACGATGATTTCGCCGCATGGGCCGTACACGTGTCCGCCGGAATTTTTCGAGAAATTCGTGCAAGCGGCTCATGATCTGGATCTGCCGATGCATACGCATATGTCAGAGACGCGGGCGGAAGTGGAGCAAAACGTGAACGATTACGGGGTCAGACCGGTTCAGCATTTGCTGAACCTCGGGATGTTCTCCCGCCCATCGCTGCTTGCTCACGCCGTGCATTTGACCGATGAAGAGATCGAGATTTTGGCGGCGCATAACGTGGCGGTGTCGCACAATCCCGGCAGTAACCTGAAGCTGGCCAGCGGCGTGGCGCGAGTACCGGAACTGCTAGGCAAAGGCGTGGTCGTGTCGCTTGGGACGGACGGGGCCGCCAGCAACAACAACCTTGATATGTTGGAGGAGGTCCGCCTTGCCGCGTTGATCCACAAAGGCGTTTCCGGCGATCCTACCGCCGTTCCGGCGCTGGAAGCCCTCAAAATGGGTACGGAATACGGAGCGAAATCGGTGTTTTTGCCGAATACGGGGAAACTTGCGGCCGGCATGAAGGCGGATTTTATCGCGCTGAATACGGAACAGGCCCATTTCCTGCCAAGGACGGATTACGTTTCCCATGTCGTCTATTCGGCCGGTTCCAAAGACGTAGAGCATGTGTGGGTTAACGGTGAGCAGGTGGTCAAACACGGGGCTTGCCTTACCCTCGACGAGGAGCGTATCCGCCATGAGGCGCAGGCGGCCTTCGAAGGGCTGCTGGCCCGGTAGAGGTTTGGTCTTGAACGGTGCGTGAGGTTGCAGTTGCAGCAGTGTGGCTAGGGTCGTGATCGTGTTGCGGTTGCAGTTGCAGCAGTGGCTTTGGTCATGATCGTGGCTGTGACTGAGCCTGTGATTGCGCCTATGGCTGCGTTAATGACTGCGTTAATGACTGCGTTAATGACTGCGTCAATGCCTAAGCCTGCGATTGCGCCGATTTAGCGGTAAAAAAAGGCGTTATTTTCGGATTTGAAGAGGTCTCGGCCACAATAAGGGACATTTTTGTCGTTATTTTCCTGCCCTGGCCGTGATTAAGGTGGATATTGCCGTCTTCGGAGGAAATAAGGCCTAAATTTACCGCTATTTTGCGGACACAAGGTAAAATTGTTCGAATAACGACCCAAATTACCGTTATTTTTCTGCGATTGTGCGAGTATGTGCGAATGGTGGGTTTAAACGACTGGCTACAGGGGAAAGGAAGAGAAGGTTGAGAAAGAGAACCAAGTGGCTCCTGCTTTCGCTGCTGATTTTAGTGATCGTGCTTTTTGCCCTTCACCGTTTTTATATCTATGTTCTTCAAGATACTTGGGCAAGCGAGAATGCAGTGATAGAGCAGGCGAAACAGGAGACGGACCTGGTCCAGGGCGATAAAGTCTGGAAATCGGTATGGGACGAAGTGTGCTGGGTGGTGCAGGGCAAAGACGCATCCGGCCGCGCGATGATGGTGTGGCTGCGGGAAGGGCATACACCCGAGGTGCGGCTGCTTTCGGAAGGCGTGTCGGAGGACCAGGTGCGGGCGATCATCAACAAAGGCCTGCCCGGAATCAATATCGTCAGGCTAGTGCCCGGCATCTATAATGAACGGCTGGTGTGGCAGTTGTTTTATAAACAAAAGGATCATCATTACTACCGTTTTTATGATTTCGGCACCGGCGAAGCGTTAGAGGATGTATTTACGCTTCCGAACCGCTGATCCTCCATGGCGTTAACCGAATAAGAGATTTGAAGCATACGGTTTCTATGTTCAGTTGCTTGAACGTGGAAGCCGTTTTTTTGTAATATAGAAACAAACGTTCGCTATGCATGATCATTTTATTTTTTAGGAGGGGTATGCACTTGGCGGGTTCTGATCAAATGCTGCACGAGGAAGGTATTTATAACGATTTAAGAAAATCGTTTCAGGACTATTTTGGATTACGTATCCTGCACGCAACCACGATCAAACGCGGCTGGCTTAATTTAAAATGGAAAGTTGCAACGGATTCCGGAGAATATGTTCTTAAACAATACAATAAAGAAAGGTATCGGTTATACAATCCGAGCCAGCTTTCTATTGCGCTTTCCCAGCAAATAAGATTATTCCGCCAAGGTATTGCCTGTCCTAATATTGTTACATACCAAGACCAAATCTTGCTGGAGTCCGAGCATGGGGAAAAATTCATTGTCATGCAATATTGTAAAGGGAAACTGGTCCCTCCGGGGGAGGTCAACTCCTCTCAAATTCATGATTTAGGGAGAATGGCGGGCAAAATGCACCGGCTGCTGAATGACGGAACGCTTGCCAGGAGAAACGCCCCAAATTTTATACCGCCAAGTCGTGAGGAACGTTTAACTTATTGGAAATCGGTCTGGGCTCAAGCGGAAGCGGCAGGTAAAACGAACATTCTCGAACCTATCGAAAAACAACTTTTGGCCACCGAATTGGCGGATGTGGAAGTTTTTGCGGGAATACCGCAAGGTTGGGCACACCGCGATTTATGGGTGGATAATTTGTTGTTTGACGATCATCGGTTATCGGCTATTTTGGATTTCGACCGGCTCAATTTTGAATATCCCTGGCTTGATGTTGCTCGGGCGACCATGTCATGCGCCTTTAAGGAGACTCTGGATGTTTCTTTAGCTGCGGCGTTTCTTCAAGGATATGGCGAAGAATGCCCGTTGCAGGAAGGATTGTTGGTTCGCTCGTTGCAACTGTTGTGGTATATGGAAAGTGTTTGGTGGATTAATGAAAAGATGGATCAACACAGCGTCCCGCCTGCCCGGTTCGCCAAAGAAATGGGGTGGCTCGCCGACCATCTAAACGAATTGCCTGTTCTGCTTGAGAATATGTAGCAGTGAACCCATTTAAAATTTGAAATATAGTCATACTTTTTTTCGATAATTGATAGATCATGTGATATACTCTTATTTGTGGATTTGATATATGGTTTGATATATCGAAAATTATATCCGATAAGCAATGGTTTTTGCTAAAAGTAACCATATCAGAAATATAGATAAGGGGGACATCACGTGAAACTGCGTATTGGACCAATTGTATCGAGTGTTGTCATTTCCGCCGTATTACTGTTTGGCGGATGGTTCATATATCGGCAGTGGGCGATTGAGCGTCCGCTGGAAAATATCGTAAAAACTTATGATGGCGTAAACGGCGTTCAGTTGGATATTAAGCCGAATGAACTTGCCGTGAAGCTGGATCTCGCACCCGGGACGGATCTCGGCAATCTGGTAAAGAAAATAGAACAAGACGGAAAGTGGCAAATCGGCAGCCGGACGCTGAAGCTGGACGTGAAAGATCATTCCTCGCCGGTTTTGGACGAGTTGTGGCAGAAGGCGCTGTTCAGCGTGGCGCAGGCGATGGAAACAAAGAAGTATACGGAAATCACGTCCGCGCTGGAGCAGATGGAGCAGGCGAACGCCAAGGTGACGGCCAGAGCGGAGATGGACGAGGATAATGTCTACATTACGCTGACGGACGGACAAGCCAGCAAGTTTATCATTTTGCCGCGGACTCCGGAACGATTGGGGGCATGGCCGAATGCGTAAATGGATGGTAGAGGCGGCGGTAGGATTTATTCCGGTGCTGCTCGTGTTCATGGCGATCGTTGGTTATAACGTCGTGCCGCTTGTGATTTTATTTGTTTTGTTCGGCGTGTTGTTTGCGGCGATCAAAATGCGCGGGGGCGGAATTGCGATCGGAGCGGCCCAGCAGCGGAAAAGCCAGCAAAGAGGCCCGGCCAAGCTGACGTTCGAGGAAATCGGCGGCCAGGAGAGCGCTAAGCAGGAATTGCGCGAAGCGCTTGATTTTATGGTGCGCCACGAGGAAATCAGCAAATTTGGCATCCGGCCGATCAAAGGGATTTTGTTGACGGGTCCTCCCGGGACCGGGAAAACGCTGCTGGCGAAAGCAGCCGCACAGCATACCAACGCGGTGTTCGTGGCGGCTTCGGGCTCCGAATTTGTGGAGATGTACGTCGGTGTGGGCGCGAGCCGCATCCGCGACCTGTTTAAGGAAGCGAAGACGCGCGCGGCCAAAGAAAATAAGGAGAACGCGGTTATTTTCATCGATGAGATCGAGGTGATCGGCGGCAAACGGGAAGGCGGACAGCAGCGCGAATACGACCAGACGCTGAACCAGCTCCTGACGGAGATGGACGGCATTTATTCGTCTGACGCGCCGCGCATTCTCCTGATCGCCGCGACCAACCGTAAGGAAATGCTGGACGGCGCTTTGCTCCGGCCGGGCCGTTTTGACCGGCATATTCAGGTCGATCTGCCCGATAAAAAGGGCCGGCTTCACATTCTGGAGCTGCATGCGAAAAACAAGCCGATGCACGAAAGCGTCAGCCTGGAGAAGGTGGCCGAGGAATCGTTTGGATTTTCGGGGGCGCAGCTCGAAAGCGTCATGAACGAAGCGGCCATCTACGCGATGCGCGAAGGCGTGGCCGAAATCCTGCAGCCCCATCTGTCGATGGCGATCGATAAGGTGATGATGGGCGAGAAGACGGACCGGCAGGCGAACGAGGAAGAGAAGCGCCGTGTGGCGATCCACGAGCTCGGCCATGCAATCGCCGCTGAGGTTGTGGCTCCGGGCAGCGTGAATCAAGTCGCGCTTAGCCCGCGCGGCAGAGCACTTGGCTATGTACGGCATAACCCGCAGGATGAAAAATATTTGTACACGAAAGACTATCTCGAAGGACAAATCATGGTTGCTCTGGCGGGCGCGGCCGCGGAAGAAATTTATTACGGCGGGCGCAGCACGGGCTCGAGCAACGACTTTGAACAAGCGCTGAGAATCGTCCATACGATGATGACCTCCGGACTGACTTCGCTTGGCATCGTCAACATGGATATGGTGACGACGGAGGTTTTGATGAACGAAAATACGCGGATTTTGGATGAACTGTCCGCAAAGACAAAAGAAATGCTAATCCAATATTCAACAGTATTCGACAAGTCGCTCGAAGTATTATTTAAAGAAGAACGCCTTTCCGGCGAACAATTCCGATGTCATTTTCGTGACAGTCTGCATTTACCGGCATAAAACTTGATGCCGGTTATTTTTTTTACTTTTTCGTCATGCTAAGATATTATTATATGTTGGGTATAAAAAGATGTATTATTCGACATCTGGGGAACAATATTATGCAGAGATCATGAAAGGATGGAGCGAGAGGACCATGAATTACAAAAAAATAGGCGTCATCGGCGGCGGCACGATGGGGCAGGGCATCAGCGAAATGCTCGCGGGCAAAGGGCTCGATGTGCTGCTGGTGGAGGAAACAAACGAAAAATTGGACCATGCTTACAGCATGATTGAGACGAGTCTCGATAAGCAGCTCGAAAAATGGGCGATTACGCAGGCCGAGAAAAAGCTGATTTTATCCCGAATCCATAAAGTAACTCATTTTGCCGAACTCGGCACCTGCGATATGGTCATTGAGACTATTTCGGAAGATGTGAACGCTAAAAAAGAAGTGTTCAAGCAGTTGGATCAGGTTTGCCCTAGCCACATTATTTTGGCAAGCAATACGTCGACCCTCAGTTTGACGGAAATCGCCGGTTCCACGAAATATCCGGAACGCGTCATTGGCATGCACTTTATTTATCCTGTTGCCAAAATCGATCTGGTTGAAATTATCCGCGGCTTGAAAACTTCGGATTCCACATTCGAAGAAACGAAACGTTTCGTGGAGGAAGTTGTGGAGAAGCGCGGCATCATGGTATATGAATCCCCGGGCTTCGTTACGTCCCGGATTATTTGCGTTATGATCAACGAAGCGCTGCACGTGCTTGGCGAAGGTGTCGCCTCCGCGGAAGAAATCGACGAAGCGATGCGCATGGGATACCAATTCCAATACGGGCCGTTGGAAATGGCCGACCGCTTCGGCCTGGATTCGGTGCTGGCCGCGCTGGAACGGATGTTCCGCGAATTCGGCGAACTGAAATACCGTCCATCCTTTGTGCTGAAGAAAATGGTTCGCGCCGGCAATCTGGGCGTGAAAACGGGCGAAGGATTTTTCAAATACGATAAGGACGGTGACCGGCTGTGAAAATTTTAGTTATTAATGCGGGCAGTTCCTCGCTGAAATACCAGTTGTACGACATGGCGGACGAATCCGTATTGGCCAAAGGACTTGTTGAACGGATCGGTATGGATTCCTCCATTTTGACCCATAAGCCGACAGGGAAAGAAGAAGTGACCGAAGTCAGCGATATTTTGGAGCACACCACGGCGATGCGTAAAGTGCTGGACAAACTTATGGACAAAACGCACGGCGTTCTGGATTCCATCGACGAAATTGATGCCGTTGGCCACCGCGTCGTTCATGGCGGGGAAGCTTTCAAAAGCTCGGCGTTGATCACCGGGGAAGTCAAATCGGAAATCCGCCGCCTGTTCGATCTGGCTCCGTTACATAATCCGCCAAGCATGATGGGGATTACCGCGGCTGAAGCGAATCTGCCGAACGTACCGCATACGGTCATATTCGATACGGCGTTTCACCAAACGATGCCGGAGAAAGCGTATCTGTACGCGATTCCGAAAGTGCTCTACAAGAAGCATAAGGTTCGCCGTTACGGTTTCCACGGCACATCGCATGCTTATGTGAGCAAGACAGCCGCTGAATTTTTGAACCGTCCGATCGAAGATCTCAAAATTATTACTTGCCATATCGGCAACGGTGCCAGCCTGACCGCGGTTAAGGATGGGGTTTCCGTCGATACTTCCATGGGGATGACACCGCTCGAAGGCCTGATCATGGGCACGAGAAGCGGAGATCTTGATCCGGCGATCGTTCCGTACGTGATGAACAAAGAGGAGCTTACGATCAATGAAGTGAACTCCATGTTGAACAAGCACAGCGGGCTTTTGGCCATTTCCGGCAGCAGCAGCGACATGCGGGACATTACGGACGGCTGGGAAGCCGGCAAGCCGAATGAAACGCTCGCTTTTGAAATGTACGAATACCGTCTGCGCAAATATATCGGCGCTTACGCCGCAGCGATGGACGGCGTCGACGTAATCGTCTTTACCGCCGGGGTCGGCGAAAATTCGGCGATCGTCCGCGAGGCGGTGTGCCAAAACCTCACTTATCTTGGCGTCGAAATCGACAAAGAGCTGAACAAGGTTCGTTCCGGCGACCCGCGCCGCATCTCTACGGCGAATTCCAAAGTGGAGGTTCTGGTCGTGCCGACGAACGAAGAGCTGATGATCGCCCGCGATACGCTCCGGATCGTGCAGGAATCAAAGGGCTGAACCGCGAATTAAATTGACTATAGGTTAAATATATTGTGACGTTAGAGGAGAGATAAAGACATGGCGGTCAAAACCGTGATTCGTCAAGTGAATGAGCATGTCGGGGAGACGGTTGTTATCGGCAGCTGGCTGAATAACAAACGCTCCAGCGGAAAAATCCAGTTTCTGCAGCTGCGCGACGGCACCGGATATATCCAGGCGGTCATCGTGAAAAGTGAAGTGTCGGAGGAAACCTGGGACCGGGCCAAAAGCTTAACCCAGGAATCCTCGCTGTACGTGACGGGAGTCATACGCGAGGAGCCCCGTAGTACGTCCGGTTACGAAATGACGGTAACGGATCTGGAAATCATTCATTTGACCGAAAACTATCCGATAACGCCGAAGGAACATGGCGTCGATTTCTTGATGGACCATCGTCATTTATGGCTTCGTTCCAGCAAACAGCGGGCGATCATGGTGATTCGCGCGGAGATCATCCGCGCCGTGCAGCAGTTTTTTGACCAAAACGGATTTACGCTGGTGGATCCTCCGATTTTAACGCCGACCTCCGCGGAGGGAACGACCAACCTGTTCCATACCAAATATTTCGATGAAGACGCCTATTTGACGCAAAGCGGACAGCTTTACATGGAAGCGGCCGCCATGGCGCTCGGCAAAGTGTATTCTTTCGGGCCGACGTTCCGTGCCGAGAAATCGAAAACGCGCCGCCACTTGATCGAATTTTGGATGATTGAACCGGAAATGGCGTTTACGGATCATGAGGAGAGCCTGGTGATTCAGGAGAAATTCGTTACCTACGTGGTGCAGTCGGTGTTGAAAAACTGCCGCACCGAGCTGGAAACCCTTGACCGCGACATCTCCAAGCTGGAAAACATCCAGGCTCCGTTCCCGCGGATTACTTATGATGAAGCGATTGAATATCTGCATACGCAGGGCTTTGATATTCCTTGGGGCGAGGATTTCGGAGCGCCGCATGAGACGGCGATCGCGGAACGTTACGACAAGCCGGTGTTTATCACGCATTATCCGGCGGCGATCAAGGCGTTTTACATGAAGCCGGACCCGAACCGGCCGGAAGTGGTGCTGTGCGCCGATATGATCGCGCCGGAAGGATACGGCGAAGTCATCGGGGGCTCCCAGCGGATCGATGATCCGGAATTGATGGAGGCCCGGTTCCAGGAGCACAACCTGTCACCGGAAACCTATCAGTGGTACCTCGATTTGCGGAAGTACGGCTCGGTACCGCACTCCGGTTTCGGGCTCGGGCTCGAGCGTACCGTCGCCTGGATCTGCGGACTTGACCATGTGAGGGAAACGATTCCGTTCCCGCGTATGCTGTATCGTTTGTATCCATAACGGACGGCGGGAGAGGAAGGTGGGATAACGGCGATGACCGAGAGTAAAAAATCGCTGGCCAAGGGCATCGTTTTGGGGATGCGCAGCGGATCGGTGAATGTGCCTTATCCGCTGCTGCTCCATTACCGCGACCTTCATTTAAGCGATACGGAAGCGATGCTGCTGATCCAATTGCTGGCGTTCCAGCAGGCCGAACAGAACGATTTTCCTTCGATGGAGCAATTGGAGCTGCGGCTGGATATTGCCCCCGGAGGGCTTGCCGCCGTTTTGCGCCGCCTGTTGAAGGAAGGTTGGATCAGCATCGATGAAACGGTCGATGAGACCACGGGCGTTCAGTCGGAACGCTACAATTTGTCGGGGATGTACGAGCGGCTAGGCCAATTTCTCGCGGAAAAGCAAAGCTCCTTGGAAAAGGACCAGCTTTGGGGAGGCCTCGGGTCCGAGCCGCCGGAAGACCAGGAGCGCAATCTCTTCGTCATTTTCGAGAAAGAATTTGCCCGCCCGTTGTCTCCGATGGAATGCGAAACGATCTCCGGCTGGGTGGACCAGGATCAATATCCGGAAGAACTCATTTTGCTGGCTTTGAAGGAAGCCGTATTTGCCGGGAAAGTGCATTTCCGCTACATTGACCGTATCCTGCTTGAATGGAGCCGCAACCGCGTACGGACGGCGGAGGACGCAAGAGCCTACACGCAGCGGTTCCGCGGCGGCATGCGATAAATTGAAAAGGACTGCTCGCTTCTTGACAGAAGCAGCGGTCCTTTTTTTGTATTTTACATGAATCATGATTTAAAAACATACTAGTAACTATCTATCAGCGTATGATTGAATCAGGAGACTGTAAATTTAACTGGAGGTCGTTCGCATGCAAGGCTGGATCATATACAAAAGCTCCACCAATGACGTAAAGCCGGAAACCTATGAAATAAAACGGCTGATGGAAGAGGCTGAAAAGCAAGGGGTCAATGTGCGGGTGTTTACTCCGGAACAGTTTGAGTTGATCGTTACCCGGGACGATCGCAAAAGTGTGATGGTGGGCGGGGAAGTGCTGCAGCTGCCCGATTTCGTGTTGCCGAGGATGGGTGCGGGAACGAATTATTTCGCTTTGGCGCTGATCCGCCACTTGGAGCGGCTGGGGGTGCGCACGTTTAATTCGTCCCAAAGCATCGACACGGTCAAAGACAAGCTTTTCACCCTGCAAATATTAGCCGAATACAATTTGCCCGTCCCGAAAACGATGCTGATCCGCTCGAAAGTGGATGTGGACCTGGTCGAAAAGCATTTGGGTTTCCCGGTCGTCGTCAAGACGATTTCCGGCTCGCAGGGGAGCGGCGTGTTTTTGGCGGAAACGAAATCGAAATTCATCGATTTGCTGGAAATGATCAACGCTTATAAAGAAAACGCCACGATGATCCTGCAGGAATTCGTCGAGTCCAGCCGGGGGATGGATCTGCGCGTACTGACGATCGGCGGGCGCGTCGTTGCGGCGATGAAGCGAATGTCCGGCAATGACAGCTTTAAGGCCAACTATTCCCGCGGCGGGTCGGTCGAGCCGTTTGAAATCAACCCGGAAATCGAGTGGCTGGCGCTGGAGACGGCACGACTGTTGAATCTTGACATTGCCGGCATCGACCTGCTGTTCGACGGGGACCATTACAAAATTTGCGAAGCCAATTCCTCCCCGGGATTTGAAGGGCTTGAATCCTGCTGCCGGGTGAATATTGCCGAGGAGATTTACAATTTTTTGCGGGTGCGGTTGAACGTGTTTGAGTAGGGGAATTTCGGGTAGAGAGGGGTGCGTTGCCTGCGTTTTTGTAGAAGTTGCTGAAATAGCGGCATAATGCACAGGTGATAGAGGAGGATCAGAGGGGGCTGGAGGCTAAAGGACACCAGAGACGTTATCTGCGGAAAAACGAAGGTTTGCAAAATCTAACGGACAGAGATGACTCTATTTACCTCGAATTGGCCAGGTTGAGCTCGTTTAGAGCGAATTAGGGTCATATGAGTCCGTTACACTGGGAAATACCCGGGAAATAGGCGGATAAGGCCGCTGGTGTCCGTTAGAGCAGCATCCCAGCGTGCAAAGAGCCGAAGACTCGGTGCTTATAGGTTTGCACCACGAAGGACCTCGCCAGCGGCGAGGTTTTTTTACTCTCCTTCTTGTTGCCTCCCGGTTACCGGGCTTATCCCTGAATCGCCGCCGCCACGAATATGGCCCATCCCGTCAGGAAGCAAACGCCGCCGAGCGGCGTGATTGCGCCGAGCTTGCGGATGCCTGTCAGGCTTAAGGCATACAGACTGCCGGAGAATAACACGATTCCGGCAAACAGGAACCAGCCGGCCAGGACGATCTGCGAAGCGTGCGCGGACTGGCCGGCGGCAAGCCCTAGCAGCACTAGCCCCAAACCGTGGGCAATATGGTACTGGACGCCTGTTTGGTACGTCTTCTGCCGTTCCTCGGTCAGTATATTTTTCAAGGCATGAGCGCCGAACGCGCCGAGGGCCACGGCGGTAAACATCATGATTCCCCCAAGTGCGAGCATTGTTTGCATGACTGATCACCTCGCTATTATATTACTCTACTGCGGATACGGGAGCAATCGGAACCACCGGCATGGCTGCGGTTCGATACTTAAAAAATAAATGGCTTGTCGTCACCGGACAGCCAAGCTATAATTGATCATGATAATCATTATCATTACGTGTGCATGTGCATGGATTTACGCTTAAGCATCTGCAGTTCGAACTTTAAACTCGGGAAAGGGTAAGATTCGGTTTTGACATGAAAATAACAGGAAACGTAATGCGCATAGGTTTTTGGTATCTGGCAGCTGTATTGATATTGCTCGTTACGATGTTCCTAGCCATATCATATGGGGCTAAAGAGATGACGCTGGGCACGGTATATTCGGCCATTTTTCATTATGATCCCGCCGTGACCACGCATCAAATCATCCACGATTTACGGCTGCCCCGGGTTTTTGGAGCGGCGCTGGTAGGCTCGGCTTTGGCGGTGGCCGGCGCCCTGATGCAGGGAATTACCCGCAATCCGCTGGCGGACACGGGAATTTTGGGGATCAACGCAGGGGCGGCTTGCGTGGTGGCGTTAAGCTTTGCCTTTTGGCCAGGGATTTCTTATAGCGGCCTTATGCTGTTGTCCTTCGCGGGGGCTGCCGCAGCTTGCCTGATCATTACGGCGCTGGCTTCTTTTTCCGCCGGTGGCATGACCTCGCTGCACCTGACAGTTGCGGGGACGGTAATGGCCTCGATTCTTAGTTCGGTCAGCAGCGGCATCGCTATTTACTTTGACCTCAATCAGGATCTCGCCTTCTGGTACGCCGGAGGCGTGGGTGGCGTAACTTGGGAGCATCTTCGAGTGCTTACGCCGGTCATTCTCTTAACGCTGCTGGGGTCGGTTTCGTTAGGCAAACCCCTGTCTTTTTTGGCGTTGGGCGAGGAATCCGCATCCAGTTTGGGCGTGAAGACCGGAAGAATCCGGCTGCTCGGGATGGCGGCGGTCGTCATCCTGGCCGGTTCCGCCGTATCCGTGGCGGGATCGATCAGCTTTGTCGGCCTGGCGGTTCCGCATATCGTCAGAAAGCTGGTTGGCGTAAACTACCGCAATATTATCGGGTTATCGGCTTTGCTGGGGCCGGTACTGCTGTTGTGGGCCGATTTTGGAGCCAGGATGATCAATCCGCCGCGCGAGCTGGCGATCGGGATTCTCGTGGCCCTAGTTGGCGTTCCTTTCTTTTTATATCTTGCCCGGCAGGAAAGGAGGGAGCTGTAAATGGCGGCAAACCGTTTGCGGCGCGCTGTGGCGGCGGGCATTATTTTGCTTGGAATCGCGGCTGCGGTGGTGCTGATCAGCATCAATACCGGAACGATCCGCTTGTCGCCCGCGGCGGTGATTCGGACGCTGTTCGGCAACGGCACGGCGGAAGAAAATTTGATTCTCTTCGATTACAGGCTGCCGCGAATTATCATCACGATCCTGGCAGGAGCGGGCTTGAGCGTGGCGGGGGCTGTTTTGCAGGGGATATCACGCAATGCGCTGGCCGATCCCGGGATCCTCGGCATTCATTCCGGCGCAGCGTTTGGTTTGATCGTGTTCGTTTCTTTTTTTCGGACGATGGAAGGTCCTGTATCCTTGCTTATTCCGCTGTTCACCTTCGCTGGCGGTCTGATCGCCGCGCTGATCATTTTTGCGTTTGCTTACGACCGGCACCGCGGAATCATTCCGATCCGCTTGATATTGGTAGGAATATGCATCGGTGCGGGGCTCAGCGCTCTGACGCTGATGCTGTCGCTTCATCTGGATGAAACGACCTACACGTTTACGGCGCGCTGGCTGGCGGGAAGCGTCTGGGGGAGGGAGTGGGTGCATGTCTGGACCTTGCTGCCCTGGATCGTCATTCTGACGCCGATCGTCTATTTCCATTCCAGTACGATGGACGCGTTTGGGCTGGGAGACGAACTGGCGGTCGGCGTCGGCACGAAGCTGACGCCTAAGCGTTTGATGCTCCTGCTGCTGGCGGTCGCTTTATCCTGCATCAGCGTGGCCACGGTAGGGGGCATCGGCTTTATCGGCCTGATTGCCCCGCATATCGCCAAACGGCTGGCAGGTCCGGCGCATCGTCATTTCCTGCCATTGGCCGCGCTGATCGGCGTCATTGTTCTGACCGGTGCGGATACGGTCGGAAGAGCTTTGTTCCAGCCTGTTTCCATTCCGGCCGGGGTGGTCGTATCGCTGATCGGCGGGCCTTATTTTCTTTATTTGCTGTTTCGCTCCAAACATGAATAGATTATCGGGAGGTCTTCTTGGAATATGAAAAAAATGTTTAGTGTACTGCTTGCTTTGGTGTTCATCATGGGGGTGCTTACGGCCTGCGGCGGTACTGCCGCGCCGGCTTCGTCCACGGAGGGCCAGCCGGCCGCAAGCGGCAACTTGGAAGGTGACGGGAAGTCTTCGTCCGGCGGCGAACTCGTCATCGATCCCGCGACAGCCAAAATCGCTTCGATGTCCATCCATATTACGAACAATTTGCTGGCCCTGGGGGTTAAGCCGGTTGGTTCCGTCATCGGCGGGGATGTGAAGGATTTTCTGCCTCATGTGAAGGAGCAGCTGGAAGGGACGGTTAAATACGGCGCCGTTGCCGACCCGGATATGGAAGCTCTGCTGGCCAGCAAACCGGACTACATTTTTATCGATTCAGTATACTCGGGGGCGGACCTCGCCAAATTCGAGAAAATCGCGCCTACGATTTCCATAAACATGGACGAGGGTACATGGCGCGATCATTTAAAGCAAATCGCCGGATACGTCGGTCGCGAGGCTGAAGCGGAGAGCTTTATCGCCGGCTACGATGCCAAAGCGCAGCGGGTAAGCGAAAAGATAAAAGCCAAGCTGGGCGAAAACGCCAAAGTCATGGCGATTCGCATGACCGCCAAGGAATTGCGCGTGATGAGCACCGCCAGACCGCTTGGCCCGATCCTGTTTAAGGATCTGGGGCTCCACATGGCGGACGGCGTGGAGAAGATTTCCGCGGATGAGCCTTATGAAGTGATTTCCAAAGAGGTACTGCCGGATTTTGACGCCGACGCGATATTTGTGATCGTCAGCAAAGGCAATGAAGCGGCCGCCAATTTTGCGGAACTGGAGAAAAACGCGGTTTGGCAAAATTTAAAAGCGGTCAAACAAAAGCGCGTTTATGTGCTGGACGGCCAAAAATGGCTGGATTACTCGTCCCTCGGCCAGGATATGGCTTTGGATGACGCGGAGCAGCTGTTTACTAAATAGCAAAAACCGCCCCGAACGACTCTGCCTTTCGTTCGGGGCGGTTTTGTTATTTTTCCGGAAGTTCGATCTGCCCGTAGCCGATCGTTGTGAACCAGTTTTTGACCGTATCGAAGTCGCCTGAGAAGGACAAGCAAAGCAAGAGCAGGATGCGGGCGTGCGCCGCGTTCAAGTTGTCGCCGGCGATGATACCGTCTCCGCTCGAGTAGTTGCTGCCCGAGCCGGTACGAGTCGTCGCGACGAACACGACGCCTTTTTCGATCGCGGCTTTACGCTCTTCGCTCATCGCTTTGGAAATGCCGCCTGCGCCTGTTCCGGCGGTGACGATTCCTTTGGCTCCACCCGCCACAAAACCACTGATCGCTCCGGGGCCGGCATCCTGATAGGAGTAGGCGATTTCGACCTTGGCAAGATCCGTTTTGGAGATTTTGCCCAGGTCAAACGGGGTGGCCCATTCGCCTGCGGATTTCAACGCCCGGAAGGGGGCGCGGTAAACGCGGATGTTGTTTTCGTCGATATATCCAAGAGCCCCGATCTCCGGTGTAACGAAGGTGTCGGTGCGGTAGGAGTTCGTTTTGGTTACATCGCGGGCGGCGTGGAATTCGTCGTTCAGCATCAGTACGGTGCCGAAATGTTTCGTTTTGCCGCTGGCGGCAAGCTTGATCGCGTTAAACAGATTGGCCGGCGCGTCCGTGCCGATCACGGTCCACGGTCTCATCGATCCGGTGACGACAACCGGCTTCGGACTGCGTACGGTCAGATCAAGAAAATAAGCGATTTCCTCCATGGTGTCCGTTCCGCTTGTTACGACGACGCCGTCTTGGGTTTTGAGCGCTTCGTCAACTTTTAAGGACAAATCGTATAATTGCTCAATCGTATAGGCGCTGGACCCGGAATTGCCGAATTGATAGGTGGAGACTTCGGCGATTTGGTCTTTATTCGGGAGGGAAGATACCATATCGGCGATCGGCAGCGAGCCGGCTTTATAGGTCTGAAAGCTCGTTTTATCCGTGGATAATCCGGCAAGAGTCCCGCCGGTGGCGATCACCTGGACTTTGGGCAGCTGCTTGGCGGTTTCGGTTACCACTGTGCCGTTTATGTTCGCTTCGGCAGCGGAAGCGGGGGACAGGTACAGATTGGGAAGCAGGACGGTTACGGCGAGTCCGGCAACCAATATTGTTTTTAAATTGCGGTAATTCCATTTCTTCATTTGATCAGCCTCCAAGATGTGTGGTCAAGTTAACAATATGTAATATAAAGTGACGTATTTAGTGTTAACTTGAAATGATTATAGATTGATGTCATATTATTTGCCAAAACACTTATAGCTTGATGTAAGCGATTAAACGGCGTGTTTTCATACACTTATCATTCATTTTCTTTAGATTAAACATAAAGAATCATGTGGTTCAATTGTTCGTAATGTCAGATAATATTACATATAAATAATGATGCAAATAAGATTGTAGAAAATCGGCGTTTTCAAACGTTAATTTAAAAAGAGTGCAGGGGCAGGATGGGCGGCCAACGTCTATTATTAGGGAGGAGGGGAGAGCGATTGACGAAGCATCGTTTATATTAAGATTCCGGCAGGGGGATCGCAGCGTGTTCCGCTGGCTGGTTCAGGAGTATGGAACCTACATCTACCGCGTAACTTACTCGGTGCTGCATGATGTCAAAGAAGCGGAGGACGCCGCTCAGGAAACCTTCCTGCAAATCTACAAATCTCTCCCGGAATACCGGTCCCAGGGGCTTAAAACCTGGATGACGCGGATCGCCGTCAACAAGGCGATCGATCTGAAGCGGCGCCGCGACCGCCGCAAGGAAGAGCAATGGGATCCGGCCGACCTGGCTGTAAAGCTCCCCGTTCAGGATGACGAGATTTTGCTTAAATTGGTGGATGCGGAACGAAGCCTGGAGCTTCACCGCAAAATCGCCGAGCTTCCGGCGGGACACCGCGAAATCGTGACGGAGTTTTATTTGAAGGGAAAAAGCCATGAACAAATTGCCGCGGACCTGAGTCTTGCGGTAAAAACGGTGGAATCGAGACTGTACCGGGCAAGGGCATACATACGCCGGCATTGGACAAAGGAGGGATGGGGATGAGCGCAGAGAAGGAAATGGATCGCCGGCTGTGGCTCGATTATATTCACGGGAACGTGGACGCCGGGAAGGCGGAGCGGATGGAGGCGCTGCTGCTCGGCGATGAGGAGGCTTTTGCCGCTTACGCGGAAGCTTTGTCATCCCTCGAACAGGAGCTGCCGAAACCTGTGGACGAGCGCATGTTTATGCGAAGCGTGCTCGCGGCGCTGCCGGAAACGGAGCTGCGGCCGCATATGGATAAGCAGGCCAAACGCTGGAGCAGGCATCCTCTGTTTCATTATGTGATCGCCGCGTCCGTTACCTTGCTGCTGCTTAGCGGCGGCTTTTTTGACCGGCTTGCCGCCGGCGCGAACTATATGATGGATTTGAACCGTTCGCAGGATGCTTCGATCAGCCGGCAAATGATGGATACCGCCGCGGGCTGGCTTGATAGATGGAAACGATAAACATTTAAATTTGGAGAAAGGATGAGTACACATGCCGTATGAGCGCAATCGGCTGCTCGGTTTGCTATTGAATTTAATTCCCGGCTTGGGCCATTTATATTGGGGGAACCGGATGAGGGGAGTTTTTTACCCGGTTTGCTTTTTTGGAGGTTTGCTGTTTGGCTTTGTAGTAGCGCTCGCGACCGATACTGAGGAATTGGCGATGGTAACCTTTGTTGCGGCGATCGTTCTTTGGCTGATTTCGATGCTTGATCTGCTCATTTCCATGCTTCGCGAGCCGGCGGAAGTGAAGGCTTATCGCGATCATATGCGGCAGATGTCCGGAGAAGGGCTGGAGTCGGAAAAATTTTTCACGATTCTGCTGTCATTCGTACCGGGTTTGGGGCATTTTCAGCTTGGGCTGATGCAGCGGGGGTTGTCGTTTCTGGTCGCTTTTTTCGGATTGATTACGGTCTTGATTTTCGTAACAGGGGTTACCCATGAATCGGGATTTCTGCTGTTTTTGGGCCTATTGCCGATCATTTGGCTATACGCCATGTTTGATGCGGTGCAGCTGGTGCACCGGAAGCTGGCCGGGGAAATACTCGTCGATCGTACTCTGCTGGATGATTGGGAGTCCGGGCGGATCGAAGGGCGCCGCAGCAAGGTGCTGGCCACGCTGCTGTCCGCTTTCCCCGGCGCCGGCCAAATGTACCTGGGTCTGCAAAAACGCGGCCTGCAAATGATGGTGTTGTTCCTAGGGAGCTTCTACATCATCGACGTGCTGCGGTTGTCGGTATTTCTGTTCCTTATTCCGATCATTTGGTTTTATTGCTTTTTTGACGGCCTGCAGCAAACGAGCCGCTACGGAATTTTGCCGATGGAGGACCGGCCGCTTATTGAAACCGGGGGGAATCATCAGCATTTGCTGGGCATCGTTCTGATCGTGCTGGGGATCTATTTTATCGGCATGGAGCTGATCGTACCGGCGATCGACGCCCAGTTCCCCGAGCTTAGGCTTCACAGCCGGATTCGCGAATATTTGCGCCCGCTCGTTGTGGCCGTGGTTCTGATCGGCGGCGGACTCAAACTGCTGCTCAAACCGAAGCGGCGGGACCATCTCTGGAGCGGTGAGGATTTGTGATAGACGAGAGAGATTTTTGCCTAGGGGGCGGGAATCTCTCTATTTTCTTTTCATAGCGCGAATTTGTTACAATGCAAAAGTAGGTTTTGCTAAAAAGGAGAATCGATCGATGTTTAAAATATTTATCGTCGAGGATGACAAGCAGCTTGTAGTCTTGCTGGAGCAATATTTGCACAAGTTTGGCTACAGCACTTTTGCGGTAACGGATTTCGGCGCGGTGAAAGAGGAGTTCGAGCGCTACGCTCCCCATCTCGTGCTGCTGGACGTGAATCTGCCGAAATATGACGGGTATTACTGGTGCCGCCAGATCCGCAACTTATCCACCTGTCCGATCGTGTTTTTATCGGCGAGGGAAGGAAAGATGGATCAGGTGATGGCGCTGGAAAATGGCGGGGACGACTATATCACCAAACCGTTTGATTACGACATCGTTATCGCCAAAATCAAAAGCCAATTGCGCCGCGCGTACGGAACGTACGCCGGAAACGGGAATGAACGCCACGTAACTGCGGCCGGCTTGCGCCTGGACCGCGACCGGCTTCAACTCAGCCTGGGCGAGAACCGGGTGGAGCTTAGTCTGACCGAAATGAAAATATTGGATGAACTGATGAGCAAAAGCGAACAGGTGGTCAGCCGCGACCGGCTGCTTGAGAAAATATGGGACGACCAGGCTTTTGTCGACGACAACACGCTGAACGTTTACGTCACCCGGGTGCGGAAAAAGCTGTCCGCGTTGGGTATCGACGATGCGCTGCAAACCGTGCGCGGCCAAGGCTACCGGCTGGTGCCGAATTGGGGGGAATAGGGGATGCGCCTGTTTATGCGGGAGCAACGTCCGCTGATTGTGGTTTATGTGCTGCAGCTCATTGTGATCACGCTTGTTTACTGGCTGGACGGTTACCGCCATTTGACGATCAGCTTGTACGCCGCGCTGCTGAGCACTTGCTTGCTGGCCGCTTATCTTGTTTTCCGCTACGTAACGAACCGGACGTTCTACCGCCGGCTGGAGGAGCCGCGCGCGGCGATTCGCGGGTTTGGCGAAGTAGAGCCGGGCTCGCCGTTGTCCGACAATTTGCAGCAGTTGCTGAAAACGCAGCACCGTTATTATTTAGCGGAAATCAGCGAACAGCAGAGTAAAATCGAGGGACATCGGCATTTCATCAACCAGTGGGTGCATCAGATGAAGACGCCTTTGTCCGTGATTCATTTGATGGTGCAAAACGACGACGACCCCAAAGCGATAGCGATCGGCGATGAGGTGGACCGGCTGCGCAAAGGCTTGGAGATGGTGCTGTATACCGCACGTTTGGACACGTTTGAGCATGATTTTCTGGTCGAAACGCTTGATTTGGAGCAGCTTGTGAGGTCGGTGGTTTCAGCGCAAAAACGTCTGTTCATCCGGCGCAAAGTGTTTCCGGTCATCGAAATGGAAGAAAAGCTAACGATCGCATCCGACGAGAAATGGCTGTCGTTCGTGCTGACGCAAATCGTAACAAACGCCGTGCGGTATACGACCGAGGAAAACGGTAAAATCCGCTTCCGCGGGTTTGCCCGGGGGCGCGAGGCGGTGCTGGAGATTTCCGACGAAGGCGTAGGCATACCGGAGAGCGATTTGCCGCGGGTGTTTGACGCCTATTTTACCGGGGAAAACGGACGAAGCTTCCAGGAATCCACCGGGATGGGCCTGTACCTCGTCAAACAGATCTGCGGCAAATTGGGGCACCGGGTGGAGCTGGAGTCCCGGGCCGGCCATGGAACGACGGTGCGGATCATGTTTTCCGGCGTCTTTCAATCTTACAACCCTGTAAGGTAACTGTAAGATTAAGCCATGGAGCCGGGGGCGGCCGGCTTTATATAATGGAGACATCCCACCGAGTAAAGGAGCTTAAGGCCATATGGCGGTGCTGGAAGTGCATGGACTATCCAAAATATATGAAGGCAAAATCGCCACCAAAGCGCTGGACGGTGTCACGTTCCGCATCGATAAGGGCGAATTCGTCGGCATTATGGGGCCGTCGGGCAGCGGCAAAACGACGCTGCTGAACGTCATCGCCACCATCGATGAGCCGACCTCGGGAGAAGTGATCCTAAACGGTCAGGATCCGCACCGGCTGAACAAGGAGCAGGCGGCTTTGTTCCGGCGGCGTGAGCTCGGGTTTATTTTTCAGCATTTTAACCTGCTGGACACGCTGACGGCGGAAGAAAACATCGTCCTGCCCTTAACGCTGGACGGGGCGCCGGTCACGGAAATGAAGGCGCGGGCGCGGGAGATGGCGCGCCGGCTCGGCATCGAAGGCATTCTAAGCAAGCGTACCTTTGAGATGTCGGGCGGGCAAATGCAGCGGACGGCGATCGCCCGCGCGCTGATCCATGAGTCGTCGCTGATTTTGGCCGACGAGCCGACGGGCAATCTCGACTCCAAAGCGTCGCGGGACGTGATGGAGGCGTTCGCCGCCATGAACGGGGCGTACGAAGCGACGATCATGATGGTCACGCATGATGCGCTGGCGGCGAGCTACTGTCACCGGGTCATTTTTATCAAAGACGGCAAGCTGTATAACGAGATATATCGCGGGGACAACCGGCAGGCTTTTTTTCAGAAAATCATCGACATGCTGTCGCTGCTGGGAGGGGACAGCCATGACCTTTCGTCAATTCGCCTTTAACAACGTGCTCCGCAACAAACGGACGTATGCCGCTTATTTCCTGAGCAGCTCGTTTTCCGTGATGATTTTTTTCGTCTGCGCGCTGTTCCTGTTTCATCCCGGCCTGCGCGGGCAGGTCGTGTACAGCTCGGCGCTGCTCGTGCTCGCTACGGCGGAAGTGGTCATGTATGTGTTCGCTTTTTTCTTCGTGATTTATTCCGTGGGCTCGTTCCTGCGTTCCCGCAAGCGGGATTTTGGCATTATGCTGCTGCACGGGATGTCGGAGAGGCAATTGCGGAAGCTCGTGTTTCTGGAAAATATGCTGATCGGCGCAAGCTCGATATTATGCGGAATCGGGGCCGGGCTGCTGACGGCCAAGCTGTTTTTGCTGGCTGGTTCCGAGCTGCTGGGCGTATCTCCGCTGCCGTTTCACGTTCCCTGGCCCAGCCTGTTGCTGACGGTCGCCGCGTTTTTGCTGCTGTTTCTGCTGATCTCGCTTTGCACGACGCTGCTGCTCGGCTCGCACCGGCTGATTGAGCTGTTTCAGGCCGGGATGAAGCCGGCGGGGCCGCCGCAGACGTCGGCCGTCTTATCGCTGCTCGCGGCCGGGCTGCTTGGCGGCGCGTATGCGCTGGCGGCGACGGCGACGGCCTCAAGCGTGCTGGTCCGCATGCTTCCGGTCACGGCGATGACGATCGTAGGAACGTATTTTTTCTATACGCAGCTCAGCGTCTTTTTGATCAGGGCGGCGCAAAAACGGCTGCATTTTTATTGGAAAAAAACGAATATGGTCACGGTGTCGAGCCTGGCCTACCGGATGAAGGAAAACGCGCGGATGTTTTTTCTCGTTACGATCATCGCGACGATGGCGTTTTGCGCGGTAGGGACTTTTGCCTCGATTAACCGGCTGGCGGACGGGTTTGCGCAGGATTATCCGGCCGATATCGGGTACGTCGCCAAGGCGGGAAGCAGCGTGGAGGAGAGCCAGCTGCGGCGAATTCGCGGCGAGTTGGACGCTAAAGGAGTGCCGTATCGTACGGAAAGTTTGCCGATTTATTATGCCAAGGTCGTATCTTCGACTTCCGATTTTCCCGTAGCGTGGATGCCGCTGATTTCGTTTTCCGGCTATAAACGGGCCGTGGTGGCGGCGGGGATCGCTTTTGACGAGAAGGCGCCCGCGGACGGGGAGGCGTTGATGCTGCTGAGCTCGGAGCGGGAGTTTCGGCTGTTGGAGCAACGAAAACCGGCCGTTTATGTGTTCGCCGGAGGGGCGGGCATCCAGGTCCGGGAAAGCGGACTGACGCGGCATGTAGCCATCCCGGAATCTTTGATCGAGCGGGCGGGGAACGATCTGGAGGGCTCTTTTTCCGGCCTGGTCGTAAGCGATAACCTGCTGGAGCGGCTGGAGGCGGCGGCAAAGGATGGGGAGCGGCGGGTCGACCGTTTTACCGGATTCTATGTGGATAAAGTGGAAACGACGCTCGGCTTAGCGGCGGAGCTGACGGATCACGGGCGAATGCGCTACGACATGGATAAGCCCTATGCCATGACGGTAAGCGGCACATTATACGAGGTGCAGCGGACGACGTACCGGGCGCTGCTGCTGTTTGCCCTGCTGGTCGGAACGGTGTTTTTCATCGCGGCGGGAAGTTTCCTTTATTTCCGGCTGTACAGCGATCTGGAGTATGACCGGCGGCAGTACGGGGCGTTGGCGAAGCTGGGGCTGACGGAAAAAGAACTGGCCGGCATCGTCACCCGGCAGGTGGGCTTGTTGTTTTTCGTTCCGATCGCGCTGGCGATCGAGCACAGCTTATTCGCGTTTAAGGCGATGCAGAGCTTGTTCAGCTTCTCCGTGGCCTGGCAGACGGTTGTGGTTTTGGCCAGCTTTTTGCTTGCGCAAGCCGCCTATTTTCTGATGATTCGGGCCCGTTATTTGCGCAACGTGAAAAAAGCGATTCGATAAAACGTTTGGAGGTACGACGTGGAAAATAATTGGATTACGGATTTTATGGAGCAGTACGGGTATTTCGGTATTTTTCTGCTCATCGCCTTGGAAAATGTGTTCCCCCCGATTCCGTCGGAAGTGATTTTGACGTTCGGCGGTTTTATGACCACTTACACCAGCCTGACTCCGGCCGGGGTCATCATCGCCTCCACCTTGGGTTCGATCTTGGGGGCGGTGATCCTGTACGGGATCGGTTTGCTGATTAACGTAGACCGGCTGGAAGGATGGATTGACCGCTACGGGCGTTTTCTCCGCCTCAAAAAGGAGGACATCCGCAGAGCGGACGCCTGGTTTGAACGCTACGGCTACTGGACGGTGTTGTTCTGCCGCATGATCCCGCTGATCCGCAGTCTGATTTCCGTGCCGGCGGGAATGGCCAAAATGAAGTTCGGACTGTTCCTGCTGTTTACGACGCTCGGCACGTTGATTTGGAACGTGGCCCTCGTATTGGTCGGCGCGGCGGTGGGAGGCTCCTGGGAAAAAATCGTCGAGTTTATGGACGTTTATTCCCATATCGCCTACGGGGTGATTGCCGTCGCCGCGGCGGCCGTGCTGGTGCTTTGGCTGCGCAAAAGAGGCGCCACCCGCCAGACACCCGAGCAGCCGGAGAAGTCGGCGGACTGATGGACGAAATCATAGGCAGAATGATAGAATGAACGAATGGTAGAATGACAGATGGATTGATTGACTAGCAAAGGAGAAGCTGAAATGATTGATTTTTTGCATCTGATCAAAGCAATTATTCTGGGAATGGTGGAAGGACTTACGGAATTTGCCCCCGTCTCGTCGACAGGGCATATGATCATTGTGGACGATATGTGGCTGCGGACCGAACACCTGCTGGGCTCCAAATATGTAGCCAACACGTTTAAAGTCGTGGTCCAGCTCGGCTCGATTTTGGCCGTGGTAGTCGTGTTCTGGAACCGGTTTATGGAACTGCTTGGATTGTCGCGTTTTTTTGGAAAAAAAGGGGTCTCATCGGAGTGGTCCGATGAGACGATGGTGGCGGAGGACGGGGCGTATCAGCCTCGACAGCTTAAACATGGCAGCGGTTCGCGCCTCAAGCTGGCCCAGGTCATTGTCGGATTGATTCCGGCCGGAGTTTTGGGCGTTTTGCTTGAAAATTATATCGATGAGTATCTTTTCTCGACGGCAACGGTATTGATTGGTTTGGTGGTTGGGGCCGTGCTCATGATTGTGGCCGACCGCTTTGCGCCAAAGCGGGCCAAGGTAGAAACCGTCGACCAAATTACTTACAAGCAGGCGTTTGCGATCGGCCTTTTCCAATGCTTGTCGATTTGGCCGGGCTTCTCCCGCTCGGGATCGACGATTTCCGGCGGGGTGCTGCTGGGCTTAAGCCACCGGGCGGCCGCCGACTTCACCTTCATCATGGCGGTGCCGATTATGGCCGGGGCGAGCGCCCTTTCGCTGGTCAAAAACCTGCAGTATTTTACGCTGGATGTCCTGCCCTTTTTCATCGTCGGGTTTATAAGCGCATTTGTGTTTGCGCTGCTGTCGATCCGCTTTTTCCTGAAGCTGATCAACCGCGTCAAACTGGTGCCGTTTGCGGTGTACCGGATTTTGCTGGCGATCGTGATCTATTTCGTATTCGTTTTTTAAGCCGGGCCTTAAATGCGCCACAGCCGGGTGTTAACGTTGGAGTCCGCCGTGGTTTATAGCAGCCAGGCAATAGCAATACGGCGTGCTGGTTTATTTTGCATTAACCGCCTTCCCGGGAAGGCGGTTTTGTTTTTATTCGTGTCTTTGTTTCCTGGCCGTCTCGACTTGTTGCAAGGAAATGCAAAAGTGCATTTCGTCTGTCGTAAATTCCCATGTTTGAGCGATTGAAATGCAAAAGTACAGTTAATTCGGTCTGAACTGGAAAATATTAGTATGTTATCCGGAAATGAACTGCACTTTTGCACTTGATCAGCTATTTCGGGGCGTTTTGGCGAAAATGAACTGCACTTTTGCATTTGGTGTGGTATACATTGATTTATGTTACCCGCAGGAGCAGTTCAGCACCGGCTTTCGGGCGGCACCGGTTTCGTCAAGGCGCGTGACCGGTGTGGTATGCGGCGCGTTTAGCAGGATGTCCGGGTTCGTCTCCGCTTCCTTGGCGATGGCAATCATACAATCGATAAAGCCGTCCAGCGTCTCCTTGCTTTCGGTTTCCGTTGGCTCGATCATGATGCATTCCTCGACGTTCAGCGGAAAATAGATGGTCGGCGGGTGGTAGCCGAAGTCCAGCAGCCGCTTGGCGACGTCAAGCGTGCGGATGCCGTATTGGGCCAGCCCGCTGCCGGACATGACGAATTCGTGTTTGCACGGCTGATCCTCGTAAGGCATCTCGTAATAAGGAGCCAAGCGTTTCATCATATAGTTGGCGTTCAGCACGGCGTTTTCCGAAACCTGGCGGAGTCCCTCCGGGCCCAGGCTGCGGATATAGGCATAAGCGCGAACGAGAATGCCGAAATTACCATAAAACGCTTTGACCCGGCCGATGGAGGCTGCCGAACCGCTCGCTCCGGTCAACTCGCCAGCCCCCTCCGCACGCCGGCCGCGAATGGCGTAACGACCGGATGATTCATCCAGGACGACCGTCGGCTCGGGCAGGAACGGCGCGAGCCGCTTTTTGACGCCGACCGGACCGGCGCCGGGGCCGCCGCCGCCATGCGGCGTGCTCATCGTTTTGTGCAGGTTGAGGTGGACGACGTCAAAGCCCATATCGCCAGGACGAGTAATCCCCATGATGGCGTTTGAGTTGGCGCCGTCATAATACAACAGCCCGCCGGCCGTATGGACGATTTCGGCGATCTGCACGATTTGCTGCTCAAACAGGCCAAGCGTGTTCGGGTTGGTGAGCATGAGGGCGGCGGTATCTTCGCCAACGGCCGCCCGCAGCGCGTCCAGATCGACCATGCCGCGCTCAGTCGAAGGGATGGTCACCGTCTCAAGGCCGGCGACCGCAGCGCTGGCCGGATTGGTGCCGTGCGAGGAGTCCGGCACGATCACTTTCGTCCGCTTCTCACCGCGGCTTTCGTGATAAGCGCGGATCATCATTAGGCCCGTCCATTCCCCGTGCGCTCCGGCGGCCGGCTGCAGGGTGACCTCGTCCATACCCGTAATCCCGGCCAAGTCCCGCTGCAGCCGGTACATCAGCTCCAGCGCACCCTGCAGGCTGTCCTCCGGCTGATACGGATGAATTTTGGCGAAACCGGGGTAACGGGCCACATCTTCGTTGATTTTCGGATTGTATTTCATCGTGCAGGAACCGAGCGGGTAAAACCCGTTATCGACGCCGAAATTGCGGCGGGACAAGGCGGTATAATGGCGCACGACATCAACCTCGTACACTTCCGGGAACGAAAGCCCATCACGGCGCAGCATTTCCGGCGGCACCAGCTCCTCCTTCGGCAAGGCGGGAACGTCACATTCCGGCAGGGAATAACCGATCCTTCCGGGCCGGCTGCGTTCGAAAATAAGCAATTCCTCCGGTTTGGTTTCATTTATTTCGTGCATATCGATTCCTCCATTACACTGACGAATTGGTCGATTTCCGCTTTGCTGCGTTTTTCGGTCACGGCGATCAGCACATGTCCGGCGAGTTCGGGATAGCTGCGCCCCAGATCGTAGCCGCCGATAAATCCGGCCTCGAGCAGCTTTTGTTGAAGCCGCTGCGGATCGGCGCCTTCCGGCAGCCGGATCACGAATTCATTAAAAACCGGGGCCGGGAAGGGAAGGCTTACGCCCGGGATGGAAGCCAGGCGCGTTTTGGCGTAATGTGCTTTTTGCAGGTTCAGCTCCGCGACCTCGGCCATGCCTTGTTTGCCCATCAGCGACATATACACGGACGCGGCGAGAGCGAGCAGCGCCTGGTTGGAGCAGATGTTGGAGGTCGCTTTTTCGCGGCGGATATGCTGTTCCCGGGCTTGCAGGGTCAGCACGAACCCGCGCTTGCCGTTCCTGTCGGTCGTCTGCCCTACGATCCGCCCGGGCATTCGGCGCATGTAGCTGTCGGCTACGGCGAAAAATCCGCAGGTCGGGCCGCCGAAGGAAGGTGCGATGCCGAGCGGCTGCGCGTCGCCAACGACGATATCCGCGCCCAGCTTGCCCGGCGCTTCCAGCAGGCCCAGAGACAGCGGGTTGCAACTGACGATCAAGAGTCCTCCGCGCGCATGAATTAGCTCGCCGATGGAACGGATATCTTCAAGGGAACCGAAGAAATTCGGGTTTTGCACCAGCACGGCGGCGGTGTCTTCCGTAATGGCCGTCTCCAAGGCCTTGCGGTCGGTAACGCCCGCCTCCCAGCCGACCTCCGCGATCTCCAGATTCAGGCCGCGTGCGTAAGTTGCCAGCACCTCACGGGCCTCGGGATGGACGGTCCGGGCCACGATCAGCCGTTTGCGCCGGGTGGCGGCCGCAGCCAGCGAACCGGCTTCAGCGAGGGCTGTCGCCCCGTCGTACATGCTGGCGTTGGCCACCTTGAGGCCGGTCAGCTCGCAGATATAGGACTGGAACTCAAAGATCGCCTGCAGCTCGCCCTGGCTGATCTCCGGCTGGTACGGCGTATAAGCCGTGTAAAATTCGGAACGGGAAATGACATGTTGGACGACGGAAGGAATATGAAGATCGTAAATGCCCGCGCCGAGGAAGCTGGCGTAACGGTCGGTGTCGGCATTGCGCGCGGCAAGTGCGAACATGTGCCGGGTTAAAGTGTATTCGTCGAGCCGTGGGGAAACCGGCAGCTCGCCTTTAAAACGGATCTCCCCGGGAATATCCTGAAACAACGCTTCGAGCGAAGGGACGCCGATCGCTTCCAGCATTTCGTTCCGGTCTTGTTCGGTCAGCGGCAAATAACGGTGTTTTAGCATAGGTTTTCTCGTTCTCCTTTCACGGCTTGGCGAGTGCGTTTCGGCGATAAAATGGCAGGGGGACGACTTGGGCTTTCAGCCGTTTGCCGCGGATTTCCACCTCGAGTATGGTGCCGGCCGCCGCGTGGGCGCTGGCGATCAGTACCAGTCCGAGGCTTTTTTTGAGCGTCGGCGCTTGCGTGCCTGTGGTTACTTCGCCGATTGGGCCCTCGATGCCAGGCGCAAAAACCGGATAATGCGTGCGCGGGATGCCCCGGTCGATCATCTCCAGACCGGCGAGCCGCTGCGGAACGCCTTCTTCACGCTGCTGGAGCAGCGCCTCGCGCCCGATAAACGAGCCAGAGTCCCATTTCACGAACCGGCCGAGGCCGGCTTCCAGCGGCGAAATACGCTGCGACAGCTCCTGCCCGTAGAGGGGGAGGCCGGCTTCAAAACGCAGCGTATCCCGGGCGCCGAGCCCCGCCGGCACGAGCCCGTGGGCCTCGCCGGCTCGCATCAGCGCGTCCCAAAGGGCCGGAGCGTCTTCCGCAGCCGCATAAAGCTCATACCCGTCCTCGCCGGTATAGCCGGTGCGCGAGAGCAGCGTTTTAATGCCGCTGACCCGGGCCTCAGGATAAAACGTGAAGGGGCGCAAAGCGCCGGGATCATGTCCTTCGCACAGCGGGGAGAGGATGGAGGCGGCCAGCGGCCCCTGGACCGCCAGCAGCGCCGTGGCTGCGGAAACGTTGCGCAGGCTGACGCCTTCGGCGGGCAGATGCCGCCGCAGCCATTCCCAATCCTTGTCGATGTTTGCGGCGTTGACGACAAGCATGTATTTGCCTTCGTCCCGTTTATACACCAGCAGATCGTCGACGACACCGCCGTCCGGATAACAGAGCAGGGTGTATTGAGCTTTTCCCGGCCCCAGCAGGCTCACGTCGTTCGTCGTCATCCGCTGCAAAAAACTTTCCGCTCCGGGACCCTCGGCGTAAAACTCGCCCATATGCGATACGTCAAACAAGCCGGCCCGCTCGCGCACGGCCTCGTGCTCCTTTTGAATGCCGCTGAACTGCACCGGCAGCTCCCAGCCGCCGAAATCGATGCAGCGCACGCCTTCATATCGGCCGTAACAAGAGTATAACGGCGTTCGTTGCAGTAGGGGTTCGGACATCTCATCACCTCGTTTGGCCGTAGTGGGCCGTATTTTTACCTGCGCATATCATGAAAAAAATAAAAAGACAGGCCAAGAAATTCCGACTGGCAACGAATCGGATATTTCCGGCTCTGTCCTTTGTACCTGAGAGTTACCCTGCTGCAAAACACCAGGCATCTTGCTCCCCGGCATTTTAAAGAAGAAGCAGGTTTCCCCTTGGGTGATCCGCCTTTAAACCCTAAAAGACGAATTCTCTCCAGAGACGCGTCCGGCAGAAGTCCTTTTGCCTGAGAGATTCACCGCTTCCGTGCGGCTTGCTCCTTCGGCGTTACAATTTGCTGGAATTGTAATCTCTCCCTCTGCCTTCAACCGCTGATTACATCTACATTAATACTCAAAACCGCGAAATATGTCAATAAACTTATCATAAAAATATAAATTTTATTTTGGTTTTGTATACTGCAACGCTTTCATTTTTGCAAATCTATAAATTATGTTAGTAATATTGACATCTTGACTGGGTTGGAATAATCTGAACGAGAAATATCCGGAAAGAGGAGGAATGAGCTTGTCTGCTAATATTAGGGAAAATCTATGGTATAGCGACGAACATGAATGGGTGCTGGATTTGGGGGATGGAACGGCAAAAATCGGCATTTCCGACGTAGCCCAGCATCGCTTGGGCGATATCGTGTTTGTGGAGCTGCCGGACCTTGGAACGGAAGTGGAAGCACAGGACGGGATCGGCACGATCGAATCGGTCAAAACGGTGGCGGATTTGTTTACGCCGGTCAGCGGAACGGTGCTGGAGATTAACAACGAGCTGGAAACGGCGCCCGAGCTGGTGAATGAAGAACCTTACGACGGGGGCTGGATGGTGCGGATTCAACTCCATGAAGACCCCGCCGCCGCTTTTTCCAAATTGATGGATGCTAAAGCTTATGCGGAGTTTCTCGAAAGATAGAGGGCCTGTGACAGGCAAAAATAACCTCGCGTCAGCGATGAGGATGCGGCTTGCTTATCGCATTGCGTATTTTTGCTTTGCTGGCCGCGAGGTTGCTTGGTCCGGTCATTTACGTTTGGGCGGAAGCAGGAGGGAGCGGTAAATCGCCTCGAACATAAATTCGAAGGCCTCCAGGCGGGATACGGCATCGAATGCGGTGGAGCCCCATGCGTAGATGCCATGGCCCCGCAGCAATAAGCCGGGAACGCGGGTGTCGAGCGCGGCGGGAATCCGCCCCGCTATCTCGGCGATGTCGGCGTAATTCGGCACGACCGGGATGCGGACAGCGGCGTCCTCCTCCCAGATGCCCAGCGCTTTGATCAGCTCGTTGCCCTGTATTTGGACGAATCCTTCGTCGCCGAAATATTCGCTGAGCACATTGTTAAACACGGTGTGCACGTGGAGAATCGCGCCGCAGCCGGTCATCCGGTAGATTTTCGCGTGAATCGGCACATCTTCGCCGGGCGTCAGTTTTGTGGCTTCACTTGGCGTACCAGCGGCGTCCACAAACAGAAACTCCTCGGCCGGAAGCTTCGTTTGGCCCTTCATGCCCGACGTCACCGCGAAGTGATAATTGCCCGGCGCGAAGCCGCCGACCCGAACGGACAAGCTGCCGCTCAAGCCCGGAAGCCAGCCGCGGGCGGCAAGCCGTTCCTTGACGCCGCGCAGTTCGCTGAGCGCAGCTTGTTTTTCTTCCAACGGAATGTCCGAAAAATTCATGTTGGCCGTCCTCCTTCGTGCTTCACCCAAAATAATGGCTTACAGAAGCGACTTTCGAACCGCCTCGCCCATTTCCAAAGACCGCTCGGCGGCCCGGTGCACCGCGGCTTTCACGTTTGGCCGGAAGCCGGCCGCTTCGAGCACCTCCAGCGCCGCTTGGGTCGAGCCGTTTGGCGAGGTGATGTCGGCCCGGAGCTTGGCCGGATTTTCGCCGGTTTCCTTCATCATCAGGGCGGCGCCAAGCACCGTTTGCACCGTCAGCTCACGCGCCTGATCGGGGGAAAGACCGCCTTCCATACCCGCTTCGATCATCGCTTCCATCATGTAATAAATATATGCGGGCCCGCTGCCGGAAACACCGGTCAGAATTTCCATCCGTTCCTCCGGAATCACGCTAACCATACCGACCGCTTGAAACATAGACAACACCTGCGCTTTTTGCTCCTTCGATATTTCGGCGGAGAAGGAGATTCCGGTTGCGCCGTGGCCGATGGAGCAGGACGTGTTCGGCATCGTCCGGGCGATCGGGATGTTGCTGCCAAGCAGCGCCTGGATCGTCGCGATCGACAGGCCGGCGATCAGGGAGACGATCATTTGCCCTTCGCGCAGCATCGGGCCGAGTTCGCTAAGCGCTTCGCCGGCATCCTTCGGCTTCATCGCCAGGACGATGATCGAAGCTTCTTGAAGATGCCGGTTTTTAGCGGCTTCCTCGTTTGCAGTTGACACGCGGTAAGTCTGCGATAAATAGGCAAGCCGTTCCTGGCTCGAGCGGTTCAGCATGGCGATCTGGTCCGCGCCGGCGACGCCTTTATGGATCAGTCCGCGCACGATCGCTTCGGCCATCGAACCGGCGCCGTAAAAGCAAATCGAGGCGGAGGCCAGGGATATGTTCGGATTCATGGTCAATTACCTCCTGATGTAGAGAATGGATATTGGCTAAGGGGGATTTTTTTAGGCTAATTGCCGGTTTACTCCCGGATTTGCCCATTCCCCGTAACGATATATTTGCTGGATGTCAGCGCAGGCAGGCCCATCGGCCCTCTGGCATGCAGTTTTTGCGTGCTGATGCCGATTTCGGCGCCAAAACCGAATTCAAAGCCGTCCGTAAACCGGGTGGACGCATTGTGGTACACGGCGGCGGCATCGATTTCCTGCTGGAAAAGCTCCGCGGCGTGCCGGTCTTCAGTAACGATGCATTCCGAGTGTTTGGTGCCGAAACGGCGGATGTGATCCAGCGCTTCCTCCAAATTGCGAACGACCTTCACATTCAAAATATAGTCGTTGTACTCGGTCGCATAGTCTTCATCGGTTGCCGGATTTGCCCAGGCTATAAGGCGTCTCGTCGCTGCGCAGCCTCTTAACTCAACGCCTGCCTCCTTGAAGCGGTCCGCCAATTCGGCCAGATGCCGGGATGCGAAGTCTTCGTGAACAAGCAGCGTTTCCATCGAATTGCATACCGATGGACGCTGTACTTTGGCGTTGAGTGCAATGGAAGCGGCCATTTCCGGGTTCGCGGCGGCGTCCAGATACGTATGACAGATACCTGCTCCTGTCTCGATCACCGGCACGGTGGCGTTTTGCACGACCGTTTGGATCAGCGAGCTGCCGCCGCGCGGGATGATGACATCCAGCAGCCCGTTCAGCTTCAGCATTTCGTCGACGGACGAGCGGCTTGGATCCTCGATAAGTTGCACGGCGTCGACCGGAATGGCGGTGCCGCGCAAGGCCTCATGGATGAGCTCGACGATTTTGCGGTTGGAGGCGAGGGCGGAGGAGCCGCCGCGCAGCACGACCGCGTTGCCGGTTTTGAGGCAAAGTCCCATTGCATCAACCGTAACATTGGGGCGGGCTTCATAAATGATCCCGATGACGCCGAGCGGTACACGCTTCTTCACGATATGCAGCCCGTTCGGGCGGTCGATCGTCTCCAGCACGTCTCCGACCGGATCGGGCAAAGCGACGATTTGCCGCAGCCCTTCGGCGATCCCTTCAATGCGTTGCTCGTTTAAAGCAAGCCGGTCCAGCATCGCCGAAGAAGTGCCGTTCTCCCGGCCGCGCCGCAAATCTTCCTCGTTGGCCGCGATGATCGCGGCGCTGCCGTCCACAAGCGCTTTGGCGGCGGCCAGCAGGGCTTCGTTTTTTTGCTCCGTCGTCAGGCGGTTCAGTGCGGATACGGCACCGGCGGCCCGCTCGGCTTTTTGTCTGACTTCACTCATAGCTTAAGACCTCCTTATAATTCTTCGAATTATGATTTTAACGAAATCCATTCGTCCCGGTGGATAACCTCCAGGCGGTGGACGATATCCAGCTTTTTGATAACCTCGGCGCTGGGCAGCCCGAGAATTTCTTGCAGCTGCTCGGCGTCGTAATTGACGATCCCGCGTCCGAGCACTTCCCCGCCGGCATTGACGACTTCCACGACATCACCCGTATGAAAATGACCGTTCGCGGCTTTGACGCCTACCGGGAGCAGGCTGCGCCCGCCGTGAATAAGCGCTTCTTCGGCGCCGTCGTCAACCGTCAGCGTGCCGAACGGGGTGGAGAAGAAGCCGAGCCACTGTTTTTTGCGCGGCAGGGTGGCCCCGTGCGCTTCGAAGTAGGTGCCGTGGCCGTCGCCCTGCAGTGCGGCCTGAAGGTCGCCGGGCTCCGACACTTTGCCGACGAAGACGGGAACGCCGCCGATCGAGGCGATTTTGGCCGCGTCGATTTTCGAGCGCATGCCGCCCGTACCGACCGCGGAGCCCGCCCCGCCGGCGATCGTGTACAGCTCGTTTGTGATTTCCGTGACGCGGGTGATGCGGGTCGCATTTGGATCAAGGCGCGGATCTTTGGTGTAAAGCCCGTCCATATCCGTCAAAATGAGCAGATGCTCAGCTTTGATCAAATTGGCGACCAGGGCCGACAACGTATCGTTGTCCCCGAATTTCAACTCATCCAGCGAAACGGTGTCGTTTTCGTTGATGATCGGCAGGACGCCCTGACGCAACAGCTCTTCGATCGCCATGCTCGCGTTGCCCGTCCGTTTGCGGTTCTGGAAATCGGAGCGGGTAAGCAGCACTTGGGCCGCGGATACGTGATGCTCGGAGAGCGCTTCGCGGTACGCTTGCATCAGCAGCGCCTGGCCTACCGCGGCGGCCGCCTGTTTCTCATGCAGCAGCTTCGGCCGCTCGGGGTAGCCGATTTCGCGGAAGCCGGCGGCCACGGCGCCGGAGGTGACCAGCAGGGGCTGGAAACCGGCCCGGACGAGCCCGGCCAGCTCGGCGGCGAAATAACGGACAGCGTCCCGGTTTAATCCTCCTTCCGACGAAGTCAGCGAACTGCTTCCGATTTTGACGACGATGCGACGCAGCATGGTGACCACTCCTCCAAAACTTAAAATAATAACGTGTGCGTGCGGGTAACGGATGGTTGTGCGGGCCGCAGGATGTAACGGACATGAGAGCCGCTATTCAAGCAAAAACGGTCTTTTTTCACGATTAACGGACACAGGCGCCGCTATTTTGCTCAATCAGGCGGGTTTTGGGACTTTTTCACGCCAATAAGGTTCCAAGTGTCCGTTAGCCTGGGAAATACCGATAAAACGTTCAAATAGCGGCTTCCGTGTCCGTTAGCGGCAAGTGGCCAGTAGTCAGCACAGAAAGTCGAAGCCGAACGGCTATCGATAGCGGTATCCAGTACCGAATGGCCAGGCAATCAGTTCCCTTTTCCCGCATCCTCCCGCCCCGCAAAATAAAAAAACTTCCGCCTTTGCACGCAAAGGACGAAAGTGTGACTTCCGCGGTACCACCTTTATTGATGAGGTTCTCATCCGACTCGGATTGCCTGGTAACAGGGGCGCTGTCCGGCTTTGGAGCCGGCCGCTCGGGGGTAGGGTTCGGAAAGGGCTAGCATGTAAATTCTCTCAGCCGCTGGAATTTACTCTCTGGGGCGCCGCGTTCTTTCTTACTGGTCCCGTCATTGCGTTTGTAGGGATGTCCGATATGAATATGATTACTGTTAGGATACCATCGTCTTTTCTTTTTTGCAAAAGAAAAAAGCCAAAAGGGGCTAACCTAGAAATCGGCGTTTGGACAGCCGACTACTGGAAGGACCGAGCATCAGCCTGCAAAATAGCGGTACTTTATGTACTTAAGGTCCGGAGCCCAGCATGTTCATCCCCATTAGCAGTATTTTTTGTTCTTATTTTCCTGTGGATGGCCCAAAACGCAGGCATTTCCTTGTGACCGTGGGAAATAACGACATAAAATTCCCCTATTTTAATCATAATGGGGGGGATCGTCGAAATAAAGCCCTGTTTTGTCCTTATGTTCACTAGCGTTGCATTAACTTCTTGCACAAGACAACTTGTAGCCCTGATACATTCAGAATTCCCGCAAAAGCTCAAGTTTTCGAACCGATTCGATTGCCCGCCGGACATCTAACGGTTGTGGCATCCGTTAGAATAGTTTCCCCAATTCAGTACTCTTGCTTAGCTCCACCATTTCTTTAGTTTAACTTATTTTAAAACAAGCCAAGCCGTCCGATTCGCCGCGCGGCTTCCTGAAGGCGGTCTTCGCCGCTGAGCAGTCCGATGCGGACATACCCTTCGCCGTGCTCCCCGAAGCCTATGCCCGGCGCTACCGCGACTTTGGCTTCCCGAAGGAGCAGTTCGGCAAACGCGGTGGAGGTGTATCCTTGCGGAACCGGGAGCCAGCTAAAGAAAGAACCCCGCGGTTTGGAGGCGTGCCAGCCGATTTGCTCCAAAACCTCAAAAAAGGCGTTGCGGCGTGACGCATACCGCGCTATGAGTTCGGTTACACAATCCTGCGACTCGGTCAGCGCCGCCGCGGCCGCCGCCTGAACCGCGCCGAACAGGCTGACATAAATGTGATCCTGCAGCAGGTTGATCAGCGAGATGATCTCGGCGTTGCCAAGCGCAAAGCCGACCCGCCAACCGGCCATGTTGTACGTTTTGGACAAGGTGTAGAATTCGACCCCGACTTCTTTGGCGCCGGGGGCCTGCAGGAAGCTGACCGGGCGATGCCCGTCATAACCGATGGCTCCGTAGGCGAAATCGCTGGCGACGACGATCCGGTTGCGGCTGGCGAATTCCACGGTGTCTTCATAAAAAGAGAGCGGAGCGGTCGCGGCGGTCGGGTTGTTCGGGTAATTCAGGTACATCAGCTTTGCCTGCTTTAAATCGGAGGCCGGGATGGCATTGTAATCGGGCAAAAACGCGTTTTCCCCCGACAAAGGCATAAAGGCCAGCCGCGCCTTGGCCAAGGCCACGCCGGACCAGTAATCCGGGTAACCCGGATCAGGTACCAGGCAGACGTCCCCCGGATTCAAAAGCACCTGGGGCAGTTGGACCAGTCCGGTTTTTCCGCCGAACAAAATGGCCACTTCCCGTTCCGGATCAAGCTGTACGCCGTAATCCTCCAGGTAGCGCCGGGCAACCGCTTCTTTCAGAAACGCATAACCTCTAAAGGGGGAATATTTGTGGTAAAGCGGGTTTTCCGCCGCTTGCTGAAGAGCATGAACGATATGAGGCGGCGTAGGCAGGTCGGGATTTCCCTGTCCCAAGTTAATGACGTCGTGGCCCGCCGAGATTTCTTGATTGACATTCTGCACAAGGCCCGCGAAAAATTGAGTCGGCAACCCCTGCATAACATCGGCAACCAACAGGGGGAAAGCCATGGAAGATGGTTTGACTTCCTTCATCGTGATCACTCCGGTCTGGTTCAAAAATGTTAATGTTAATTTATCATGAGAATTTCGAGGTGTATAGGGGGAATAAATAGCGGCTTATTGCCACCCGTGAAGCAGCAAGCTATCATATCTGGTATAGTGCTCTAAAGGAGTGAATAATATGGCGGAACGGCAGCAAGGAAAATGGCGGGTTGCCCTGGTTCAGAGCGATATCAGATTGGGGGAACCGGAGGAAAACCGTAAACACATGCAGGAACTGTTGGGGCGGACGGTAGCGGAGCATCCTGACCTCGATCTGGCCGTGCTCCCGGAAATGTGGAATACGGGTTACGCCTTGGACCGGATTCACGAATTGGCCGATGCCGAAGGCAAGGCGACGCGGGAGTGGTTGTCGGCGTTTGCCGCCAAACACCGCATTCATATCGTCGGCGGCTCCATTGCCGAGAAACGAGACGGAAAGATTTACAATACTATGTATGTTTTTGATCGCGAAGGAAAAGAGACGGCCCGCTATGCCAAAATCCATCTGTTCCGGTTGATGGAGGAAGAGAAATATCTGGCCTCCGGTGAACGGAACGTCGTCTTTGAATTGGACGGTACGAAAGCCGGGGCGTCGATCTGCTACGATATCCGGTTTCCGGAGCTGGTCCGGACGCTGGCGCTGCAGGGCGCCAAGGTATTGTTCGTCCCCGCGGAATGGCCGCATCCCCGGTTGCACCACTGGCGCACGCTGTTGATGGCCCGGGCGATCGAAAATCAGATGTACGTTGTGGCGTGCAACCGGGTAGGCAGCGGGGGCGGAGCAGACTTTTTCGGGCATTCGATGATCATCGACCCGTGGGGCGAAATCGTAGCGGAAGGCGGGGAAGGGGAGGGAATCGTCACCGGAACCATCGAGCTCTCGCTCGTGGATGAAGTTCGCGGCCGCATCCCGGTTTTCGCCGACCGCCGCCCGGATTGCTACGAATTATAAGCGAGCTAACGTTGCTCCATCGTCGCCTTAAACGTGTCGATAAAAGCCTCCGCCGCTTTGGACAAATAACGTCCTTTTCGGTAAGCGATGACCAGCGTGCGGCTAGGCACGGGATCAGCGAGAGGTAAATAGGCCGGAATCAGCTCGCTGCGTTTGGCCCGGGCGATATAGCGCGGAACGAGCGTAATGCCCATCCCGGCCGCGACCAGCGATTGCACCGTTTCGATGTTGTTGCTCTCGAATACCACGTTCGGTTCAAAGCCCGCGCTGCGGCAAAGGTCGACCGTTAGCTTGCGGAAGCCCTGCCCTTTTTTCAGCACGATAAACGGCTCGTCCCGCAGCTGCTCCAGCTTCACGCCTGTCCTGGCTTCTTCGGTAAAGGCGAGCCGGTGATTCGGCGGCACGGCCAGGTCGATGATTTCTTCGCCGATCGGCTCGTAAGCGAGCGTCGGCTCCTGCAGCGGCAGCGACAGCAAACTGAGGTCGGTGCCGCCGCCGGCCGTCAGTTTCTCCAGATTGAGCGACGTATCCTCCAGCAGGGTGATTTCGATGTCCGGGTACGCTTCCTTGAAGGCGGGCAGCACATAAGGCAGCAGATGGGAGCCGGTGATCGGCATGCTGCCCACGACGACGCGGCCGGCCCGCAGCTGGGAGATGTCGTCCATTTCCTGGCGCAGTTGAGCCACAGCGTCCATGATTTTTTGCGCGTGCTGAATAAAGCTTGCTCCGGCATAGGTCAACTCCACCGTGCTCGTATTGCGCTGAAACAGCTTGACGCCAAGCTCCTGCTCCAGCTTGGACAGCTGCTGGCTTAGGGAGGGTTGGGCGATATGCAGCTTATCGGCGGCGCGGGAAAAGTTTTTCTCCTCGGCGATTTTCAGTGTGTATAGAAGTTGTCTTAGCTCCATTTGATCATCCCTCTTATAAGAAAATCCTATAAACAAGTATACTACATATAGGGAAGGGATGCTCGTTATCGGCGGTAGAATTGGGCTGGGATATTCAGGAAGATTTGTTTTGTGTCCCTATTCCCCGTTATAATAGATGAAAAAGCTAAAGTTATTATTTTGGAGGTTTTACGTTTGAAGAAATGGTTGAAAGAAGTTGTCGGATGGGGCGGATCGATCGCGCTTGGATTTGTGCTAAGCATGATTATCGGCATTTTTGTGATCCAGCCTTACCGGGTAGACGGCCATTCAATGGAACCGACGCTCAACGACAAGCAGCGCATTTATGCCTGGAAGTTCGCGCATGTGCTGGAGAAGCTGCCGGATTACGGCGATATCGTCATTATCGACAGCCGGGTTGACCGCAGCCGTACGCTTTTGGACGATATCAAGGAGCATCCTTTGATAACCTGGTTATCCGGCAGTGGACAGGAAGATTTTTTCTATGTCAAAAGAGTGGTCGGCCTGCCCGGAGATACGATTGAAGTGAAGGACGGGCACGTGTTCCGAAACGGACAACAGCTAGACGAGCCTTATATTAAGGAAAAAATGAATGCAGGGGCCGCTCAGGTTTGGGAAGTTCCGGACGGTGATGTGTTCGTCATGGGCGATAACCGGAATAATAGCAACGACAGCCGCAGCATCGGACCGATTCCGCTCGACCACGTGATGGGGATCGACTCGTTTTAAGGCCGCGGGTTGAACCCGCTGCTGTGTGCACGAACATTCCTATGAAAAAACAGCTCCTCCAGGTGAATTTGCCTGGTGGCGCTGTTTTTTTTCGATTGCCGCAGATTTTCCCAAATCTAACCTTTTTGGCTAGGCCGTTTCGCTTGTCCCGCCGCTCCCGTCTTTAAGGGCTCCTTCTGAGTATTCGGTCAGAAGATCCCATAAGAAGGGAGGGATCCCTTCGGCTTCGGAAGGGGGAGCCGGAGGACGTTCTTCCCCGTTTCCGGGCGGAGCCTGCTCCGGCTTCGGCGGGCGCAGCTCGGCGACGGTCTCGGCAATATCGTCAAACAGCGCGTCGATTTCTTCTTCGCTGGCTGATTCCGCGTCGAATTCGCTCAATTTTTCCTGCAGCGCCGAAAGCAGTTCGCCGAGCGGATCGGCCGCTTCTTCGCCGGAGGCGGCGGAACCGGATGAATAGGAGCTCAGTTTGCTTTGCAACTCCGTCAAAATCGATTTTTTCTCGTCCGTGGTGAGCGGGTCCGTATTTTGTCCGGTTGCTGCGCCGTAGGTGGAGTCTGCGGCGGCTTGATTTTGTAAGTTGGTCAGGTAGGCGAGATATTCCGGGCTTAGTTCAAGGGAATCACCCGTACTAGCCGTTACTTTGCCGCTTTGTCCGGAGTCTGCTTGTTTGTTGGCGGCGGTCGTTTTTCCCCACGAGCCAATGCTGTAAGAATAAGTGCTGCTGTATGGATTTACAGATAATGACATGCTTTTGTTTCATTCCTTTCATGCTTAAATTTTAGATTTGCCGGATCGATTCGGGAAGCCTGCAACAAAGATATCGAATCCGAATCTGAAAATAAGCTGAGGGACGGCTTAAAATACGCGGAAAAGTTATAGGGAATAGCTATCAGCTATATTGTTTTCATGTCTTGGACGCGCCCCGCGGACCGGAGGTACAATAGGGCAAAACAAAGCTATCAAGCGAGCAGAGGAGTCCGGCAACTATGATACAAACGGTTTTATCTACACTGCTTCATGTAATCGTTCCGCTTTCGATTCCGGTGATTGCCGGTGCGCTGCTGGCGCGTTTTCGCGGTTTGGACACCAAGCCGCTGCTGACTTTATATCTATACGTGCTGAGTCCGGCGATCATTTTCGATACGCTAATGAACGCGCATATTTCCTCGGGCGATGTGTTCAGTACGATCGGATTTTCCTTGCTGAACCTGGCGCTGATGTGGGGCATTGCCAAGGTGGGGGGACGGATTCTGAAGCTGGAGGCGCCGGAAGCGGCCGGACTTACGCTTATATCGGCGCTGACGAATAGCGCCAACTACGGATTGCCGCTCGTGCTGCTTGCCTTCGGCCAACTTGGGCTCGACAAAGCCTCGCTTTATGTCATCACGCAGATGATCATCGTTAATACGGTTGGCGTATATTTTGCCGCCCGCTCGCAGTTTTCCGTGCAAAGCGCGATCCGGTCGGTGTTTGCCCTGCCGGCGATCTATGCCGCGGCCGTGGCGTTTTTTCTCCGCATCACGCACCTGCAGCTCCCGGCGGAGATCACCCAGGGTGTTTCCATGGTGGCGGGCGCTTATTCGCCGGTTGTGCTGACGGTGCTGGGCGCGCAGATGGTGAAGGTGGGAAGACCGGCCGCTGTGGCCGCCAAGCGATCCGCGGTTTGGGCCGGCATTGCCGTAAGGCTGGCCGCGGCGCCCATTGCCGCTTATGTCGCATTGACGGTTTTAGGCATTACGGGCACGCTTTTTTCCGTCCTGTTCATTTTGGCTTCGATGCCGGTCGCCGTGAACGCCGTCGTTCTGGCCGAACGGTTTGACGCCGCGCCTGGACTGGTGTCGAGGTGCATCATGTGGACGACGCTGGCTTCGTTTATCGTGCTGCCGGTGTTGCTTGTGCTGGTCTAGTTGGCCAATTCATTCGTTTGGGCTAATGGCCCAGCACTCTCGGATCTCCAGTCGTTCGCTAACGGTTGTGATCGCGCTTATTTAGCTGAAAAGACGGGCTTTCAATTTCTAACGGTTATAACTGCGCTTATTTGGGTAAAAAGGCTAGAATCCGTGAAAATAAGGCAAAATAAGCTCTGCTGCAACCATTAAATTTGATTTCCCCTACATTTTATCGAAATAACAACGCTCACAACCGTTACAACATGGCCTCGCTCGATCCTGCCTCCTACTTTTCCCTTATGCTGTTTTTCCAAGTTTCGCTTATGCGAGCTTATTTCTTTTTACCATTAGGGTGATATTGTAGACGATGTAGTAAACGAACATTATCAGCACCAAGCCGGATAGCCACGGGTTCTGGGAGCTGCCAAACGCGGCCGCCTGATTCATTGGGGCAGTTCCGGCCAAGCCGGCCTGCGGGCCAAAGGTCAATCCGTACAGACGAAAGATGAGCCGTCCGAAAAACAGCGCTGTCACAGCAAAGCTGATCCAGGTGCTGGAACGGTAATAGACGCCGCCGTCCCGCTGTTCAAACCGGGTTGTGGTTACGCTGTAATACGCGAGCAGGCCGCCGATGGCCATTCCCGCCGCATCCGACAGCAAGCTGACCCAGTTAAGTCCCCCCGCGATCAGGAACAGAATTCCTGCAATCCCCAGAAGGGTGGTCGTAAACATGATTTTTTTCGGCTTTAGCTGCTGCCAGCCGATGCTTCTTTTGACGCGAAGATAAATACGGTAGAGGATAAAAATGGCGATCAACAAAGTAATGACGGATTTCAAAATGAAGTTGCCTCCTTTTGTGTTATGGGATCATGGTACCTGTTTTCTTCATAGAAGGCGACCAACCGGGGATGGAAAGCTTGCGCGAAAATATCTATCTCCGGGTAGAGACGTAATCTGGTAGGGTAATGGTACGGGAAAGAGGGTAGTCGCCATGTCATCGGAAAAATATCGCCCTTATGTTAAAACGGCGGTGGTAAGCGGGGTTCTGTTGTATCTGATGCATTTGGCCGGAATGTTTGCGGGGCCGGCGGAAAAAGTAATCCTGAACGTGCTGATCGGATTGTCCTATTGCAGTTTGTTTTTCTTTCCTAAAAATTGGTGGAACAAGCGGAGAGCGGGGATCGCTGTCATTATCGTGACGCTGGAAACCGCGGCCAACCTGATTTGGTATCAAGAAACGGAGCTGCTTTACCTGCTTGTTATCGTCATTTTTTACGCCCGGCTCCAATCCGTTTTGTCCAAGTGGCTTGGGCCGGCAATCGCGGCCCTGCTGATCGCCGCGATGTTTTATGTGAGGTTTGGCCAGCCGAATCCGGCTAATATCATCTCTTATATCCTTTTGACTTTTGCACTATTTTACGCCATCCGGAAAAGAATTTACCGCAAAGAGCTGTTAGAGCTGAACAAGCGGCATTTGGCCGAACTGCAGGAGGCTTATGATCAGTTGCAGGAGGCTACGGCAACGACGATGCGGTTTGCAATTCTCGAAGAAAGGACGCGGATTGCCCGGGACATCCACGATTCGGTCGGTCATAGCATCACCTCGCTGATCGTCCAGCTTCAGGCCATGCGGTACATGATCAAACAGGATCCCGCACAGGCGGAGCGTGCTTTGGACGGCATGCTGGCGGTGGCGCGCCAGGGGCTGGGAGACATTCGTTCCGCCGTCCACGCCCTTGCTGATGATCAATCGCTGTCGGGCGCGGCGTCTTTAAAGGCGCTGCTTTCGCGGATGGAGGCCACGGCGGGGATACGTTATACTTTTCATAATGGACTGCGGGACGAGGATATGGGCGATCTGGAATTCGGAACGCTGTTTAAGGTGCTGCAGGAGGCGATTACCAATGCCATACGGCATTCGCGGGCAACCGAGCTAGAGGTCGGCCTGCGGCGGGAAGCCGGGGACATCGTGATGACCATCCGCGATGATGGGGCGCTGCGATACGGTGGGGGCATCGCCGAAGGATTCGGCTTGCGGGCGATGAAAGCCAGGCTCGAAGAACGCGGGGGCCGCTTGCATTATGGGGCGCGTAAGCCGCACGGGTTCCAGATTGTTGCCCACATTCCGGCGGGAAGCCGGGAGGATATGCTTACATCCGGTGAAAAGGACGGGAAGCCATGACAGAGGAGCAAAACATTAAAGTGCTGCTTGCCGACGACCAGACGATGATCCGCCAAGGATTCGGATATGTGATCGGATTGCAGCCGGATATGAAGCTGATCGGAGAAGCGTGCAACGGAGAAGAGGCGGTGAAGCTGGCCCTGGAATACCGGCCGGATGTCATCCTGATGGATGTTCAGATGCCTTTTCAGAACGGGATTGAGGCGACCCGGGAAATCATGGGCCAGCTTCCGGCCGTGAAAATCGTCATTCTGACCACCTTTGACGATCAGGAGTATGTTCTACAGGGAATCCGTGCCGGTGCGGTCGGGTATTTATTAAAAGATGCGGATATGGAGGACATGCTTGCGGCGATCCGTTCCGCTTTCCGGGGGGAGGCGGTCTACAAAACGAAGCTGGCTTCCGGCGCGCTGTTGGAGGCCGTTTCCGCGGCCGCTCCGCCGGCTATAGACCGCCAAAAGGCCGTTTTGCTTGACACGTTAACCGAGCGGGAGCAGGAAATCCTGCAGGAGATGGCCTACGGGCTCCGCAATGATCAAATCGCCGAAAAACTGTTCATCACTGAGGGGACGGTCAAATCCCATGTTCACCGGATCCTGCAAAAATTCGGCTGTGAGGACCGAACCCAAGTTGTGGTGATGGCGCTGCGCGGCGGTTTGGTGAAGTGATTATATAACTTAAAGTCCTTTTGTTACATTAATATTGTAATAAAAGGACTTTTTAATATTAAATTTCAATATATACGTATGAAAACGTTGACATATCGGATGTATAACCGTATAATCAGCTCTAATAATACAATATTATTGTAATAAACAAACTGTGTGTTTCTCTTGAGTTCGGAATGACCGAATTAGCTTGAGGGGGAGAGCCATGAGAAAAGCGTGCTTGGCGGGACTTTTGATGATTTGTTTGGGGATGGGGGGAGCGGGATGTGATCTTAAGGATCAGGATGCAGTGATTCAGCCCACCACAATCCATACATATACCAACCCGATAACGCTGCCGGATGAATGGGAGGAATATGGATTGGGCGATCCGTTCATATTCTCCTATAACGGATATTATTATCTATATGTCAGTACGAGAGATACGGATTCGGGAGTCAAAGTTTGGAGCTCACCCGATTTGCTTGAGTGGAAGTATGAAGGGCTGTGTACGGAAGATCCGACAACAACGGCCTCCTATGCGCCGGAAGTAAGATACTGGAACGGAAAGTTTTACATGTACACCTCTCCGGCTGGCCAAGGGCATTACGTGCTGGAGAGCGATTTGCCGACCGGGCCGTTCCGCGTGGCGACGGAAAATTTCGGCCGCACGATCGACGGTTCGACTTTTGTGGATGACGATGGGAAGTGGTATTTTTACTACGCCGGTACGAAGGGGATTCAAGCCGCACCTATGACCGACCCGCTCACTGTCGCTCCGGAAGAAACACAAACCGGGGCTTACATGGGCGGATGGACGGAAGGTCCGACGGTGTTCAAGCGGGGTGGAAAATATTACATGACGTATACGGGGAATCATGTGTTTAGCAGCGGCTACCGGGTGGATGCGGCGGTAAGCGCTTCCCCACTTACGGGCTTCGCAGGCTTTGACGGCAATCCTGTCCTCTTGCGAGCGGACGGGCCGACGGTGGGGGTGGGCCACAATTCCATCGTGACCGGACCTGATTTGGACACGCAATATATGATCTATCACAATCTGGAGGGACCCGGTATCGTTGGCCCGCTCCGGCATATGAACATAGACCGTCTAGTCTGGAACGGCAGCCGCTTCAAGGTTTACGGACCGACGGACGGTCCGCAGCCGGCGCCAGATCCGCCGTTTTTCAGCGACCGTTTTGAAAGAAATGAAATCGGGGCAGGGTGGAAAATATCCGGGGAGGGCGAGTGGTCCGTGAGTGCGGGGGGAGGACTGATCGCCGCTGCCCAAGGAAAGCAAGGGCGCTCCATGCTACTGGCGGAACCGGCTGCCGAATCCGACTACACCGCGGAATTTCATGTACAGCTTCGTTCGGAAGGTCAAGGAGGCAAAGCGGGAGTTGTGTTTTCCTATACGGACGATGAGAGCTTCGGTATCGTTCTGCTCGACCAGGATTCCCGCGAAATTACGGCCGAGGTATACAGGGACGGGAAAGCAGTCGGCGTAGAAAAACAGCGGATCCCGGACAGTCTCGATATCCGTTTCCTGCAAAATTTGCGGCTGGAGGTTCAGAACCGCTCGGTCCGTGTGTATACCGCGGGCATGCGCCTGCTTACGCTCCAACTGGCGGAAGCCGTCGGCGGGGGGCGGATCGGTTACGCCGCCCAAAACGCCGAGGCCCGTTTCGGATATGCTGCCTTCAGCAATAAAGTGAACGGAAGCGGCGATCGCCTGGCCTATGCTCCTATGCCAGGCGCAGTGGATGCCATTCATGCGGAGAACGCGGAGGAAGCTGCAGCTTCCTCCGCCGAAGACGGGAAAGGGGGGTATTACCTCGCCAAGCTGGCGAAAGGCACTGCCTTAAGCTACCGGGTGAACGTAACCCGCAGCGGGATCTACAGCATCCACTTTCGCGTGGCTCCCGGACCGGATGGGGTGAAGTTCAGCCTTTCGGACGGAAGCAAGGGGGCGGCACCGGCGATTGAAGTGAATCCGCCCGTAAATCCCGGGCAATGGGAGACGGTATCAATCCACGGAGCGAAGCTGGAAAGCGGCCTGCAAGCCCTGAAGCTGGAAGTGAAGCAAGGCTCCATGGATTTCGCCTGGATGGAAGCCAGCGAATTCACGCCAGTAACGGAAATCAAAGATGGGTTTGAGGGTAAAACCACCTCCGGCTGGTCCCGTTACGAAGGAGTATGGTCCGTGAAGGATGGCCAGCTACGTGCATCGTCGCGGCAGCCGGCGAAAATCGTAACCGGAGAGTACGGCTGGACGGATTATTCGGTGGAAGCTGATCTTACCGTACCGGAGAAAGGCGGACAGACTGGCCTTTTGATCCGGGTCACGGACCCGGCGAACGGGCTGGAATTGAACCAAAACCGCGATGATTTCTTGCGCGGATACTATGTGTATGTAGACGGAACCGGCCTTCATCTCGTGAAGCATAATTACGATACAGTGCCTTTGGCGGACGCCGCTTACCCTCTGCCGCCTGAAGGGGAATGGATTCACTTGAAAGTTGCCGCCGTCGGCACGCGAATTACCGTCTATGACGACAACGGCAGCAAGCCGGTGCTGGAGTATGACGACCGCAGCGATAGGCCGTTCCTTCATGGCAAAATCGGGTTAAAGTCCGTGGCAACGGCTTCGCGGTTTGATGAGGTTGAGATTCGTCCGTTTGATGTTCCGTAACAGGTTCACGATACATTATCGAAATTTTTGCCAAACTGAAAGATCGCTTCCGGTAAAATTAGGTGGCTGCTCCCCGGGAAGACCGGAATGCGGCCGCTTCGTTTAGTGCGTATTTAATTTATCATGAGTATTTATGCATGCCTTCGCCAGGGTAGATAGCCGAAATTAAGAATTAAACGCAATCCAAAGCAAAAAGTACATCAAACCCAAGGTGCCTATTAATCCAAATACGCAAATACAAACGATCAAAAGCACCAGTTTTTTACCACTCATAGGAGCACCTCCAAATAGAATGTAACATGTGGTAAGCTTGGAAGCGCCGGCCTTGTCGATCGTTGCGTTGGCTAGGACGACTCTGAAACGGAAATGAAGCGATAAAAAGCCCTGGAGAGCGATTAAAACTCCAGGGCTTCTACGGTATGGACTATAAATTCGGTGTGTAGTTTGGGTTAATCAACATTCGATTTACAATATAAACAAGGTCGTCATCATTTACAGTATCGTCGATTACTTGGTCAGCTTGGTGGTTGACCGTATCCGTATCGGCAACAGCATTTCCAAAGTAAAACGCATCGATAGCGAGGTCAACCAATGTATACTCCCCCGACTTATTTACGTCCAAAATAGCCGGTGCAACAACGGTTACTGTATCCTGTAAGCAGTTTTCATCGTCCAAATCATATTCTTGCTCTGTATCCGCGATTCTACCCTTTAAGGCGTCTACGTCCCCTGTTCCGACTGCGATTGCTTTGAATTTAAGTTTAACAATAACCGTATCCTCATTTATACCATAGTCCTTGCCTTGGCTGGCGATAATAAAACGGATGTTTCCATTATTGTCTGTGGGATCGTTACATACCTTGTAACCCGTTACTTCTTCATAGCCCAAGTATTCAAACAAATTAGTATCATAATTAATTGTGAAGTCTTCGGCATAAATGTTGTCTGCATTTCTTAGTGCAATGTTCGAGACAAACTCTTGTCCAACGGTTACAGTTTCTTCATCCACTATAACATCAAGAATCGGGTTAGTCACTGCTGCAAATGGTGTTGCTGTTGCTTCGTTTGAGTAGTCCGATTCAACCCCATCTACTGTTGCAGTCACAGCAAAGTAATACGTTGTTCCATTGGTCAAACCTGGAATAACGTAATTATTATAAACGTCTTTGGTCACTGTCATAGTTTCGGTATATTTCCCAGACTCGGTTCCATACCTAACCGTGTAGTTCTCTGCTTCCTGCACCCAATCCCACTTTAAAGCTACTTGGCTGTCTCCAGCAGAAGCTTTGAGAGTGATCGGATTTGCTATATAAATATCAAAAGCATCTATGTTTAAGTGCCAACCACTCTGCACTCTAATAGTAACTGTATGTTTTTCATCTGTTAATCCAGTTTTTTCATAAACAACACTTTGATGCTGCCCTTTATAAGTGTCTTTAGGATTCGTACCAGTAATATTTTCGCTAAACGTTTCCGCAACGCCGTCAATGGCGATAGGAATTGCTTTACCATCAATATTGGATTTGCTTGCTATGAGTCGTATCTTAGTTCCTTTAAAACTAAAATTCATCGTTGAACCTACAGTTTCACTATACGTTAGGGTAGAGTTATAGAAAGCAGGACTAGAACTTTTAACCCAGGTTCCTGTATAAACGATACTACTGTCCCTGTCATCCAATCTTTCCCATCCATATTCAGGAGATTTTAGCTGCTCACCTATTTTAGCAGCATGGGTATTTGTCACTGTAAACCCGAATAATAAAATAACAGTTGCTACAATTGAAAAACTCATTTTTGCAACGTGCTTCAAGAAATCTTCCCCCTTAATTTTACTTAACATTAACACTTAACAAGGTAAATCATTCCTTGCTTAATGTCTAAACATATACTTGCTGATCTATAAATATATACTATAAATTTGCATATTCTTTTATTGGTTTGGAGTTCCGGCATAGTGGGCATTCGCCGGTGCGTAGAACTGAAATTAAATAAGATGCGTAAGATTTACGCTCAATATCACAAGCATGTCATCGCCCCAAAAAGCGAACGTTTGTTTGTGACATATACTAATACACCCTCTATATTCAATGAGAAAATTTTCCTTCAGGGTTCGATGCAATTATTCATATTTAGTAATTTTTGTTTATATATTACTCTTTTCTTTTGGTAATTTACTTAATACAAAATCTTAATGTAGAAGGAGAATAGCAATGAAAAGAAAATCCACTTGATGGTTTTGTTTTAGCATTCGCTTACAAAGATTTCAAATCAAGTTTTGTATTTGGATAAATACTCGATCTTAATTATTTTTGGAAAAAAGTGCTATAATACTCATGCTGGAACAATTATTCTTGTATGCATGGAGGAATTTATGGATAAAAGATATCAAGTGTTTGTAAGCTCAACTTATCAAGACCTTCAAGAAGAAAGAAAAGAAATAATGCAAGCTTTATTAGAATTAGATTGTATTCCATCGGGAATGGAACTTTTTCCAGCTACAAACGATGACCAATGGACTTTGATAAAATAGATGACAGTGATTATTACATTGTAGTTATAGGGGGGAGATATGGTTCTATTGGCAATGAAGGAATTAGTTATACTGAAATGGAGTACAGATACGCACTCGAAGTAGGGAAGCCAATTATAGCTTTTATCCATAAAAATCCTCAAGAATTACCTGTAAATAGAACAGAGCAAGAAAGAGAAGGCAAAGAAAAGCTGGAAGCTTTCCGAGAGTTGACTCAACAGAAATTAGTCCGATACTGGTCGAATCCTGTAGAACTGGGTTCTATTGTTTCTCGAAGTTTAACCAAACTCATTAAATCAAACCCTTCTATTGGATGGGTTCGAGCCGATAAGATGTCCGACGGTGGTGCTACTAAGGAAATATTAAGACTCAAAAATCTAGTAGACCAATTAAAAGATGAATTAGAACAGATCAAAGTAAAAGCTCCTGAAAAAAGTGAGGAGTTTTCTCAGGGTAAAGATATATATCAAATAAAATACTCTTTTATTGGAAGAAAAAAAGGAGCCCAAACATATTACCGGTACCGAAGAAACCTTGAAATGACTTGGAATGGAATGTTTTATAATGTCGGTAATATTCTGATGAACGAAGCCTCTGAAGAGGAAATTATTCAAATAATGAATAAATTAATACAGGACATAGAGTATTTTGAAATTATGAGTGACAAATCGTCAAATTTCAGTGAAGCGAGTGAGTTCAAGATAGATAGCGACTCATTTCAAACTATTAAAGTGCAGTTTAGAGTACTAGGATTAATAACTCGTATTGTAAAACAAAGAAGTGTGAATGATAACTCCACATACTGGACATTAACGCCATATGGGGATGATGCTTTGCTTACACTCAGAGCAATTAGAAGAAAATAGTCATCTGTAGTAACACCGCAATAATCCAATGTTATATTTTATACAGATAAGAGTGACTAAAAGAATCTGGGAAATATTACTACACCTCTTTTTTGTTTACAGGAGGCGTGTCATGGACTTGGTGCAAAAAATGCTCCCGATAACTGTTATGGTCCCTGGATAGACACCAATAAAGGTGACGTGTCATGTAGATTACTTGCAGACCGGCATATTCTCGCCAAAGCGTTGGCGACAAACAGTTTTGCAGGCCTGGTAAGAATTTGATTCTGAGAACACCAAGCGCAGATGCTGTTTGGGTTACATGGAAAGGGACTCGTGATGATGGGTTGGATGCTTTGGAGTGTACAATTTTCCGAAATGAATCTCAGCACTTTGGTTCTGATATGATCAAGGACGCGGTCGCCGCTACCCATTGAATCAAAGGCCGTCATCACAATACAGGCTCTTGTTTTTTAAAGGCAGGATATAAACGAATCGGTAGGAATAAAAACAGAGGTTTGGTTTTACTTCAATAGCAAATTATAAATGGAGGCACAAGAAATCCGTATTATCCAGCCATATTTAAACCATCCCATCGAAATTACATTCCGAAAACCCCTGCCGGGTAAGAGATTTCTCAATTTAGCACATCCATCCTTATAGGCTGACCCTATCACAATTATAGTTATTATATCTTGGAACAATTAACGGGAACGTGCTATATTGAATTCAACATACAAAGCGCTGGCCAATTGGATGTAAAACCATCGGCATTCCGCTTTGTTCCAGGTTCGATTCCTTGTGTGGGGTGAAAAAAATGAGCAGTAAAAAGACGATGTATGAGAAAATTTGGGATAATCACGTGATTTATCAGGAAGAGGGCAAACCGAGCATTATTTATATCGATTTGCAACTCGTGCATGAGGTTACTTCGCCTCAGGCGTTTGAGGGTTTGCGGCTGAGCGGGCGCAAGGTTCGCCGTCCGGATCTGACCTTCGCGACGATGGATCATAACGTACCGACTAAAGACCGCTACAACATCAGCGATCCGATCTCCAAACAGCAGATCGATACGCTCTCGCAAAACTGCCGTGATTTCGGCGTAACTTTGTACGATTTGGACACGATCGATCAAGGCGTCGTTCACGTTATGGGTCCGGAGCTTGGCCTTACGCATCCGGGTAAAACGATCGTTTGCGGCGACAGCCATACGTCGACGCACGGCGCGTTTGGGGCTTTGGCCTTCGGGATCGGCACCAGCGAGGTGGAGCACGTGCTGGCTACGCAATGCTTGCAGCAAGCCAAAGCCAAAACGCTGGAAGTGCGGTTTGTCGGCAAACGCAAGCCTGGCGTAACGGCCAAGGACATGATTCTTGGCGTGATCGCCAAGTACGGCACCGATTTTGCGACCGGGTATGTCATCGAGTATACGGGCGAAGCGATTCGTGAACTGACGATGGAAGAGCGGATGACCGTCTGCAACATGTCGATCGAAGCCGGCGCCAGAGCGGGGCTGATCGCTCCGGACGAAACGACCTTTGATTATTTGCGCGGGCGTCAGCATGTGCCGCAAGACGCAGCGTTCGAGCAAGCGGTAGCCGAATGGAAGAAGCTGGCGACCGACGAAGGCGCGGAATATGACCGTGTGGTCGATTTTGACGTGGATTCGCTGATCCCGCAGGTGACCTGGGGCACAAGCCCGGGCATGGGCACCAGCATCGACGGACGCGTGCCGAATCCGGCCGATTTTACTACCGACAACGAACGCAAAGCAGCCGAGAAGGCGCTTGAATACATGGACCTGACGCCAGGCACGCCGATGACGGACATCGAGATCGACTACGTGTTTATCGGCTCTTGCACGAACGGACGGATTGAAGACTTGCGCGCCGCGGCGCAAATCGCCAAAGGCTACAAGGTTTCCGGCAAAGTTACGGCGATTGTTGTACCGGGCTCCGGCCGCGTGAAATTGCAGGCGGAAAAAGAAGGCCTGGACAAAATCTTCACGGAAGCCGGATTCGAATGGCGTGATGCTGGCTGCAGCATGTGCCTGGCGATGAACCCGGACGTTCTCCAGCCTGGGCAGCGCTGCGCTTCCACCTCCAACCGGAACTTTGAAGGGCGGCAGGGACGCGGCGGCAGAACGCACCTCGTTTCTCCGGCGATGGCGGCCGCGGCTGCGATCAAGGGACGTTTTGTCGATGTTCGCGAGTGGGAAATCAAAAGCGAAGTCCTGAGCTAATCAAGGTAAAAAGGGGAGAATCGATCGATGGAAGCATTTAAAAAACTGACCGGTACCGTTGGTCCTGTGGACCGCGTCAATGTCGATACCGACGCCATTATTCCTAAGCAATTTCTTAAACGCATCGAACGTACGGGGTTTGGACAATTTCTGTTCTACGAATGGCGTTTTGACACCGAAGGCAACGTCAATCCCGATTTTGCTTTAAACAAATCGCGCTATGAAGGCGCGTCGATCCTTATTTCGCGGGCGAATTTCGGTTGCGGCTCTTCGCGGGAGCACGCGCCGTGGGCGATCCTCGATTACGGATTCCGCTGCGTCATCGCGCCGTCTTTTGCCGATATTTTTTACAATAACTGCTTTAAGAACGGCATTTTGCCGATCAAGCTGTCGGAGGAGCAGGTTGAAGAGCTGTTCCAACGTACGGCGGCCCATGAAGGCTACAAGCTGACGGTGGATCTGGAAGAAAAGACGATTAAGGACGAATATGGCCTGAATATCGCGTTTGATCTCGACGAGCACCGCCGCCAATTCCTGCTGCAAGGCCTGGACGATATCGGCCTGACCCTGCAGCACGAGGATTTGATCGCAGCTTACGAGCAAAGAAAATTCGGTTAAACTTTAGCCGTCAAAGTATAGGAGCTCCCGGTTTATGGACCGGGAGTTTTTGCGTTCATAAGGCGGCGGTGATCACGTTTGCGGGATGCCCTTATATTTTTCGTTGGACAGCTCGCGCGGAATCGAATGTCCATTTTTGTCTCTCTATGAAAATATAAGTCTATCAGGTGACGCTATTTTCTGATATTATGGAAGTAATTAGCAGCCTTTTGCGGATAAGGGTTCTTTTTGTCGGTAAATTTTATTAGGGTGAGGTAGGGATGAGGTTCATGAAGAAAATCGGCTTTTTCTTGTTTGCATGGCTTTTTTTGCTTGGGTTACCGGGTTTAAGCCATGCGGCTTCGTCCGGCACGCACATTTATTTGGACGGCCAAGAGCTGGTGCAGCCGGAAAACGCGCAGGCCGGGATTGTCCGAGGAAGCGTGATGGTGCCGATCCGCGTGATCGTCGAAGGGCTTGGCTACGACGTCAATTGGGACAAAGCAAACAGTACGTTGACGATCAAGCAGGGAGAGACCAACCTGAAGCTGAAGATCGGCGAGGAAACGGCCGTTGTGGACGAACGAAAGGTGAAGCTGAACGGCGCTCCTTTTCTGCAGGGCGACACGACTTTGGTGCCGCTGCGGTTCGTCGGTGAACAAATGGGGTTAAATGTAAGTTGGAACAACGAATCCAAATCCGCGTATTTATATAGCCCGGTCGGCGGTTCGGCCGATGGCGTTCTGCCCGGGCATGTCAGCGGAGCCACAGCGTCGGACGATGAAATCAAGGTGCCGGCGGATGAGCTGGAGCAAGACAGTACATACGCGCCTTCCACCGATGATGGAGGCGTGACCGCGGTTTCGCCGGGAGAAGAGGCGTATGGGGAAACGGCAAGCGAGAAGACCGATCCGGCGCTCATTACAGGGATCAGCTTTGGCGAAAACCGTTTGATGTTTGCGGTATCCGGCAGCGTTGAACCAAACGTGTTTACGATGACCGGTCCCGACCGGATCGTCGTAGACGTTCCGAATGCCGGTTTTGACGAGTCTTTTCTGGAGCAATTCCCATTGGACGAGAGCAACAAAGGAGAACTCGCGGTCACCGGATATCCAGACGTGTCGAAAATCCGTTATTCGTTATACAGCGCAGAACCGGGGACGGTCCGCTTCGTGATCGATTTGAACCGCAGCAGCCAGTTTAATGTGACGAATAACGGCGACGGCCTCGTTACCGTTGACTTGACAGCGGACGCCTCATATGGAGGCTGGGATGTTGGGGCGGACGGTAAGCCGATCGTCGTCATCGATGCGGGGCACGGCGGCACTCAGCCGGGAGCGACCAGCATAACGAAGCGGCCGGAGAAGGATTTCACGCTGGCGGTGGCGTTAAAGGTCCAGGCTTTGCTGGAGCAGGAACCGGATCTCGATTTTGTGATGACCCGGGATTCGGATGTGACGTTGTCGCTGCAGGATAGGGTAAAAATAGCCAATGATATCGGCGCCGATGTGTTTGTTTCCATTCACGGCAACAGCATTGATCCGCCGGCGAATCCGAGCGGCTCGGAAACGTATTATACCCGGGAGGAAAGCATTCCCCTCGCCAACGTGATGCACAGTCATCTCGTTCAGGCAACGGGGCTGGCGGATCGCAAGGTGCGTTACAGCAGCCTGCATGTCACCCGCGAGACGACGATGCCCGCCGTTCTTCTTGAAGTGGGATATCTCAGCAACAAGAACGACGAGTCTCTCATGTATACCGAGGAATTGCAACAACGCGTTGCCGAAGGTATCGTGGCGGGGATTAAGGAATATTTGGGTCTGTGATTTTGTCGGAAACACGCAATAAATAAGGGGGTAACGGCATGAGAAAAATGGGATATCTTTTGCTGATCATCGCTTTGCTGGCGCTGGCGGGCTGCGGACAAAAGCCCGCAGCTATGCCGGCGGATACCGGGAATCCTTCGAACGCCGCGGAAGGCGGCGCGGTCGATCCCAGCCAGGGTTCCGGCGGCGAGGGAGCGGGTCAGAGCGATGCAAACGGCCCGCAGCAAACAGCGGAGCAAGTTAAGCTGAAAGTTGAGGTTTATTTCACAGACGATGATCTCATGGAATTGCAGCCGGTTCAAAGGGAGATTGAGGTGCCTGAAGGGCATACCAAATATGAGGAAGCGTTTAAGGCTCTGCAGTCGGCTGATCAAGGGTTGATTTCCTTATGGGAGAAAGTGAAGCTCGACAGCGTCGCTTTTTCCGAGGCGAACGGTGAGCTGGCGCTCGATATTGAGCTGCCGGACGAAGCCCGGCTCGGCGCAGGCGGCGAGGCGTTGGCCATCGAAGCGCTGAAAAAGACGATGTTTCAGTTCGACGAGGTGAAACAAATCGAGGTCACGGTAGGCGGGGAGAAGGTCGAATCGCTTATGGGCCATGCGGACCTCGAGCACCCTATCACGAGAGAATAGAGGAAGTACTTAAAAGCAGAAACGAGGCTGTCTCAAAAGGTCATAAATTTGACTTTAGGGACAGTCTTATTTTTTTGTAGAAAAAGAATAATCAGCCAACTCAGTAGTTTGATAGGAAGCAGTAGTAAATTATGCGCAGAAAAATGCCATAATTTCGCAACTTTTCAGGGCTCAAAGCGTCTAATATGTCGTCTGGTGATGTCGAAGATTCAGGTGAAGTTTTATCGGTCGTCATGAGGCAAAAATACTAGGATGGTAGGGGTGACGGATGAGGAAAAAAAATTTGGCGGCAATGTTGTTCACTTTGATTTTTTTGTTTGCGTTTTCGCAAACGGGACATGCTGCCGCGGGAAGCACCAGTGTTTATCTGGATGGCAGGGCGCTAACCTTGCCCGAAAATGGACAAGTTCAAAATGTAAATGGAAATGTGATGATTCCAATTCGTGTCGTCGCGGAGGAGCTAGGTTTTGACGTCAACTGGGAAAAAAAGACGGGCACGGTAACCATACAGCAACCCGGAACAATTCTCACTTTGGCCGTCAACAAGACGACCGCAACGGTAAACGGCAGTGATGTCAAGCTGGCGGCTGCCCCCATGTTGGCCAAAGATACCACGCTTGTCCCTTTACGATTCGTCGGCGAGCAGATGGGGCTAACGGTATCTTGGGACAATTCCAAGAAAGCGGCTTATTTAACGAGTCCGAGCTCTGGCAGCGGAAGCGGCAGTATCGATAACCCTGAGTCGGGTAACGAATCGGAGCAGCCGGGAACGCCGATCGAGCCGGAAAATGGCGGCGAATTGGCTTCCGTCACCGGCATCAGCTTCGTTGACAATCGTTTGATGATCGCCGTGGACAAAAACGTGGCGCCGAACATTTTTACGATGACTGGCCCCGACCGGTTGGTGGTAGATCTGCCGCAAACCGTTTTTGCCGAGTCGCTCGCGACCGGCCAAACGCTCGACAGCAATCAGAGCGGCGTGATGGAAGTGACCGATTACCCGGATGTATCGGGCGTTAGATACGCTTTGTTCAGCAGTGATCCTTGGACCGTACGCGTCGTGCTGGACCTGAATCGACAGGTGAATTACTCACTGGTAAACGAAAATGACGGACTTATTATCGTTGATTTGAATGCCGAAGCAACGGCTCCATGGGAAGGAACGGACGCAGATGACGGCTTGACTACGGTCGTGATCGATGCCGGGCACGGGGGAAAAGATCCGGGAGCGAGCAGCATAACGAAGAAAAAGGAAAAGGACTTCAACCTTGCCGTTGCTTTAAAAGTACAGCAACTGCTTTTGGAACAAGGGCCGAGCATTAACGTCGTGATGACGCGCGAGAGCGATACATATCCGACGCTGCAGGATCGGGTGAAGATTGCGGAAAATGCCGATGCGGACATTTTTATTTCCATCCATGCGAATTCCGGCTCGGCAACGGCAACCGGGGTTGAGACGTATTACACCCGTTCCGCAAGTGCGGGTTTGGCGAAGGTTATGCACAAGCATCTCGTGGAATCGTCGGGTCTTCCGGACCGTAAGGTACGCACGCAAAGCTTGCATGTCACGCGCGAAACGACCATGCCGGCCGTACTGCTGGAATGCGGATATTTAAGCAACAAAAACGATGAGGCGCTGCTGTACACCGAAGAATTCCAGAACAATGTGGCGCAGGGAATCGTTGACGGAATTAAAGAATATCTCGGCGTAAACTAAACGCGGCGAAGGAGGAACAACCGTGAACAGAAAAGGATGGATCATGGGGATGCTGGTTGTTTTGCTCTTGCTGAGCAGCGGCTGCGGCCAAAAACCGCAGACCGCTCCGACTACCGGAACGGGAAACGCTGATTCGAACGGAGCTGTCGGGGAGCCTGTGGCGGCGGCTCCGCAAAACGCAGGGGAAACGCAGGGCTCGCAAGGCGCGGATAACGGAAAGGAGCCGGAACAACCGCCGCAGCAAACGGCATCGATCGAGGCTTATTACACGGACGATAACATGCTGGAGTTAACGAAGGAAACCCGGCAAATTTCGTTCGTATCCGATAAGGACAAATATTTGGCGGCGTTAAAAACGCTGCAGTCCAGCGAAAAATCCTTGTTTGCCCTCTGGGAGAATGCTGTTTTTCATTCGGCTACGCTTGCGGATGGGGTAGTGACGGTCGATATGTCGCTGCCGGATGAGGCGCACCTCGGCGCCGGCGGTGAGGCGCTGGCGATCGAAGCGCTGACCAAAACGCTGTTTCAATTCCCGGAAGTTAATGCCATCGAGCTGCTCGTTGACGGGGAAAAGGTGGACACCTTGATGGGGCATGTCGAATTAGATCATCCTCTGTCAAGAAATTAAGGAAAATTGAAGGAACTTGTTTGCCTTTCGTCGAACACGATAAAAAGAACTTTTTTAAAGGGGAGAATTGGATGGCATCATTTAAACGCAGTTCTCGAAGAAATGCCCATAGAGCGGTTTCCGCCATGCTCGTGACGGCGATGTGCTTCAGCGGAGGCGCGGCGGTGTTTGCCAATGAGACGTCTTCCACGTCCACGGGGGCTTCGCAAACGATTTCCTCAACTACGGTGTTCAGTGACGTGTCGAACGGTTTTTGGGCGGAAAAACATATATACAAGCTTGCAGCTGAAGGGATCATTCTCGGCGATGCCGGAAAATTCCGGCCGGGGGACGTCGTAACGCAGCAGGAAGCGATCACGATGGCGATTCGGCTGATGAACCTGGAATCCCAATTGGGCGATGGCTCGGGAGTCCCGGCGGACTTGAAAGTCGGCAACTATTTCAAGCCTTATCTGGGGCTGGCGTTGTCCAAAAATCTGCTGGATAAGAACGAAGAAATCGCCGCAACGGCGGACAAAGAATCCTGGGGCGAGAAAAAGGCGACGCGCGAGTGGGTCGCCAAAATTCTTGTTCGGGCCTTGGGCAAAGACGCGGAAGCGAAAGCTTCAGCGACCTTGTCCACGGGTTTTGCCGACCAATCGAGCATTTCCGCGAATGCTCGCGGATACGTGAATGTGGCGGTTCAATTGAAACTTACGACCGGGGTTGAAGGCAAAAAGTTCGACCCGCAAGGGAAAGTGACGCGTGCGCAAATGGCTGCGTTTTTAAGCCGTGGCAGCGAATATGTCAGCGCCAGCTATGAGAACGCATATGAAGGCATTGTTACCAATTTGACGGACAATAGGCTTACTTTATACGCGAATGGACAAACGAAAAGCTTTGCTTTGGACAGCCGTACCGTCTATTTCACGAAAGACTCCGAATCCAGAGTCGGTAAAAGCCAATTGAAGCTGTATACGAAAGTTTTGGCGGTTGATAAAGCGGGTTCGGCCGCTTACGTTGAGATCATCGATCCGGCGGAGCAGTTGGACAGCGCGGAAGGAACGATGCTGCGGATACTCGACGACAATAGGCTGCTGCTGCTCATCGGTAACGAGCCCGAGACGATTACTTATGACGAGAGCACGATTTTCCTGGATCAAAGCGGCAAAGCGATCAAACCGGCCGCGCTCCCGCCGGACACCAAAGTGGTCGTTAAACGGGAAACTTACTCCGGCCAGCACAAACCTATCATCATTCAATCGTCCGTGTTAAGCAAGAATGGAACCGGTGTGATCGAAGCGGTTTATGCGGACGGCAACACCGTTACCATTAAAGATCAAGACGGCACGACAGGGAAGTTTGAAGTCGATAAAAATGCGCTGCTCCAGTATCAAAATCAACTGATGAGCTTAAACGAATTGCAAAAAGGCGCTGCTGTTGAATACACGGTAAAAAACAGTGTTCTCGTCTCCCTCAAAGTGACCGGAAGCACGGAGCGGGCGCTCGAAGGGACGTTGCTGGAAATCGGCTCCGACGCCAACATGCTGACGATCAAAAGAAGCAGCGGTGCGCTGGAAACGAAGCTGCTTGACGATAAGCCTGTGATTAAGATCGCCGGGATTGCCAATCCCGGCATCGGCGATCTGATCGCCGATCTGAACAATGGGGACCAAGTCAAGCTGACGCTGAACAGCACCGATGTTGTAACCGGAATCGAGGTCCTCGGACGCAATGTAAAGCAGCTTAAACAAGCGGCCGTCGTTTCCTATGATACTAAACTGCAGGCCCTGATGGTTATGGACTCGGAAGGAAAACCGCATGCGTTTACGTTGGATGATAAGACGGAAGCGTATTATGATTCCGATTACGATGACCTAGGTTTGGATGGGCTTGAGGAACTTCTGACTAAAAACCGAATTGTTAATATTGCTTATTTGGGTGACCGGGTGGTTTCCGTTATGGTCATTCACAAATACGCCGGCAAGTTTGTGGAGGCGGACACTTCCAACAAAGAGATCGTAATTGAAGTGGAGGGGGAGTTGCTGAGGTTGCCTTACAATTCGAGTTTGGATATGGAGATTTCAGGAAAATCAAAACCTGCCTTTAACGACTTCTCTAAAGGGGATCCGGTTGTAGCTGTTCTGGATTCCAGACAAGACAAGGTTGAATTGCTTGGTCTCAGAATCTCCAAACAATTTGAAGTAGCGTATGTAAATGCTTCGAGTGACCGCATCGGTATAAGCAAAGACAACTTCAGCAACTATATTTATGTGAAGGACGCCCAATTTTTGGATAATAACGGAAATGTCATCAAATTGTCCGATTTGCATGAAGGGGATACGATCAGCATTGATTTTGAAGGCCTGACGGCGGTCAAAGTGAAGAGAGTAAATTCACCAAGGTGACACAACGATTTCCGTGCAATCGCTCCAGGAAAATGATAAAATTGTTTTGTATTTCAACGGAGACAAGCTGGTTGAAATCAAAAAAGCAATAATTGATCATTTTTCGTGAGATTAACCGTCTTGATGCGGGATGTTTCCCGGATTCAAGACGGTTTTTTCTCGGATGAAGGGGTGGAGACATGAATGCTGCAGATGTCCGTCATATTTTGGACACCATCGGTGCCATGTTTCCGGATGCGCGCTGTGAGCTGAACCATAGCAACGCTTTTGAGTTGACGATTGCCGTGCTCCTGTCCGCGCAATGCACCGATGCGACCGTGAACAAAGTCACGGTGGATTTGTTCCGGAAGTATAGAACGCCTGAGGATTACGTTTCGGTTCCGTTGGAAGAGCTGGAGCAGGACATTCGCAAAATCGGTTTGTTCCGCAACAAAGCGAAGCATATTCAAAACCTGTGCCGGATTTTGCTGGAACGATACGGGGGAGAAGTGCCGCACGAACATGAGGAACTGGTGCAGTTGCCCGGTGTCGGAAGGAAAACGGCCAATGTGGTCGTTTCCAATGCGTTTGGCGTCCCGGCGATTGCGGTTGACACTCATGTGGAGCGTGTCAGCAAGCGGCTTGGGCTTGCAGGGTGGGACGACTCCGTCCTGGAAGTCGAAAAAAAGCTAATGAAGCGGGTGCCGCGGGACGAGTGGACATTAACGCATCATCGGCTCATTTTTTTCGGGAGATACCACTGCAAGGCGCAAAACCCGAAATGCGAAGTTTGCCCGCTCCTGGACGTATGCCGGGAAGGCAAGAAACGTATGAAAAAGCCAAGAACCAGGAAAAATAAAGAAGAAGTATGACCCAGCAGACAAAGATAAATAGTAGAGGATGAGAGACCCCATGAAATGCATTTCGGTGTATACCGACAGCTTTGAACAGTTTTCGGATGTGTTTGAGCAAGTGATTGACCTGCAATTAGGCGAAAATGACGAACGTGAAGTGGAAGGTTTAGTCGTCAGCAACTCCGGCGAAGTGCCTGAGCACTATTTGGAACGGATGTCCGCTAAACCGGAAGTCGTCGTGATGAAAGACAAAACCAGAGGCATCACCATTTTGCAGCACGGAAAAGTGTTTGAAATTCTGCTTCCTTCCGATGAAGCTGCGGAGATCGTAAGCTAGACCTGCGACAAATCAACAGAATCCCCTTTGCTTAAGCCGATGAGCGTTCCTCCGGTTTAAGCGGAGGGGATTTTTTTGGCTAGAGGCCGAAGACACAGGTAGAGAGGGAAAGTGAAGAGTCTCTTGAGGCTAAGGGACACCAGAGCCGTTATTTGATGACTCTATTTACCTCGAATCGGCCTTGTTTGGCTCATTCAGAGCGAAATAACGTCATTTGTGTCCGTTAGGTTGGGAAATAGCCGGGAAATGGGCGGCTAACGTCGCTGGAGTCCGTTAGAGCAGCATCCCCAGATCAGAAAGAGCCGAAGTGCTCGGTTCTGCTGATCATGAAAGAAGGAGAAGGGTTCCCGCAGTAGAACCAAAGAGGGAATTCAACGTATGGGTTTGCTAGGGCAAAGGACCTCGCCAGCGGCGAGGTTTTTTTATACCTGCGGGAATTAACGTTTTCTCGGCAATTGAGAATATGAAATGTAACCGGATCCATGTGACTCGTATGTCAACTAATATGACGCGATTTTTGACCGATTTGTTAACTCGACGCAAAATCGGCAGAATTTGGTGATACGTTAATTGACGCAGTTTTGACGTGAAATTATGATATAGATAAATTTTTACAGTTTATTCAAATTATTCGGGCCCGTTGATTTGGAAAGCTGACAATGCAAGAAAAGAAAGGAGAGGAGCGCATGGATTCCATAAGTGAAGCCGCCAGTCCATCCGTAAGTGGGGATGTCGCCAGGCACCCTTGCTACAGCGAAGCGGCGCACCGTTATTTCGCGCGGATGCACGTACCGGTGGCCCCGGCTTGCAATATCGGGTGCCATTATTGCAACCGAAAGTTTGACTGCGTTAACGAGAGCAGGCCCGGCGTCGTCAGCGAGCTGCTGACTCCGGAGGAAGCGGCCCGCAAAGCGGCGGGCGTTGCCGCCCAGCTTCTGCAATTGTCCGTCGTCGGCATTGCCGGTCCGGGCGATCCTCTGGCTAATCCGGATAAGACGTTCGATACGTTCCGCCGGATCCGCAGCGCCATTCCGGATGTCACGCTTTGCCTTAGCACCAACGGCCTGAACTTGATGAAATACCTTGATCAAATCGTTGAACTTGGCATTGCCCATGTCACGATCACGATCAATGCGGTCGATCCGGATATCGGCAGCCAAATTTACGGCTGGGTATATGACGAAGAATCGGGCCGCAAATATGAAGGCCGGGAAGCGGCAAGCTTGCTTATTACCCGGCAACTGCTCGGGCTGAAAGCCTTAAGCGACAAGGGGGTGCTGGTCAAAGTCAACTCCGTGCTGATCCCGGGCGTCAATGATGAGCATATGCCGGTTCTGGCCGGCATGGTGAAGCGCCTGGGGGCTTTTATGCACAACATTATGCCTCTTATCATTGCCCCAGGCAGCCGTTATGAACAAGAAGGCCGCGAGGCGCCGTCGCCGAAGCTGCTGCACGCCGTCCAAGCGGCTTGCGGCGGAGCGGGGGCGCAGATCATGAGGCATTGCCGGCAGTGCCGCGCCGATGCCATCGGCCTGCTTGGCGAGGATCGCAGCGCCGACTTTACGTGGGAAAAGCTCGCGTCGGCGCCGCCGATTGATCCGGCAGCACGGGAACGGCTGCAAGCTGATCTGGAGGAGAAGGTGAAGCGTCTGGAGGAACGTCAAGCGGCGAAAGCAGCTGCCGGACGAAAACCCGTGAGCAGGTGTGCTTGCCCGGCCGCCTCCGCTTCGGGAGCGCCCTCGGAAACTGCCGGCTACAGGCTGCGCGCAGCGGTTGCCTCCCGGGGCGAAGGCCGGGTCAACCTGCATTTCGGCCATGCCAAGGAATTTATGGTGTATGAGACCGATGGACAGAACGTCACCTTTCTCGGGATTCGCAAAGTGCAGGCCTATTGTCACGGCAAAGCGAGCTGCAACGGGGACAAGGCGGCGACGCTGCGGGAAATTATCGCCAGCTTAAGCGATTGTTCAGTGCTTTTTTCGGCGGGCATCGGCAAAGTACCTGAAGCTAAACTAAAGGCGGCCGGCATCATCCCGGTAGTCAAACCCGGCCATATCGAAGAGCTGATTTTGCAGCATGCCAAATATGAAAACAAATTACCTAAATGGAGGTCATTCCTATGAGACAAATCGCATTTTACGGAAAAGGCGGAATCGGTAAATCGACGACTTCGCAAAACACGCTGGCCCAACTGGCCAAAAAATTCAATCAACAAATTATGATTGTCGGCTGTGACCCGAAAGCGGACTCCACCCGGCTGATCCTGAACACGAAAGCGCAGCAAACCGTTTTGCATTTGGCGGCGGAGCGGGGTTCGGTCGAGGATTTGGAGCTGGCGGACGTCATCCAGGAAGGGTTCGCCGGCATTCAGTGCGTGGAATGCGGCGGTCCGGAGCCGGGCGTTGGCTGCGCGGGGCGCGGCATTATAACGGCGATCAATTTCCTCGAAGAGGAAGGCGCCTACGAAGGGCTGGATTTCGTCTCGTACGATGTGCTCGGCGACGTCGTTTGCGGCGGTTTCGCCATGCCGATCCGGGAGAAGAAAGCGGAGGAAATTTACATCGTCTGCTCCGGCGAAATGATGGCCATGTACGCCGCCAACAACATAGCGCGCGGCATTTTGAAATACGCCAACAGCGGCGGCGTCCGTCTCGGGGGCTTAATCTGCAACAGCCGGAACACGGACCGCGAGGATGAGCTGATCACCGAGCTTGCCCGCCGCCTGAACACACAGATGATCCATTTCGTGCCGCGGGATAACGTGGTGCAGCATGCCGAGCTGCGGAGAATGACCGTCACCCAGTATAACGAAAACCATTCCCAAGCCGCCGAATACGAGCAACTGGCCGACAAAATTCTGCACAACGACATGCTGACGATTCCGACACCAATCAGCATGGAGGAGCTGGAAGACCTGCTGATGGAGTTCGGGGTCATCGAAAACGAGGAAGAGGCCATGAAGCGGATGAAAACCGCGCTTTAAGCGCGGCCGCGCGGCTGACTCCAGATTAAGAGATAAATAAAGGAGCGGGAGGTTGGAGAATGGGAACGACGGACGTGATCCAAAAGAAACAACTCGTCGAGGAGATCCTGGAGATTTTCCCGGAAAAGGCGAAAAAAGAGCGCAAACGCCACTACGAAGTCATGGAGGAGGACAACAAGCAGGATTGCAGTAAATGCGCCATTAAATCCAACGTCAAATCGCGTCCGGGCGTGATGACGATCCGCGGCTGCGCCTACGCCGGCTCCAAAGGCGTGGTATGGGGGCCGATCAAGGATATGGTCCACATCAGCCACGGGCCGATCGGCTGCGGCCAATACAGCTGGGGCACGCGGCGGAATTATGCCAGCGGCATGCTGGGCATCAACAATTTTACGGCCATGCAGGTGACTAGCGATTTTCAGGAAACGGATATCGTGTTTGGCGGGGACAAAAAGCTGGAGCTCATTTGCCGGGAAATCAAGGAGATGTTTCCGCTGGCCAAAGGAATTACCATCCAGTCGGAATGCCCGGTCGGCCTGATCGGCGACGATATCGAAGCTGTGGCCAAAAAAATGAGCAAGGAACTGGGCATCCCGATCGTGCCGGTCCGCTGTGAAGGCTTCCGCGGCGTCAGTCAGTCGCTCGGGCATCATATCGCCAATGACGCCATCCGCGACTTTCTGATGGGCCGGGCGGAGCTGAAGGAGTGCGGCCCTTACGATGTCAACGTTATCGGCGATTACAATATCGGCGGGGACGCCTGGGCGTCGCGGATTTTGCTGGAGGAGATGGGTCTGCGCGTTATCGGGCAATGGTCCGGCGACGGCACGCTCCAGGAGATCATGACCGCGCATAAAGCGAAGCTGAACCTCATCCATTGCTTCCGCTCGATGAACTATATGTGCGAAGTGATGGAGAATCAGTACGGAATCCCGTCCTTGGAGTACAACTTCTTCGGTCCGACCAAAACGATCGAAAGCTTGCGCAAGATCGCGGCCTTTTTCGATGAGACGATCCAGGAGAATTGCGAAAAAGTAATCGCCCGCTATAAGGACGAAATGGATGCGGTAATCGCCAAATACCGTCCGCGCCTCGACGGCAAGAAGGTCATGCTCTTGATCGGCGGCTTGCGAGCCCGGCATACAATCGGCGCCTACGAGGACCTGGGTATGGAAATCGTGGCGACCGGTTATGAATTCGCCCACAAGGACGATTATTTAAAAACGATTCCCGAGCTGAAACAAGCGACGATCCTGATGGACGATCCGGGCTCATACGAACTGGAGGAGATCGCCCAGCGGCTTGATATCGATCTGATGGGCGCGGGCGTGAAGGAAAAATACGTTTACCACAAAATGGGTATCCCGTTCCGGCAAATGCATTCCTGGGATTACAGCGGCCCTTATCATGGATTTGACGGGTTTAAGGTGTTTGCCCGGGACATGGATATGGCCATCAACAGCCCGGTATGGAATTTGGTGAAGACCCGGCAAAAAAGGGAGGTGACTGCATGAGCGAACCTAGGACGATTTTGGACCATAACAAGCTGTTCGACAGCGAAAAATACGTCCGGCAGCGGGAAGGGAAACGCGAGTTCGAAAACGCCTGCCCGGAGGAAGAGGTGCTGCAGACCGCGGTATTTACCAGGTCGCAGGAGTATATGGACAAAAACTTTGCCCGCCAGGCGGTGGTTGTGAACCCGGCGAAAGCTTGCCAGCCGCTCGGCGCGGTGATGGCCGCTTTGGGCTTTGAAAAAACGCTGCCGTTCATCCATGGCTCGCAGGGCTGCACCGCTTATTTTCGCAGCCATTTTGCCCGCCACTTCAAAGAGCCGGTTCCCGCAGTGTCCTCGTCGATGACGGAGGACGGCGCCGTGTTCGGCGGGATGCGCAATTTGATCGACGGGCTGGAGACAAGCGTCGCGCTCTACAAACCCGAAATGATCGCAATGAGCACGACCTGCATGGCCGAGGTGATTGGGGACGATTTGTCGGCCTTTATCGGCAACGCCCGGAAGGAAGGCGTGCTGCCGGAGGGGATGCCGATTCCTTTTGCCAATACGCCCAGCTTTTCCGGCTCCCATATTACCGGCTACGACAACATGCTGAAGGCGATTCTTAGTTATCTGTACGAACGTTCCTCAGGGCAAGCCGTCGATCCGGCCAGCAGCGGGAAGCTGAACGTTCTGCTTGGATTCGAGCCGTATACCGGCAACTTCTCCGAACTTAGGCGCATTCTGGAGCTGTTTGGGGCGGACTACACCGTGCTGGGCGATCACAGCGGCAATTTCGATTCCGGAGCGGACGGAACTTATGCGTATTATTACGGCGGAACCCGGCTGGCCGATGTGCCGGACGCGGCGAATGCGCAGGGAACGCTGGCGCTGCAAAAATACAGCCTGCGCAAAACGGCGGAATATATCGGGGAGGCTTGGGGGCAGCCGGTCCAGTCGCTGCACACGCCGCTAGGGGTCGCGGCCACCGACCGTCTGCTCGAAACGATCGGCGAATTGAGCGGCAGACCGGTCCCGGAAGCGCTGCTGCAGGAACGGGCCCGGGTCGTCGACGCGATAACCGATTCCCACAATTATCTGCACGGCAAACGGGTGGCGATGGCCGGAGACCCTGACCTGCTTTTGGGCTTGATCGGCTTTTGTCTGGAGCTGGGGATGGAGCCAGTTCATATCGTTTGCTCCAACGGTGACGCCGAATTCGCACAGGAGGCAAGCTTGGCTTTGTCGTCCAGCCCTTACGGCGCGGAGGGTAAGGTGCATATCGGCCGCGATCTTTGGCATCTGCGCTCCCTATTGTTTAATGAACCGATCGATCTGGCCATCGGCAGCAGCCATCTGAAATACGCGGCCAAAGAGGCCGGGGTGCCGCTGCTCCGGGTGGGCTTTCCGATATTCGACAGGCATCATCTGCAGCGCTATCCGATCATCGGATATCAAGGTACCTTAAATTTGCTGACCTTATTCGTAAATACGGTGCTAGAGCGGTTGGATGAAGACGCTCCGGCCCACAGCTTTGACCTTGTGCGTTAACGCACAGGGTCAAACGGTTATCCGCCGGGATGCCGGGACAGGAACATTTCGGATAGCAGGAGGGATCAGAACGGATGGAAGCGATGAGTATCACAGGTTATGCCGGAATGGGCGATTCCTGCGGCAAAGAGGAACCGCAAACCAAGCCGTGTCCGAGGCCGAAACCCGGTGAAGCGGCGGGCGGTTGTTCGTTTGACGGAGCGCAAATTACGCTTGTCCCGATCGCGGACGCGGCACATCTGGTTCACGGTCCCAGCGCATGCGCCGGGAACAGCTGGGGGACAAGGGGCAGCTTGTCGAGCGGCCCCCGGCTGTCGGCGTACGGCTTTACGACCGATTTGGGCGAACATGACATTATTTTCGGCGGAGAGAAAAAATTGCGCGCGGCGATCGAATACATCGCGAAGCGTTTTTCGCCACCGGCAGTTTTTGTATATTCAACCTGCGTCTCGGCGCTTACGGGGGAAGACATCGATGCGGTATGCAAGCGGGCGGCCGCCGAGCTGGGAATCGCCTGCATTCCCGTCAACAGCCCCGGATTTGTCGGCAGTAAAAACTTAGGCACCCGCCTGGCCGGGGAGGCGCTCCTTCAATATGTGATCGGCACCGCAGAACCTGCCGCAGTCCTAGACACAGCCGTGAATCTGATCGGCGAATACAACATCGCCGGCGAAATCTGGGATATTGAAAAGCTGCTGAATCAGGCCGGCATTCGCATTCATGCCAAAATAACGGGGGACGGAAGATTTAAGGAAATTGCCGGAGCGCACCGGGCCAAAGTCAATATGATCGTGTGCAGCCGGGCGCTGCTGGGCCTCGGGGTCAAAATGGAGCGGAAATACGGGATTCCGTATTTCGAGGGCTCGTTTTACGGAGCCAAGGAAACAAGCTATTCCCTGCGGCAGCTGGCCTATTTGCTGGGCAGCCGCGAGGTGGAGCGGCGCGTCGACCGCCTGGTCGAGCATGAGGAAGCCCGCGTGATGCGCGAACTGGCGCCGCTGCGCAAACAGCTCAAAGGCAAACGGGCAGTGCTGTATACCGGCGGCGTCAAAAGCTGGTCGGTGATCTCCGCGCTGCAGGAGCTCGGGATCAAGGTGGTTGGCGTCGGCACGAATAAAAGCACCGACGGAGAGATCGCCCGGATCGCCGAACGGGTCGGAGACGACGCGGTATACATTTCCGAAGGGGGAGCCGGGCGCATCCTCAAAACGGTGCGCGAACGCAAGGCCGACCTGGTCATCGCCGGCGGACGCAACATGTACATGGCCTTAAAGGAGCAAATTCCATTCGTGGACATTAACCAGGAACGGCATACCGCGTTTGCGGGTTATGACGGGTTAATCCGCCTTGCGAAGCAGGTGGCGTTTGCTCTTGAGCATCCGGTGTGGAACCTGGTGCGGACGCCGGCTCCTTGGGAAAGGGAGGGACATGATGACGATTAACCAAACGAACAAGCCGTTAAGCTGCAATCCCTTGAAAATCGGCCAGCCTCTCGGCGGAGTGCTGGCGCTGCAGGGTATCTACCGTTCGCTGCCGATCATCCACGGGGCATTAGGGTGCACCGCGTTTGCGAAAACGCTGCTGACGCGGCATTACCGGGAGCCGATTGCGGTGCAGACGACCGCGCTGCAGGAGATGGACGTGATTTTCGATGCCGACCGGAATTTGGAGGAGGCGCTGGAGACAGTGCTGGCGAAGCATCATCCGGACTGCGTAGGTGTCATAAGCACCGCGCTCACGGAGGCGTCGGGCGCGGATTACGCCGGAAGAATCAAAACCTTCAAGCGCAAGCGCAATCTCCGCGACACGCTGCTGGTCACCTGTTCGCTGCCCGATTACCGCGGCTCCCTGGAGTCGGGGTATGGTGCGATGGTCGAGTCGATCATCGACGGGCTGCTGGAGCAGACAGGGCGCAAACCGCAGCGTCCGGTAAAACGCCAGGTGACCCTGCTGCCCGGTTCTTTTCTGACAGCGGCGGACGTGATGGAGCTCAAAGAAACGATCGCTTCGTTCGGGCTGGAGGTCATCGCTTTGCCTGATGTGTCCACCTCGTTATCGGGGCATCTGCTGACCGGTTTTTCGCCGCTCACCCGCGGCGGGGTGCCGCTGGATTCCGCCCGGCAAATGCTCCGCTCGGAGCTGACGATCGCCATCGGCTCCAGCATGGAGCGTCCCGCCCGGAGACTGCAAAATGCGGCAGGCGTTCCTTACCGGGTGTTTGACGGCGTATCGGGCCTTGCGGCCAGCGACGAATTTTTTTATTTTCTGCAGGAATTCAGCGGGGAACCCGTCCCTTGGCGTTATCGCTGGCAGCGGGAAAATCTGCTCGATGGCATGTTGGACGCCCATTTCAATTATGCCGGGGTGACGGCGGTTGTTGCTCTGGAGCCGGATCACCTCGGTTCGGCGGTCTCCTGGCTGAAGGAGATGGGCGTCGTCTTTCAAGGTCTGGTCGCCTCCTGTGAGACGCCATTTTTGCAGCAGCGGGACGAGGAAATCTGGATCGGCGATTTGGAGGATGCCGAGCGGCTGGCGGCCGGGGCGGACCTCTGGATTAGCAATTCACACGGAAAGAGCGGGGCCGAACGTTGCGGCGCGGCGTTTATGGCGATGGGGTTTCCGGTCCTCGACGAGCTTGGAGCCTACATGTCCCTGACGGTGGGGTATCGCGGGACGATGGAACTGATCAACAAAGCGGGCAACCGGCTCATCCGAAGGGAGGAGAACCAACATGCGCGTAGCGTTTGCCACGGATGACGGCGTTCATGTGAACGCCCATTTCGGACACAGCCCGATGTTTGCCGTCTATGAAGTCCGCCCCGGCGACGCCAGCTTTATAGAAAACCGGGTCGTTCCCACGCAAATATCCCCGGATGAAACGGGCAAAATCGATGTGCGGATTTCACTGATCGGCGATTGCACGCTGGTGTTCCTGATGCAAATCGGAGCATCGGCCGCGGCGCGCGTGACCCGGCGGAAAATGATGCCGGTAAAGGTGCCGCCCGGCGTTCCGATCAAGGAACAAATCGGCAGGCTCCTGGAAATGCTGCGCGGCAAGCCGCCGATGTGGCTGAGCAAAGTGCTGCTCGCCGAGGAGGAGGCCGCTTCGGAGCAAGAAGAGGAGGGCCGTAACGAGGGATAACAAGGAGGGGGAGGCATGGAAGGAGCCAAACGATGGGAAGGGCGAAATACTGAATTTGCGGGTGAACGGGACCGGCGATTGTTATCGGCTTTTAACCGGTCTCTTTGTCAAATGATCGATGCTTACGATTACTTCGGCAAGGGCAGCGGCCTAAGCGAGGAAGACAAGATCGCCCGGCTGCTGTTATTTACTCCGGAGGAGAAGCAGGCGCTAAGTCAGGATTGCACGCCCAACTCCAAGCTGCGGTTACAGGTCGAGCATGTGTTTCAAGCCATGGCGGTGACGCTCGAGGTGGAGACGGAGCAGCTCATGCAAAGCATGGTTGAAATGAATGGGGAGGGCTTTGGAAGAGCCATCGTGTCCAGCGGCCGGTTGATCCTCTCCTCGGTCACGCTGCGGGCCGGGCTGCGGTTTCCCTTTACATCAGCGGCGAAGCTGGAGAAATTTGCGTTAAACCAGATGCGGGAGGCGCTGGACTGGCTGGACCGGCATGGGGAAGTCGCGGCTGCGCGCTGACGTGGACATCTTTTAATTTTTAAAAAGGGAGGGGGGACGGCATGCCGGAAACTACGGAGCAAAACGCGGTGGAGAAGATGGAAATCCAGCAAAACATGGAGGAGAACCAGCAGCTTGTGAAGGAGCTTCTCCGCTATGACCGCCAGCTCAAATTGCTGGGGCGTGAGGGTCAGCGCAAACTGAAGGAAGCGGTGGTGATGGTTGCCGGCATCGGCGGGTTGGGCGGAACGGCGGCGCTTTACTTGGCGGCCGCAGGGGTCGGCAAGCTGATCCTGGCGCATGAAGGAATAATCCGGCTGCCGGATTTGAACCGGCAAATCCTAATGGATTCCGCTCGCTTAGGGGAGGAGCGGATGGCTGCGGCAGTGGATAGTCTGAAGCGAGTCAATCCCGAGGTGATCGTTGAAGGGTATAATGCCCGGATCACGCTTGCGGAAAGCGGGCCTTGGGTAAGAGCGGCCGATATCGTGATCGACGCGAGGTACGATTTTCCCGAACGGTACGCATTAAACCGCCTGTGCATCGCCGCCGGCAAGCCGCTGGTCGAGGCGGCCATGTACGGGTTTGAGGTTTCCTTGACGACGATCGTCCCGGGAGCGACGCCATGCCTTGCGTGTTTGTACCCGGAGCGCCCGCAGGAATGGGAACCCCTTGGATTCCCCGTTTTGGGCGCCACCGCCGGTCTGGCCGGCTGCTTGGCCGCTTTGGAGGCGGTCAAGTGGATTACCGGGGTTGGCCGTCCATTCATCAATGTCATGCACCGGATCAATACGCTGAATATGAGCAATTACGTAGTTTCGCTCCGCTGCAATCCTGACTGCGAGTGCTGCAAAAACGTTTGAGGGTTTCGGGCACGGGCACATTTCAGATTAGAATATTTCCGATATAACGTGCTGATCATTAAAATGCCGGACGGGAGGAGGGTAACCTTTTATGAAAAACTTGCGGATTTGCGACACGACGCTGCGCGATGGGGAACAGGCGGCTGGTGTAGCATTTACGGCTGCGGAGAAACTGGAAATCGCCAAGTGCCTCGCCGCCGCCGGAGTCGAGCAGGCCGAGGTGGGCATCCCGGCCATGGGCGAAGACGAGTGCCGGGCTATCCGCCGGATCGCGGCGCTGGGGTTGCCCATGCGCCTGCTGGCCTGGAATCGGGCGAGCCGCACCGATATCGACGCCTCTCTCTCGGCAGGCGTGGATGCGGCCCACATTGCCCTGCCCGTATCGCCGATCCAAATGCGCGCCAAGCTGGGAGCGGGGCCGGCCCAAGTTATCGATATGGGCAAAGGCGCCGCAGATTATGCACTAGAAAAAGGGCTTGCCGTATCGATCGGTTTCGAGGATGCTTCCCGCGCCGATTTCGCTTTTTTGCGCGAACTGGTTTGCGGTTTCCGGAAAGAAGGAATCCGGCGCTTCCGTTATGCCGATACCTTGTCCGTTCACCATCCCGGCACGCTGTACGCGAGGGTGTCGGCGTTGCTGGCCACCTGCCCGCCGGACATCGAGCTGGAAATCCACTGCCACAACGATTTTGGCTTGGCCGCAGCGAATACGCTGGCCGGTATCGAGGCGGGAGCCAAGTGGGCCAGCACGACCGTGCTCGGCATCGGCGAACGCGCGGGCAACGCCGCGCTGGAGGAAGTGGTGATGGCCTGGAAGCACTTATACCGCGGGGAATGCGCGGTGTGTCCCGACAAGCTCAAGCCTTTGGCCGAGCTCGTCGCCCGTGCGGCCGGAAGAGACATCCCCGATGCCCGGCCGCTGGTGGGGCGGCTCGCCTTTGCCCATGAATCCGGAATTCATGTGAACGGCCTGATGAAAGACCGCCGGACGTACCAGGCGCTCGATCCTTCCGAGCTCGGCGCGGACCACGTCATCGTGTTGGGCAAGCATTCGGGGCGCAGCTCGGTGCGCCTGGCGCTGGACGGGGAAGGGCTTAGGGTGAGCGAAGGAATTATCGAGGCATTACTGGAGCGGCTGCGGCGGACTGCGGGGGAACGCAAATGCCCTGTGGACAGCCGGGAAATCGGGAAGTGGGCGAAAGAGGAGTTGGCGAAGTAAAGAAGCTGTATTGGGTCCTACTAACATTCTAACGGTTGCCACAAGCGCTATTTGCTCCAAAAACGTTGATTTCAAATTGTAACGGTTGCCTTGACGCTTATTTCGCTTAAATCCGGCTATTTTGCTTAGATTCAGGTAAATAGCGACGCTCGCAACCGTTAGAATCTAGAAAGGGGATTTTTTCGCAAAATTGCCGCTGCTGCAACCGTTAGAATCCCGATTAGCTTTTACGGGAAAGCTAGAACCCCTCTCGTAAACCAACTGGCGGCTTAGCGAGAGGGGGTTTTTGGCATGTGCTTTGAAGAGTACTTTAGTCGCTTTTAAATCTGGAAGAGAGCATCAGCAGCAAAAACGACAGCAGGATCGTGCAGCCCGTCAGCGCCCAGGCGAGCGGCATATTGCCGGCATCAACGGCGAAATAAATGGCCGTCGGAATCGTTTGCGTTCGGCCGGGAATGTTCCCGGCGACCATCAGGGTGGCGCCGAATTCGCCCAGCGCGCGGGCGAAGCCGAGAATAAATGCCGCTTGCAGCGACCGCAAGGAGAGCGGCAGCACGATATGAATAAGGACCTGCCACTCGTTGGCCCCTTGCGCGCGAGCCGCTTCTTTGACGTCTTTGTCCACCGACAGGAATCCGGTTTTCAGCGTTTGATAGATCAGCGGAAAGCTGACAACGCTGGCGGCGACGATCGCTCCGAGCGGCTGAAACACAAAAGACAAGTTAAACCAGGCGGAGGCCGCCTGACCAATCCAGCCGTTTCGCCCAAGCAGCACGAGCAGGATAAAGCCGACGACGCTGGGCGGCAGCACAAGCGGCAGCAGGAACGCCGTCTCCAGCAGCGATTTGCCGTAAAAAACCGCACCCGCCATCCGCCATGCCGCCGCAAGTCCGAGGAGAAACGCAATCACCGTCGCGGCAAGCGATACCTGAAGCGACAGCAGGACCGGCGACCAAAAATGTTCTGACACGAATAATGAATCCATTACGGACCGTTACTCCGCCGGGTTAAATCCGTATTTTTTGAACACTTCCATCGCCTCAGCGGATTGCAAAAACTCGTAAAATGCTTTGGCCTCGTCCGGATGTTGGCTGCCGGTCAGTACGCCGGCCGGATATTCGATCGGGTCATGGCTTGCCGGGTCTGCGGTTAGCGCAATCTTCACTTTGTCGGAGACAGCGGCATCCGTTTTATATACAAAACCCGCATCCGCATTGCCTGTCTCCACATAGGACAACACCTGCTTCACATCTTTGGTCATAACCAGCTTGGGCTGCAAACTGTCCCAAAGCTTAAAATAGGTGAGGGTTTGCTGAGCATATTTGCCGGCAGGCACGGATTCTGGCGTACCGATGGCGATATTTCCGGCCTGCTCCAGATCCTCCAGCGCGTTAATTTGAACGGTGGCGTTCTCCGGCACAATGAGCACCAGGTCGTTGGTCAGCAGGTTTGCCGTTAATTCAGAGTTGATAAGCCCTTTATCCAGTAACGCGTCCATTTGCTTCTTTCCGGCCGACAAAAACAAATCCGCCGGCGCGCCTTGCTCGATCTGCTGCTGAAGCGTCCCGGATGCGCCGTAATTAAAGGTCAAGTTAACATCGTTGTGTGCGGCTTCGTAAATCGTTTTTAGCTCGTCCATGCTTTCGGTAAGGCTGGCCGCAGCGGAAACGAGCAGCTCGACTTTTGAGGAAGCGGTTGAATTTGCGCCGGACGCTTCCGCCTGGGCGGCGGTTCCCTTATTGGTCGAAGCGGTATTGTTTCCCGCGTTTCCGCAGCCGGAGATGATCAGCATAAGCGCGGTCATCATCGCGGCCAGCAAAGGTATCATTTTTCGTTGAAACATGAATCTTCCTCCCTAGATATAACAAATTATATCTAGATTATACTAAACATAACGAAGTGTATAGAGATTTCACGCACATTTCAAAAATAAAAATCGTCCTAACCGCACCGTTCATTGAAAAATAGCGGGAACATCAGTAAGATAAGTCTAGCTGGAACAAATACAGATGACGTGTACAAGGAGAAACTCATGACCGAACCGATCTCTTACACGACCGAAGAAATCGCCAAATTGCTGAAAGTATCCAAACTAACCGTTTATGATCTGATCAAAAAAGGCGAGCTGCCCGCATATCGCGTAGGCAAACAAATGCGGGTGGATTCCACGGATCTCGAAGCGTATAAACTTAAAGCGAAAAGCGGAAGCACAGCCGGCGCTGCTGCACCAGGACGGCTTGGCGGCGGACCCGCCGGCTTTGGCGCGGCGGATGTCCATCTGCCGCCGTTGTCTCCCGTATCGCAGCCGGTAAGCAGCGTTGACGCCAATGATGGAGTAAAACCGCTAGTCATTACGGGGCAGGACCCTGGCCTTGATCTGCTAGCGAAAGCACTGGAAAAGCGAAGCTCCAAATTCCGGCCGCTGCGCTCCTTCGCCAGCAGCATGGACAGCCTAGTGGCCATGTATAACGGCGGGGCGGATATCGTCAGCACGCATTTGTACGATGGCGACACCGGGGAGTACAACCTTCCGTATATCCGCAAATTGTTTATATCACTGCCTTATCTTGTGTTTCATTTCGTGACGCGCAAAGCTGGATTTTACGTGAAACAGGGGAACCCTTTGGGAATTACGGCCTGGGAAGACCTGGCGCGCTCGGATATTCGTTTGATCAATCGGGAAAAAGGCTCGGGCGCCCGGGTTTTGCTTGACGAGCAGCTGCGGCTTAGAGGCATCGTCCCGTCGTCCGTTAACGGCTACGAGCAGGAAGAAACGACCCATATGGGGCTGGGCGGAAGGATTGCGCTGGGGCAGGCCGATGTCGGCGTCGGCAGCGAACGCCCGGCCCGCATCGCCGGCTTGGACTTTATCCCGCTGATCGCGGAGCGGGTTGACCTGGTTGTGCTGAACAAACCCGAAAACCGGGAATGGATTGGCCTGCTTCGCGAAGCGCTGCTGTCAGGGGACCTTCGTGACGTGCTGTTTTCCTTGGGTGATTACGATTTGTCCGCAACCGGACAACTGATCGCAGGCAGCGAAGCCGGGTTATGATATGAAGCGCATAAAGGAGACAAGCAGGAGGGGGATCATGAAATATCGGTGTCTGGGAAAAAGCGGGCTTGAAGTTTCGGTGTACCGGCTGCCGTAAGCCGCTGGCCGGATTAATTTTGCTTTCAGGAAGGACAGAAGTCGCATACATGACTAAGGGGAAATCAACAATTTTCAAAAATGCACTGCTCGTTCTGCTGGTGGCGGGAGCATTGGCAGGATGTCAAAACAAAGATGAGGTCACGGATAAAAATACGGCTCCGCCGGTGCAGACGAACGACACCTTCGCCGAGCGAACGCCGAACTCAAGCGGTGAGGCAGGGGCAACGCCAACGACGGGTTCTCTGGAGCTTCAGACGAACGACGGTAATATCATAGGCCAGCAGCGTATTATTCCGGGCACGTATATCATCGGCAATTATGGTCCTGCGAATGTGGGCATTGCGGAAGTGAAGAAGCTTGGCGGCGGGGAGCAATTTCATTTGAACGTACAGGTTGTCCGGGGCCTGAGCCATCATAACGGGGAAATCGATGGTGATTTTCACGTTGACGGCCAACGGTTGGTGTTCACCGATGAATCATATCGCAACGTATCTTTATCGTTTACGGATAACGCGCTGACGATTGACTACCCGGAGGAAGAAGGTTTCGGCGGTGCCAATGCGGAACCGAGAGGGACGTACTTTTTGCAAAATTCGGGGGCCGAAGACACACCGTTCCTGACCCGACTATATGATCAGGCGGGGGTGGAGAAGGTCTACCGGAACGGGTTTACGGATGTGTACACCTACCCTTTGGACAATGATCAAAATCTGCTGCTGCTGCGTTCTCAAAGCAGTGTCGATCGCTCCGTTACGGCCAGCGAACGCCTCGTCATACATAACCCTAAAGAAGACCGCTTCATCCCGATTGGGGAGGTAGTGTCATATCATCTTGACAGCGTACGGAAGCAATTAAAAATGTATAACATCGATGATGAGCTTGTCTATGAAGTCACTCGCAAGGAATACGCCGATCGTTATAAAGAGGTAATGATGAAGAGGTTTGATCAGGGGCAGACGGAATTTTTGGACGGAGCGGCCAATTTAACCGATGAAGAAGCTTTTTATATCGTCATGGGGATTGAAAATAGCACGGCAGCGGAAAACAACCAGCGGGACGCTCAAAACTTCGGTTCCATCTTCATCCAAGAAGTCGATCATGCGGACGAGCAGTCGGTGACGATTCATATTTACGAGGAAGTCCGCAATGACGAGACCGACACGCATACGGCGACAGCGGATTGGTTGAAGGTGGACCGTCAGACCGGCAGGGTGGTCAGCGAGCTGTTCGATTAGGCGCAGTAATCCGTTGGGGAATGCTGGTATCTGCACATTGGGCGCAATCGCAAGCAAAAAATGGCGGCACAAGGATGCTTTCCCGGTGCCGCCTTTTTTTGTTTTTTACTTGCCATAAGTCAAAACTCATCACAACTAAGGTCGTCCCACCACCTCTCATTGGAAAAATTCCAATAGATTTCCGGATATCGAGTGCCATATTGAACTCTAATTGGAAAATATCCAATAGAATTCGCTCAAGTCGCCCGTTTTACTCCTTGCCGAGCCTAACCTATTGGAAAATCTCCAATCAAGCGGTTGTATTTGCTACGGAATTTCCAATTCTATTGGATATTTCCAATCTAATTTCAGATAGGGGTATGTATTTTTTGTCGTCCAATTATAGGCCAAGAATTTGCTTCTTTTTAGCCTCAAACTCCTCTTGAGTAATAATACCGGAATCTTTAAGCTCGGAGAGTTTCTTTAAGTCCTCAATCTGCCCGGAAACCGAAGATGCTTGGGGAACGGGAGCGGGAACGTGCCGTTGTGATTTGGTCCGTTGGTAGTTAGCTATATAATCGCGAATTTGTTCGGCTTTCTTCATATTGCCCGGTTGTATTGGAACTACATTTGCCGCAGCACCCTTCAAATAATCTTTTTGGTTGGTACCATATTAGGGGTGACAACTTGTAAATAAGGAACTGCTAGAAACGGTTTTGTGATATTGACCGTGACTACGGACTCTAGAGGAATAGTTTGGGTTGGCGTATTGACAAGCTTCTGAATGCCTGGTTTTATTACAAGGTAATCTTCATATAACTCCAACGTAGATGTACCGCCGTTTATGCTTTGTATCATCCTCGCACCTCTAATGTTAAGATAGTATTTCTTTCATCTTACCAAAAACTGTCGTTTTTTGTTTGTGATTTAGTTTTGCATCTAATCTAAATAGTTGCCGCCGACGATACTGCAGCATCAGCAGATGATGGCGCGGGGGCCGAGTTGCTGCTTTCGGGCCGGCTGCTCTCGAATTGCTGTTTGGCGGCGTCGGAAATAAGAACCGTATCTCCATGGGCATTCGACGCCACTTCTTCTCCGTTCACCGGCTCCTCCTGCGGCTTTTCCTCAACTTCCTCTTTAACCTCAGGGATATGTTCGAATAGCGTCCCTACCGTCTCCTGCTCCATCTGCATCTGCATCGCTCTGGCCATCATTCGTTTCTCCGCCGCGGACGCGCCGCTTTGGGCAATTTTCATAAGCTGCTCTAGTCTGGATGGAGAGGACTGCTGAGCGGAGGCGCCCGATCGCAGCATAGATGACATGGATTCAAGTTTCATTTTGGAAATTCCTCCTTCTATTAAAAATGCTTGTTTATATGTATATCGGCCGGATGATCCGTAATCTTTAAAGCAAAGAAATTATACACGCAATATCCCCGCCTTGGAGTGAGTCCGGCTTATTGCTGATACGCCTTGATCAATGCGTCCGGCCCAACTCGCGAATCAGGCGCTGGTATACGGTAAAGGCGGGCTTCGGCGTATAGTCGTCCCGCATGATGCCAAACTGATGGAAAAGATCTGGCTTGCCGCTGTCCGCATCCCGCAGGCCGAAAAGTATATAGTGACTAATATGAAGTTCCATACGCAGGCGGTAAACAGTGCGAATCACTGCCTCGAGGATATTCGCCTGCTGCTCGTATGTTCTCTCGTGTCCGGTAAATGGGTTCTGTCCGGTTGGCCATCCGTTTTCGGTTACCCGAATTGGTACGGTGACGGGAATTCCGGCCGCAACCAAGCTTTTTTCCCTTAGATGTCGAAGCGGCCGTTCCACGGCGGCGGGAATGTCGCGATAGGTTCGCGGGGATAGCGTATTTGAAGCTCCGCGCAGCTCCCGAAGCGCTCCCCCGATTTTGCCGTAATCGTCCTCGGGACCGACGGCCAAGCCGGTCGGGGTACCTGCCGGACTGAGCGGGTAAATGCCGAAAGTGAGATGAGTAGAAGTCATCGTTTGTTCACCGTCCTTTACTATTTTATTGATTTGAAATTGCCCCATAACTCCAGTTAGAACATGGAATAAGGCCGATGGCAACCGTTACATCTCGGAAATCCCCGTTTTTGCCCGAATAACGCCGCTCAGAACCGTTAGATTTTTTTGCACTCTTTTGTGCTCTTGACCAACTCCACCTGTTAAGCACCGGTTTCGGTTTTGAGCCAAATTTCCAGCAGATTCGTAAAAGATATAGTAAACTAAGCTAGTAGTATGGTGCGGATGATAAGTTATTATTTACTTAATGTCAATTTAAAGAGCCGTACTGATGCAAGGGTACATATGAAAATGAATGGAGTTTAGACATAATGAATCATCCATCTCTTCTTTCCGGCATCGTTAAGGAATTTATTCGGCAGTGTCCCAGACGAGAGACCGTCCGCGACCGGACGAAAGTTGCTCAAGTGCTGAGACAAAACGGTATTCCCGCGTTTGAGGCGCTGCTTGATTTTCAGGAAAAATACGGGGGAATGCATTGCGAGTTCGGTGGGCTTAAGGATCAGAGGTTCGTGCTCGATGCCATGGGGCCTTCCCTACCCGGCGGCGGCTTGCCTAAGGTTATGAAGTATGGAGATGAGGAAATTGTTGAATGCCTCTATTTTAGGGACATCTATTGGGGTAGAAGCTGTTACATGGATAGATATGGAACGCTGTATGTTTTGCTGGTGAACGGCGAGCTGAGGTTCTTCGAAAACCGTGCAGAAACGTTCATCGAAGACCAGGCTATTCTATCCAGCTTGCTGGACAAACGGAAACAATGGGTGACAAGCACGGTTTATGAGTCGCAGGTATCGGTCTGGATTTCAAATGCAGGGTATGCTCCTAGCTTGCTTACTCTGAGCGATCAAGAAGCATCGCAATGGTGGAAAAGCCCGGACGAACGGTTATATGTACATATGAAACGGGTTAAAGGAAAAGATGTAACCGGCACCGCCTACGCTGCGGAAGCGGATGATCTTTCACAACTTACCTCCAGGGATGTTTATTCCGCTCAAGGCTTTCCTTTTAATTGCTATTATTACCCGGAAAAAAAGCTTCTGTATACCGACGACATCCGGCAGCAGTATTTGTTTAACCGCAAGCTGTACAACAACGGAGATTATGCCAAGGCAACAATTGCGCATGTGCAGGATACGCAGGAAATGTATCTGTATGTAACCGGGCAGAAAGATTATCCCGTCGAGCGGCCAATAGAAGACTTTTTGTTGCAGCTGCCGGGGCTAGAGCTGCCTACTGGGGATTATGACAATACCTTGATAGGGTATGCGCGGGAGCAGGGAGACGAAATGATCTTAAAGCTGATATCCCGTATCGCCGGTATGGAAAGTTGCGATCTTCCCAGCAGATCGGCCGCGGAACAGATGGTGGACGGCTTGTTGTACCGGGAATTTTTACGGCGGATGGCTTTATTTGCCGACGCCTATTCCATAAACGCGCATCCTCTATACTTTAGCGCTCAAAAACTGGTGGAGCGACCGGACGAATATGAACAGGTTGAAGAGGATTACGCAGTGCTACGGAGAATGAGGGATTCTTCTCCGCGCTTCATCAGCCGGATGGCTTTGTTTTATATGAAACGCGCCCGGGAAGGGAGCGAAGCAGCCCAAAGGGCTTACCGCGTTTATGAACCTTTGCTGTTGATGTACGGCATCGGGGGATATATCATGAAAGAGCATGGCTTCATCGAGGTTGGCGGCGGCGCATTCCATCAAGGGAGTTGGCGCAATCAGATCGGCAAGGAGCCGATAGAGGATCTCTACCGGCGGATAGAGCAAGCTTGGAAGCACCGCAACCGGGAATATGCCTTGGAGGAAATTCGGCGGATCAAATGGGATCAAAAAACGGCCCGACTTGGACGGTTAAGCGCTGAAAACAACGTTGAAAATTCGGAAATGCTGCGAGTCCGGTTCAATCGGTTGGAGCTTCGGCTTGGACTGAGTCCGAATCATGGCGAGGCAGGCGATGATCCTGCTTGGGAAGGCGAGCAATTGGTGCCGACACTGCTCAGGACTCATCCCAAACTGCGCGAGTTTGCGGGAACCGCCGCACCGTTAATATGCGAAAAGTATGTGCGCTGGTCCGTGTTGTTGGATCGGCAGCATCCCGGTGCCTTGCAGAATCCTTGTCTGTACGAGCCATTCCTTGAACTGCTTCGTGAAGATGATAATATAGAGGAATGGGACAAGCGGGCGGCGCACTTGCTGCAGCTTATTGAGCGGGAGCCCATGGTGAATTATGCCGAATATTTACGCAGCAAACATCAAAGCTGATCTGCACTGGAGGGGAGATTATGTCCAATACACCTGCACCTGACCGAAAAAAAGTTTACACCATTCACGGCTATGGGGCATCGCCCGACAGTCACTGGTTTCCTTGGCTGCGCGATCGGCTGACGGAAGCCGGGGCAGATGTCGCCATATTAACGATGCCAAACCCGCAGGAGCCGAATTTTAGTGCGTGGATCAATCAGTTGTCCGCCTCAGTTCCTGATATCGACAGCAATACCTATTTTGTGGCGCATAGCCTGGGCTGCATTACTACGCTGCGATACCTGCTCCGGCAAAATCCCGCCACGCCGATCGGCGGTATCGTCTTGGTATCCGGGTTTGCCAAGCCCTTGCCGGATTTGCCGATTTTGGATAAATTCACGGAGCAGCCGCTTGACTATAACCGCTTAATTCGGTCCGCGAGCGGGCGGGCAGTCATCGCCGCTAAAGACGATACGATCGTCCCGTTTGCCTACAGTAAAGAACTGATGGAGCAAATGGAAGCCGATTTCTATCAGGTTGAACATGGCGGACACTTTTTGGAAAGCGACGGATTTACAACATTGCCGATCGTGTTCGATGTACTGAATAAAATGCTCTGCGCATAAAAAAACAAAGAAAAAGCAGGTTCGGCCTTTATGCCGAGGCCTGTTTTTTTAATAAAAAGGAAGTTGTTGCCTTAAAACCTGCACAAATTGCAGGTTTTTTTGTGGCTCAAGACCAAAATCAGTGCTTGACAAAATAAAAGATGACGGAGATAGGGGGTGTTGTCTCTCCAAATCACTTTGCACGATTATCCCTCTGGTTCAGGAGCCAAGTCACCCGATCAAACGGGATAATCATGCAAAGCCCCCGGATCACGAATCTCACCTCAGGCCACGGTCTGTTGCCGGCTTGACTGTCAAGCACTGATGATTAGGTTGAACCTTTTTTTTGTTTTGCTAAATATTCGCATGTTTTCGGTTTTACTTGCTGATACACCACTGTCTTCCCCAAGCAGGGGAGGAAATGTTAAAATAATGATATTCCAAAATGAAACTAGATTTCGCAGAGTGGAAGGCGGAGATTGTTTTATGAAACCGATTACGGCAGCAACCGTTTACGATATGCAGAGCAAGCTTGAGAAGCTGTGCGGTGTACTGAGTGAAGGCGGGGATGATCAGGCGGCCGGGGAAGTGCGGGAGATTCAGGACAAGCTGGAGCGGAAAGAGCTGACGATCGCTTTTTGCGGACATTTTTCGGCCGGCAAATCGAGCCTGATCAACAGCTTGTGCGGCAAAGTGGTTATGCCTGCAAGCCCCTTGCCGACCAGCGCCAATGTCGTTTTTATTCGCAGCGGGGCGCCCCGCGCGGTATTAAGCCCGTCCGATCCGGCCCAGCCGCCGGTGGAGATGCCCGTGGAGCATGTCGCGGACTACGCCCGCAACGGCAAAGATTATACGCGCGTGGAGCTGTGGGATGAGATTGAGCTGTTGGATCAAGGCGGCGCGCTGCTCGATACGCCGGGGGTCGACTCGAATGATGCCGGGCATGAACTGGCCACGCACTCCGCCTTGCATTTGGCGGACGTCGTTTTTTATGTGATGGACTATAATCATGTATCGTCGGAGACGAACCTAAGCTTTGCCAAGGCGTTAAGCGACTACGGCAAGCCGGTTTACATGGTGGTAAATCAGATCGATAAACACCGGGAGGAGGAGTTGTCCTTCGCCCGCTACCGGGAATCGGTGAGCCAGGCTTTTAAGGTATGGAACATCGGGATGCAGGGCATTTTTTATATTTCTTTGAAGCGGGAAGAACATCCTGACAATATGTTGCCGGCGCTGAAGCGGACGATTCAGGAAATATTGGCGCGGGGCGCCGGGCTGTTGGACTACGGAGCTTACATGTCAGCGGCGCAAACGGTAAACGACCATCTGGCGCGGCTGGCGGAAAAAGAGCGGCCACAGCGGGAGGCTCTGCTTGAGCAGGCGGACGGCGAAACCGAGGTGCCAAAACTGGAAGAGGAATGGGCTAGTCTCAAGCAGGCCGAAGCTTCCGGGGGTGAGACTGTCTGGGAAGAGCGCAGGCAGGAATGGCTCAACCGGATCGGCAAAGTGATCGATTCCGCCCAATTGATGACACCTGCGCTGCGTGAGCAGGCCGGACTGTTCCTCGAAAGCCGGGCGCCGGGTTTCAAGGTGAAGGGATGGTTTGGCGGAGGCGGAAAAACGGAAGCGGAAAAAGCCAAACGCCGGGAGACGTTCCTAAGCGGCCTGGGCGAGCAGACGGAAGCGCAGCTCGGCTGGCATGTCCGCCAGGAGCTGCGGACGATCGGCCAACATTTGCAGCTGTGGGATGAATCCTGGGAGGAGCGGCTCGACGCGCTGCTGCCGCAGCCGGAGGAGGCCTGGATCAGCGAAGCTTTGCCCGGCGGGGCGATGTTGTCCGGCGAGTCGACGCTGCACTACGCCGCGGCGGTAGCGGCGGGCGTCGCCGGACGCTACAAGCGCGCGGCCGCGGCGGTGCTGGACGCGCTGCTGGCGGCGCCGTCGCCGCTGCGCGCGGCGGAAGCGGCCGCGGCCGTGGCCCGGCGCGCCGAGCTGGCGGCGCGCCTGCCGGCCGCCCGCGCGCTGGCGCAGCTC
>NZ_JBKIAX020000020.1:0-119450 GCF_046567315.2 Paenibacillus lacisediminis | reverse complement strand
TCCTGAGCCAGGATCAAACTCTCCAATAAAGATGGAAGGAGTCTCGTACCCGAAGGCATGAGGTGTTCCATCCAAGTTGAAACTTTATTCGAAAGAGCGATTAGCTCAATCAGTTACTGACGATTTCTAAAAAATCGTTCAAAGTTATTGACGCGTTCCATTTGTTCAGTTTTCAAAGAACTTGCTGTCCGGCATTTCCGATAAACATCAGTTTTTGTCGAACAGTTACTTATTATAATCACTTCTCTTTACGATGTCAACCTCAAATTTCGACATTGTTACAAGCCTTGAGGCAAACTGTCTTTTGAAGCGACAAGTAATAATTTATCACGATCGGCAGGCTTTTGCAATATGAATGTTTTTCCATACCCTAAATCTGATTCATTGGTCTACCGGCCTCTTTGCTTCTCTACCTTTTCCTCTTGAGCTTTACGAGCCAAATCCCCTGCAGCCTGTGCTTCAGACTGCACCGTATCCAGCGCGTCATCAACCGATTTGCTGCCCTTACACACTAATTCCAGTTCACGACTGAGAATTCGCTGATATTGCTCTTTGGCCAGTTTTTCGCCGTTTGCAAACTTGATGAACTCCCAGGCGGCATCGGCATTCGGCGAACCGGCGCGAATCGCAAAGATGCTGTGCACATCCATGTCGTCGGTTTTATCCGGCTCGGCCGGGTTCACCGGTCCGGCAACCGCCCCCGATTTAAACGGTTTGTACCCCGCGCTCGTCTCCGCTTCCTTCATATCTTGAAACATGTGGGAGCCGCCCGTCGTCATCGCCGCCCGCCCTAGCAGAAACGGGTTGCCTGCATAATAATCCCCCGCTATGGAAAAAGCCCCTCCGTTATCAACATCGAGTACAGCCCCCGATTCGATCCCGTCCAGAGCGGTCCGGTACGCTTGCTTCCAGCCCTCCGAATTCAGCGTTAATTCGCCAGTTTCGGGACGATTCATAGTCAAGCCTTGGAAGCTTCCGATCAGCAGGGCCAATTCACTGAACGACGTCACATGGCCCAACACGAATCCGTAAATGCGATCCTCTCCCTGTCCTTCCGCCGGAAAGCGGCGGGCCGTATTCATCATGTCTTGCCAGGTCATGCCGTCGTGCGGAAGCTCCACGCCGATTTTTGCAAATAAATCCGCACTGTAACCGTGCATAACGCATAAAAGAAGGCTAACCCCGAGCCGAAACTACAAAGGTTAGCCTTCTATAATACTGCTTTTTCTTAGGAACTGGTGGTATCCTCTTTTCCGTCTTTCTTCTTCGCCTCTTCCTCTTTATACGCTTTATCCAAGGCTGCTTGTCCATCCGCTTGAATCTTTTCCAGCGCCTCGTCAATCGACTTGCTTCCCTTCTGGACAAGATCCAGTTCCCGATCCTTGATTTGCTGGAATTGTTGAAAGAAGCTGTCAGGGGCGTCGCTGAGTCCCATATATCCGCTGCTGTTATCTGCAGGTTTTAACTTATAAAAAGCGTCAAGGCTTTGTCCCTCGTAATCTTTCATCACGTTCGTCCGGGACAAGAGGCCGTTATTCAGCGTTCTTGATTTCACTTTGGCATATTCTTCGCCGTTGACGAACTTCAGAAACTCCCAGGCCGCGTCGGCATTTGGGGAATCGGCCCGGATTGCGAAAATTTCACTGAAGCTGACATCCCGCGTTGAATCAGGCAATGCCGGGTCCACCGGACCGGCCACGATACCGATTTGGAACGGCTTATAATCCTTCACTGCATTCTTAGCCTCTTTCAGGTTCTGCAACAGATAAGGACCATCGATCGTCATCGCCATACGCCCCATTAAGAAAAGCTGGCTTTTATAATATTCCTCCATCGTCCCCCCGCTGAACCCGTTCTCGCCCGGATCATAAACCGCCTTGGATTTGACGCCATCCAGAGCCAGTTGGAAAGCCTGTTTCCACGAGTCCGAATTGATCGTCATTTTCTTCGTATCCGTATTCAGCGCCTGCAACCCTTGCGTCATGGCGATCGAAGAGGACAATTCATCAAAAGCTTTCCCGTAACGAGAACCGTATCCGTAAATCCGGCTGTCCTTATCCCCATCCGTGGGGAAACGGCGGGCGGTATCGATAATTTCCTGCCAGGTCATCCCGTCATGCGGCGGCTCAACTCCATATTTGGAAAACAGATCGGCATTATAAAAAATCGCATTCACATTAAAAGATGGAGCCAGCCCGTAAAGCTTCCCGCCGCCTTTTTCCTTCAACACGTCGATCAGCGCCGGATAAATCGTTTCGGTATCGTATTTATCCTTTGCGATGAAAGTATCCAAATCCATTAATTTGCCTTCGGCTGCGAATTTTTCGTAATTTTCGTTGGAATTCAGCAGTATGATATCCGGCTGTTCCTTTTCCACGAATTTGGCGAACGCCTTGTCGTAGTCTTTTTCCTCGTCGTTATAAATGCTTTGCATGTTAGCTACTTCAATTTCGATATTCGGATTCTTCATCGTAAACATATCGCCATATTGGGTGAAAAAGTAACTTTCGTCCCAGAACATGACCTTCAGCGTAGAAGTCTGCGTCTCCTGCTTGGCAGGGCCGCCGGCGCACCCGGCGAACAGCAGCCCGCATATCATAACCAACATAACCTTAAAGAATATTCCGTTCTTCATCTAAACCTCCAAAAATTTTATCACGCCATGCGCACAAAGGCCGCTTTCCGCGGGCAACTTAGGAACGTTAGCCCGCCTGATCAGCTTCTCCAGCAGGTTCATTCTTCTTACCGGCCGCTTCCTCTTTCACGGCCTTATCCAGCGCCGCCTGTCCTTCATCTTGAACGGTTTGCAGCGCCTCGTCGATGGATTTCTTTTTATCCTGAACCAGCTTCATTTCCCGGCTAAAGATGGAGTAGTACTTTTCATGGAAACTATCCGGGATTTTATCATAATTGTCGTAGCTGTTATCCTGTTTAGGTTTCAGCTTGTAAAACACATCAAGGCTTACACCGTTGTATTCCTTTTGCACTCCCATGCGGGACATCAAACCGCCATTTAAGGTTCTGGATTTGACCTTGGCAAATTCGTCGCCGTTCACGAACTTCAAAAACTCCCAGGCTGCGTCGGCATTTGCCGAGTTTGCCCGTATGGCCAAAATTTCGCTCATCGAAATGTTCCGCGATTTATCGGGCTCCGCCGGATCAACCGGCCCTGCAACGACCCCGATTTGGAACGGCTTATAGTCCTTAATCTGCCCTTGGGCGTCCTTCAGATTTTGCAGCAGATAGGTGCCGTCGACCGTCATAGCCATACGGCCCATCATAAACGGCTGGCTTTGGTAATACTCCTCCATGCTCCCTCCCTGGAACCCGCCATCATCCGGATTATAAATTGCTTTGGAGTCCAAGGCATCCATGGCCATTTTATAGACTTGCTTCCACGAATCGGTATTAATGGTAAGCTTCATCGTGTCGGGATTGATATAATTCAAGCCTTGGGTGGATGAAATGCTAGAAGCCAAATTTTCCAGCGACATGCCGTAATCCGAACCGAAACCGTAGACGCGGGTCTTCTTGTCCCCGTCCGTTGGGAAGCGGCGAGCCGTGTCGAGAATCTCCTGCCAGCTCATTCCGTCATGCGGCACCTCAATCCCGTATTTGGCAAACAAGTCGGCATTATAGTACAGAGCCGTACCGTAAAAGGTCGGGGACAAACCGTACAGCTTCCCGCCGCCTTTTTCCTTCAGAATCTCCATGAGTCCCGGAAAAATCGATTCGATATCGTATTTATCCTTGGCAATCAGCGGATCAAGCTCTGCCAGCTTGCCTTCGGAAGCGAACTTCTCATACTGCTTCGTATCCAACAGCAGCACGTCCGGCTGCTCTTTTTCGATAAAATCGGCAAACGCTTTTTCACGGTCAAAATCTTCCTTGTCACTATCCTGGTAAATCCGGTCCGTTGTGACGATTTCCACTTCGATATTCGGATATTTCATCGCAAACAAATCGCCGTATTCCCGGTAAAAATAACTCTCGTCCCAAAACATCACCTTCAGGCTCGAAACCTGCTCGTCCTCTTTGGCGGGCCCGCCGGTACATCCGGCAAACAGCAGCCCGCAAACCAGCACCAACATCGCCTTATGTAAGATTCCGTTCTTCATCATAACCTCCAAAAAATAATAATAATGGCCATGCATGCAGCAGCCGCTTTCCCAAAATCAATTAAGCCTCATTAGCCAGCCTGCTCCCCTTTCTCATCACGACCCCCTAAAATGAAATTTTTTAATCTACCCCATTAGTTAGACGTAATTAGACGCTAAATAGTTACCTTTTTCTCAAAAAAAAGCCAACCCTTTTTATATTTCCCCAAGGGTTGGCTTTCCCGGTTATCTTATTCCATCAGCTTAGATTGCCCGGTACGGACTTGGATACCCGGCCGGTTTTAACCAAAGCGGGCTGCGCCGCTGGACGGATAATTTTCATAGTATCACCTCCTCATCCCGCCGGGCCCCCATCCAGATCGTCCGCAGCGTTTTCTTGATCTGCCGCTTCTCGTAGGAGCAGGGACGATTTCCCGTCCGCATGCGGTACAGCGGGCAATGATTGCCCTGGCACGCGGGCCGGAAGAAGCAGGCCTGGCATTTCTCATCCGTTTCTTCCCCGGACGTCGTCCAAAGCGCCAGCTTGTCGTAATCCAGTTCCAGCGTTCCGTCCTCATGAATCCGGCCCAACCGGTTGTTTTCCTGTTCCAGCGCAACGGAGCATTTATACAGCATGCCATCAGAGCCGGCGATCAGGGAATTCGGCTTCGCCGCATAACAAACCGCGCCGGTCGGCAGCAAAATATCCGAAATGAAGGAGCTTACCTGCAGTCCTTCGGCAATCGCCCGTTCGTTCAACTCCCAAATCGCCCGGTCCTTCGTGCGCTCATCGCATACCGGGAGGTTCAGGTCATTTTCGCCGCCCATGCAGCCAACGGGACGGAAATACACTTTAAACCGCGGATCATCGGCAAACAGCTCCCGGAGCACGGGAATAAACCGCGATACGGCGTCAAGGTTGCTGTTGTCGAAATTGACGCGCAGGTTGATTTCAAACGGGCGGTCGACCTGCTTCAAGGACAACAAATTGTCCACGATCGTCCGGTACGTTCCCCCGCCTCCGTTCAACCCCCTGCGGGAATCATGCGTTTCCCCTTCCCCGTCCAGTGTAACCATAAAGCGCTGAACACGCAGATCCAGCATTTGCTCGAAACGGTCCCTGGTCAGGTAGTAGCCGTTCGTCGACATTTCCGCGCCGTAGGTGGCGCCGGTTTGGTCGCAAGCTTCGATAAAAGAACGGGAGAGGCGCTCGATAATATGAGGAACGAGCAGCGGCTCACCGCCATGCCAGCTTACGGTAAGCTGCTTCAACGTCTTGGCCCGCTCGGCCGTATAAGCTTCCAAACCGCGGATCACTTCCTCGCGCATCGAAGCGCGCGGAAACGATTCATAACAATAAGTGCAGCGGAAGTTGCAGGCTTCCGTCACGAGCAGCACCAGATGCATAGCGTCCTGGGCATGCATGGAGTGGTGCAAAAACAAGGCGCGGCGCTGTTCATCCACGTCCGAACGGACGAGGAACCCTTGCTCTATCAACCCGTCAACCAGCGGAGGCGCCGGCTCGGGAACAGGGGCGGCCGGTGCCAGCCACTCCAAAACTTCTTTCCGTTCCGCCGACGAGAAGGAAGCGATCGCCCCGGTGTAGCTGTTGTACAGCATCAGGCCGCCGTCATCCGTCTCGCTTTGCGCATTAAAGCGCGAAGCCTTCCACTGTGACGCGTCAAAATTCATTTTGATCCATCCTTTATTTTGAAATAGGAAACATCGGGCAAAAACCCTTAAATTCTATGATGGAAAAAAAGGGCGCTCGTTTGCCGTGATTTGCGTCACCTTTTCGGTGAATTTAAAGGGGGAGGAAAATAGAGGACACTAAATCAGCAAAGTGTTTTTTGCTCTGCGACAAGTTAAGTTTGTAAAATAAGCAAGAGCTTATTAAACATCTGGATTTCCAGCTTTATGCTTTCCGTGACCACTTCACTGATAAGCATTTTATAGTCCGGATTAACCAGGTCAACCTCGGCTGCCACCCCTCTTTCTTCAAATTCCTTCGCTTTTTTGTTAAGACGTTCCAGGATGTCCTCCACGTAAAAAACCAGCTTTTTAGCGTCAACATACTCTAAAAAAGGTAATACCGGAAATAATGGTCTTATGGACTTGGCGTTTTTAAAGCTTTTATAAATCTCTTCTTTAAAGGCTTCCCGGCCCTTTGGGGTAATGCTGTAGGTTATTTTGTCAGGACGGTTCTCCGCTTGGATAATTTGAGATTTTTGAATAAACTCCTTTTTAAACAGCGCCTCAAAATTGTAATACAGATTACCATCTGTAACATTGACCGCATTATTCGTACCCTGTAAAATTCTTTTCTTGACATCATAGGGATGATAGTCTCCTTTATGCAACAGACCCAGAATGAATATTTGCAGCGACAAGGTTGTTCTCCCCCTTTATTTGATATTAAGTATTTTACACTATAAAGGTATGAGATGCCGAATCGTACGCTCGAAATGAAACAGGGGGCGCCAGCTTTCGCCCATATCAAGGCGGCTGGCTCCCCCTTTTCTGTCTGCTTTGATGCACTTAAGGCTGTGAAACGGTAATAGCCGCATGATCAGAAAGAAGCGCATGGTTGTTTATTATAACTTGCTCCCCATTTTCAAGACCATTAGCAACCAAGGCTTGTGTACCCGATTCTTCTCCTACGGTAATATCCTTGCGTAAAGCATGGCCATCAACAGCGACGTATACATAAGACTGGTCGCCATCTTTTTCAATCGCTTTCGCCGGAATAATGATTCCTTCTGGAGCATTTGCATTCACAAAGCTTACATCGGCCAGCATCCCGGATTTCAGTTTGCCGCTCGTATTGGCAACGGCCACTTTCACCGGAAAGCCGTTGCCTTTTGCATCATCCGTACCTATGTTTTTGACCTTGCCTGTTGTCAATATGCCTGAAGCGGCTACGCGAACCTGCACAGGATCACCCGCATTAATATCATTAATCCGTTCGGCAGGCACGTAAATCTCCAGATTAACGCTATCTAGATTATGGATTACAAGTGCCGGAGATGCGGCGGAAGCTATCTCCCCGACTTCAATATTTTTGCTTCTAACAATCCCGGATATAGGCGAAGTGATGACCGCATTATCCAACGAATTTTGGGCGATTTCAACGTTAAGCTGGGCTTGCTCCAGCTTTTGCCGGCTCGCATCGACCCCTGCTGTGCTCTGTGCCACTTCCAACTGATGCTGGGCATTTTTGTAGCCGTTATTGGCATTTTCATAGCTGTTTTTAGCATTTTCGTAGGCATCTTTGGCCGTGGACAACGCTTTTTGGGCAGTGGCTAATGATCTTTCAGCCGCAGCCAGCTGTTCTTCAGCGTTGGATTTCGCATTTACCGCATTATCATAGGCCGCTTGAGCGCTAACTTGAGCAGCCTGTGCTTCTTCCAATTGCACTTGTGACGCCAGCGAGCTGGCGTAAAGAGACTCAGTGCGGGACAGGTTCTTTTTCGCATTCTCCAGCGCCTCCTGCGTCTGCTTTACCGTATTATTGGCAGTAGAGACGGTTGTCCGGGCCTGCTTCAATCCAGTTTGAGCCTGATCAACAGCTGCCTGAGCCTGATTGATTCCCCCCTGTGCCTGCGTAATTGCGCTTTTGGCGGAGATGACACCGCTTCGTGAGCTGACTACGCCTGAGTTCGCAGACACCATACCGGATTCATGCGAATCCTCCGCGGAGGCAATGGCTGCCTGCGCAGCCGCCACATCGGACTTGGCAATTTTTAATTTGTTCAGAAGATCATCATCTTCAAGCTTAAACAGCACCTGCCCCTTTTTTACCTTGTTCCCAACGTCGACGCTTATGGCAGCCACCTTGCCGGAAATTTTAGGAGCAATATTCACCGTCTCAGATGAGGTGATCTTCCCCGTATATATCTCCCCTCCTCCAATTACTCCTTTTTGCGCCTGGCTGACCTTTACACTTATGCTTATATCCTGAGCAGCCTGGCTGCCTTGCGAACAACCGGATAAAATACCGATTCCAAGCAGCAATACAGCAGTAGTCGCTTTCCACTCTTTCATCTATGCTCCGTCTCCTTTCTCTCCGTGCTTATGCTTGAATTTCCACTACTTCATCCTTTGCTGCTTTTCGTTTTCGTCCGGTGGCAAACAGGAAAATCAGCGGTATCGAACAAAATAATGGTATGGATGATAACAGGAATGTATCCGCAATCCCCCGGGAATAAGCGTCCAGCGAAATTAAACCGGTCACTGTAGAAGCCCACGAGCTCCCAAGCGTCGATTGTAAGATTTGCGCTCCATCCGCGGTTATGGATTCGGCAATATGCTGCGTATGCAGGGCCGTACGGTTCTGCATGAGGAAGGTGAAAACCGCAATGGCCATGGAACCGGCGAGCGTTCTTATCAGGTTGGACGCGGCTGAAGCTTTGCCCACCTTATTGTTCTCTACGGCGTTCATCCCGACCGTGGACAAAGGCATCATGCATAGTCCGATTCCTATTCCGCGCAGTGCAGTCACGGCCTGAAACCACAAGTGTGATGTCTGTGGCGTCAACAAGTGAAGGTGGTAGGTCATCAGACTGGTTAAAGTCAGCCCCGCGAGTCCGATCGGCAAGATGCCTATCTTGTCTAACAGCTTGCCCGCGATCGGCATCATGAGAGCCATGCCTATAGCCTGCGGGAGTAAAATAATTCCTGTTTCGACAGGAGATACCGACTGAATATTTTGCAAAAATAACGGCGTCAAAAAGGTGCCTCCATACATCCCCATCATGACAAAACTGGAGGTAATAACACTGACGGTAAACTTATGATTTTTAAACAGTGAAATATCGATAACTGCATTATCCTTGCCCTTCTCGACAAAAATGAGAAACACCAACGACCAGAAAGCGATAAAAAGCAACGAAACAATTTTAAAAGATCCCCAGCCGTCGGACGGCCCGCTGGAAAGCGCGTAAAGCAATGTGCCCGCACAAGTCGCGGCTAATAAAAAACCTGGAACGTCAAACTTGATGGGCGCACCTTTTGGCGGTTCCTTGATCAATAACACAACCATCAGAATGGCGAATAAGGCAAACGGAACACAAGCAATAAACAGAAATCTCCAGTTAAACCATTCAATCAAATAACCGCTTAGTGTCGGACCGATGGCAGGCGCGGCCATGGAGGAAATTCCCCAGATCCCGATCGCCATTCCAATTTGTTCGCGCGGTATAATTTTATACACAATCGTCATGCTCAGCGGCATGATAACTCCGCCGCCAAGGCCGGCAATAATGCGGGCGGCAATCAACGACAGGTCATTCCAGGCAAAAATGCACAAGGCCGTGCCTATCGTAAATACGGAGAGAGCGCCGAGCAAAAACTTCTTATAGCCAACCCGCTGCTCCATAAACCCCGTGATCGGAACGATAATTCCTTGAGCCAGTGTATAGCCGGTAATTACCCACTGAATCCGCGAGGCGGTCGACCCTAAATCCGTAGTCAATTGCGGAATCGCCACGTTAATCAAACTGTTGTTCAAGACGGCCACAAAAGCTCCCACGACAATGGCAAAGAAAGCCAGCCAACGTTCTTTGGATGATGAATCAGCGGGAGGAGCAGCGGTTATTGGATTTGAATCCATGCCAATCCCCCCCCTATGGAGTGTGAATTCTGACTTCAACGTTCGTTCCTGGAATCAGCTCCATCCCCTCCGGTATATTCAAGGCAATTTTCACCGGAATGCGCTGCGTAACCTTGTTGAAGTTGCCGCTCGTGTTCGTTGCCGGAATTGCCGAAAATACAGAGTTTGAGGCTTGCCCGACATTACTCACTTTCCCTTGAATGACCTGACCTCCCGCGGCATCCAGTGTGACATCGACGACTTCCCCCGGCTTGATCCGGCCAATCTCGGTTTCTTCGATGTTGGTTGACACATACAGGCTGCTCATATCCACCATTACCGCTACCGCGGTGCTCGGCGACGCAATCTCTTGCTCATGAGAGTAAAGTTTAATCACGGTACCGTCAATCGGGGCACGCAGCACGGCTTTGCTGACGGAACTGGAGTCCAGGCCAGATACATCCTGGGCAGCAATCATCTCATCCTTCTTGAGCGTATCGCCTTCTTCGATATAAATCTGCTCCAGCTTGGCAGTGATTTGCGGCATCACTCGATACTGGTCCGCAGCTATACGCGCATCATCGGTTTTCACATAATGAGCGCCCTGGTACCAGTAGAAGCAGCCTAACGCCCCGCCGCTGATTACAACCAAGACAACAAGAATTAAATAAATTTTTTTCTTACTCACGCACTCCACCCCAGTAGGCTGAATTTTTTGGCAACATCCTCAATACCCAATCTGATCATGATTGAAATCACCCTTTTTGGGCAGATTTCTTTAGGAACACGCTCCTCTTTAAGTATTTTTAATCTAAATATATTACTCTGTACAGAGTAATAGCGAAAAGATAATATCTAACTCCAGGCTGATTGTCAATATTAAACATCAAAATAAAAACCCCCGAAATCGGCGATCATGCCGTTTTCGGGGGTTTTTGGCTATCCGTTGCTTTCGTTCAGCAGCCGGACGAATTCATCTTCGTCCTCGATGACCGGAATGCCGAGCTCCTGGGCTTTGGCCAGCTTGCTGCCGGCTTTTTCCCCAGCGATGACGAGATCGGTTTTCTTCGACACGCTGCCGGTCACTTTGGCGCCAAGCTTCTCCAGCCGGGCGGTCGCTTCATCGCGGCCGAGCTGGTGCAGCGTACCGGTCAGGACGACGGTTTTGCCGGAGAAGAAGGAGTCCGTCACTGGGGCCGCCGGTTTGTCCGGCGCCTTCGGGTCGACGCCCTGCTCCAGCATCTTGCGGATGGCCGCCTGCTGGAACGGGTCGGCAAAAAATGAAACGATGCTTTCGGCCACGATGCCGCCGATGTCCGGCAGGGTAATCAGGTCCTCCACCGTTGCCGACATCACTGCGGATAAGCTCCCGTAATGATCGGCCAACACTTTGGTAGTCGATTTGCCGGTGTTCGGAATGCCCAGCGCAAACAGGAAAGATGCGAGGTCGCGGCCTTTGCTCTGTTCGATCGCCTCCAGCAGGTTGTTGGCTTTCTTCTCACCGAAACGGTCGAGCTTGATCAAATCGTCAAAGGCGAGTGTGTACAAGTCTGCCGGTTCATGAACGTTCAGTTCGTCATGCAGTTGCTCCGCGGTTTTTTCGCTGAACGTCTCGATGTCCATCGCGTCACGCGAAGCGAAGTGCGTAATGCGGGCGACAATTTGCGGCTTGCAGCCCAGCCGGTTGTTGCAGAACAGATGGGCGCCGCGCTGCTCCAAAGGCGTGCCGCACGCTGGGCACGCGGTCGGAAAGATGATCTCCCCGCCGTCCTGTTCCTCCGTCACTTTGCCGAGAATTTCCGGGATGACGTCGTTGGAGCGGCGGATGAAGACGCGGGTGCCAAGTGCGAACTTCAAGTTTTTCCGCTCAATGTCACCGACATTGTTGAGCGTGCAGTTTTGCACGGTGACGCCGGCCAGTTCTACCGCCTCGACCTTGGCCAGCGGCGTGATTTTGCCGGTACGCCCGACATTCCAGGAAACGGACTCCAAAATCGTGGTCGTTTCTTCCGCCTCAAATTTGAACGCCACCGCCCAGCGCGGGAATTTATCCGTGTACCCGAGAATCTCGCGGGTGCGCATATCGGTAATTTTGACGACGGCTCCGTCGATGAGGTAGTCGAGCGAAACGCGGCGCTCAACGATCTGTTCCAGTTCGCGCATCACCTCGTCAAAGCTGCTGTGGTACGTCACGAACGGATTGACTTTAAAGCGGTTCTCTTTGAGAAACTCCATCATTTCGCGGTGGTCCCGGAACCGGACTTGATCGGAATATCCCACGTTGTAGAAAAAAGCGCTCAGCTTCCGCTCTGCGGTGACGCGCGGATTCAGGTTGCGCAGGGCGCCGGCTGCAGCGTTACGGGCGTTTTTGAGCGGTTCGGCGGCCGTTTCGTTGTATTTGGCCAGTACGGACAAATTCATGATGCCTTCGCCTTGCACCTCGATCGTGCCCTCACGGTACGGGATGGTCAGCGGCACGGATTTGATCGTTTTTACCTGGGCCAAAATGCCTTCGCCCACAACGCCGTTCCCCCGGGTCGACGCCTGCACCAGATTGCCGTCCGTATAAGTGAGGTTCAACGTCAGACCATCGAACTTCAGCTCAACGACATATGTCGGCGCCGGAAGCGGATTTTCGGGATTTTTGGTGTTATAATCCGCGATCAGCTTGAGTGCCCGGTTGTTCCAGTTTTGCAGTTGCTCCTCGTTTTGGGCCTTATCCAGGCTCCATAAAGGCGCCAGATGCCGATGAGGCTTGAATCCCTGCAGCAGCTCGCCGCCCACCCGCATCGTCGGCGAGTCCGGCAAGGTTACGCCCGTCTCCGCCTCCAAAGCGGTCAACTCATCGTACAGTTGATCATATTCCTTGTCGCTGATCAACGGCTCATCCAGGGTGTAGTAGTGATAGCTGTACTTGTTCAATTGCTCCACGAGCTGCTTCATTTTTTGCATAACATCCATGCAGGGACAACCCTCCTTATAATGTAGAAACGGAACATTCCGGGTATGCCCCGGGAATGGGTTCGCTTCGGAATTAACATTGGTGCTAACGAAGCCGGGCTTTTGTTAACAGTAGCAGCTTTAGTAAAAATGACGTCCTTTTAGGCACTAGCGTTGCATCAAATCGGACAAGATACATTTCTAACCACACAACTATCCAACGGTTGCACAAGCGCTATTTGTTCCAAAAACGTTGATTTCGAATTCTAACGGCTGCCATGGCGCTTATTTCACTTAAACCCGGCTCATTTTGCTTAGATTCAGGCAAATAACGGCGCTCACAACCGTTAGAATTTCGAAAAGGGCTTTTTTCGCAAAATAGCCGCTGCTGCAACCGTTAGAGTTCCGACGGTCGATAGTATCGCTCAAAAACCTGAGCTTTTGCGAGAAATCTGAAAAGTGTCAGGGCGACAAGTTGTCTTGTGCAGGAGTTAAAGCGACATTAGTGACGTTAGTGACGTTAGCGGCATTAGCGACTTTTTTGGGCGTTATTTGTCTTGGTTGGAGCATTTCCGCCAGTTAAGGGAATTTTATGTCGCTATTTTGGGCTACCACTGCAAAATTGCTTCAATTCAGGCCAGGTTGCATGGATAGGGACATTTTTTACCGCTATTTATGTTCAGAAGACGAAAATCGGATAGATAGCGCCATAAAATACCGTTATTTCGGGTAGCTGCGAGAAAAGAAGCTGCTCCCGGCAATTTCGGCCGTTGACTTGACCGCCGGCATGCAGCGCAACGCCACGTGCGCAGATCTATCGTGTCCCAGTCCTAGTTCCAAGTTCCGCTAGTAACTATTATCATCAGTTCCCCAGATTGGGGGAGATATACTTCGGGTCTTTCAGTAATGGTGATGAGTCCCCGGCTCTCACTCGCCGTCGGTGACCTTGGTGATCGGCGCGAATCCGGCGAGCAGGCGTTTGACGCCAACCGGAGCCGGGAAAGCGATCTGCAGCTCCGTATCGTTGCCGGAGCCTTTGATCGAGACGACCGTGCCAACGCCCCACTTGGCATGGGAGACCTTATCCCCGGCGCTGAAGTCGCCGGGGTTCGCCGCCTTGGCCGCCGCGGCTCCCGGCGCGCCGGTGGTCGCGGCAACGTTGTCCCGCCCCCGCAGGGGGACAACGTTGCTGCGCCCGGCCGGTCCGCCCGGCGCAGCCGCGGACCGCGAGCCCAGGCCGCCGCTATCCAGCAGGCGGCCGAAGTTCCCGCCGCCGGCGCTGTCGAAGCCGCGGCCGCTGTAGGCGCCGCCGACGCCCGGCCCGCGGCGGTAGCGGTCGCGCGGCGCGCCCCCGCCGTCCTCTTTCAGTTCCTCGGGGACTTCGTCGAGGAACCGGGACGGCGGGTTGGCCGTCGTGCGTCCGAACAGCGTGCGCATCTGCGCGCACGAGAGGAACAGCCGCTCCTCGGCGCGCGTTATGCCCACGTACGCCAGGCGGCGTTCCTCCTCGAGCTCTTCGTTGTCGAGGAACGCGCGGCTATGCGGGAACACGCCTTCTTCCATGCCGATGATGAACACGACCGGGAACTCCAAGCCTTTGGCGCTGTGCATCGTCATCAGCACGACGGCGTCGTCGGCCGGCTTTTCGGCGTCGCTGTTGTCGTTCATGCTGTCGATATCGGCGATCAGCGCCAGATCCGTCAGGAACGCGACGAGCGACTTGTCCTCGTTGTTGTTCTCGAATTCCATCGTTACCGACAGGAACTCGTCGATGTTTTCGAGGCGCGATCGCGATTCGATCGTATTTTCGTTTTGCAGTTCAAGCCGGTAATGGGTCATTTCCAGCAATTTTTCCGTGAGTTCGGTGACCGACAGGTAATCGACCATCTGATGCAAAGCAGCGATCATATCGTAAAACTCCACCAACGCATTGCGCGTGCGCCCCGCCAACCCGAGGTCGTCTACCGTTTCCAACACCTTGTAAATCGACGTCCCGCGCTCGGCCGCAGCGTCCGCCAGCTTGGACACCGTCGTGTCGCCGATGCCCCGCTTTGGCACATTAATGACCCGCGTCAGGCTGATGTCGTCGTCCGGATTGGACAAAAGCCGCAAATAAGCGAGCAGGTCCTTGATTTCTTTGCGGTCATAAAACTTAATGCCGCCGACAATTTGATAAGGGATGTCCGATTTGATCAAAATTTCCTCGATCACCCGCGACTGCGCGTTGGTCCGGTACAAAATCGCATGATCGCGGTAGCTGCGGCCCTTTTTTACACTATTATGAATTTCCGAGGTAACAAAATACCCTTCATCATGCTCTGAATCGGCGCGGTACACCTTGATCTTGTCGCCCTCGCCTTTATCGGTCCAAAGGTTTTTCGGCTTGCGGCCCGTATTTTGGCCGATCACCGCATTGGCGGCGTTCAGGATCGTCGAAGTGGAGCGGTAGTTTTGTTCGAGCATAATCGTTTTGGCTTCGGGATAGTCTTTTTCGAAGTTTAGGATGTTGCTGATGTCCGCCCCGCGCCAGCGATAGATCGACTGGTCGCTGTCTCCGACCACGCAAATGCGGTGATGCTTGTCGGCCAGCATCCGGCACAGCATGTACTGCGCACGGTTCGTATCCTGGTATTCGTCGACGTGGATGTATTGGAATTTTTTCTGGTAAAAATCAAGCACTTCCGGCGTTTCCTTAAACAGCTCGATCGTCTTCATGATCAGGTCGTCGAAATCGAGCGAGTTGTTGCTGCGCAGCCGTTTTTGGTACATGGCGTACACTTTGGCGACGATGCCTTCAAAATAATCCCCAATCTTCTGCTCATACTGCTGCGGTGTGATCAGTTCGTTTTTGGCCGTGCTGATCATCGCCTGAACCGCCTTCGGCTCGAATTTCTTCGTGTCGATGTTCAGCTCCTTCATGCAGTTGCGGATCACCGACAGCTGATCCGTCGAATCGAGAATGCTGAAGTTGGAGTTGAAGCCGATCCGCTCGATGTCCCGCCGCAAGATGCGCACGCACATGGAGTGGAACGTGGATACCCAAATGTCCCGTCCTTCCGCGCCGCCGACAAGCAGGGATACCCGGTCCTGCATTTCGCGGGCAGCTTTGTTCGTAAACGTAATCGCCAAAATCGCCCAAGGCGGCGCTTTGCGGGTGGCGATGAGATAAGCGATGCGGTGCGTCAGCACGCGCGTCTTGCCGCTGCCCGCGCCGGCCATGATGAGCAGCGGCCCTTCCGTCGCCTCCACCGCTTGCTTTTGCTGCGGGTTCAGGCGGTTGACCGCCTCTTGTATGTTAACAGGTTGCATGTTCATGCACCTTCCTTTCTTAAAGAGGTAGTTCAAAAAATCATCTTTTGAAGATATAAGAAAGAATATGCTTCCTGGGCGTAACTTCCTTATATCGCAAGAAAAACTTCCGCTAAACGCGGTCTGTCTTCCTGGAATGTGCGTCGATAGAGTTTGTCTTATCACGAAGCAGGCCATGAAGCGGATTCAGCGTCGAACCGGCTTTTGAACACGTACTTAAAAAAATTATCGCGTTCCCTTCACGGCCGCCACGGTTTCCAGCGCCTGCTCCAGGTCGCCGTATACCGCGTTGCCGACAACGACGGTGTCGCATACCGCCGCCGCCCGTCGGGCCGACTCGGCATCGGCGATGCCGCCGCCGTAGAACAGGCGGGAGCGCTCCAGCGTCCGGCGCATCGCCGACACCAACTCCAGATCGCCCAGCTGGCCGCTGTACTCCGCATACACGATTGGCAGCCCCAGGAGCTTGTCGGCGAACTGGGCGTAAGCGCCGGCCTGGGCGGCGTCGAGCCCGGCGTTCGCTGCGGTAACCTTGGCTACGGTCGCCTCCGGGTTCAGAACGATGTATCCTTCCGGGATCAACTGCTCCCATGGGATCATATAGCTGTACTTCTCGATCGCCCGGACATGCTGGCCGATAAGCCAGTCCGGATGACCGGCATTCAGCACGATCGGGATCATGTACAGATCGAAGCCCGGCACGACGGCTTCCAGGTCGGACACTTCCAGCACGCAGGGCGCTTCATACCAGCGCACGCGCGAGAGCAAATCGACGGTATTGTCATACGTCACGCCGCTCGACCCGCCGACCATAATCGCGTCGGTCCCGGACAGGCACACGGCCTCCAAGGCCCGGTCGTCCAGCGGGCGGTCCGGATCCAGCTTAAATACGTGCCGCCAGGATGGTATCATTTCTTTCAAGGTGAATTCCTCCAAGCAGTTTTACGCCGCCCGTACAATCATCAAGCAGCGATCGAACATACAGCCCGGAACCAAAATTCGCGAAAAAAGGGGCATCGCTCGCGCCCCGTCGGTCTTTTACACTTTGTTTGTCCAAGCTGCTTTTTTACCATTCTATCTTTTCTGTATCTAGTCTATGTTACCGTGAATAACGTGTCAATGTTCGCATAACAGGGGAACGGAAAATTAACTGCGAATCCTCTTTATGTAACCACAAAATACACTTTAACCAATTTGCCGATTGACAAAACGAGCATGACGGAACATATGTAAATTAATAATATTTTTACCATTTTATTTCAAATTTTAGATAAAGAAGGGTAGCAATCTATCCACTAAAGCCACTCAGGCTTATGTGGCAAAATCTAAATGGGGATCTCTTGAATTGATGCAAACAACATGGGATCCGTATAAACCAAATGGAGGTTACGGTCCGGCTCTAAGATATTATAATTAATGCAGGAGGAGTGCCCCGTGAAGAAACTTTATATATTGATATTGGCTGCATCATTTCTTATTGTGTTCACTGCTCTTCAAGCCAACCATGCCCGTGCCGAGGTAAAGGATCAGATAATAAGTCATATGAATACTCTGCAAAAGAACATTACGGCCTTGCCGGAAATGAATCCGAAATTGGCCGCAAGTTCTAATCCGTATGACTATGTCAAGGATAATAAAGAATATCAGAATATCGTCGCCCTAGGGAATGCCGCCCTTCCCGCGTTAACAGAACTTCTTAACGATTCACCCGAGAACGGATTAACAGAGTACATTTATGCGATCGCACTAGAGCAAATTTCAAAGACAGATCTTAAAGCCGAAACGGGATGGTCCACTGCGAAACAATTTGCAAAAAAATGGAATGTTCATCTATCCCAAATTCCGGAAAAGGTAAGTCAAATCGTCAATTCTGATGATAGTAACGCCGAAAAAATACAGCGCCTCAACAAATTAGGTACTCCAGCCATTCTTTTATTCTCAAAAGCATCGCCGCAGGTCATTCCAATCTCGTCCCGTCACTGGATTACTTAACAGAAGGAGAAGCCGGCAACAACTATAAGTCATGGTACGATAAAAATAGTGATGCCGTTGAAAAAATCAGATCTTTTGTTATCGATAAACAAAAATAGTCTACGCGCTGCCATAAATCCAAATATATAAATACAACTCCAGCGCCTGATCGGTACTGGAGTTGTATTTATATTCAGAGCCGGTTTACCGCCCCAAAGCCAAAATCCACCCCGGCTTGGCCACATCGTCTTCGGTCAAAAAGTCGGTGTAAAAGCCGTAAGCCCCCATCTTTTTGAACGCCGTCATCTTTTTCGGATCGTTTATGGTATGTACGTAAGAAACCACTCCGATCCGGTTCAGTGCCGTGATCAGCTGGGAATTCGCCCGCTGCTCGGACATTGTGATGGCGGTGATGCCTGCTTCCTTGGCAAAGCGTAACACTTCTTCATCCGTGTCGGTCGTCTGGTACAACGTGAAAATGACCGACGGGAACGGATAAATTTGCTTCAGCGGCTCCAACATCGGCTGATTGTAAATTTGCGGCACGATCCGCTCCAGCAGCGCCGGGTCCTTCGCCTTGGCTTTGGCGACGATCTGGGTAAAAATGCGCTGGATCTCCTCCGGTTTGCTCTGCTTCGTATCCGTCACGAAATACACATCCGGATAGAGCTCCATCAGCCCCAAAATGTCGTCCCAATCCAGCGGCTCGTATTGGCCCATGATTTTGGCCGCCTTGAATTCCTCGTGTGAAAAGATCGCACTATGGCGGTCCGGCTCGAGTTCGTCCTGCTGGCCCATCATTTTGGTGAAGCTTTCGCCCCACTCATGGCGGGCGATGAGTTGATCGTCGTTGCTAAACAGCAGATCCACTTCGAAAATGCGGAAACCTTTTTCATAGTTTGCAATGAAAGCTTCATAGGTATTCGTGTATGTCATTCCATTAATCCCGCCAAGGGCGTGAGCCACCATCCGGTGGGCCGTAAACCCTTGAACCTGCGGCGACTGCCGGCCGGACAGGCCTGTCAGCAAAAGAACCAGACAAGCAATGATGATTGCTGCGTTGTACTTCAGTTTGTTTTTCATGAAAAGAAAACTTCCTATCTTAGTTGTGTATCGTATTCAATAAGCCCCGGTGCCTTTAATGACAATCGGGATCGTTTTGAAAATAATCTTCAGCTCCAGCCCGAGGCTCCAATGCTCAATATAATAGAGGTCAAGCTTGACCCACTCATCAAACGGGAGATCGCTGCGGCCGTTAATTTGCCAAAGCCCCGTAATCCCGGGGCGGATGTCCAGGCGGCGCCATTCGTAGTCGGTATACCGTTCCACTTCCTGCGGCAGCGGGGGACGGGGACCAACCAGGCTCATCTGGCCAAAAACGACATTGATCAGCTGCGGCAGCTCGTCAATCGAATACTTGCGGATAAACCGCCCCACCCGGGTGATCCGGGGATCGTTTTTCATTTTAAAAACAGGTCCGTCCGCTTCGTTATGAGCGGCCAGTTGATGGATCAGCGATTCGGCATTTTCCACCATCGATCTGAACTTGTACATATTAAAAGGAGCGCCGTTTTTCCCGATGCGCCGCTGCTTGATCATGATCGGGCCTTTGGAATCCAGCTTGATACAGATCGCGACCACCGCCAACATCGGTGAGATGACAATCAGCCCCAGGCTCGCAAGCACGATGTCGACGGCCCTTTTCAAAATCAGGTTTAAACCGCGCAATGGCGTTTTAACGATCTCGATGCACGGGTAATCGTAAGCCTGGTCAAATACAACGCCGGAGGTGACCATTTCGAACATTTCCGGGATGATTTTGATGCGGACATCGTATTTGCGGATTTTCGTGATCAGTTCGTTAATGAGTTTCCGTTCTGACGGGATTGTGATGTAAATTTCGTGAATCTGGTAGTGCTGCAGCAGTTTTTCGACCTGGTCGACGCTGCCGATGACGTGGTCATCCCCCGCTTTGTAATCGTCCAAAAACCCGACGAAACGATAACCGTTCGTTTTGCTGGCAAACACATTGTTCCGAATTTCTTCCCCCACGCGCCCCGCCCCGATGATCAGCACGTTTTTGCTGTATATATCGGTCCGTTTGAGGAGGAGCATGACCCCCATCCGCAGCAGCCGGGACACAAAAGCGCAAACCACGATCATGACCGCGAACGAAAAGATGACGAGCCGGGAATACACCGTCCCTGTTTGGAGGAAAAAGATAAGTCCCAACGCGATCAAAAAGGAAAGGAACACGGCTTTGCAGACGGTGAACGTGTCATCGATCAACTTAATGTCCCGGTCCCATTTATACAGGCCGTTGTGCGTGCTGTACAATGCATAGATGGCGAAAATGACCGCCAGGAGGATACCGTAATCTACCGCGATGGGCAGCCGCTCCAAATTTCGAAACAGCTCCGACCAGCTTCCCATGTTGTAAGCTGGCAACACACGGTACGAGAACAGCGCCAAAAAGCTGAGCACGTACAAAAGATATTCGAAACCGATCAGAAAAAAATTGAGAATCCACTCCAAACGTACCGTCCTTTTCTTGTACGCCGTAATGTTCTCCGCGATCAGCAGATTGGTAGCTTTTATTTTATGGTTGTTCATCGAAACGGACGAATTCATTTCTACACTCCCTAAACAAACTTCAAACCATTGGTGTTCCTATCACTAACCGCATTCTTAAAGCGGAGCCTACCCGTTCATACCGACGTCCCGGCCGGACCCTTGGCTCTGAGCAGCTGCCGGAGCAGGTCGTTTTGCGGGTATGGCCAAGGCCGATTTCGTTACGGCCAAGGCAAATTGCACAGCGATCCCGGCGTAAATGGCCGCACTCACAAATATGTTGTAATTTTTCCGATAATGCTTGCGATAGAAAAGAATCATAGACCGGTGAAACTCATAAATGATTTTTAGCGGGCGGCGAGGCGCGCTGCCCCCTTTGTAGTGTACGATCGTCGTGCGGGGGTAATAGTAGTTCACCCATCCCGCCTGCTTGATCCGGTAGCACCAATCCGTGTCCTCCGCATACATGAAGTAATCTTCGTCCAATAAGCCAACCTGCTCGATCGTTTCCCGGCGGACCATCATAAACGCCCCGACGAGGCAATCGATCGGGTATTCCTCATTTGGATCCAGATAGCCGAGCTGATATTGATTGAACTTGGGATGGTTCGGGAACCGTTTGGAGAACCCAAACGCATAATAAAACGAAGCCGAAGGCGTCGGAAACCCGCGTTTGCACGCTTTATCCAGCGATCCATCCGGCAAAATCACCTTGCACCCCGAGGCTCCCACATCAGGGCGGCTGTCCATAAAGGAAAGCATGATGTCGAGCGTGTCCTTTTGAATGACCGTATCCGAGTTCAGCAGCAGGACATAACGGCCGGAGGATATTTTAATCGCCTGGTTGTTGGCGTACGAAAAACCCGTATTTTGCTCGTTTGCAATCAAGGTTAACTGCGGAAATTCGCGGCGGATCGTCTCCACCGAATCGTCATGCGAATAATTGTCGACGACGATCACTTCATAGGTGTAGTCCGTTTCCGACGCGTAAACCGACCGCAGACAGTCGACCGTTAAGCGGCATGTGTTGTAATTTACGATGACAATGCTTAAATCCACCTGCAACGCTCCTGACAAATATAGTAATCTATCGACATTATATCATAGGTACCGCCTTAAATAGTTGTGTAAGAATTTTTCAATTTACTTTTTTTATGTGATTCGTTGCTGTTATACTTGAAGTAAATTTCCTCCAATGCGTTAAACAAGTGTAAATAAAGGATCGGCGGCAACCGATCTCCGTTCGGCGGACCGCTATTAAAGCTTCGAGCAGGAAATAGATAGTTTCCATATCGAAGTCTATTCTTTTTCCGCTGGAAGCCTCTTTTTACTGGAAACCGCACGTTTTTTCTCCCGAATAACCCTTCGTTTCTCCCGCAGATGAGGCAGCTGCTCAAAAAAGTCCTTCCACGCGCCCAACACCTTCGGTTCCCTTAGCAAAATGTACCCGTTACTGGCCAGTTCATAGGCCAAGAGCTTCGGCAGATGTTTTAACCATTGATAGCCGAAAAGGTTTTTAAAGATCATTTTGTAGCGGTTGATGTAGGAGAATTTGCGAACAAAAAGCGGCTGTGAACTCCGCTTACCTTTCTTCCAACCACGGGCATGGGTCGCCTTCGCATCGGCACAATAGAATGCTTTCCAGCCGAGCAATCCCGCCCGCCAGGCAACGTCGACATCTTCTTTATAAGCAAAAAAGCTTTCATCAAAAAACTCGTCCTGTAGCGAAATGTCCCGAATCATCTTTCTTTTGTACATCGCCGCAGCGCCCGACACGCCAAACGCTTCACCGGATTCCTTCCAGCTTGCCGCCGATTCGCCCGTTCCGCGATCAAAAGCGCGCCAGATTCCGTTCATGGAAAGGCCGGTGCTGTCCACTATCTCGGGTACATCTTTAAAAAGGAGCAGTCCTGTAGCGCTTCCGATCTCTGGTCGCCGCTCCATCTCCCCGACTAGCCATTCCACATAGTCGGCCCCAAGCTCCACATCCGGATTGAGGACAAGCACGTAATCGCTCTCCGTCAAGCGAATGGCCTGATTGTGCGCAGGAGCAAAGCCGGTATTCAAGTGATTTGGGATGAGTTGAATGATCCGGCTTCCCGTTCGTTCGATATATTCACGTACGCGTTCCGCTGTACCGTCCGCCGAGGCATTGTCGATAACGATGACCTTCTGAGGTTCGTACGTCTGCCGCAAAACGGCATTCAGACAAACTTCGATTTCTTCAGCGCTGTTATAAGTTACAATATGTATGGTAACCGTAGGAGATAATGACATGTTAAAGCTTCCTTTTCTTATAGAGGTAGTTCAAAAAGTCATCTTTTGAAGATATAAGAAAGAATATGCTTCCTAGACGCGGCTTCCTTATATCGCAAGAAAAACTTCCGCTAAACGCGGTCTGTCTTCCTAGAATTTACGTCGATAGATGTTTTTCTTATCACGAAGCAGGTCAAGTAGCTTAATCGACATCGAATCTTGAATTCAGCCGGGCCAAGCGAATGCTTCCGAAGCATGTTTCCTGCGGAAACATTTCAGGTGCTCACGTACCCAAAACGTACGCTCCGCTCCTGACGTCCCTAGCTTCATTCGACCTAAAGCGTTTTGAAAAAACGCACATCGGAAGCATACGCTTCGGTGCTGAAAACCTGACTTTTTGAACTCGAAATTATAATAATTCCTACCATATTTATGTGGTGCGTGTTCATTATACCAAACGAGGCCACCGTACGTACACTGTGGTTGACGGGGCGGGACTTTTTCATTATGGTAATTTTATGACAAAAGCTTCTGGAGGAATTCCCCTTGAAAAAAGCAAAATTGGAAGAGATCGAAATCTTACGAGGGATTGCATTTTTGGCGGTCGTGCTGCAGCATGTCATCGCCGGCATCTTTTACCAGCCGGATGTAAGCGCCCCATCCATCATCGCCGGGACGACGTTCCTCGGATTCATCCGCTTTGCGGTTCCGCTGTTCGTTTTTATCACGGGCGTGGTGTTATTTTATAATTATGACGGCAAACTGAACTATCTGAGCTTTTTGCGGAAAAGATTCCGGCAAATCATCCTGCCCTATTTGACCTGGACCGTTTTTTACTTTGTTTGGGTCAGCTTCTTAAGCGGCGGTCCGGCATCAACGACCTGGAATGAGCTGCTTAACCTGGTGGAAGCCGCTCTAACGGGGAAGGCCTCATATCATCTGTGGTTTATGGTGATGATCATTCCGTTTTACATTTTGTTCCCCTGGTTTCGATTACTGATGTCCAAAAAAAGAAAAACCTGGATCAATCTGCTCGTCGTGGCCGTTTTCTTTGTGGTGAATCTCATTCTGGTCCATGCCTTGTCCAAAGGCATGATCGCCTCGGACAATCCGCAGCTCGCCTTTATTTTTGACTATCTGGACCGGAACTTCCTGTTCTGGATGTTTTATTTTATGTTGGGTGGTTTGGCGGGGTTGTACTACGAAACATGGAAGAAATTTGTCGACAAAGCCAAATACGTAGCCATCGCGGCTCTGGCGGTTTGCTTTTACTTCATTGTTGGCGATATCGTCCGGATAACCGGCAGTTCCACCGGCGATCCGTATCTTTACACCGCCAACGTAACGGCACCGCTTAAACCATTTATGATGATCACCATCATCGCTTTGATCGTGCTCATCTTCGCCGCTGCCATGAAGCTGGCCAGCAAACCGACGAAGTTCTCCCAACTTCTCGCTTTGTTCGGCAAATATTCCTTTGGCACCTACCTCATTCACGCTTTTGTCTTGAGTTTCACCAGCCGTTTGGCGATCGATTATTTATATATGCTGGACGTATATTCACAAACTGTGATTTCTTTTGTCCTGTGCGCGTCCATTAGTTTGTTCCTTACCGTTTGGCTCAGCCGGATGAAGATTTCGGTGGGTGAGATGTGGGTGGGGAAGGTGTAGAATCGGCAAAATACGCTATCGTCCGCCAAGCGGCGGACGATACATAACACATCTATAACGCGAAACGAATCAATTCTTTTGACTTTCCCTGAGTTCCAGTAAAAACGCCCTAAGTCCCTCTCGCCAGGGCCGCAAATCCTCCAGCCCGTTGGTACGGATCGACAGGTGATCCATCACCGAATTCTGTGGGCGCGGAGCCGGACGCGGAAATTGTTCCGTTGTGCAAGGCTCTAAACGAACCGGATAAGCTTGCCCCCAAATACTTTCAGCTTCCGCAAAAATCGCTTGGGCAAACTCAAACCATGTACATTCCCCTGCGTTTGAAGCCTGGTAAATCCCGTACTTTTCCGTATTAACCAGTTCCAAAAGAAATGCTGCTAAATCGACCGTGTAGGTAGGGGAACCTTTTTGGTCATTCACCACATTAAGCACTGGCTTCTCTTGACCAAGCTTCAACATCGTTTTCACAAAATTATGGCCATGCAGCCCGTATACCCAAGAAGTCCGAACGATAAAAAAGGCGGAAGACAAGCTTTGCACCAGCACCTCTCCCGCTCGCTTCGATTTGCCGTAGATGCTTTGAGGATTCGTATTGTCATACTCCTGATAAGCGGACATTGCGGTTCCATCAAAAACGTAGTCCGTGCTAATGTAGCAAAACTTAGCTTTGACCTGTTCCGCTGCAACAACCATATTTCTCGTACCTACTGCATTGACAGCATAAGCCGCATCAATATCGGTTTCTGCTTGATCGACGGCGGTATAAGCAGCGCAGTGAATGATTGCATCCGACTTGAATTCCTTCACACGTTCTAGACACACCTCGTAATCGGTAATATCCAGGGAATCTCGATCACACGGAAGAATTTCATGCCCGGCTTGCTCAAAAAGCCGTATGACGTCTTTTCCTAACTGCCCTCCGGCCCCGGTGACGAGCACTCTCATAAGCGCTCACCCAGACGGTTGCCATACTGATTGGCATAATACTCTTGATACGCACCCGATTGAATCCGCATCCACCATTCTTTATTGTCCAAGTACCAGCGAATCGTTTCTTTAATCCCGGTTTCAAAAGAATACTTTGGCTTCCAGCCGAGCTCCCGCATGGTTTTGGTAGGGTCGATACCATAACGACGATCATGCCCTGGGCGGTCCTGCACGTGCTTAATCAAGGACTCCGGTTTGCCGAGCAGTTCCAAAATCGTCTGCACAATATGCAGATTCGTCCGCTCGTTGTTTCCGCCAATGTTATACACTTCGCCATTCCGGCCTTTGTGAATCACCAGATCTATTGCGCTACAATGGTCCTCAACAAACAACCAGTCGCGTATATTCAACCCATCGCCGTACACCGGCAGCGCTTCGTCAGCCAATGCTTTGGAAATCATAAGGGGGATCAATTTTTCCGGAAACTGATACGGACCGTAGTTGTTGGAGCAGCGCGTAATGTTCACCGACAACCCAAAAGTTTCATGGTACGCGCGCACCAATAAATCCCCGCCAGCTTTGCTCGCTGAGTACGGGCTATTTGGCGCCAGTGGCGTTTCCTCAGTAAACAATCCCGTTTCTCCCAAAGATCCGTAGACTTCATCCGTGGAAACTTGGATATATTTTTTAACCCTATGCTTTTTTGCCGCGTCGAGCAGTATCTGAGTCCCCAGCACATTCGTCTTCACAAAAACATCCGGCTCTAAAATGCTCCGATCTACATGCGATTCTGCCGCAACGTTGACAATAACGTCAACACCTTGGCCAATCAAATCACCCATCGCTTCAGCATCCGTAATATCCGCCTTCACGAAAGTATGGTTTGGGTTACCTTCCACCGATTTCAGGTTTTCCAGGTTCCCCGCATAGCTCAGCGCATCTACATTTACGATTTGGCAATCCGGATGCTGCTTCAGCATATATAATACTAAGTTACTGCCGATAAATCCGGCACCGCCTGTGACTAGTAGTTTCACAAGAAGAGACCTCCTCCTGGCGAAGCATAGGTTCATCTCATAAATATTTCACCACATAGATATTCGAAAAAACGATCGGGGTGATAATATTGGGCCAAGGTGTAGATCTTACTTAAAAAAGCAAAAATGCCTGGTTTCCCAGGCATTTTGTGGTTAACGGTTATTTTACGACAACCTTATATTCAACTGGCGCATATTGATATGTTTTATCCTTAGATATGATTATAAAACTAATTTTACCAGCTTTAATTAACTCTTCGGAATTTACATTAAATGTAAATCCAGAGTTAGTCAGATTAGTATTTTTAAAATATTCTGAAACACTAGTACGAGACTCACCATATGAACCAGGGTAATATTTATCGCCAATTTTCAAGAATATACTGTTGGCAACATCATTAGCCCTTGGATCTATCGCCCAACCATTCAAACTTACTGTGCCACTAGTTTTATCAAGAATTACATTTTCTTGATTCTGAACAAGTTCATTATTAAAATAATCAAGCCACATTGGGTTCGTAGTACTAATTACAGGCAAATTTTTAAAAGGTTCATATTCCATAAATTCAGTAGATGTTGATAAAATATTCATTGTTTTTTCAAAGCTTCTCTCAACATTTTCATAAATAACAATATCCGGATTAAATATTTCTACAAAATCCTTAATTCGGTTAATGTTGTCGGAATATATAAAATATGTTTCAGAAAAGCTTTCCGCTAAATTTGGTGTCATAAAGCCATAAAGATAGCTATCGCCTAAAATAAGGGCTCTCGGTAGTTTACTGTTACTATTTTTATAAGAAGCAGCCATCATAGTTGTCGAAAGGTTTAGATTATCCAGCACGCCAGATGTTTCATGGGCCAATCGTTTCTCTTTATAATTAAATGCATAATCTGTTTCTGGAAAAGAAATAGCATTGTATACAATATTTTCTCTTTGATACTCAGAGATATCGAAGTCTTTCCAGGAAATGACCTTTATATCCGGGTAATACTTACGGACTCTCTTCATCAATTCTGTATATCCAATAAACGCTCCATAATTATTCCAGTGTCCGTTATCATATCTAGGCGAATAAACAGTAGCTTTACTTTTGGCCTTTAATAATTGATCTTTTGGAGTAAAGTAATCAAGGTTTGTATTTTTTTTGAAGTAGTTATCAATCAAATCCGACCTAGAAATATCCCCCACTTTTAAGATTGTGTCAGGGTAATTTTCAGGATAAATTGTTTTTTTATCAGGATTAAGCATAACTATAAAAGGTATTTCTTTTCCTTTTAAATAGTTGTTTGTTTTCTCAAGTGAATCCCCCCATTCTTTCAACTGCTGATCAGAAGGTAGGTTCAAATGTTGATAATCAGCAATAATCTCAGGAGTTACATAATACAGCCATTCATTTTTTCCAACTAATGTATCCGCCTTAGTTAATCTTCCAAACAAATTATATTGTATTTTGGTATTTTCTTGAACAAATTTATCCCTAAAACCTAAATTATCATTAAACCAAGCTTCAAATTCCTTGATAAAATGAGTATTTAGTTTTCCATCTCCCAAAGTGAAATCAGGAAATTTAGCCAGGACTCTATTTTCTGCAACAGAGACTCTCCCTTGAGTTTTATTAACCATAACTAAAGGAAGGGATATAGCTAATAAAAATATAATAGCTATTACTACATTAAACACTTTATGCGCCTTCATCTCCATAACTCCTTAAAATCTAAAATATATAAACGGGTTGTAGGTTGATGTAGCTATAAACATAATACATATCACCAGCAATATGGCAACATAAGCGTTTTGAAACAATAAACTAAATCCGTTATGATCTTCATAGGCTCCGACATTTTCTCGTACATACTTGGAAATAGGTAAGGAGGCAATGCATGCAATAATTATCATTGTTATTACCATTGGATCCAAGTAGTACCAAACAGTAAACCCTACATCATAAGGATGTGTAATACCGAACATAATTTTTAGATAATTGATAGCATAGCTAAGGTCCGAAGCCCTAAATAATACCCATCCAACAACTACAATTAACATAGTGTAAATCCATGTCAAAATTTTAGGGATTTTTATCTTAATATTAGTTCGTTTAAGTACGCGTTCAATTATAAGGAAGATACCATGCCACAAACCCCAAATCACAAAATTCCAGGCGGCCCCATGCCATAATCCCGTGACGAGAAATACAATCAATAAATTAAAATAAACGTTGCCTTTTCTATTCCCACCTAATGGGATATACAAATAATCTCTAAACCAAGATGACAGTGAAATATGCCATCTTCTCCAGAATTCAGTTACAGATTTAGAAACATACGGGAAATCAAAGTTCTCTTTAAATTTAAATCCAAACATTCGCGCAAGTCCTATTGCCATATCTGAATATCCAGAAAAATCAAAGTAAATTTGCAGTGTGTAACAAATTGCCCCTACCCAAGCCGTTGACATTGAATTCTGATAATACGGTAAATTGAATATATTATCTGCCACTTGGCCCAACGTATTTGCAATAATGACCTTTTTACCTAATCCTATTACAAAACGTCTAACACCATACGCAAAATCATCCACTGTAGTAACTCGATTATCGATTTGCTCGTCCACGTCAACATATCTAACAATCGGACCGGCAATTAATTGTGGAAAAAATGATTTAAACAAAGCAAATTTCAATAAATTCTTCTGCACGTTTACTTTTTGAAGATATACATCTATTACGTATGAAAGTCCTTGAAAAGTGAAGAAGGAAATCCCAATGGGTAGTACAATATGTTGTAATTCAAAGCTCAGACCTGTAACACTATTCAAACTAGAAATAAAAAAATCAAAATACTTAAAATAAAACAACAGACCACAGTTTGCAAGAACCCCAACAATCATGGTTAACCTACAAATTGTAATATTAAATTTAGATCTACATAAGTTTATGAGTAGCCCAAAAATATAGTTAATGAGGATCGAGAGTATAATTACGAATACAAACTTGGGTTCGCCCCAAGCATAAAAAAATAAACTTGCCAGCAACAGAAATGCATTGCGGTATTCTATTTTTAATAAAAAGTAACCGATCAAAACAAGTGGCAGAAAACAAAACAAAAAGATAGATGAGCTGAATACCATTAAATTAACTCCTCGCCTTTCTCTTACTGACCGTTATTTTCTACTTAAAATAAAGCCTTTTTGATAGCTTTCAATCTATTAACGACCTTTGGCGGTAGATGTTTACGCAGTTTAGATTTAACCAAATACTTTATGGATTTCTTCCTACCTATCGTTTTTCTAATACCGGTTACAATTTCACTAAGAGGTTGATATCGATACATACCGTTTTCAAATAGAGCCAAGTTTATTTCTCTTAACATATAATTCAAATTGGTAATTTCAATTCTTGCTAATTTATCTGACATAACCCACCCTGGATAATATCCCTCATGTTGCACTATAAATGGGTATACTCTTTCAATTGCATGCAAAAGAGTTCCGTCCATATCATTTGGCTCTTTTGGAAAGTCTTCATACTTCCAATCGTATTCAATAAGTGCTTTTAATGCTTTAGGTCTAAACCAAAACATTGTACCAAGAGGTGCGATAGGTTCTTTAGTTATATCTAATGGTATTTGATCCATTCCAAGTTTCTCTAACAATCGCTTTGTATTATTAAAATTATTAGACCACTCTAATCCAATTGTAGAATAGTATACACCATGATTAGGAGGCGGGGGGGTTAGCAATCCTAGTCTAGGGTTCTCTTCAAATGTATTAATAATATTCGCTACATACTCTTTGCTTCCAAGTACATTTTCAAAACACTTGTACATGAAAGATGTACCTACACTATACGGCTTAATTTGGGTTGTCTTCTTATCATGGGCAAAACATACATAATCATAATTCATTAATATATCTTTACACCCTACCAGAAGGGAGGAGACATCTCTACCTCGATTTTCGATCACTCTAACTTCCAATTTATTGCAATCCAACTCATTAAATACCCGAAGAATCGCTTCCCTTTTCCTCTCAGTATCAGTAGTTATATAGACATCGGAATCAGCAGTAATAGACTTAGCATATTCCAGGCACTCAACTAGCAAATCCTCAAAGTATAAGTGCATAATTAATGCTATTTTTCTATCCTTGTTTTCTTTATAATTACTAAAATTCAAAGGTAGAACGTAGTTTAATTGCATGTTTTTCTTAATATCTGCTTGATTGCTAGTTCTGAGGATATTGTCCCATATCAGATCGATATTATAATCTAAGTTTTTCCTTATATACTCGTAAGTTTCTACTCCTACTTCACCTGTATTAAACTGGAGATAGAAAGAATAATAATCAAAAAATACCTTCCGTTTCACAATCGGGCATCTTCTCTTTAATAATTCTAACGGAGTGTAAGTAGTTGGCGCTTGTGTATGTTCTTTAAGATCATCTGTATCTATATATACATCACAAGAAAACCCACTGTCAGAAAAATCCTTTGTGAAAATACCCTCATGAAATGCCATTGATTCAATGTATGAGCCTATTGGTCTCATCTTGTCCCAATACCGTTTAAACTCAAAGCTGCTATGCATCTTTTTTCTTATAACAATAAAAAATGATTGAATGAAATCGGGGATATATCCGTATTTCATATGCCCACCAGTCCAATCATCTTCCGTCCCGTAATGCTTGGTTATCCCCCAAAAATCAATATTTCTTCTGCTCATTTCATTGAACATTTCACTGAATGGGTAGAAAGGTCCGAACATTGTATAGTTTATCAACACTAGTTCATCATAGTATGAAAGGCCATCCCATCCGATATACTCTATTCCTTCTTTGTACGCCCAAACATCAAACCCTTTATTCTCTCTCACTATAATATCTTCAGTGATTTTTTCAAACTTCTGACGGCCATCAATCGTTAATTTCCCATTGCAGACAACAACAAGCCGGTCTACATTCCTCTTTAAATCTTCCAACATAACTGGAATATAGTCATCCACTATTCCGTCTTTATCATAAAATAAAAATACAGCTACCCTTTTCATACTAATTCCAACGCTTTCTAACGACATTTCGCCCGCCCTTTCAGATGAATCCAAGACTTATTTTTCATTCTTTCATTGTAATAAATTTACTACTTTTATAATTTTTTGAATTTTTTCATTATTCCCCCATATTGCAGGAGAGTCATATGGACGTTCTGGAAATGCTCCATATTCTAATTTAATATTAAAAGCGTTCTTTTCGAGGAATTTTTCTACCATTTCCTTTAATGAAACGGGTTGTCCAGAACAACAATTAATGATCCCTTTAACTTCCGTTTGCAAAACACTCAAAGAAATTTGTCGAGCCAACTCATCAACAGTAATGAAATCATACTTGTTCTCCCCGGTTGTAAATGGGAAAGATTCCTTTCCTTCTTGTTCAGCTTGGATGATCTTAGAAAAAATAGACTTATTCTTCAAATCATCACCATAGATATAGAATGCTCTTAACCACTGAAATACTACGTCTTTATCTCTTATAAAAGTTTCTAACGCTTGACGCAGACTATTTTTAGCAATTCCATATAATGAATAGGGATTTGTAGGGGTATTTTCATTAATTTCACCCTCATGATACCCGACCTCATGCATTGTTCCCATTACAGCAACATGCTTCAAACCACCATTCACCATATTTTTAATAAATTCATAATGAGAAAATAAATTTTTTAGATGAGAGTCTGCGTTATGAACAAATCCATCCCTCCAAGCCATATGCAAACAGATATCAGGTCTTCCTAAATGGTCAAATATTTGTTCATTACTTGAAAAGATGTTATATTCAATAACATTAGCACGAAAATCAATTCGATCTGTGTTATTGTCAACTGCCATAACTTTAACACCCATATCAAGCAACGTTTTAACAACATAGTTACCGATGTACCCACCTGCACCTGTTACTAATACAGTCTTACTAGACATATAACACTCCTCCAATATTGACAATTCGTAGCTATCGTTGGAGATACGCATCACATACGTCCTCTACTAGTCCTGATGCCATTACTTGTCCTTTGTTTAACCAAATTGCATTGTTGCAAACATTCCTAACTTGATCAATCGAATGTGAAACGAGGAGCAAGGTGGTTCCACCAGATGTTAACTCGCTCATTCTTTTTTCACACTTTTCTTGAAAAGACTGATCCCCAACCGACAATATTTCATCAACAATTAACAAGTCCGGTTTTACTAGCGTGGCTATTGAAAAACCAAGGCGGGCAACCATACCTGATGAAAAATTTTTCAAAGGAACGTCAATAAAATCATACAACTCTGAAAAATCAATAATTTCATCAAACTTTTCCTTCATAAATTTCTTAGAATATCCTAAAACCGCCCCGTTCAAAAAGATATTCTCTCTTGCTGTAAGTTCTACATCAAAGCCTGTTCCAAGTTCAATTAACGGTGCAATACTACCACTAACACGAACATTTCCAGAGGTTGGTTTATAAATCCCTGAAATAATCTTTAGCATAGTACTTTTCCCGGAGCCATTACCTCCAATAATAGCAAAAGAGTCACCTTTCTCAACTTGAAAAGAAACATTTGTTAGCGCATAAAACTCATCGTATTCGATACTTTTCTTCAATAGTTTGATTGTATATTCCTTAAAACTATTTATTTTTTCCCTTTCAAGGTTAAATTTCATTGAAACGTCATTTACTTCAACCGCAAATTCTGACATAGATAAAATCCTTCCATATCGAAATAGATCATTATATGTGAAATACAAACTTATGCTGGTTCTTATAAAAAATTAAAAGTCCGAGTGCAATAGATAAAGTTGCAAAAGCAAGGCATGCCACATTTGTCTGAAGATCGGGGAATCGGCTGTATAGAACTACATCCCTAAACGCCTCTACAAAATAGTACATTGGATTAGCATAAATAATTGATTTCACATAATCAGGCACAACGTTGACAGGATAAAAAATAGGTGTGAGATATGTCCAGGCAGATATTAGGACTGTATATAGATGAAGCATGTCCCTAAAATAAACGGCTAGAACCGACATAATAAGACCTATACCAATTGAAAACATTAAAATATAAAGTAATGGTAAAGGAAAGAACAAGAGCTCAGGTGTTATTGGTGCCCCTGTGAACAAAATAACGATAACCATAGCAACCAATGAAAATAACAGAGTAATAAATGAAGAAATAACTCTGGATAGTGGAAAAATATATTTAGGAATATACACCTTTTTTATTAGTGGCCCCACGCTTAAAATGGAATTCATAGCCAAAGATGTCGATTCTGCAAAAAAGTTGAAAATTATCTGCCCAGCTAGAAGATATACCGGGAAATTAGGAATATCAAATCTAAAAATATTTGAAAAAACTGCAATCAGCACAACCATCATTAAGAGCGGATTTAATAAACTCCAAAGATACCCTAGGAATGAACGGCGATACTTAATTTTCAAATCTCTAACAATAAATTCATGTAAAAGTCCCTTATACCGCCAAAAATTCTTGAGATAGTTAATCACTATAATCATTCCTTATGACATTGTATGTTAAATTCAAGAAATTAATCTTTTAATTTGATTGTCTTCAAATATCTATTTAAAGCATCTTTCCAGTCCGGTAGCCGATTAAACCCTGCTAAATCTAAACTTAATTTTGACAACATTGAATTTTTAGGTCTTGTAGCCTTTGTCTGATATTGTTCTGATTGAATGAAGTTAACTCTAGCCTTCTTACCTGCTTGATTAAAAATTTCTGTAGCAAATTCCGCCCAACTGCAATAGCCCTCATTCGTAGCATGGTAAATACCGTATTTCTCGGTCTTTAACATTTCAACAATTAGTTGAGCTAAATCATAGGTATACGTCGGAGAACCTACTTGATCAGATACTACATTAACAGCATCAAACTCCCTGGACAGCTTTAACATTGTCTTTACGAAGTTATTCCCATTAATACCAAACGCCCATGATGTCCTGATTATAAAGTGTTTATCAAGTGATTCTAGAACCGCCCTCTCTCCATCTAGCTTAGATTGTCCATAAACAGAAATTGGCCCAACATTCGAGTTAACTTCATGAGGTATGCTTCCTTCACCAGGGAATACATAATCGGTACTAATATACACTAATTTTGCATTTATCTCATTACAAAGTGAAGCTATATTTGCTGTAGAATCAACATTTATAGCTCTACATTTCTCAACTTCACTTTCTGCCCTATCCACATCAGTATAAGCAGCGCAGTGTATTATTGTGTCGGGAAGATAGCTTCTGATTAATCTTGCAGTTGCGTCTAAATTGGTAACATCAAGATCGTCAATACCTAAACCACTAAATTCCATCTCTTGTTTTTTTAAAAATCTGACGACATCATATCCAAGCTGCCCTTTTGCACCCGTTACTAACACTTTCATGGACATTACTCCCTAGGGATTAATCTATATCTAAAGATCATTTCCCAAAATACAGTTTTTTATAATACTCTGTATACTCTCCTCTTTTTATGTTGTCCAACCATTCTTGATTATTCAAATACCAGCGTATAGTCATTCTAATACCTTCATCAAACATAATCGTTGGTTCCCATCCTAATTCGTCCTTTATCTTCTGCGGATCTATCGCATATCTTCTGTCGTGACCAAGTCGATCATCCACATATTTAATTAGGGATTCCGGTTTCCCAAGTTCCTCCAATATAATCTTTACGATTTCAATATTAGCTTTTTCATTGTGTCCGCCTACATTATAAACTTCACCAGACTTACCTTTATGAATGACAACGTCAATTGCTTTACAGTGATCTTCAACATACAACCAATCTCTTACGTTCATTCCATCACCATAGACAGGAAGCTCCTTACCTTCTAGTGCATTGGAAATCATTAAAGGAATCAATTTCTCAGGGAATTGATATGGTCCATAGTTATTGGAACATCTTGTAATATTAATATTAAGGCCGTAAGTTTCATGGTACGCCCGAACAAACATATCAGCAGACGCTTTACTCGCAGAGTAAGGACTATTTGGAGATAGCGGCGTTCTCTCTGTAAAATACCCCGTTTGCCCTAATGATCCGTAAACTTCATCTGTAGAAACTTGAACAAATTTAGCCTCTGGAAGATATCCTCCATCAATTTTCCAATGACTTTTACAAGCATCCAATAAAACTTGCGTTCCTGCAATATTAGTTTGAAGGAATACTTGTGGATTCAAAATACTCCGATCAACATGAGACTCCGCAGCAAAATTAACTACGTATTGAGGGTTGTATTTTTCAAAAATAGAATTGATCAATGCTTGATCGCAAATATCCCCCTTTATAAAGGTATACTTCCCGTTACTTTCAACAGCTTTTAGATTCTCCAAATTACCAGCATAAGTCAATGAATCAAGGTTGATAATAGTGTAATCAGGATGTTCGTTCAGCATATAGTGAACAAAGTTACTTCCTATGAAGCCAGCTCCGCCAGTTACCAGTACAGTAACTGGAGTATTATTATCATTAGTCGACACCTAATAGTTCCTCCTAAATAACTAAATTAATGATAGTATCCATTAAAATTGCTGATCTTTAAATAACTTTAACTTTTTATCTTTTTCCGACAGTAGGATTTCGGCAATATTTTCAGTTGGCCACTCCACACCGATTTCCGGATCATTCCAAAGCAAACCGCCCTCATCTTCAGGATGATAAAAATCAGTGCACTTATAAACAAATTCAGCTTCATCAGATAAAACTAGAAACCCGTGTGCAAACCTCTCAGGAACATAAAATTGTTTTTTGTTTTCCCCTGAGAGAACTATGCCAAACCATTTCTTAAATGTTGGGGATTCAGGTCTAAGGTCAACAGCAACATCAAACACTTCTCCGGAAAGAACACGGACAAGCTTTCCTTGAGGATGCTTTTGTTGAAAATGGAGTCCTCTAAGAACGCCCTTCCGGGATTTTGAGTGATTATCTTGAACAAAAACCATATTCAATCCAGCATCTTTAAAATCATTGTAATTATATGTCTCCATGAAATAGCCCCTATGATCTCCGAACACATTGGGCTCTATAATTACTAAATCTTCAATTCCCGTTTTTATAAAGTTAAACGAACCCATTTTTCACCCTCCAAAAGTAATTCTTTAGGATTTAATACAAACCATCCGCAACATAGATTAGATATTGACCATAATCAGATTTCATAAGAGGTTTTGCCAATTCCAGCAACTGATCTTTTGTAATGTAGTTCATTTTATAAGCAATTTCTTCAATGCAAGCAATGTATAAACCCTGTCTTTTTTGAACGGCCTCCACGTAATTACCGGCTTCAAGCATCCCGTCATGGGTACCTGTATCCATCCAAGCCATACCTCTACCTAGTAATTTAACATTAAGTTGGCCCTGGTTTAAGTATATGTTGTTTACCTCTGTTATTTCTAATTCGCCACGTGCGGAGGGTTTTATATTTTTTGCTATTTCCACAACCTGATTGTCATAAAAATACAATCCTGGGACAGCATAATTCGATTTTGGATTTTCCGGCTTTTCTTCTATGGATATTACTTTACCTTCATTATCATGTTCTATAACACCGTAATCCTTAGGATTTTTTACTAAGTAACCAAATATGGTTGCGCCTTCTTTGATTTGTGCAGCCTCCATTAGAATGCGTCCAAAACTTTGTCCATAGAAAATGTTGTCCCCAAGAATTAACGCTACAGAGTCCCCATTAATAAACTCTTCGCCAATAATAAATGCCTCGGCCAAACCATTAGGAGCATTCTGAACTTTATAAGAAATGTTCAAACCTAAACTTGAACCATCCTCAAATAACTCCTGGTATACTGATATATCCCTAGGTGTAGAAATAATGAGAATTTCTCGGATTCCTGCCAGCATTAATACCGACAATGGGTAGTAAATCATCGGTTTATCATATACCGGGACAACTTGTTTAGAAATAGCTTTCGTTATTGGATATAATCTCGTTCCGGATCCACCGGCTAAAATAATTCCTTTCATCTCGATCCCTCACAAATTTAGTCATTTTAAAATTTTGTAGTTGTTTATTACTATAAACAATTTCTGGTTGTAGAATTACAAATCTCCCAAGTCTATGCTAAAATAATACCCGTATCTATTAGCAAAGGAGATAAATACGTGTCGAATCCAGTATACGGGAAAAAGGCCGCAGAGTCGAGAAATCGGGAAAAGTTACCTGCGGCGTTATGGGCGTTGATAATCGGTCTGATTGCCTTTTTGGTCTGGGCTCCGTTCCAGGCCGGTGTGTTTAACGGTCTTGTACTAAATTTTGAGCAGCCGATCTATTGGTCGGTTCTTGTCGGCAGCGTGCTGCTGCTGGTGTGGGCCGCGGCTTTTTTCAAAAGCATCAAGCTGGAAGACCAACGGGACTGGACAGCCCTGTTGGTGCTCTTAATTCCCATAACCTACATTATCGCACTAATTTCGGCGGCAAGCCAGTACTTTGCTTCCAATATGGTGCTGATTCAATCGCTTTATGCGTTTATGTTCGTTATCGGACTTTATTTGCTGCAAAACCGTGAGGCCAACCGAGTGATCGAAACGACCGTGATTACGGTTGCTTACATCATTGTAATGTTCGGTCTGTTTAATTGGCTCGGTCAGGGAAGAACCGTGTCGGCCATTGTCAGTTGGTTCTCGGGAATTGTCGTTAATGGATATTACGTACAGGCAGTTTGGGTTGACGCAAATGGTCCGCGTCTCGCATCTGTTTTCCAATATCCTAATACGTATGCCGCGTTTCTGATGGCCTTTTTCTTCATCGCCGTGTTCGGCATCACCCGTTCTAAAAAATGGTATGGCCAAGCGATCCACGCATTTATGCTGGTACCGATGGTCCTTTCGATTTTGCTGACGTTATCGCGCGGCGGCTTGGTGTTCTTGCCTGTCGTCTTCGTCGTACTGTTGTTATTCCTGAAGCCGGCCAAACAAATCCTGTGGATTGTTTATTGCGTGATGGCCGGTGTTGCCACGCTGGTGATCGCTAAACCGGTAACGAACCTCGGGCAGCAATTCCACCTGGGGCAAATCAATGATCCGGCCAAAGGCTGGTTTTATGTGCTTGGCGCCTCACTGGGGCTGGCCGTGATCGCATGGCTGATCCAGCGTTATGCAGCTCCTCGTTTGGAAAGCGGCCTTAGCAAATGGGCCGAGAAAAAGCTGTCCAGCCTGTGGCTGCCGGTCGTTTCCGTCGTCGTGGTCGGTATCCTGGCTTGGCTGTTCCTGGGCACGAACCTCAAGCATATTTTGCCGGGCAACATCGGGGATCGTTTGGAAAACCTTAACCTGCAGCAGCACAGTTTCCTTGAACGGATGACATTCTATAAAGACGCCGTAAAAGTTCTTAAAGATTATCCAATCATCGGTGCTGGCGGCGGCGCATGGGCTTCGATTTTTGAGAAGTATCAAAACAACCCGTACTCCAGCCGTCAAGCGCACAGCTTTGTGATGCAGTATCTGGTCGAGACCGGCCTTTTAGGATTCATTATTTTTGTGGCATTTCTGATCTTTATTTTCTATAAATATATTCGCGGCTACATCAAAGCCGGTGAACAGGAACGTGACTCTTATTTCGCTTATTTCATTCTTGTTTTTTCGATTCTGATTCACAGCTTGATGGATTTCAATATGAGTTTTGTTTTTATCAGCATGCTTGTTTTCCTGGGACTGGGCGGCATGGCGGCTGTGATGGACAACCGCCCGGTAGCCAAACTCAAGTTGAAGCCAGGCACAATGCGAGGCTTGTATAGCACGGTTATGGTGCTCGCCTCGATCGTGCTGATCTTTGTATCGATCCGTTATATTGGGGCGAGCCAAGACGTTGTTAAAGCTAAGAACTTGTTCACCACAAGTAATGATTTCCAGGAAATTAAAACACCGCTGGATAAGGCTCTCAGCAAACGTGAAGATCATCCCGATGCAGTATTGTACATGGCCAGCCTTCTTCAAGCCGGGTACAGCCAGACGAAAGATGAGTCTTTTTACAACGAAGAGCTTAATTTACTAACAAATACGCTGAAAAAAGAACCGTTCGACAAAAATATGTACAAGCAGCTCATGGCGCTGTATCAATCCAATAGTGAAAACGATAAAGCATATGCTGTCCTTCGAGACAATGCCAATCGTTACGCCTATGACATGGATTGGTACGAACAGTTGATTGTGCAGTCTTATGAGCTAGGTTACCAAGCGCTTGATCAACAGGATACTGCCAAAAAAGATGACTACTTCAAAACAGGACTTGCCGCATATCAGCATGTGGTTGCCGGGGTTGAACATTTGAAAACTCTGCCGAAAGGTCAATTGCAAGGAAATCCGTTTGAAATCACGCAACCAATGGTGCTAAACGCAGGTAAAATGCAATATATGCTGAACGATCCGGCAAAAGCTGCGGAGATTTTTAAAGTTGGCATCAAGGATGACTTGAATGATGGTACGAACCGTGAGATCATCCGCTGGTATTTGGCTGCCTTGCAGAAGAACGGAACCACCGACCAGGCGGTATATGATCGCTTGCTGCAAATGGATCCGAACGAAAAAGAGGAAATTGACAAAATAACTCAGCAAAACTTTTAAAGCATAAAGAAAAACGGTCTCTCACTCAGGAGAGGCCGTTTTTTGATTTGAATTCTGATTGACGATTTCCGTCATATAGCGAAGCAGTTCGCCCCGAAGTTCGGGGTTTTCCAGAGCATAATGGATGGTGGTTTGAATGAAGCCCATCTTCTCCCCAACGTCATGCCGGGTTCCTTCGAAGTTATAGGCCAAGATCCGTTCGGTATCGCCAAGCCGCGAGATCGCATCAGTCAGCTGGATTTCTCCGTTCACTCCTACCCGCTGTTCTTCAAGGATACCAAAGATTGCCGGAGTCAAAATATAGCGGCCCATAATCGCCAGATTGGATGGTGCTTTGCCGGTTTCCGGCTTTTCTACAAGTTGATTGGCCAAATATACGCGATCCTGAATCGCCGTAGGATTCACTATCCCGTACCGGGACACTTCATTCCAGTCTACAGGCTGCACACCAACAACCGAAGCTTTATGCTCCTCAAAAACGTTGATCATTTGTTTCAGGCAAGGCACTTCCGACTCGACGATATCGTCGCCCAGCAATACAGCAAACGGTTCATCGCCGATAAATTTCCGCGCACACCAGATCGCGTGTCCCAGGCCTTTAGGTTCCTTTTGCCGAATGTAGTGAACGTCTGCCATCTCCGAGGATTTACGTACCTCTTCAAGAAGCCGAAATTTTCCTTTTTCATTTAGATTGTATTCTAGCTCAAATGATGTATCAAAGTGATCTTCGATCGCACGCTTACCCTTCCCTGTCACGATAATAATGTCTTCAATCCCGGAAGCGACCGCTTCCTCTACGATATATTGGATCGTAGGCTTGTCGACGATCGGCAGCATTTCCTTGGGCATGGCCTTGGTCGCCGGCAAAAAGCGCGTCCCTAATCCGGCCGCGGGAATAATGGCTTTACGAATTTTCATTAAAATTTCTCCCTAATTGGAAAATAAATTGCAGATGTTGACATTATACCACATACATCGTACAAACATAGATACACGGACCTAGAGACATGCTCCAGATCCGCCCATTTTGTCCATTGTCTCTGATTTAGGTTCTGAATCCCCACACTAAAAATTCTCAAATCTAGCTACTCCCCTGAAGAAAAAGGTTTATTCCGAGGCTTCGGTCCTGCGGAATAAACCCTAGAATAAACCCTTATTTGTGAAATTCGGTTATTTCAACCGGTTACCTGCCCGCCTTTTCCATAATGTTTCTCTCAATTTCATCGGGCGTGGGGTACCGGTCTTCTTTTTTGGAGACGACAATACTGGCAAGCATATTCCCGTATCGCAATGCTTCTTCGAGCGGTTTCTCCTCCAGCACGCTGTAAATGAAGCCGGCGTTGAAGCTATCCCCAGCCCCCGTCGTGTCGTAAGCCTTTACAGGAAATCCGGCATGATGCACGGCTCCCGAGCGAGTATAAGCGCTTGCCCCCCGGCTTCCCCGCTTGACAATGATGGTATTGGCGCCTAAAGAAATCAAGTGCTTCGCGGCTTGATCCACCTCGCTCGCCCCGGTTAGATGCAAAATTTCTTCATCGTTGGGCATAAAATAATCGATGTACGGCAGGAAGGAGATAATCTCCCGCCTGCTCTTTAAACTCCAGCCATCGATGGCCGAGTTGGCATCGAAGAAGGTGATTTGACCGGCGGCTTTAGCCCGTTTCAAACAGGTCAACGCCGCATCGGGACCAAATCCCGGTGCCAGAAAATAACCGTACAACAGCGTCGCACGCGCAAAGTCGAAGTCTTGCTCCCGTTCAACCAAAGCCGCGGTTAAATCGTAGGCGTTCCCTTTATAAGTAACAAAGTAGCGATCCCCGCCCTCTTTGACGATGGATACGGACAGCACCGTCCCCTTTTCGGTCCGCACAAGCTCATTTTCTATCAATGGCGCTATCTCGTCGTAAATTTTGCTTCCGTAATCGTCTTGGCCCAAAAGGGAGATGACCCGTTGTTTGACGCCGAGCTTGGCCAGCGGGAAAATCGTGTTGGCCAGGCCGCCGGGCCGCAAAATCATCGTGTCGACCATATGTTCTTCGCCAAAGTCCGGCCGCTCTTTCACTTGGGCGAGGATCAGATCTGCGGTGATCACACCTACCAAATTAATCATCGAGGTTATTCCTTCCCTGTAACTTTCGTGATGATTTCAGCTTCCCCAGCGACCAACCCCCGTTTCGCCGAGAGTTCGATGGCGGCTAACTGGATGACCAGCGAGTAAGGAATGGGGCTCACGTATTCGTGAACGGATGGAATTGCGAACGACATGACGCGTTCATGTCCAAGCTCTTCATCGGAGACATAAAGCACTTTTGCCCCCAGTTCGGCCATTTCCAGAACATACTTTTTATTAGTTTCGTAAGTTGCTCCTTTAGGATTAAAGAAGATGGCTTGCAAATTCTCTTTAATCAATTCAAAAGGGCCATGCCGGAATTGCGGAGCCGAAGCGGCCTCGGCAAAAATCCGCGCCGTTTCCTTCAGCGTCAAGGAACCCTGCCGCGCCGTGTAAACCGAAGGCCCCCGGCCCAGCAGAACGAGCGGTTTCTCCGGGCTAATGAAATCGACGATCCGCTTCCGGTACTCCTCTTCTCTATTCAAATGCTCCTCAATGACGTCAGCCGCCCGATAAAGCGAATCCGTCAGATCGTTCCCCGTCATTTTAGAGCCCAATAGCAGCATCAAAGCCGCCGTCGTCGTAAAAGATTTCGAGGAAGCGATAGCTATTTCTTTTCCCGCATGCGTGAGCAGAACCTCCCGGGCCAAACCGGCCAAAGAACCGTCCGGAGAGTTGGTGATGGCCGAGGCCGAGCGGCAGCGTTTGGCCAGCTCCTTGGCCTCGAAGCTCTCCCCGCTCTGCGAAACGATGTAAAGCTGATGCTTGTCCAGGAAAGAATCGGGATAATAGTATAAAAGTTCGGAATTATCGATAGCCGATGCTTGAATGCCGTGCAGGTTCAAATAAGAGACAAGCAGTTCGGAAGCGGCTAGGGAGCTGCCCATCCCCGTCAACAACAGCGGCTTGTCGCCGGCCGCGCTGACGGAAATATTGTTTCGCATCGTCTCCCGGATCGCCTCCGGTTGTTGTTTAACCTCGTTGAAAAATTGACTCATAATTCTCATCCCTTCTCAGAGCCTTCCGACAGGCCGCTGATGATGTATTTTTGTAAGAACAAAGCCAAAGCAATCGGCGGCAGCGATGCCAGTAATCCGCCGGTAATCTGCATGCCGAAGTCGATCATGCCGCGTTTCGAAAACTCGGAGATCGCCACCGTAATGGTCTTGGCGTCATAAGTCGAAGTGAATATGCTGGCGAACATAAACTCGTCCCAGGCGATCAGCAGCACGAATATTCCGGTGGCCACCAAGCCCGGAAGCGACAGCGGCAGCAAAAACTTGAACAAAATGCCGAGCGGCGATACGCCGTCGATTTGCGCCGATTCTTCCATAGACCTCGGGATCGAGCGGAAATACGTCTGCATCATCCAAATGACGTACGGCAGGTTGAAGGCCATATAGATCACGATAAGCGCCGGCTTATGGTTGATCATCCCCATTCGGGCAAAGATCACGTACAGAGGGATCAGCAGCACCACTTCCGGCACCATCCGGAAGCCAAGAATCGAGACCAGCAAGGCGTCCCTGCCGCGGAAACGGAACCTGGCGCAGGCATACGCCGCAAACATCCCGATGAACAGCGTCAGCAGGGTGGAGCTGAGCGCGACGACCACGCTATTTTTCATCGCCGTTAAAAAGGGGGGCAGGCTGCCGTCGCTCGCTTCACCGGAGAACACTCTCGAGTAATTGTCAAAAGTCCATTCCGCAGGCCACAAGTGAAGGGTTTTCGCGTTCAAATCCCCGCTGGAGGAGAAGGTGGCGATCACCAGCAGGAGCAGAGGCAGCGCCGTAAACAGCATGATAAGACACACGCCGACATATATCCAAAACTTCTGAGCTCTTGTTCTCTCCATAGGTCACTCCGCTTTTTTGTATAGAATTTTGATGTAGATAAAGGCGAATATCAGAATAAAGATCGACATCACAAACGCTATGGACGAGCCGTAACTGAATTTGCCGAACATCATGGAGGACTGATAGGTCAGGAAGGACAGCACTTGCGTTCCCCCGGCCGGGCCGCCCCCGGTCATGATATAAATAATGTCGAATACTTTGAATGCTTCCATCGTCCGCATGATCAGCGCGACCAATATGGCCGGACTTAACAACGGAAGCGTGATGCTGAAAAATCTCCGGAACGCCGAGGCCCCATCGATTTTCCCTGCTTCATAGGCCTCTATCGGGAGGGACTGCATCGCCGCCAATAAAATCAGAGTCACGAAAGCCGTATTTTTCCACACATCGGCGATGACGATGGCATTCATAGCCGAAAAAGAGGAGCCCAAAATATTAAAGTAACCGTCTGTAATGCCAAGGGCGGCCAGCAACACGGTGACCGTTCCATGATCCGGGTCGTAAAGCCATTTCCATAGGACCGCATTTACAATCGTGGGGAACGCCCAAGGAATCAGCATGAACCCCCTCACAAAACCTCTTCCTGCGAATTTCTCATTCAGAATCAAGGCAAACGCCATGCCGAGAATGAACTCCAAACCTACCGAGGTCACCGTAAAATACATCGTTCGGCCGACGGCCTGCCAAAAGGAAGAGTCGGACAGCACTTTGGCGAAATTTTCAAAACCTACGTAATCCCAAAGTTTCGGATTGTCCAGTTTGTGCACATTTTTGGTCAAGTTAATGAAGCTGATAAAGATCGCGTAGATCAAAGGAAGCAGGGTCACGCCGAGAATAACGAGAAAACTGGGCAGCAAATATCCGAAAGGCCGAAGTTTTTTGATCATTAGATACCTCCACATCCATATGAGACTCCGCAGGTTTGATGGAAAGTCCCGCCGGAGCGGGACCCGTTTAATTGCCGTTGGCCGCAAGCTGTTCCGTCGATGCCGCCAGCTCATCAAGCGCGGTCTTCGCATCCTTTTGACCGGTTAATACCGCCTGGAGAACAATCTGCATATTTTTGGAGAACTCATTGTAGGAATCCAGCGACGGGCGGGAAATCACCTGCTCCAGCTGTTTCTCCATATCCTTCAATGCCGTAAAGTTCTGATTGAGATCGGCGTCGCTGTAGAGCTCTTTCCAAATCGGCAGAGAGCCGGCTGCAAGCGATTGCTGTTTTTGGACTTCCTTGCTGCCCAGGTATTCGATAAACTTCCAAGCGGCGTCTTCATGTTCCGATTGCGGAGTAATCGCCAGGTACATCGACCCGGTAGCCGCCGTATGCGGGGCTCCCTCGGCCGCCGGAACCATCCCCACCTTCACCTTGCCTTTGACTTTAGAATCGCTGCCGTTCAATTCGCCCCAGTAAAAGGACCATCCGGCAACAAACGCCGTTTTCCCGTTTTTAAAAGCATCCAGCACTTGACGGTCGTTGTAGTTGATCGACGCCTTGTCGATCACTCCGTTTTTCATGGAATCGGCCATGAACGTGAGCGCCTGAACTCCCTTCTCGTCATTGAACGCCGGCTTACCCGCTTCATCCATGAACTTTCCTCCGAAGGAGCCGAGGAATTCGGCAAAGTAAGCAACGAGGCCTTCATTGGCGCTCCATCCCCATGCGCTGGCCGGACCGGGGGTTATTCCTTTCTCCTGCAGAGCTTTCGACATCGAGGCGAACTCGTCCCAAGTCACCGGCGGATGATCGAAACCGGCCTTCTTTAACAGTTCTTCGTTATAGTAAAAGAACACGACATCGTTAAACATCGGTACGCCATAGATCTCTTCGCCCAGGCTGGCGATTTGCAAGCTCGCCGGCAGGATGCCTTGCTTCATCTCGTCGGTGTAGCGGCCGGTCACCGGAAGAATGAATCCGGCGTTGGCATACTCGGAGGTCCAGATTTCATCGACGTCCACAATGTCGTAAGCCGCGTCACCGCTGGCATTAAAGGAGGCCAACTCCTTATCGTGCAACTGATCGTACGCTACATGATCCAGAACGACCTTGATGTCCGGGTTTTTCGCATTGAACTCCTCCACCGCTTTTTCCCGGAAGCCCGCAAAGTCATCGCTCGACAAAACGCGGATCGTTTGAACACCGCCGTCATTGGCGCCGCTTGCCGGTTTTCCGCCGGAACACCCGGCGAGCAGGGACGGAATTAGCACAAGGGACATGATACCGAGTAATGACTTTTTCATGAAATAACCCCCATTGTTATGTTAGTTTGTTCGAAGTACAAACAAATTGAAAGCGGTGCGGCTCTTTACTCAGAGCCTCTTGCTGACTGAACTTGAACTTTTTATAGATCCTCCGCATCCTGCAGCTGCTGGAATACGTAAGCGACTGCTCCCAATCCGCCCGCATCCCTGCCCAGGCGGGCCAGCTTAATCTCCGTGCGGATCGGTGTGAGCTCGGACACCTGCTGGCGGATATCCTCAATCACGGCGGACATGGAGCCGGATACGCCCCCGCCGATAATCACTCTCTGCGGATTCAGCAAGCTTGCGATATTCGCGATGGTGATGGACAAATATTGCACAAATTCGTTAATAACGCGAGCCGCCTTAGGTTCTCCCCGGGTGTAGCGCACAAAAAGTTCTTCGGGAGATACCCCGCTTTTCTCCAGAGCGAATGCCGAAATTTGCTGCTCGAACGCTCCCGTCTGTCCGGGACGGTTCCGTCTGTTTTGGGCCAGGTCCTCCCGATCGATAAAACAGTTGATTTCCCCCGCCGAGTAACGATGGCCTTCGATTAATTCGCCGTTGGCGATAATAGCTCCGCCCACCCCGCTTCCAATGGCTATGAAGAACATATTGTCCGTTAACCCCTCACTGCCCAGCCATCTTTCGCCTAATGCGGCAAAATTGACATCGTTGTTGACATATACCGGAAACGGAAAATAGGTTTTCGCCTTCTCAACCAGGTTGATATTGCCCCAGTTCAAAGCGGGCACGTCGAGGAGAATCCCTTCCCTGCTGTCCACAATCCCCGGAAGCCCGATCCCCATGCCGAGGATACGATCCTTTTCAATCCCGGATTTTTGAATAAACGATTGAACCAGATCCAAAGTCTCTTCTACGGTAGCCGTTGTTTTGCATTCTTCCTTATGCTCGATCTCACCGTCAAGGTCGGTCAGTACGATCAGGGTTCGAGTCCGCCCGATATCGACGCCGATGCCGTATCCCGATTTAGGATTAAAGCCCAGTTCGATTCCCCTGCGGCCCCCATCCTTGGTAGAGTCGCCCAACCCCGTCTCCACGACAAACTTTTTCTTGATCAGCTCATTGACGATGGAGGTGACCGTAGATCGGCTTAAACCCAATTTCTTGGCTATTAAAGCTCTGCTGATTTTCTTCTCGCTGCGGATCATTTCCAGAACCAAGTTCCGGTTGATCTTCTTGATCAGATCCAAACTTCCGGTTCGATTATACAACCTCTCCCCTCCTTTCATTCAGTTTCGTCGGAGAACAAACAAACTAAAATTTAAAGTAATTATAACATGTCGAAATTTACTGTCAATAGTGTAAGCGATGTCATTTTGAAAATATGTTATGAAAACTGACAATCTTGTTCGAAATGATATGAAAAAGAACAGAAAAATAGATAAAAGTAACACAATATGTATATATAAACTTACATGACATTGTGAAAACGTTCGTCCCTCATCCCTCTTCGATAACAAAAAACCGCTTCACCGGACAAACGTCCGATCAAGCGGAATCGGGATAACAAGTTCAGGTACAAAACTTCTTCTTTGGCAGCTTCACTTCTTAGTGGAACCACCATTTGCGCCGCGGATGTTGCCGAAGTTCTTCTTCGCTGTAGAGCCGATGGCCGGGTTCGGGAGTATGCAGGAAACGTTCGGTGCCGAATTCGATTTTGCGGTATTCCGACTCTCCGTCGATTTCCAGCCGTCCTTGAATTTGGTGTACGGCGATTTGCATCTCAAGGAATCCTTCAACCATCTTAAGTCACCCTCCTAAATTGATGAGCTTTACTTTGAAAATCATGGCCTTCCGACGTTGTGAGCGATGCTTTGATTTATGCCTTCATTATAGCAAATCAACGATTTTTTTAGCACCGATAAACATTGGTTATCAGGGTCTTCAGCGCCCCAGTTCACAAAACTTCCAAAACTTGTCTTTCCTAGAAAAACGACTGTCTGCACGGGGAGAATTCTGAATTTTTACGTAAAAAAACGAACGCCCCTTTAATGGGACGCCCTTGTCCAAGACTGATTCAATGACTTTACAAGCTCAACTTAATAATCAGCGCTTGACAGGGAAGGCTGGTAACCGATCGTGGCAAGAAATATCGGCAGATCAATATCCGCTGTCCGGACGCTTTGCATGATTATCCCGTTTGATCCGGAAACAGAGAGGAAGATAAATTCAGGAGAAGAAAATAGGTTTGGGAGAATCATACATGTTCGAGATCATTAGACAGGTTTGTAAGAAGGAGGTTTATGGAGAAGTGATGCAGACCTAACGGGAGGAATGGGGCACGACACCGGGAAAAAAGAAAGGCCCGTGATTATCCCCTCCCCTCCCCCCTGAACAAGAGGGATAATCGTGCAAAGTAGCATGCAGGGATACCAAGACACGAAACGCTATAAACAGCCCAGCCGCCTCAGAGCCAAAGTCATAATTTATTTGTCAAGCATTGATCTCGGTTTTGAGCCACTTTGCATTGTTTATTTTCGAGTCAGTTAAGCGGGTTATGCTTTAATCAGCAGGTTTTCGATTGGGTTATGGCGTTCATTTCGTGCGGATCCCCAGCTTTTCCTCATAGACCTCGTACAATTCCTGCCAACCGTATTTGAGCGCTTCTTCCCCCACCATCGAGGGCATTTGTTCGCCGGCCAGCGTTCCGGTCAAGCCATCCAGGCAAAGATGCCAGCCCGCCGCGTAAGAAGGCGCTTGTTTGCGATCCGCAAACCGATGCCGCAACACCAGGGTCGTCTTGTCTTGGTCAAGGGTAGCCAGCTCCCAGCGTAGGATGTCTGCACCCCATCGAAACACAAGCAGATGGGGAGCGTTAACCTCTAAAACATATCCCTCCATCTCTTCTGCCTCAGGCGTGTTGATATGCTTCAGCCGTACGGCCCCCACTTCGGTCAGATCCTTGTCTGCTGAAAACGGCCCCCATTTGGGGACTTGATCGGCCCGGGTCAGCGCGTCCCAAACTTTTTCAGGCGGATGGTTCAATCCCCGTTCCAGCACAAGCACCCAGTCCTCCTGGTCTTGCATAAGCTTTGGATTCACAATCGGCGATCTCATGTTCCGTTTCCTCCTAATCTTTTTTCTGCTGGTCCAAAAAATTCTCCAAGGCATCAACATGCCGATTCCACTTCTTGCGATAGGCCTTCAGCCATTCGTCGATCTCCGCCAGCGGCTCGGCTTCCAGCGAATAGATATGCTGCTGGGACTTGACCCGGACCTTGACCAGGCCGCTTTGGCGCAGCGTCCGCAAATGCTTGGACACCAAGGGCTGCGACAGCCCCAACGCCTGGGCCAGATCCGTTACGTTGGATTCCGACTGAAGCAGCAGGTCCAAAATCCGCCGGCGGGAAGGCTCGGCAATGACGGCAAAGGTATCCGGCATACTTATCTCCCCTTTCGATAGTATTATCATAACCAATTGGTTATATAACTACAAGTTCATGTATGGCGAAAAGAAGAATTTTCTGTTGAGAAGAGTATTCTCACGTCAAAAGTTGGAATTTTTATATTGATTTTACGTGTCACATAATATATGTTTTATTTGTGTGACACAGAAAGGAGGTGTACAAGCTGAGTCCACGAACAGGTCGGCCAAAAGCGGACAACCCCAAGAATTACATTATTAAGGCGCGGTTCGATGAAGAAACGTACAGAGCCGTGACTGATTATTGTAAGAAACATAATATCACCAGAACCGACGCGATCCGTCTGGGACTGAAACTGCTTTTGTCCGAAGAAAAATAATAGGAAGCGGCGCATCCCTCAAAGAACGACGCCACTTCCCCCAAGGCAACCCCCAAGAAAGGAAAGTTGCATAAATATCCTACCATGTGCAAACTTTCCTTTCAAGGAGGCGGCCTCTTATACCGAAAGGGAGGATAAACATGCCAAGCATTTTGGAAGAGCTTTATGCCGGAAATATTTTGCCGGATGAAATGATCGTGCCCAGGAACCCGAAATATCGTCCATTATGCGGACAAATCTCCGCGGCGATGGAGAACTGGCGCAAGAAACTGGGCGAAGAGGAATTCCGCGAATTGGAAGCTTTGCTGGATCTTCATGCGGAGGCCAGTGCCATGCATAATGAGGCGGCATTCACGCACGGCTTCAAGCTGGGAGCGGCCATCCTGGCGGAAGTGCTGGTCGGAAAAGAGGAGCTTGTCCGCTCAATATAGAAAGTAAGCAATAGCCGATTTTAGGGGCGGTAAGCTTCATGGAATAGCGGCACAAATAGACCGATTCCTTGGCGTGGGCGGTCTATTTGTGCTTATGAAAGGAAAGTATCAGGACACATATAAGTAAAGGAGATGATCTCTTATGACAAAGGTAAAGCTTCGTAAAGTCCTTAGAGTCAGCCAATCCTCGGTAATCAAATCCCATAAGACTAAGCGGGCAATTTCACCTGTAAATGGGGTCATCATTATTCCTCCTACTCGTGCTCAAAGAGAACAATCTTCGATTTTAATGCGGAGAGCCCTGCAAAAAATAATTCAATCCATTGGCCAAGAGGCATATGATAAACGAAGAATAGATGCTGATGAGGAATTTGAACGCATTACTGGTTTCAAAGTCCGCTCTTAATGGAGCGGATTTTTTTATGCCCAAAAAATTCAAACAAAAACCACAAATTAATGTTGTTTTATGTTGATTTTCCAACAAATCGTATTTATGATGGAGTCAGATAGTGCAAGACTTGAAAGTCCTATGCACTTATTCAAGTGAACAGTTTCACAAAAAAGGAGGGTTTGGCCATGAGCCAACGTATGATTTTGAACGAAACCTCGTATTTCGGGGCCGGGGCGATTGCCGATATCGTCAATGAAGTGAAGCAGCGCCGTTTTGTTAAGGCATTGATCGTAACCGACAAGGAGCTTGTGAAGCATAATGTCGTGTCCAAAATTACCGAACTGCTTGACCTCCACCAGTTGCCCTATTCCGTTTTCGATGAAACGGTAGCGAATCCTACCATTGAAGTCGTGCAAAAAGGATTGACCGCCTTTAAGGCAGCCGGGGCGGATTATATCATCGCGATCGGCGGCGGATCGCCGATGGATACGGCCAAAGCGATCGGCATCATCAGCAACAATCCGGAATACGCCGACGTTCGCAGTTTGGAGGGAGCAGTGGCGACGGCCCATAAATCGGTACCGATCATCGCCGTTCCGACAACGGCCGGGACAGCGGCGGAGGTTACAATTAATTATGTAATCACGGATACGCAAAACAAACGGAAATTTGTCTGCGTTGATCCTCATGACATTCCCGTTGTCGCCATCGTTGACCCGGATATGATGAGCTCCATGCCCAAAGGACTCACCGCCGCCACCGGCATGGACGCTCTAACCCATGCGATCGAAGGATACATTACCAAAGCAGCCTGGGAATTGACCGATGCGCTGCATCTAAAAGCGGTGGAAATCATCGCCCGGTCCCTGCGCGGCGCCGTGAACAATGATCCGCAAGGCCGCGAAGGAATGGCACTGGGGCAGTATATCGCCGGCATGGGCTTTTCTAATGTGGGCCTGGGGTTGGTGCACGGTATGGCTCATCCGTTGGGAGCTTTTTACGATACGCCTCATGGAGTGGCTAATGCTATTTTGCTGCCGTCCATTATGGCATACAACGCCGATTACACCGGGGAGAAATACCGCGACATCGCCAAAGCGATGGGCGTGCCGGGAATCGAACAAATGAGCATCCAGGAAGCGCGCAACGCCGCAGTTGCCGCGGTTCGCCAGCTATCGGAGGACGTCGGCATCCCATCCCGTCTCCGTGAAGTCGGTGTGCGGGAGGAAGATATCCCCACCCTGGCGCGTTCGGCATACGAGGACGTATGCACAGGCGGTAATCCGCGGGAGACAACGGTGGCCGAGATCGAGGAGTTGTATCGGGCGATTTTTTAGGTTGCTAATTCTCACAGGTTAGTAAGCAAGGGGAGCTCACAGCCATTGAACGGCTGCAGGCTCCCCTTAAAAATTTTCACGAACGTGTAAATTTCAGATTAGTTGTGATACAATGAAAGTACTTATTAAGGAGCCGTGCTTGCAGGGCACGGCCCCGGGCAATAGCCGCTTTTAAGGGCGGCAGGCTGTATTGGAATAGCGGCACAAATAGACCGATTCCTTGGCAGGGGGCGGTCTATTTGCGTTTATGGAAGGAAAGTATCAGGACAATTAAAGTCGCAAATGAGATCATTAGCGTCAATGCTTGATAAACTTCCACCTGGCATCCCTCCCTTCTATAGAGAGGTAGCCCAACCGCCCTTGCAAGCCTATTCTATTGCTTACTTCGTATTATATCACTCTTGTAAAAGTATGGAATTTAAGATCATGACAACCGCGTGACACTTCTCCGTCATCCTTCTTGTCCTTTTTGCCCGATAAGCTTTCCATTTTCAAAACAGTAGGTTTTCCCGTATTCGGGAAGCAGGCGAATTCCTGACGATAGCTCCATTTGTTCCGGATGCAGGCTGTGCAGCGGAATAAACCAATCGGCGCCGATCCGATCGCCGATGAGCCGTAAATGCTTGGGAGTCGCGTGGCCGGAAGCGCCAATATAGCGATAATTCAGGCCGATCCGCCGCAGCAGGTCCCGCAGTGCGGCGTAATCGGGATCGTAGGCGCCGAGCGGTGCTCCGTTAGAGTGGATATACACGCCAGCTTCCGTCCGCAACCGCAGCAACTCTAACGACCGGGCGAAGCTGTTCTGCAGCGCAAAGCGCTCCGGAGCCGCGTTGATGTCGGCGAGCGAAACCGGAACACAGCCTTCGAGCGGAGTTTCCAAAAGCACCGCCAGGCCCTCACGTCCGCTGAGTGAACGCAGCAGGAAGGCCGTGTCAGGCTCCAACACCGGCGTCCGTCCGACCGCGATCGCCGCTTCGCACAAAGCCTCCACCCGCTCGATATGCCGATGATACATGTTGATAACCGCCAGACCGGACGTTTCCCGCATCGCCGCCGCGGCGCGTTCCGCCACACTGCCTTCCGCATCCTGTCCCCCGCCGCTGGCAGGATCGCCGTCAGCCTCCCCACCTTGCGTCAGGCCAAGCGTTGTGCCCTCGATGATCAGCGCGTGGACTTGCCGGCGCTTAGCTACCTCCGCCATCCCAAGTGTCCACTCGGGATGATTGCCGTGCAAACGGAAATCACCCGTATACAGCAGCCGGACGTCTGGCGTCTCCACCAGAAAAGCGCAGGCGCCGGCCACATCATGATCCACCCGCAGCGGTGTGACGCTGATCTCGCCGCAAACAACCGGCTGATCATAGGCAAAAGAGTCAAACATACGGCCGGAAGCGAGCGGCACGCCTTCACCGATCGCCTCCAGCGCTTCATACAGCCGCAGGCTCTCCTCAGACATCAGGACCGGCACCGACGGATCGATCATTCCCATCAGTGCCATGTGATCCAGATGAAGATGGGAGATGAAAACCGCCTGCTGCAAAAGGCTTTGACCCGCGGGTCGCAGAGCGCTTTGGCCTGCCGGGCGAAGACCGCTCCCTGCTGCGAGCAGCGACTTTTCGCCGTACAGCCCGTCCAGCGGGGGCAACAGCCCCAACCGCAAAAAGTCAGACACCGGGTCGGTCAACTCGGCAATGCCGTGCTCCAACTTATTTCCCGCCGGACTGAAGCAGCGGCCGAAATCGAAAACGATGCGGCTTTGCCCGTGCTCCACCGTGACGATCGTTTCGCCAATCGTCCGCAAACCGGACCAAAAACGGATGAGCGTGTTCGATTCTCCCATGACAAACACCTCCGTTACGGCTTCAAACTGTTCAATGCGGCTTGCTCGGCGCTCGCCAGCCCTTCTTGTACCGATTTCTGTCCGTGCAGCGCCTCGTCGATTTGCTTCGATACATCGGTACGCAATTTGTTGTAGCCGTCCAGATGCGGTTCGCCAAAGGCGGAGTCAAATTGCTGCGATGCCGCTTTTTGCTCAGGATGCTCCACGATGAATGCCGTCCACTCGCTGTCTTCCAGAGCCGAACCTCGCACCGGCACGTATCCGGTTTCCTTGGCCCACTGGATCATCGCTTCCTTGGAAATCAGAAATTTCCCGAACTCCCAGGCTGCGAGTTTCTGCTCCGGTGTGGCGTTTTGGAAAACAATCACGTTCGTGCCTTGAAACGGGGAAGCGGCCGCCTTATCCTTCGGCAACGTTGCGGTAGACCATTTGAATTTGCCGCTCACCGCGCTGTCGACAAAAGAGGTACCGGCGGAAGAACCGATATACATCGCTACATCCCCGCGCCCAAAAGGATCGGACATATAACCGTCTTCTCCGGCCAAACGCCCCGTTTTGGTCGTAACGATCAAGTCGTACAGAAAACCGAGCGCTTTTTCGCCTTCCGGCGAATTGAACGCGACTTTGCCGTCCTCGGTCACGTACTCGCCGCCCGCCTGTTTTACATAAGTGGCCAAATTGCCGGATACCGAGTTTTCAAGACCGATGCCGACGACTTTTTTACCGTTGATGTTGGACGTCAGCTTGGCCGCCGCCGTTTTCAGCTCATCCCAGGTTGCCGGAACATCCAGCCCGAATTTGTCCAAATAGTCCTGATTGTAGTACAGCACTTCCGTACTTTTGTTAAAAGGCAGGCCGTACGTTTTCCCGTCCCAGGCGTTGTCGTCCATAAAAGCTTTGACGATATCGGCCTGGTCCTCGGCGCTCAGGCCTACTTTGGCATCATTGATATATGGCGTCAGGTCTTCAATCAGATCGTTCGCCACGTATTCGGTCTGCCAATTGGAATAACCCTGTGACATCGTGGGCGAAGTTTTCGCTTTCGCTGCGGCCATCAGTTTCTGCGACAGATCGTCATAACTGCCTTGGGCCACCAGCTTAACCGTAATATTCGGGTTCTGGTTGTGGAATTCGTCCGCCAACTGCTGCAGCACCTCTTCCAGATGCCAGGACATCGCATGCCAGAACTCGATCGTTACCGGCTGGTCGAGCGTAATGGAACCGGGACCGGCTGCAGTGCTCTCCTCCGCCCCGCCTGCCGCATTCCCGCCGGCTCCGGCATTAGTTGCACCTGCGGTCTGATTTTTCCCGGCATTGCCCGAGTTCACCTGTCCGGCTCCCCCGCCGCAGGCCGTAACGGCCAGCATGATCAAACAAAGCAGCATGAGGACTACAATTCCCTTTTTTCGCAACATGCGTTTCCCCTCGCTTTCTTTTTTTGAACAATTAACAGCGTTTGTTCCGACATCGTCACCTGGCAATCTCATTGCGAACTACTCCCGACCATCACCACCTTTAAGAGGTAGTTCAAAAAGTCATCTTTTGATCACAAAGCAGGCCAAGATGTAGACTCGACATCGAATCTTGAATTCAGCCGGGCCAAGCCTATACTTTCGAAGCATGTTTCCTGCGGAAACATTTCAGTTGCTCACGTAGGATCTCCCTACGCTCCGCTACTCAGTCCCTAGCTTCATCCAACCTTCTCGGTGCTGAAAACCTGCTGTTAAGCAAATAACGGCCAAAAGGAGCCGCCTCTCAGGCAATCCGGTAATTGTCCCATTTCCAACTCACCGGAATCCATTGCGGCGGCATCATCACCACTTCATCCGGCGTTTTGAGGGACGTCGTGAGCATCCAGTAAAAGGGCAAAATCATCGTCAGGCCGCCCACGATCAACACCGCGTAGATCAAGGCGCGCCCGGCCGCACGGATCGCCTCTTGTTGGAGAAAATGCATTTTTGGAGCCATCAGTAATGCACCTTCTTTTTGCCGATATAAAATTTCAGAGCCGTAATGAGAGCTATGACGATAAACATCAAATAGGAAGCCGCGGCAGCCGCGCCGAAATCCCATTCGGCGTAAAACTTGCGAAATACGTAAAACACGATCGTCAGCGCGCTGTCGGACGGCCCCGCCTTCCCGCCTCCGCCTCCGAACAGGGCGTACACCTCGTCAAACACCTTAAACGATGAAATCGCCGAGACAACGGTGACAAAAAAAGTAGTCGGTGAAAGCAGCGGCAGAACGATATGCCACAGCCTGCGCCCGTAATTCGCCCCGTCGACGCTGGCGGCCTGCTCGTATTGCTTGTCGATCGTTTGCAGCCCCGCCAGAAAGATGATGATGTTGTAGCCGAGGCTTTTCCAGATGGACATCAGCACAAGCGCCGGGATCGATAGCTGCGGCGTGTTCAGCCACGAAACAGGCTCGATACCCAGCCAGCCAAGAAAGTAGTTGAGAATGCCGTAATCCCGGTGGTAAATCCACTGCCAAACGACGGCAACGGCCACCAGCGAAGTAACATACGGCAAAAAATAGACAGTCCGGAACAAGCCGCGAAACCGGATGTTGGCATTCAGCATCAGCGCGATCAGCAGGGACAGCGCCACCGATACGGGCACGCCACCGACAACAAACAGCAGCGTGTTGCGCATGGCCAGCCAAAAATCGGGATCATGCAGCACTGCAGCATAATTGCCCCATCCTGTGGCGTAAACGATATCCTTAAAATAGTCGTATTCCGTAAAAAAGCTGAGCTCCAGCGACTTGAACAGCGGATATACCGTAAATACCCCGATAACCGCAAAAGCGGGCAGCAAGTACAACAGTGCTTTTAACGTGCTTTGTATAGTCGGCCGCCAATTCATCGCATCACAGCCCTCCCTCCATAGAATCGCCGGTTCCTTCAATGGACCAGCATTTCATCATAAGCGATCCCAGGCGTCAATCCATTGTTAAATTTGTTCAATACCAAAAAACACCTACACGGAATTTGCCTTGAAGCCAATAAAGCTGGTTCCAAGGGTCAAATTCTTAGAGGTGCGATTCAGGCAGGCGCTTCCGGGAGGCACGGGCTTCTCCGGCGGAGGTAACCGGGGACGCTAGCCGCGTCTTCAGGAGCCCCCTTCGGCTGCGGGCTTCCGTGTGCTGCTTCCGGGCAGCGCTTCTGGGAGGGGCAGGCTTCTAGTCGAGGGCGCCGGCCACCTAGCCGAACTTCCAGGCGGTGCCTCCGGTTGCGGCTTCCGAGTGTAGTTTTCGGCTAGAGGTGGTAACCGTACCAGGTTGAGCGATGGCGTGGCACGCAAATAAAGGACTTTTTAGGCGTTATTGGGGCGCTTTCTTCCTTCACCGGGAAAATAGCGGTAAATTATGGCCTTACTTCTCCCGGCGCCCGGATATTTGCCGTTTTTACAGCCTTCCCCGCAAAATAACGCCAAAAAATACCTCTATCCTGCAAGTTGCCGGGGAGCTAGCGAAAATAACGCCTTTTTGTTCCGTTATTTTCTGCGATGCGATAATCTCTGCAGTGGCGAAAAATCTTGTGCATACAAAAAGGGAGTCTAAGCAGCTAGAACTGCTGTAGACTCCCTTCGTATTTACTTCACAAGTTGTCCGCGGGTGACGCCGAGCTGGTTGGTGGCTTTGAGCGTTTTCCAGACCTGGGTTCCGCTGATTTCGCCGCGCAGAGCGCGGTTGTACAGGTCGATGACCTCGCGCACCTGCTCCGGCGTTTCCTCCAGGAATTCGACTCGGTAGCTAGACACGCCAAGCTCGAGGAAATGGTTCAAATATTCCGCACCGGACTGCTCGATCGCGTTGTACACCGTGTTGCGGCAGCCTTCGTCTACCCGGACGGGATGGGACATGCCGATACGGTCCTGCAGCGAAGCCCGGTGTTGTTCGCACGGACGGCCGCAGTTGGTGTAGTCGGTGCCTTCGCTGAGGAAGGTGCAGTACACGCAGTGCTCCGTATGGAACATCGGCAAATGCTGATGAATGACGACTTCCATGTCGGCCGTCGGGCTGACTCGCAGCAGATCGACCATCTGCTGGATGTTCAAATCATAGGACGGCGTGACGATGTCGCAGCCGGCCTCCAGGAACAGCTCTACCGTTTTGTGATTGGCGATGTTCAGCGAAAAATCGCCGATCAGCCGCGGGTGCACGGCCGACGGATTCTCCATGCGGTGGCGCAGGTAAAAGTACAGCGCCCCGGTGTTGCGCACCAGCACCGCGTCGGGCTGAAGGCGCAGGATGTTGTTGTGGTAGCCGTTTTCGCCCGGCATATGGATGCGCGGCGTGGCCAGCGCGATCTGCTTACCGGCGGCATGAACGGCTTCAACCGCTGCCGGGAACTGCTTGATAAATTCGAAGTCGGCGTAAACAAACGAGACGCCGGCTTCAAGCGCAGCCTGCACCTGCGGCAGGCTGCGGCACAGCGCGGTGAGCTGCGCTTCACCGTGCTTTACGGGCGCGCGGCTCGGGCCGGCCGCGGCGCCGCCCTGCGCAGCAGCGTCAGCTTCGCTGGACGCTGCGCGCGCGCTCCCGGCGCTGCCATGCAGCGCGCCGGACACGGCCCCCGGCCCCCCGCCGTACGCGGGGGCCGCCACGGACGCCCCGCCCGCGGCAGGGGCGTCCCCCGCCGCCGCCCGTGTCCACACGGGCGGCTTCGGCCGCTCGGCGGCGAGCAGTTCCACCGCGCGCCGGCGGATGCCGTTCAGCTCTCGAATCGGCAGGATGACGTCGCCATGCAGCTCCGCATCCAGCTTCTCGAGCTGAAACACCGTGCCGCCGAGACGCCCAAACTGCTCTTCGAGCAGCGCCGCGTCCATCGGCCGTTTTTGCGCGACCTCGAGCTCCAGCTCCGAGTCGACGCGCACCATCGTCCCCTTCTGCACATCCGTCCAGAAGGTGGTGAGCAGCCCGCCGGGATGCCCGACGGCCCGCACATGCACCGGGAACACGCGGTACGGCTTGTCCGTCTCAAACGTTTGGCGCAGCCGTTTATCGAGCGCCTGATCACTCGTTTTCCAGATGCGGTCGCCGACATGCAGCCGGCGCAAATCCACGTCGTTCCGGCCCGGCACGATGTCCACGATCCAGCCCTCGCCGGCCTCGCCCTCGTGCTTCACGCCTTTGCGGCGCAGGTCGTAAACGCGTCCGCCTTCTTCTTTTTTCGTCGGATCCCCGGCATCAAACACGATCCCGTCGCCGCGCTTCAGCGGCGCTTCCAGCTTGCAGACAACGCCGTCGCGCAGCACCTTTTCGACCCGGCCCAGGTACACGCCCCGGCTTTTCGGGAACGTCCCGTCGACCAGTTTTTTATTGTTCGTCCCTTCCAGGAACCCGTGCGTAAAGCCGCGCGAAAAACTCTGCTGCAGTTCGCGGATCTCCTCCTTGGAAGGCCGCGTATCATCCCCATCAAAATACCGGTCGATCGCCTTGCGGTATTTGCTCACCACATTCGCCACGTACTCCGGACTTTTCAGCCGCCCTTCGATTTTGAACGAGGTCACGCCCGCCTCGATCAGCTCCGGCATAATGTCGATCGCCGCCAAATCCTTCGGCGACAGCAGATAGGCCACATCGCCCATCGGCTTCTTATCTCCGTCGACCATGAGGTCGTACGGCAGCCGGCACGCCTGCGCGCATTCGCCGCGGTTGGCCGAGCGCCCGCCCCACATTTCCGAGGTCAGGCACTGACCGGAATACGACACGCACAGCGCCCCGTGCACAAACACCTCCATCGGCAGCTTCGCCTGCTCCCCGATCACCTTGATCTGCTTCAGGTTGTTTTCCCGTCCCAAAACGACCCGCTCCATGTTCCACGGCTTGACAAACTCCACCGCCTCCGGCGAAGTAATCGTCATCTGCGTCGATCCGTGAATCGGAAAATCCGGCGATATTTCGCGGATCTGCTTCACCAGCCCGAGGTCCTGCACGATCACCGCGTCCACGCCGCTGCCCATGCACGCCTCCACCAGTTCCTGCGCCTCTTTCAGCTCATCCTCGAACACAAGAATGTTGAACGTCAGAAACCCTTTGACCCCATAGCTGTGCAAAAACGCCATGATTTCCGGCAGCTCGTCCATGCGGAAATTGTTCGCCCGTGCCCGGGCATTAAACTTCTCAACGCCAAAAAAAATCGCGTCCGCCCCGTTCGCCACCGCCGCCCGCATGCAGTCCCAGTCACCCGCCGGCGCCAGCAGCTCCACATCCTGCCTTGTTAATCCCGTCTTGCTCATGTATATCCTCCTAAACCGGTAATGCCGGCACAAAGTCTTAAATCTATATTCATACCTAATAAAAGTTCAAAATTTAATCATCCGTCAACTTATATATTCTAGCAGACATTGCTGGCGTACTCTAGCTTTTCCATCCATTCACAAGGAAAAAACATGCTCAGCGATGCCGTGAGTCCGCATGCGAAAAAAACCGTACAGCCTGCCACGCCGCATCTACAAAAAACCTCCGCTCCCTTAAATGGGATGCAGAGGTTGTGTACCCAGTTTATTTGCTTCGCCGCGCCCGCGAAGCTTGAATGATCTCCGCCGCCTGGCGGATGATCTCGTCCAACGAGGTTTCGTCCGTGGCGTCGTATTCGTCGATGTTCAGCCGCAGCACCGGGCATGCGTTAAATTCCTCGATCCACCTGGCATAGCGCTCATACATCTGCTCCCAATAGGATACGTCGGTCTGGATTTCCATTTCCCGGCCCCGCAGCCGGATCCGGTTCAAAATCGAAGACAAATCGCCTTCTAAGTAGATCAGCACGTCCGGGTGCGGAAAATACGGCGTCATCACCATCGCCTCGAACAGGCTGCTGTACGTTTTGTAATCGGTTTTGGACATCGTGCCCTGGTCGGCATGCATTTTGGCAAAAATACCGGTGTCCTCGTAAATCGAACGATCCTGCACAAATCCGCCGCCCGCTTCGACAATCGCTTTTTGCTCCTTAAACCGTTCAGCCAAAAAATAAATTTGCAAATGAAAGCTCCATCTTTCAAAATCGTGGTAGAACTTCTCCAGATAGGGGTTCTGATCGACCTTCTCCATCGAAGTGCGGAAGCCGAGCCGGGCCGCCAGGGCGGTGGTCAGCGTGGACTTGCCGACGCCCACGGTGCCCGCGACCGTGATCAAAGCGTCTTTGGGGATGTGAAAATCATGGCTCATCGTTTACATGCGCTCCTTTATCTCGGCAACGATTTGTTCGAAATGATCCGGATGCTCGACAAAATCCATCGCATTGCCGTCAACCGTGATGACAACCGTTTCAGGTTCATTCGCCTTTATGTGGGCCATAGCCGTCTCGTAATCCTCGATTAACTGCTCCAGATAACCGGGATCGATGTCCTTCTCAAAACTCCGGCCGCGTTTCGCGATTCTTTGCTGCAGGGTCGCCAGATCCGCCTGGATATACACGATAAGGTTAGGCTTCGGCAAATCGTCGGTCAGCAGATGATAAACCTGCCGGTATTTGTCGAGTTGGACCTCTTTCAGCGTGCGCTGGGCAAAAATCAAATTTTTATAAATATGATAATCCGACACGACCGGCTGGTGCCGGGACACAAACTTAAGCGCCGTATCCTCCAGTTGCTTATACCGGTTGCACAAAAAAAACATTTCCAGTTGAAAGCCCCATTCCTCGATGTTCTGATAAAACTTGTCCAGGAACGGATTTTCCTCCACAATCTCCTTCAGGAGCGGAAAATCAAACCGTTCGGCGAGCATCGTCGCCAGCGTTGTTTTACCGGCCCCAATGGCGCCTTCCACAGCAATATACGGACTTGGTTTCATAACTCTATGGTCCTCCTGCATCTCACTTACTCGTTAATAGACTAGAACATTGTAGCATAGAACTTGCGAATCCGTGAGCAAAAAAGAACTCCTTCCCCAAAAACCCGAGAAAGGAGTCTTCCCAAACTTTCTTAATGCGTAACCATGGAACGAAAATCGCCCCGGCTCGATTGGTCCGCGTGGTAGAACACAACATCCCCGTCCATCAGCGAAAGGGTCCGTCCATACAGATCGGCCACGCTGCGCTTAAACCCTTCCATCCCGTACCACTGGTTCATCAGCGGGGCATCGATATACTGAAGGTGGGGCTTATCCGTGTTCCCATCCCGCACCGTCTCGATGTTGAAGTTCACGACAATGTATCCATCCTTCAAAAAAACCGCCGACTTGTCCGTAAGCCCGCCGTGCGTCCGCCCGTATTCGGCCACATTCGTACCCGCCGCCACCGCGTACAGGTCAGCCGGCAGGCTGTATTCCCCGTACCATCTTTGCACCGCGGCATTGGCCCGGGCTGGATCGACGCTGAACGGCAGATCCGTTTTGGGTCCGATCAACGTCCGCACGCCTTCCGGCAGCCGCAGCAGGCTGAAACTGCCCACGGCCGTCCGCTGCTTCGTCGTTTTGCGGATAAAGTTCTGCACGAACTGGCTTCGCCCGATCCCGGCCACCTGGCTGAACGTATAGTTGTGATCGTATTTGTACAGCGCCGTATCGGTCAACTCTTCGGTCGGCACATTCCGCAACCGCTCGTTCAAAACGACATAGCGCCGCACTTTGTCGGAAGGTGAGCCGATTTTGACGTAGCTTTTGCTGCTGGTATGGTAGTACAAATCGACGGGAGTCCGTGTACCTTTTTTTGCATCGATAAAATAAAACGCCGGTGTAATCACGATCTGATCCTGCGCCCCAAACATATTCCCTTTCGTTTTGAGGTCAAATTTGAAATGGTAGCCCTTTTTGATGACAGCGTTGCTGTACAACGGATGGCTGCCTGGACGGATCGGCAGCGTGTAACGGCTCGTATTGCCGCGTGCCGCTCCATCAATCCCGTTCAAACCTACCCAATAAGACGCGCCGGTCGGCGTTCGCCCACCTTTTTCGGACCGGAACACATTTTCCCAGTTATAGTCGGCTATATCCGTCACGTGAAAATCGTACACGCGCCCGATCGCATCCACCGGCACGGTATCGTAAGCGATATGATGCTTGAGATTCAGGTTGGCATTAGTTTGATCCGTGGCCCCGGATGGCGCATTGTGCGCGATCGTGCGAAACTCGACGTCATAAAAGCCTTCATCCACCCACACCGGCAAGAAAAACGCAAACGACTCCTTGCTTTTGTCCACTTCGATCCAGGTATGTTTCGGATAAAAAGCCGATTTCGTTCCATCGTACACGTCAAACGGGAAACGCACCTGCTTGCTGCCTATGTATTTGAGGTAGTCCCGGTTCCCATAACCGAGATAGTTCGCATGCTGCCCACTGTTTGGCATCTCCACGGTAAAAGGCCGATCGAGAATAATCGCGGAACGCCCCTGGGCTGGAGCCGTTTTTTGGTTGTGAGCCCGGTCGTCCGAGACGCTGGGATAAATCACAACCGGTGTATGCACAGTCACCGAATTGATCCCGTAGATTGGGAAGTCTTTACTCACGTCCCCATCGGTACTCCCGGTCATGATTTCGTAGTAAATCCTTCCGCTGCTCGGCTGGTCCGCTTTGTTCGTTTTGCTGGTTGGAATGGCATGGTTTGGGCTATACAGTACATCGTTATTAATGATGTCCGCTTCCGGAATTTCACCCGGCATTTCCGTTTGCCCCTCTGCCCAGCCGTCATTGATAATTGTTTGACCTTCAAATTCCAGTAAATCATTTCGGACAAGCAGCTTGGGCGCACGTTTACTGCCTTCTGCTTCCATTTCCCCTCGCTCGTGTGTATCGTTTTCAATATCCGGCCTTTTAGTTCCGCCATCGATGTCCTTATCCCTCAGTACAATGGTTTTAATCTGTGGTGGGGGTTGGATATGGGTAGTGTAAGCCGCTAATACAAAATCGGGCGGATCATATCCAGTTGGCAAAATCGAGATTCCACCACCATCAAAGGCATAGTTCAAAAGCGTCGACCTGACTATCTCATACAACTGAAATTCATCTACTGCCCAGTAAGCATAGGGCTTCGTAACCTTAACATCATAAGTCAACGTTACATCTTCAGACTTGTGCTTATAGCCGACACCGAATACGTATTCTACCCAACGCAGATTAAAATCTCTTTTTACTGGCACAGTAAAGGTACAAGTCCCTACCATTTTATTGTATTTGTAGTTATACAAATATTCTTTCGCTGTGACATTACCATACAAACTTTCCGAGGTCGGTATGCCATCCGCTACATCGAATCGTTCATTTCCCCGGCTGTCTGCTTTAATGACTGCGCTTGCGTTAGGGTTAAAATCCTCGCCGGCCATAGATCGCTCAGGTGATGGATTCGTACATTTTACGCCTGGCGGCTCTTCCGGGTCTCCAGGACCCTCGGGATCCCCGCCAGTTCCGACCGTAATCGTGGCCGCTCCATACAGCCAGTACGGTCCTTTTTTCCACTGTGCGGTGATCGTAGCCGTTCCTTTGGACTTGGCGGTCACTTTCCCTGAAGCATCTACAGTAGCCACCGCATTATTGTCAGACGTCCATACCGTTTCGGAAGCCGTCGTGACGTCATACCAATTGTCATTCCAATCCGACATATTATACTCCAGCGTCGCTACCTGAGCTTTCATCTCCTTGGTCTGACCCACCGCCAGCGCGGCGTTGTCCAGCACGCGCATTTTCTTTTTCTCAACCACGTACCCTTTGTAATTGACGAGCATTGGGATATAATACTCGGCCATAAACTTGTCCGCCCCGTCAGCGCGGGTGGCGTATTTGTATTTTGAGTTAACTGTTAGGGGGTATCCTGTTGAAACTTTAATAGTTGCCGTAATGCTTCCAGCTTGAAATACTGGTTTTACGCCGACGGGTTCATAGCTATTTTCGTTCTTCCAATCCATATCTTCAATCATTAACTCTTTAATGTAAGCCTTGGAAAATGGGTTATTCTGACTGTCAACCATAGAAGAGGGGGCATAACTTGTCATATCCAGTTCAAAATCTGTGCGCTTTATTAATGGTAATGCGCTTACTCCACTGCTATGGGTGCCAGTCTCTATACGGGTTCCGTCACCAAATGTAGCAACCCAAATATCGGTATCGCTTTGAACCCAAATGACCTTTGGCAAAGCATCGGCTTCCCCTTTCACTTCCACTTTTACAGATTGCATTTGCGCCGGCCCATCGGGAGTAACCTCTATCCCTTCACTTGGGTATCCATTAGTAAAAGCAGCATAGGAATAGTCAGTAAACGGGATAATAAATAAAATCGACAAAAAAGAAGCAACAAACCGTTTTTTCATATTGAACCGCTCTCGATCAATTCTTTTTTATTGTTGCAAAAGAGCCATCGTCTGTCGTGATTTGGCCGCCACTTGATTCGGTATCCAAGTATCTTTCAACCCACAAAGTAACCTCTTTATTGATATACTTTTCAAAAAATTCCTTTGGCTCCAAATACGGCAGTGTATGATATCCATACTTTTGCATAAGATTTTCATTTACGACTCTGCTCCCCCTGACTACACCATCCCCCACTCCAGTCATATAGTGGTCAAGGTCAAACTCTTTCGTTTTCGGATAAATAGTAATCTGAATATACGCTCTAAATGCACCTGCCTTATCCAACCTACTAATATAATCCGTCTCATCAACAAACAACGGCGCATAGATACTCTCAATATCCTTGAAATCTTCAGTATCAACTACAATATAATTGTGCAGCTTTAGACTGCCAGCGTGGTTTCGGAATGTGAGCGTTTTTTCCACCACATCGTTTAAAGAGGTATTGCCGGTTGTAAACGGGCTGATCGTTTCCAGATTGGTCCGCTCCGTGCCGACCTGGCGCAGTTCCTTAAGGCCAAGGAAGCTGTCGGCCTTTTGGCCGCTTACTCGTTCCAGATTCATCAGGATCGTGGAAGCTTCCGCCCGGGTTGCGTTTTTGTCCAAGCCGAAGGAGCCATCCGGATAACCGCTCATTAATTTTGTTCCTAAAGCTACGGCGATATAGGAGGACTTGGTTTGCGGTATGCCAGGGTTAAAATATTCCTTCACCGGGATCACCGTGGTCTTCGTATCCTCCAAAGCTTGCTTGTAATCCGCATCGGCCGCCGCCAGCCCCGAGGTCATCCATTTTGACATTTCAAACCGGGTAATCGGCGTACTGGGCCTAAATCCATTCGAATAGTCGCCGGGCTGAATAAATCCGCGAGACACGGCGCGCTCCACCTCGGCTTCGCTCCAATGACCTGTCAGATCGGAAAACGTATGACCGGCCCCGGCAGAAGCTGCTTCAATTGCATCCCCCTTTGCCACTCGCGCCAACAGCGCGGCAAATTCGGCCCGGGTCACGGTTGCGTTCGGTTTAAAGGTTCCATCGGCATAACCTTTGAAATAACCTTTAGCGACCGCCGAATCAATCGCGTTTTTTGCCCAGTGGTCGTTTTTTACGTCCTTAAAGATGGTTGCGGCCGCATCCGCCGTATCCACTGTCGTTTGAAAACCGAACAGAATAAAAGCGCTTATCAAAGTCCCGGCCAACAGAAATGACAGCCATTTTTTCATCGAATTACCTTCACCCTTTCTTTCTATTCCTTTACACTAATCACAGAAAATACTCTTTCTAAATTATTCGCCCCATTTTCACCGCCTCCTCCCGTAACATACCTTTTTTGTGAAAATACCCCATTTTAGGCAACAAAAAAAAGCACACCTCGATCATCGATTTACGATATCAAGGTGTGCTTCACCTGTTTCCATTATATTACACTTTGCGGATTCGTAAAGACTTTTCACGAAAAAAATTCAAAGGCACCTCATTCCGCCCTGGAATAAGATGCCCATAAATTTCACTGCATGGAGGGTTATGTACCCGAAGCTTACCCGAACCAGCTTTTGATCATGATGGCGTCGGACACCAGAAACACGAGCAGGCTGATAATGCCGAAGCCGATGGCAAACAGATTTTTCTTCGGACGTTCTTTGAACAAGCGGACCACGCCGATCAAAATGATCACGGTGAACAAAATCATAAAAATATCGAATCCGTTAAACGTCGTTGTCGTTTCTCCCGCTGCGGCGAGCAACATCGCGAAACCTCCTCTTGAAATCCACGAAATTACATATCTTCTTCTATGTTATCTTCCCGCCCCGCCGGATGCAAGAGGAAAGACAAAAAATTGTCAAAAAAAATAACGCCAATGGTACGATTTTCACCCCACTTTACGGATTTGTTCATTGACATCTTCATTATTACCTGAACTTTGCTTTTCCATAAGGAAGTCTTATGTCCAAAAGTCCTTGTATCAGTTTACGCTCCTGCATAACTATGGTACCATAATGTTACTTATATCATAGTTATTCTGTCGGAATTATAGATTTGATCATACAAGGAGGGTAACGCATGGCATATGAGCCGATTTGGACAAAAGAGCCGGAGAAATTAAACAAATTCGAATTCGTTAAACTGGAAAAAGACGGCCTGGACGTCATTCGCACCATTATCGAGGAATACGCAGTCCAAGGGTATGACTCCATCCTGGCGGACGACATGGACCGCTTCAAATGGGCCGGCGTATATCAGCAAAAACCGAAGGACGGCCATTTTATGATGCGCGTGCGAATCAACACCGGGATTATGAATACCAAGCAAGCCCGGGTGTTAGGTGAAATCGCCAAGTTGTACGGACGCGGGCTTGTAGATGTCACGACCCGTCAGGCGATTCAATTCCACTGGCTGCGCGTGGAGAATTTACCGGATATTTTTAAGCGGCTGGAGGAAGTTGGCCTTTATTCGTTTGAAGCCTGCGGCGACTGCCCGCGCACGATCGTCGGCAACCCGCTTGCCGGCATCGATAAGGATGAACTGATCGACACAACGGACATCGTGGAAGAAGTGAACACCTTTTTCCTGCTGAACCGCGATTTTTCCAATCTGCCGCGTAAATACAAGATGTCCATCTCTTCCAATATTTATAACAACGCGCAGGCGGAGATCAACGACCTGGCCTTCGTCCCGGCTGTCAAAGTGATCGATGGCGAAGAGGTGGTCGGTTTTCACGCATTCGTTGGCGGCGGTCTTTCGGCCAAGCCGCATCTGGCGAAACCCTTGGACATTTTCGTGAGACCGGAGGAAGTGCTGAAGGTGGCGGTCGGCGTGACGACGATTTTCCGGGATTACGGATATCGTGAGAAACGCCATCAAGCCCGCCTGAAATACCTGGTTGCCGATTGGGGCCCGGAAAAATTCAAAGACAAGCTGATCGAATTGATCGGCGACCTGCCTACGCGCGGCGAAGACAAAACGGTGGGCTGGCAAGCCGCCTATTTCGACGGCGTCCATCCGCAAAAGCAAGCAGGCTTGAACTACTTCGGCCTGAATGTCCCCGTCGGCCGTCTCAATGCGGATGAGCTGGTACAGTTGGCCGATGTGGCGGACCAATACGGTGAAGGGAAAATCCGCACCACGATGTCCCAGAACATTTTGCTCAGCGGCATTCCGGACGATAAAGTGGAGGAAGCGCTGAAAGCTCCTGTTCTGCAGCGGCTGACACCGTTTCCGAAGCCTTTTATGAGCCGCACCGTCTCCTGCACGGGCAATGAGTTCTGCAATCTTGCGATCGTGGAAACAAAACGCCGCGCCGCCGAGGTCGCCGAATATTTGGACCGGAACGTCGAACTGGACGAAAAAGTGCGCATCCATTTCATCGGTTGCCCGAACGCTTGCGGCCAAAAACATGTCGCCGACATCGGTCTTCAAGGCTCATTGGTAAAAACGCCGGAAGGCATGGTCGATGCATTCGACATCGCCGTGGGCGGCACTTTGGGCGGCGGGCCAAACGGACCGCAGGCGCAGTTTAACCAAGCTTTGAAAGGCCGCGTCAAAGGCGATCAAGTGGCTCAAGTGTTGGAGCAACTCCTGCTGTTCTATAAAGAGCAGCGCACCGCCGGGGAATCTTTCCACAGCTTTGTGCTCCGGGTTGGCGCTCCCGCCTTCCAGGAGAAACTTAGCAGCATTTTAGCGGCCGGGGTTGCTTCGTGACCCATTCTAATTCCTGCTCTTGATTTGTAACAGAAATAGGTCGATTACCTCCCAAATGGTGCGGCCTATTTCTTTTTGTTTTCACTAGAAAAGACAGTCCCCCGACCATCGATTCAATCGATCACTGGGGAACTGTCTTATTTCAAAGTTAGCTTGCTTATTCGCTTAACCCACTTCCCGGCTCTCCACTTCCAGCTTTTCGAGCTCCTTGGTGCGTTTCGTGTCGCGCTCTAGAACCGGGGCCAGGTAACGGCCGGTGTAGGAGTTTTCCACCTTCACGACCTCTTCCGGCGTGCCTGTGGCGATGATCGTACCGCCGCCGCTGCCTCCTTCCGGACCAAGGTCGATGAGGTAATCGGCCGTTTTGATAACGTCCAGATTATGCTCGATGACCAGCACCGTGTCGCCGGAATCGACGAGACGATGCAGCACCCTGAGCAGCCGGTCGATATCGTCGACATGCAGCCCGGTGGTCGGTTCGTCCAGGATGTAAATCGTCTTGCCGGTGCTGCGGCGGTACAACTCCGAAGCCAGCTTCACGCGCTGAGCCTCCCCGCCGGACAACGTCGTCGCCGGCTGTCCCAGGTTGACGTAGCCCAGCCCGACGTCAAGCAGCGTTTGCAGCTTGCGGTGGATTTTCGGGATGTTTTGGAAAAATTCCGTCGCATCCTCCACCGTCATCTCCAGCACATCGGCAATGCTTTTGTTTTTGTATTTAACTTCCAGCGTTTCGCGGTTGTAGCGTTTGCCTTTGCACACCTCGCAAGGTACATACACGTCCGGCAGGAAGTGCATTTCAATCTTGATAATACCGTCGCCGCGGCAGGCTTCGCAGCGGCCGCCTTTAATGTTGAAGCTAAAGCGTCCTTTCTTGTAACCGCGCACCTTCGCTTCGTTCGTCTGCGAGTACAGGTCGCGGATGTCGTCGAATACACCGGTGTACGTGGCCGGGTTCGAACGTGGCGTCCGTCCGATCGGCGACTGGTCGATGTCCACGACCTTATCGACGTGCTCCAGCCCTTTGATTTCCTTGTATTGACCAGGACGGACTCTCGCCTTGTTCAAGTCGCGAGCCAGCGTTTTTTTCAAGATTTCGTTCACCAGCGTCGATTTGCCCGAACCGGATACCCCGGTCACGGCCGTAAATACGCCGATCGGGAATTTGACGTTGATGTTCTTCAGGTTATTCTCTTTCGCTCCCTTGATCTCCAACCAGCGTCCGTCCGGTTTGCGCCGCTGCAAAGGCACCGGAATGAACTTCTTGCCGCTCAAGTATTGGCCTGTCAGAGAACGAGGATCATTCATTACTTCCTTCGGCGTTCCTTGCGAGATCACCTCGCCGCCGTGAATGCCCGCGCCCGGTCCGATATCAATGATGTAATCGGCGGCCAGCATCGTGTCTTCATCATGCTCGACGACGATCAGCGTGTTGCCGATGTCGCGCATATGCGCCAGCGTGGAGATCAGCCGGTCGTTATCCCGCTGGTGCAGGCCAATGCTTGGCTCGTCCAGAATATACAGCACGCCCATCAGGCTTGAGCCGATTTGCGTCGCCAACCGGATGCGCTGCGCTTCGCCGCCGGACAACGTGCCTGCCGCCCGGCTGAGTGTCAAATAATCGAGCCCGACGTTTACGAGAAAACCAAGCCGATTGTTGATTTCTTTCAGGATCAGGTGGGCGATTTGTGTTTCTTTTTCGCTAAGCTCCAGCCCGCTGAAAAACTCCATCGCTTCGCCGATCGACAGCGAGGTCACATAAGCCATATTTTGCTCGTTGACCGTGACGGCGAGGGTTTCCTTCTTCAATCGATGGCCTTTGCAGCTGCCGCAAGGTTTGCTGCCCATAAATTCCTCGATGAACTCGCGGATGCCTTCCGAAGCGGTTTCCCGGTACCGGCGCTCCAGATTCGGGATGATCCCTTCATACGTCACGTAAGCGTCCTTGCTCATCCCGAAATCGTTTTGGTAACGGAAGCGGATTTTCGTATCACCCGTTCCGTACAGCAGCTTGTCCATTTGATCCTTCGTCAATTCAGACACCGGCACATCTTGCGGAATGCCGAAATGTTCGCAAACGGATTTTAAAAACTGCGGATAGTAATTCGATGTACCTCCGGCCCACGCTTCAAACGCACCGTCCTCGATCGTCTTCGACGGATCGGGAATAAGCAGATCGGGGTCGATGATCATTTTGACGCCAAGCCCGTCGCATTCCGGACAAGCTCCAAACGGGCTATTGAACGAAAACATCCGCGGCGACAGCTCTTCGATGCTAAAACCGCAGATCGGACACGCAAAATTAGAGCTGAACCGCAGCTCCTCCTGGCCGATGATGTCGACCAAAATTTGGCCGCCGGACATTTTCAGCGCCGTTTCGATCGAGTCGGCCAACCGGCTGCGGACATCCTCCTTGACCACGATCCGGTCAACGATAACTTCGATGGAGTGCTTTTTGTTTTTTTCCAGTTCGATGGTTTCCGACAAATCGCGCTGCTCGCCGTCAACCCGCACCCGAACAAAACCTTGTTTGGCGATTTCGCTGAACAAGCTTTTATGCTCGCCTTTTTTCCCGGAAATGACGGGGGCTAAAATTTGCAATCTCGTGCGTTCGGGATATTGCATAATGCGGTCGACCATCTGCTCGACCGTCTGGGACGTAATCTCGATGCCGTGCTCCGGGCAGTGCGGATGCCCAACCCGGGCGAACAGCAGGCGGAGATAGTCGTAAATTTCCGTCACCGTTCCGACGGTGGAACGGGGGTTGCGGCTCGTCGTCTTCTGGTCGATAGAAATCGCCGGAGACAAGCCCTCGATCGAATCGACGTCCGGCTTCTCCATCTGTCCCAAAAACTGCCGCGCATACGCGGACAACGACTCGACGTAACGGCGTTGTCCCTCGGCGTAAATCGTATCGAAGGCAAGCGAGGATTTGCCCGAACCGCTTAAGCCCGTCAACACCACGAATTTGTCGCGCGGAATCGTGATGTTGATATTTTTCAAATTGTGCGCTCTGGCGCCTTTGATGACTATATTCTCACTAGCCACGCTTTCATCTCCCTTTAAGGTAGTTCAAAAATCGTCTTTTGATCACGAAGCTAATTTCTAAGATGATGATTCGGCGTCGAATCTTGAATTCAGGCCGGGCCTTCCGTTGCTCACGTACCCAAAACGTACGCTCCGCTACTCAGTCCCTAGCTTCATCCAACCTTCTCGGTGCTGAAAAGCCGATTTTTGAACCTTTATTTAACTGAGGTAGTTCAAAAATCGTCTTTTGATCACGAAGCTAATTTCTAAGATGATGATTCGGCGTCGAATCTTGAATTCAGGCCGGGCCTTCCGTTGCTCACGTACCCAAAATGTACGCTCCGCTACTCAGTCCCTAGCTTCATCCAACCTTCTCGGTGCTGAAAAGCCGATTTTTGAACCTTTATTTAACTGAGGTAGTTTAAAAATCTTCTTCTGGTCACGATGCTAATTTCTAAGATGATGATTCGGCGTCGAATCTTGAATTCAGCCGGGCCAAGCATATGCTTCTGAAGCTGTTTTCCAAAAATAGCGGAACATTATGTTCTTATTTTCCGATTTGAACTTGTTCATCCCCATTAGCGGCATTTTTTGTCCTTATTTTCAATGAATGGAGCGAAAATTGGCCATTTCCCTGCGACTGGAGAAAATAACGGCATTAAATGCCTTTATTTCACTCGACATGGGGGATATCGGTAAAATAGCGACATTTTTTGTCCTTATATTTTCGCCAGAGCTTTTCAACAAGGCAACTTTTGCAGTTCTTCACTCCACAAGAGGCGCCGCCGCCATATTTTACATCGGTGCCAAAAAGCATATTTTAAGCATCTATTTAAAACTGAGGCAGTTCAAAAATCCGCAAAATCGGATTTTTGAACTGCTGACTCAAGCTGCTTTATCCTTTAATTCCCATCCGTTGCCGCTTACTCCGCCTTGAGCTCCAGAATCGCGTCGCGCAGCTCGGCGGCCCGCTCGAACTGGAGGTTTTTGGCCGCTTCCTTCATTTCGGCTTCCAAGCGGCGGATCATCGCTTCGCGGTCGCGCTTGGACATCTTGACCTTGGCGGCGTCGGCCAGATACTCGCTCTTGCTTTCCGCCACCTTGGTCGCTTCGATAACGTCGCGAACTTTCTTGCGGATCGTCTGCGGCGTAATGCCGTGCTTCTCGTTGTAAGCGATCTGGATGCTGCGCCGCCGCTCGGTTTCCTTAATCGCCTGGTCCATCGATTCCGTGATGCTGTCCGCGTACATCAGCACCCGGCCATCCGAGTTCCGGGCCGCCCGCCCGATTGTCTGGATTAAGGAGCGCTCCGACCGCAGGAAACCTTCCTTGTCGGCATCCAGAATCGCCACCAGCGACACCTCCGGCAAATCCAGCCCTTCGCGCAAGAGGTTGATGCCGATCAGCACATGGAACGTGCCAAGCCGCAGGTCGCGCAAAATGCTCATCCGCTCCAGCGTTTTAATATCGGAATGGAGGTATCTTACCTTGATGCCGATTTCTTTTAAATAGTCAGTCAAATCCTCGGACATTTTCTTGGTCAAGGTCGTCACGAGCACGCGTTCGTCTTTATCGATACGGTCGCGGATTTCGCCGATCAGGTCGTCGATCTGCCCCTTCGTCGGCCGCACCTCGATCACTGGATCCAAGAGGCCCGTCGGCCGGATGATCTGCTGCACCATCGTATTGCAATGCTCCAGTTCGTAAGGCCCCGGCGTCGCGGATACGTAAATCAACTGCTGTGCCTTGCCTTCGAACTCCTCGAACCTGAGCGGCCGGTTATCCAGCGCTGAAGGCAGGCGGAAGCCGTGCTCCACCAGCACCGTTTTGCGCGCCTGGTCACCGTTGTACATCGCCCGAATTTGCGGCAGCGTCTGGTGGGATTCGTCAATCACGATCAGGAAGTCGTCGGGAAAATAGTCCAACAGCGTATACGGGGTAGCCCCCCGCTCGCGGAATGTCAGCGGCCCGGAATAGTTTTCGATCCCGGAGCAGAAGCCGACTTCCTTCATCATCTCAATGTCGTACCGCGTCCGCTGCTCCAGCCGCTGAGCCTCCAGGAGCTTTCCTTTCGAGCGCAGGTCCTCCAGCCGCTCCTCCAACTCACGCTCGATATTGGTAAGCGCGATCCGCATCGTCTCCTCCTGCGTAACAAAGTGGGATGCCGGGAAAATCGCCACATGCTCGCGCTCGCCGACCAATTCGCCGGTCAGCACGTCAATTTCCGTAATCCGTTCGATTTCATCGCCGAAAAATTCCACCCGAATGGCGTGCTCCCCTTTGGAAGCCGGGAAAATCTCCAGCACATCTCCGCGCACCCGGAACGTACCGCGCACGAAATTGATGTCGTTCCGCTGGTACTGGATATCCACCAGCCGGCTCAAAATCTGGTTGCGCGGCTTCTCCATCCCGATCCGCAGCGACAGCACCAAATTGCGGTATTCCATCGGCGAACCGAGACCGTAGATGCACGATACGCTCGCCACGATAATGACGTCCCGCCGTTCAAACAGCGAACTCGTCGCCGAGTGGCGCAGTTTATCGATCTCTTCGTTGATGCTGGAATCTTTCTCGATATAGGTATCGGAGGAAGGAATATAGGCTTCCGGTTGATAGTAGTCGTAATAGCTGACGAAATAGTCTACCGAGTTGTTGGGGAAAAATTCTTTAAACTCACTGGCCAACTGCGCCGCCAGCGTCTTGTTGTGGGCGATGATCAGCGTCGGTCTGCCAATCTGCGCAATCGTATTGGCGATCGTAAACGTCTTGCCCGTTCCGGTTGCGCCAAGCAGCGTTTGATGCCTTTTCCCGGCGCGCACGCCCTCAACAAGCTGTTTCACCGCTTCCGGCTGATCCCCTTGCGGAGTGAACTCGGAGACGAGCTCGAATTTATTATCGCTAAATACAATTTCACTCATTGTCCAACATCACCCTATCGTCTAAAATGAAATACTAGAGGAGGATCCGACAAGTTACTCCATAATTCTACCTAGTCTTATCTATATATAAATGAGACCAATTTCCTAATCGTGTCCGTTCATTAAACAGGATCGGTCATGATTCCGATGAATAAACTATACACCTTCCTTAATTTACAAAATAGGAATGCGTGTTCCCATGTATTATACCTTTTTCATCTTATAGATGCAAACGGTAAGTTGAAGAATAGGAGTTGTACACACTCGATGGATATCGCAACGTTACTTGGCATCATTATCGGTTTAGCCGCCCTGATCGGCGGTTTTTTGTGGGAAGGCGGGGAGCTTGTCGGGCTCATGCAGATCACTTCCGCCCTTATCGTGTTTGGAGGTACGATCGCCGCAGTTATGATCAGCTTTCCGGTCTCCAAGCTGCGTACGGTGCCGAAGGCGCTGGCGCTCGCGTTCTCTGCCCGGCACCAGGACTCGGGTGAACTGATCGAAGACATCGTCGGCATGTCCATGGTCGCCCGGCGCGAAGGGGTGCTTGCCCTGGAAAAAAGAGCGGCGGATTACCCGAATCCTTTTTTGCGCGAAGGGATTCAGCTTGTCGTGGACGGAACCGAACGGAGTATGGTCCAGCAAATCATGAACCTTGAAATCGACGCTTTGGAAAAAAAATATGAAGGCTACGCCAAAGTTTTTGAAGCGGCCGGCGGTTACGCGCCAACGATGGGCATCATCGGCACGGTCATGGGCTTGATCCACGTGCTCGGCAGCCTGAGCGAACCGACGGCGCTGGGGCCGTCGATCGCACTTGCTTTTACCGCCACGCTGTACGGGGTGGCCAGCGCCAATTTGATTTTCCTTCCGATCGCCTCCAAAATCAAAGCGCGCAGCGAAGAGGAAGTGGACCGGATGGAAATGATGATCGAGGGCATTTTGTCGATTCAAAACGGGGACCATCCGCTGCTGGTGCGCCGCAAGCTGGAATCGTATGTAGCCGACGCCCGGACCCCGGGTCAGGGGACGGAGGCCGCGCTCGGCCTGAATACGCGGTTCAACGCAGATTCCCGGGAGAATGAAATATGATTAGCCCGGGATCGCCGAGCGGCAATCACAAGCCTGAGGTTCCGGGTCATGGGAGACAGCGGCGGCAGCGCCGCGCGGTACAGCAGGATGCCAAGGACCGCTGGATGATTACATACGCGGATCTGATCACGCTGCTGCTTATTTTTTTCGTCATCATGTACGCGATGAGCCGGCTCGATGTGGAAAAATACGAAGTCGTCACTCAGTCCCTGCAAATGACCTTCAGCAATGGGAACTCCATTCTGGATAAAGGCGCCGGCATCACCGGTTCGTTAAACAGCTACAACGCCAAAACTCCGGCCTCCACCGCCCAGAATGGCAAAGGTAGCGGCAGTGCGGGCCAGAACGGCAGCAGCGGGAACGGCGGCCAGCAAGCGTCCGCTCAAGCCAGTTCCGGCCAGGCTCCGCTCACCGAACGCGAGCTGGCGTTCCGCAAGCAGGAGGAAGAACTGAGCAACCTGATGCAGTTGATCGAGGCGTACATTAAGGAGAACAGTCTAGAGGATCAAATTCATGTGGCCGATCTGCCGAAAGGCATCTCAATCACGCTTAGCGATCGCTTCCTGTTTGACACTGGCAAAGCGGATTTGAAAAGCGGTTCGGCCAAAACGCTGTCCAAGCTCGCCAGCCTGTTCGGGCAGCTCGACACCGTCATCAGCATCGAAGGCCATACGGACAGCCAGCCGATCGGCCGGTCGTCCAAATTCAAGGACAACTGGGAGCTGTCGGGGGCCCGCGCATTGTCGGTGCTCCGCTTTTTTGTCGACAAGGAGCAGCTCGATCCGCAGCATTTCCAGTACGCCGGCTACGCCGACACCCGCCCGGCCGCCGACAACGACACCGCCGCAGGCCGCCAAAAAAACCGTCGCGTAGAAATCACCGTGCTGCGGCAACTGCAGCAGTGATAGAGGGGCTTCCGGCACAAAGACCGCCGAAGGAATTCACACCGGCGGTCTTTTGATGCGCCAAAACAATGCTCTGCCGGAAATAGAGACAATTTATGTCTTTATTTCGAGATTTCTCCCTTCCTGACGCAAATATAGAGGAGATTTTTTCCGTTATATGAGAACTAGGCTTGGAAAAAGCCTCCGTTCGCCCCCAACTTTCTATATATAGAAGTAAAAAATCCCTCTATTTTTGCTGCTCCCCTTTTTTTCACAAAAATAAGACCCTTTTTTACCGTTATTCCCATGACTTTCATAAAAACGCATGAAAACCAACGCAAGGAAGGTCAAGCATGGGTTTAACAGCGCTGGAATGCGGGGCTTAAAGCCGCTATTCGGGAACTTGACACTTTTCGGGAATTTGAACGTGCTGAAGCTTTGCGTGGAAGGAAACTGTAGATCACTCCCACCACTTTGCGATAAGAGGAAGAGAGGGAAACCCCACGAAAGGCAAAAGTGCAGGCGAATTTCGTCGAACTTCCTCGAAATGGGCGCCTCAACTGCAAAAGCGCATTTCATTTCCGGTCAAAAGCTGCTTTTTTATCGGATAGTCTCAAAAGAGATGCACTTTTGCATTTCAATCGCTCTAAAGTGGCAATTTACGGAATATAGAATGCACTTTTGCAGTTGATCCCATCGGGCCGTCCTTCTTCCCATGACAATTTTAAATCTTAGAAACACACGCCGTTCCGATGCTTCCCCCTGTCCCCGGGTTGCCGCAATCGAAACGGCGTAGTCAAAAAATCAAGCCAGTTTAATAGTGAGCACGGGATCTATACCGACGGCAGCTGCTCCTTCATGCGTGTGAACTTCTAGCACGACATCAATTCCTTCAGGAACGATAATCGGCGTTATGACCGGAAGTCCGGCTTCAACAATCCGGGCGATATCAAACTCCAACAGCAATTGCCCCGCCTTGATCCGGTCTCCGGTCTCTACCCGGGGCGTGAAGCCTTCCCCTTTAAGCGAAACTGTATCGATGCCGATGTGAATCAGGAGTTGAGCGCCGGAATCATGTTCAAGGATTACGGCGTGTTTAGATTTGATCAGTTGCGCGACAACTCCATCAAACGGAGCATACACTTTTCCTTCGGACGGCTCAATCGCAACTCCCTCGCCCATCATCCGCTCGGCAAATGCCGGGTCGGGCACACGATCAAGAGGTACCGCCATCCCGTTGACCGGCGTGGTTATTACTAAATCCCCGGCTTGTTTTTTGCTTTTTTTGGTCCAAGGCAACATAGACTTCATTCCTCCGCTTTCATAAAATCAAAAATAAAAAAGCCCAAAACGAAATAAAGAGGATCGCTCTTTATCATTCGTTTTGGGCATTGCCTGCTAAAAACAGTAACAAACCCCGATATTTTAGAGGTTGCTCAAAAAGTTGTTTTTCCTGTAAACCCGACTTTTTGATCTCGCACTTTATTGGCAAACTTATCTTACTTGAATGCGTTTTTCTTGTCAAACCGTAAGATAGATTCCCGAAAAAAATGAACCACGGTTAACCGTCAAGCATCCGCCGTACAGCGGAATCCGGCATTTCCGGACGAGCTGTCAGGCGAGTTCCGGCTCCGTGCCGCAACCCGATACCGATTGCAATAAGAGTGGTGGCACAGATACGAACCGCCCCGCATGGATTTCACGCTCCCCTTGGACGGCCCTTTCGGATTTACGTTGTCTTGGGTCCGGTGGTAACGCACGTCAAACCAATCCGCGCACCATTCCCAGACATTCCCCGCCATATTGTACAGACCGTAGCCGTTAGGCTCGAACGCATTTACCGGAGCGGTCCCCGCGTATCCGTCCAACGCCTCGTTCTGAACGGGAAATTTCCCCTGCCAGATATTGCACATATGCTTGCCTTCGGGGGTGAGTTCATCCCCCCATGGATATTTTTTCTGCACCAGCCCGCCGCGCGCGGCATATTCCCATTCGGCTTCCGTCGGCAGCCGTTTGCCGGCCCAACGGCAATATGCCTCCGCATCATGCCAAGAGACATGGACCACGGGATGATCCATCCTTCCTTGAAGCCCGGAAGCAGGCCCTTCGGGATGCTGCCAATCGGCCCCCTCGATCAGCCGCCACCACGGCGTTTGCATGACAACATTCGTCGTATCGGCCAGCACATCCGGCGGCAGGAACAGATGAAATACAAACGAGTTGCCGAATTTCTCCGCATCGGTACGGTAGCCTGTAGCCCGGACAAACTCGGAAAACTGCCGGTTGGTTACCGCGTAGGAATCTATATAAAACGGGGACACCGTCACTTCCCTTACCGGCCCTTCGCCATCCGTAGGGAAGCCTTCTTTGTCGTCCGTGCCCATCAAAAACGTCCCGCCCTCCAAGCGGATCATGTTGCTTTGCACTCCCGCCGCCTTCACTTCAGCCGCTTTAGGGCGCCCGCCGTTCGCTGAAAATGCCGCGGCTCCACTGCCCGACCGGACAGCACCCGGTTTTGCACGTTTTGGAGCACAGCAAGAAGGTGTGGCTTTGTTATGATCTTGGTCCACGTCCTACCTCTCCTTTCTGAGCTGATAAAGCTAATCTGCGCTGGTAAAGCTAATGTTATTATATCAGCTTAAATTCATTTTGAAAGAAACTTAAATAAATTATTTTCTAGCAACCGGGTTGATTTTTGGGGAAATCCAAGATTATAGTATACCTAATTCCGTTTTGGCGGCATGAACTGACTGTTCTCCGGGAATATTAGCTTTAATTGACGCCTGGATATGGTTGTTTATACCAAAACGAACTAAAGACTAGGAGCAAGATTCATGAAAATCAGCCGTGTTCTGAACAATAACGCCGTTGTTGTAAAAGAAGAGGACAGCGAGAAAATTATTATGGGGGCGGGAATCGCGTTTCGGAAAGGGAAAAACGATGTCATCGATCAGAGCAAGATCGAAAAGATCTTCGTTTTGAAGGAGGAGGGCCACAAGTTCCAGGAGCTTCTCAGCACCGTTCCCGAAGCTCATATTTCCGTAGGGGAGGATATTATCTCCTATGCGGAGCAGCAGCTCGGCATGAAATTGAGCGATCACATTCATATTTCCTTAACCGATCACCTGACCTTTGCCATCGAGCGTTTGAACCAGGGCATCGAAGTCCGGAACAAGCTGATGAACGAAATCCGCATTCTTTACCACGAAGAATTTAAGATCGGGCAGTGGGCGCTCCGCCATGTCCAGGAGAAGCTGGGGATCACCTTTCCCGAAGATGAAGCGGCTTTTATCGCCCTGCATATCCATACCGCCAAAATGGGCGACGCCCATATCGAAGACTCGATCAAAAAAGCGCTGATTCTGTAGGATGCCAGCGATTTTATGCTTAAGGATCTGGGCGTAAGCATCCGCAGCGACAGCATTTCCTATCATCGGCTGCTGACGCATCTGGAATACGCCATCCACCGCTTTTACGAGAATAAACCGTTTCATACGCTGGACGACGATATGCTTAAAGTCATTAAGAAGAAATATAAAAAAGGTTACAAAACCGCGCAAAGTGCCGCAGCTTTTCTCCAACAAAAGTACGGCGTTGCTTTTCCGGAATCGGAAATGGCGTATATTGCCCTGCATTTGCAGCGCATCCTAGAAAATATTTAAGGCTTGACGAAAAAATTTTAACCGTCTACAATGTAACCGTATCCAATGAATTTCATATCGGGGATTGTTACTGGAAAGCAGGCAAGACCTAAAATGTTTAAGAGCGCTTAAAGCCTTTTTACTCTTGAACGTTTTAGGTCTTTTTGTTTTCCCGGAATCATTCACAACTTAGAAAAGAGGGGACCATTATGCTTAAAAGCTTGTTCAGCAAATTCCAGGTCTTCGGCAAAGCGATCATGCTGCCGATCGCCGTACTCCCTGCCGCCGGGCTGCTGCTGGGGATCGGGGGAGCCTTCACCAACCCCAACACAATAGGCAACTATCCGTTTCTTGACCAGCCGTGGCTGCAGGCTATCTTCACCATTATGAGCTTTGCCGGGCAAATTATTTTCAGCAATCTGCCGATTATTTTCGCCATCGGGATTGCCGTCGGACTGGCGAAAGCGGACAAAGGCGTAGCCGGGCTTGCTGCGCTGCTGGCTTATCTGGTGATGAATGCGTCGATTAACGCGCTTTTGGTGGTTACCGGGAAGCTGGCCAAAGAAAAACTTGCCGACGTAGGCCAAGGGATGATTTTGGGCATTCAAACGCTGCAAACGGGCGTGTTCGGCGGCGTCATCGTCGGCCTGTTGACCTACTATCTGCATAAAAAGTTCGGCAAAGTCAAACTGCCGCAATGGCTCGGTTTTTTCAGCGGCTCCCGGTTTATTCCGATCGTTTGTTCCTTCTCGGCCGTACTGCTGGGGATGGTCATGTTTGTCGTCTGGCCGCCGGTACAATCCGGGATTGCCAGCATGGGCGGCATCGTCGACCGCACGGGTTATTTCGGCACCTTTATGTTCGGATTCATTGTAAAATTGCTGGGGCCGCTTGGACTTCACCATATTTTCTATCTCCCGTTCTGGCAAACGGCGCTCGGCGGAAGCATGGTTGTGAACGGGGTTGAGGTGCAGGGAGCGCAAAATATATTTTTCGCCCAGCTTGCGGATCACAATACCCAACAGTACTTTGTCGGCGTCTCCCGCTTCATGAGCGGAAAATATTTTCCGATGATGTTCGGTCTGCTTGGAGCAGCGCTGGCCATGTATCATACCGCCAAACCGGAAAACAAGAAAAAAGTGTTGGGCCTCCTGCTTACCGGAGCGATCACTTCCTTCCTGACGGGAATCACGGAGCCGCTGGAATTCGCCTTTTTGTTCGTGGCGCCCTTGCTTTTTGTGATTCATGCCGCGCTATGGGGAGTCGCCTATATGCTGGCTCACATCCTTAACATCACGGTCGGCATGACGTTCTCCGCCGGGCTGATCGACTTTACGCTGTTCGGCATCCTGCAGGGCAACGCCAAAACGAACTGGATTCTGGTACCGCTTGTGGGAATTGGCTTTTTCATCGTTTATTATTTCACATTCCGTATTTTGATCACAAAGCTCAACCTGAAAACCCCAGGCAGAGAAGATGAAGACATATCCGGCGATGATCCTGCCGCGGCCGGTTCGTCCGGAAATGCCGATCAACAGACAGTGGCGATCCTGTCGGCGCTGGGGGGCAAAGCCAATATTGAAGATTTGGACTGCTGCGCAACACGGCTTCGTGTTACGGTCCGGGATGAAACCCAAGTATCCAAGGAAGAGCTGCAAAAGACCGGTTCCAAAGGCGTCATTGTAAAAGGCAACGGGGTGCAGATTATTTACGGCCCGCATGTCGCCCTGATTAAAACGGAGCTGGAGGAAATGATCCAATGATAAAGGAGCTGTCACCGCAATGAAGCAACCGAACATTATCTTCATGATCTCGCATGACACGGGACGATACCTTAGCTGCTACGGCCATCAAGTGCCGACCCCGGAGCTTGACGAGTTGGCCGAAAAGGGGATCCGCTTCGAGCAGTATTACTGTCCGGCCCCCCAATGCAGCCCCAGCCGCGGCAGCATCTTAACCGGCAAATATCCGCACAATAACGGTCTGATCGGGCTGGCCCACTTAAACTTTCATATCCGCGAGGACGAGTCCACCTTGCCGATGGAATTGAAAAAAGCCGGTTATGAAACCGCGCTGATCGGCTTCAGCCATGAAACGATCGGTGCAACCGAAAAAGGAACCTACAGTTCAACCTACAAGCTGGGGTATGAGCGATATATGGAAGTCGAAGGCTCCAGAGCCCCCGGCGTAGCGGACGCGGCGATCGAATATTTGCGGGAAAAGGCTGCAGCGGCCGAGGGAGGCCGCCCGTTCTTCGCCAATATCGGTTTTTGGGAGACGCACCGCTCTTTTGACGAATATGACGATATCAAAGACGACATAGACAACGTGCAGGTACCTTCTTATTTGCCGGACACCGAAAATATCCGTTTGGACTTTGCCCAATTTCACGGTTCCGTTAAAGTGCTTGACGAAGCCGTAGGCCGGATTAAGGCCGCGCTGAAGGAGACGGGGCTGTTAGAGAATACGCTGATTATTTACACCACGGATCATGGCATCGCTTTTCCGCGGGCGAAAGGAACGATGAAGGATGCCGGACTGGAGACGGCCCTGATCATGTACGGGCCCAAGTGGATTCAAGGAAACGGCAGAGTCATCGCCGAGCTTCTGTGCAATATCGACATGCTGCCGACGTTGCTCGAGCTGGCGGGTGCACCGATTCCCGAAGACATCGACGGCATCAGCTTCGCCCCCCTGCTGCGGGGCGATGAGGCGCCGACCCGGGAGGAATTTTTCTGCGAGCTGACCTGGCATGACAAGTATCACCCGATGCGCGGCATCCGTACGGACCGCTACAAATACGTTAAGAATTTTATTGACGGTCCGAAAATTTACATGCCCGTAGATATCCATCGCAGCATTTCCGGTCCGGACGTGCGGGAGCAGTTTTATGTCGCCAACGAACCAGAGGAGCTTTACGACCTGGAAAAAGACCCGCTGGAATATACGAATCTGATCCACGATCCCGGCTACGCGGAGATTGCCGAAGAACTGCGCCGCAAAGTAGAAAATTGGATGACATCCACGAACGATCCGATCTTAAAAGGTCCGGTTGCCGGAACCGAATCGGCCAAATGGGCCGAGGAAGCCCTTCACGGCAGAGTTTACGTGCCTAGGAACAGCGGAAACAAATAATATGAACGCAAACAAGGAGTGTTCGGGAATAACCCGCCGACTCCTTGTTAAGTTTCGGCGCGGCCACCTTAATCAACCCCGTTTGTCTACACGCTTAACTCTTTTTTTAGTAAAGAGTAGTGGTATTGATCGCAAACTGAACCGTCGCTAAACCAATAATGCTCCCTGTAAGCGCCCTCGAATTTAAAGCTAAAACGCTCCAATAGCTTGATTGAAGGTTTATTGTTAGCTGCAGTCGTGGCATAGATTTTATGTAAATTTAGTTGTTGATCATGGAACACTTCTTCCAAGAATAGCTGAACCAAGCGGCTTCCCACGCCCTTCCCCCTATGCAAAGGTGGGATATAATAGCCAAATTCCGCACTGCGATTCCTCGGATTGTAATCAAAAAGACTTATTTTGCCGACAACCTCGTTCCCCTCTACATCTATTAACACGTAATGGATTTGTCCATGGCTTAGACCGGCAGTCATCTTCTCTTTAAAAACCTCGTAACTATCCATTTCTCTGATCGGACGGCAAGTATGGTACTCTTTTTCAGTCTCGTCGGCAGCCCACTGAAAAATCACAGGCAGATAGGTAGGCGCGTTGGCCTCGGTTAACTTTAATAGTTTAAATGTCATTTTCTAGCACGTCCTTGTTCTCCTCTTGAAATTGAAGCCTGTCGCCCTTGAAGTCCTTTTTTGTTCCTCATTCGGATGATGTTGGCCTTTGTTCTCTTACACCATCACGCCATCCACGGTTCGCATGGTATCTTTAGTAGGTATTAGACATTTGATTCCGAAATCCTCTAGTGCCAAGCTGTACGGTCCGTTGGAGTTCAATTTTTGCGAATTCCCCATCCTTGTTGCCTGAACATGGAAATAACGTTAAACTATATTTGAATAGGTCGTGAAGCACACGCCGTTTCGATGTATCTGCCCTGTCCGGGTTGATGTGTCGAGGCGGCGTTTTTTGTTTTTACTAGTTGATAAGGGAGTTGAAATTTGGATGCGGTTTGAGCAAGTTTTTGAGGAATGGATGCGGCTCAATATTGCCGAAGAGACAAATCACAGACGGATCGAAATACTTGAGCATGGTTTGGGGCACGGAACAATGGAGTTTTTACGCCTAGTCTGGTTTCCTGCGGTTGGGAATTTCGATCATTTGTATCCGGAATGGGAGGTGCGGGATTTCACCAACGGCTACCGTTATTTGGATCTGGCATATATGCCGGACATGGCAAAAGGAGGCATTGAAATTCAAGGATATGGCCCACACGCGAGGGATCTCGATGTAAGACGCTTCAAGGACTTATGCTGGCGCCACAGTTTGTTGGCACTTGATGGCTGGACTTTTTTGCCGATTGCGTACTTGTCGATTACGGACGAACCCAAGCAATGCCAGCAGTTAGTGCTCTCGTTTATCGGAAAATTTGTTGCCGTCGATGCGCAATCAGACCTAAATTGGTTGGAGGCGGAATCGGTTCGGTTCGCACGCCGTATGTTGCGCCCCTTTACGCCTAACGAGTTGTCGGAACATCTCCGAATATCGGTTCGTCAAACCAGACGCATTTTGTTGGAACTGGTCGATAAGCAAATTTTGATTGTAGCCGGTGGAAATGTCCGATATCGCACGTATCAGCTTAAGTGGTAAGCTAGTTACACAAAACCTGCAAGGCTAGCGATGCAAGCCAATTTGGGAGTAACGTAGGGTGGACATAAGACCAACGTGTGACTGCAAGTAGGCGTGATGGTTAGTGTGTTGATTGATGCGTTGATTGAAGCGTTGATCGGTGTTGATTAGTGCGCAACTTATGTACTCATAGCATTCAACTGGCGTAAAGTTAAAGTGTCGGTAAAGGTGAGGCGAAGTATGCCTTTAACGGACGGCCAGTAATGGACGGTCCCTAACGGACTGGAAAGACCTTATTTGTTATTTCCCGCGTCATTTCCCAGGCTAAAGGACAGAGGAGATCTTATTGAGCGCCAAACTCGTGATTTAGCATCAGTTTGAGTGAAATAAGTGCAGCTCAGTCCGTTAGCGTAAAAAAACAGGTGTTTTCAGGCAAATAAGGGCTGCTGTGTCCGTTAGGGCAGCCGATCCAAAAAACCTCCTGGATGGACACCATCCAGGAGGTTTTTTGGCGACGCGCGTGGAGAATATTACACGTTAAGACAAAACCGTGCAACGGCCTCGGGGCCGGGCACGCGCCTACCACGGCGGGAGGAATCACAGGCATAGGGCGCTCCCGCCGCGGGCGCTACACCTCGGCGGCCGGGCCATCCGCCGCCGAGCCGCCCTGCCGCTGCGCCGCCCGCGAAGCCGGCGCAGCGGCTCCCGCGCCGGCCCCGCCCGCTTCCGCCGGGCCCGCGCCCCCCGCGGCGGCGGTGCTTCCGCCACCGCCGCCGCTCGCACGAGCGCCCCGTACCGCGCGGGCGCTCCGCCGCGGGCGCACAAGCTGCAGCAGCGACAACGGCTGCAGCCGCACCGCCGCCGGCGCCAGCTCGTCCGGCGCCAAAATCGCGCCGAGCTGGTGATGATCGCCGGCGTAAATCGCCCGCTGGAGGAACTTGCTCTCGCCCGCGAGATTCCGCACCTCCAGCTTGCAATAAGCCGGGTTGATCCGCAGCGCCGCATGCAGATCTTCCTTGGTCGGCACCGGCGTGCCGTTCACTTTGACGATCGTTTCGCCGGCCCGGATACCAAGCTCATCCGCCGGGCTCCCCGGCAGCACCGCGAGCACCTTCACCCCGCCCTGCGGGTTCACGAACAGCGGACTGCGTTGCTGCTCCTCGTAGCGGCTGTACCAGACGAGCCCTTCGTGCAGCAGAAACGCCGCCAGCGCCGCCACCAGCATCAGCGGGCTCCACCACGCGGCGGCCAGCGCCAGCACCAGTACGGCCGCGCCGTACGCCAGCAGTCGCCCGGACGACACACGGGCCTTGTCCTTCGGCAGCAGGCCCATCGTCATCTCCGAGAATCCAATGATGATCGGCAATCCAATCATCCCGAAACCGCCCTGCCAAGCTTCTCCGCCAAAAAACGGCGTCCACGGCAGCACATTTCCCGTCGTCTCCATCGGGACCAACAAAAACAGCGGCACCGCCCACAGGCTCTGCATTTGGTAGCCGCCGACCAGCTTGCCCCGCTTGCCTTCATAAAACAGCGGACCGGCAAACGAAGCCCCCTGCCAGCGGACAAGCAGCCCTTCCGCAATATGCAGCAGCCCAACCAGGCATAGCAGCGCCGGAATATTCAGCTCTCTCACAATGCGCACGATTTCGGCGGCCCATCCCGTCCCGGCAAAGCCCGGAAACAGGTTCAGGCCAAACTGCACGATCCCCAGCAGCCCAACCGAGTAGGCAAGGCATAAATACCGGACACGGAACAGCAACAGTACAATCGTCACGACCCATATACAGACGATGCCTTCCAGCGTCAGATCCATTCCGAGGAAGGCAAATAGGACGGATACCGCAATGCCCGCCAGCAGGCCGGCTATAACGGTACGCCACGTTTGGGCGCCCCAGCTATGCAGACGCGTATGAAACAACTTGCGCTCCAGCAGCACCTGCCGGCGATAAAGCAGCGCGATCATGATGATGGAAATATAGTAAAAAGGCTGCAAAAACAACTGCGCTACCGCTTCCGCCAAACTCCACAATCCTTCAAGAATGAGATCCAAGGGGTGTTCACGCTCCTTTTCGCAACAAGCGGACAACTTCGGACCGTTTCCCGAAGCGTCTTTTTCTAGGTGTATTTGTAATCTGTTCAAAATGCAAACAAGCAAAGAAAAAAGAAGGCCTAAGTTTCAGCCTTCTTATGGATTCGACGCTTACGAAGCGATTTCCTTCCGGATTTCCTCTACCGCCCTTTTTAACTGCATATCGTTTTTCGGATCGCGGATATGCTTGATGACGCTGTTCTCCAGCGCTTCCGCCGTTTTGGCGTCCAGCACGCCGGTCGGCTCCATGTTTTGGCTTGTTTGGAAATTCTTCAAGGCGCTCTCCGTCTTCTTGTCGAAGTATCCGTCCTTGCGCCCGGGGTCCAGTCCCAAACCATTCAACATCGTTTGCGCGCTTTTGATGTCGTCGCCCAGCATATCGTATTTGAACGTTTTTTCTTTATTGATCGGCGCTACCGAAAAATAATCCGGCTGCGACACAGCGACGTCCGGCTGAATGCCCTTTTTGTGAATCCACTCGCCGTTTGGCGTCAGCCACTTGGCGATCGTAATTTTGAGCATGCTGCCGTCGCCCATCTCCTGCGTGTAGCTCGATTGAACCGTACCTTTGCCGTACGTCGCCTCGCCAACCAGCTTCGCTCCGGCCGATTCCTGCAGCGCCCCGGCCAAAATTTCCGAAGCGCTGGCGCTGCCCTTGTTCGTGACAACTACGATCGGATACTTTTTGCCGCTGCCGTTCGACAAGGTCTGATCGCGGCGTTTGTTTTTATCTTCGACCTGCACGATAACCTTGCCTTTCGGCACAAATTGTTCGGACATATCCTCGACGACGCTCAGCACGCCGCCCGGGTTGTTGCGCACGTCGATGACCAGCCCTTTCATCCCCTGCTTCTCCAGAGAAGCCAACTCCTCCTTGAAGCGCTCCGCCGTGTTCATCGAAAACTCGGTGACCTCGATCACGCCAACGCCGCCGTCCTCCATGCGGGAATATACCGTTTCCAGGGCGATATCGGCGCGGACGATCGTAAACTCGAGCGTTGTTTCCGAGCCGGCCCGTTTTACCTTGATTTTAGCTTCCGTCCCTTTCGGGCCGCGGATTTTGGCCACCGCTTCATTCAGACTAAGCCCCTCAAACGATTCGCCATTCACCGACAGCAAAATATCCTTCGGCTGAATCCCGGCCTTTTCGGCTGGGGAGCCTTTGATCGGGGACACGACCACCACGTTGCCGTTTTCCATCGACACTTCCGCCCCAATGCCGGTAAAAGAGCCTTCAATTTGCTCCGAGAACTGCTGCGCCGTGTCCGGCGCCATATAGGACGAGAAAGGATCTCCCAACGCGCCCATCATACCGTCGATCGCCCCGTCCACCAGTTTCTTCTGATCGACGTCTTCGACATAATTCTTTTCCACCAAGGCCAATGCCTTTTCGATTTTCGCGATGCCGGCTTTGCTGTTTTGCCCGGTGCTGTCGGCAAACAGCCCGCTGCGCAGCGGCGCCGAACCGGCGAAACTCCATTCGCCCGTCAAAGTTAAGGTCAGCAGGCAGCTGACCAGCATGGACACCACGACCAGTAATGTAACGGTACGTCCTTTAAACATAAATAAATTCACCGCCTCCGATTGATCGGCCAAACAGTAGGTAAGGCCCAGCAAGTCCAAAAATGGAACGTCCCATAGTATATGTTCTGTCCATGATAAATATTTACCAATCCCGCATGAACAACGGAAAAACGGATAATCCGTCCCGGCCGGGCGGTATCCGTTTTTTTCTATTCCATCATAACGCTATTTTATTATAAATACGGCATCGGGTCTACCGGGTTCCCGTTAATCCGTACCTCAAAGTGGCAGTGAGGCCCCGTGGAATTACCGGTGCTGCCGACTTCGGCGATTTTTTCGCCTTTTTTGACCTTCTGTCCTGTTTCGACTTTAATCCCGCCATTGCGGATATGCCCGTACAGCGTCCATACGTTGTCGCCATGGTCGATGATTACCGCGTTTCCGTAACCGCTCCACCATTCGGCGACGATCACGACGCCATCTTCCGCGGCATGAATATCGGTCCCTTGTGGTGCCGCAAAATCCACCCCGGTATGCTTCTTCCTCACCCCGGTAATCGGATGGATTCGCGTTCCGTACCCTGAAGAAATCCGCGCCCCGTTCACCGGAAGACCAAACTCGCCGCCGTTCCCCTTAAAACCGCCGGAACCCGAGGAGCTTTTTCTGTAAGTATAGACCTGCGCCGCCTTGAGCTTGTTCTTCTCCTTTTCAAGGGCAGCCCGTTTGGTCGCCAACTCAACCAGCAGCTTTTCCTGTTCTTCGCTGATACCGTCGGATTCTTCGATCTCTGAACTATATTGGGCGATCAGTTGCTGTTTCTCTTCTTCTTTGGTCTCAAGCTCGCTTTTGCGGTCCTCGGCATCGGCATACAGCTGTTTGACCTTCTTATAGTCCTTCTCAAGCTGCGCCTGCTGCTTCGCGATCAGTTCCTTGTCCCGTTTATGCTCCTCCAGCAAAACTTGGTCCTGATTAATAATCGCCTGCAGCGAATCGGCGCGTTCCAGAAAATCCGTAAAACTCGTCGAGGACAGCAATACATCCAAATAGGAGACCGCCCCGTCGGTATACATCAGCCGAACCCTGGTATCCAGCAAATGCGAGCGCTCCTTGATCCGCGCTTCCGTTGTTTCCATCTGCTGCCCGGTGTTGCGCAAATCCTCTTTCGTTTGATCGATTTCGACGGCAATCTTCGTTAACTGGTTGCTGACCACTTCAATTTGCCCCAGCAGCTGTTGGAGGTAATTCCTGTTTTTATTGACGTAATGCTGTGCTTCCTGCTTTTGGCCGGCGGCCTTTTCCTGCGTCTTTTTGGCTTCGGCAGCCTGCTGCTGAAGCTGTTTCAGTTCTTTGTCGATTTGGCTGATCGTTTTGGCGGAGCCTTCGCCAGGCTGGAAGATCAAAGCGGCTAAGGACACTACGGCGATCGTGGTTACCCATTTCTTCAACTTCGTTTCCCCATCCTTCTTATAGATGTTGTCAAAAATTCAACTTTTGATCGCGAAGTAACTCTGGGAGTGAGACCGACATCGAATCTTGAATTCAGCCGGTCGCTCCGTTGCTCACGTAGGCCAACCAGCAAATGCTTACGAAGCCGTTTTCTCCGAAAACGTTCAGCTCCGCTACTCACTCCCGGCTTCATCCGACCTAAAGCGTTTTGAAAAAACGCACTTCGTAAGCATCCGCTTCGGCGCTGAAAAGTCGAATTTTTGACTCGGATTATAATTCAACTTCAACTTCTTATCGCAAAGCTTGCTCGCACTACACCTTCAAAAACTTACGGATCGACATCGTGCTGCCCCAAATGCCGATGAGCAGGCCCAGGCCGACGATCAGTCCGCCGAGCTCCAGACCGATTTCGCTGACCGGCACGAGCCGGAATGCCAGCGTAATGTCCGCTTTCACGGACTGAACCAGTTGATCGTAGCTGAAGTACAAAATCGCTACCGTAATGAGCGAGCCGATCAAGCCAATCAGTGCGCCTTCCACGAAAAACGGCCAGCGGATGAACATGTTCGTCGCACCAACCAGCTTCATGATACCGATCTCGCGGCGGCGGGCCAAAATGGTCACGCGAATCGTATTGGAGATGAGAAACATCGCCATCAAACCGAGGCCCGCTACAAACGCAAAGCCGATGTTGCGGATCAAACGCGTGATTTTGAACAATTTCTCGACCGTACCTTGTCCGTAATTGACCTTATAGATCGGGTCACCGTCATATTTATCGTTAAGCGCCTGGATCTTGCTGGCCACAAAGGGGATCGTCGTCGGTTCGACAACTTCCACCTGGAACGTATCGGGAATCGGGTTCGTCTTTTCGTTGTAGCCCTCCAGCAAATCCTTGCCTTGTTCCCCCAGCTTTTCCTTGAAATCCTTCAAACCCTGCGCTTTGGGGATCAGGGTCACCCGGCTGACTTCGGCCATCGAACCGATATCATTGGAAAGCTGATTGCGCACAGCTTCGGTGACGTTGGAATTCAGGTAAGCCTTGATCTGTACCTGGCTGTCCGCTTCGTCGACAAACGAGTTGACATTGAGCACTAACAGGATAAACACGCCGAGAATCAGCAGCGAAACGATGATGGAAGTAATCGACGCCACCGACATCCAGCCATTGCGGAACACGTTTTTAGCGCCTTCTCGCAAATGCCGGAAGAAGGTGCTAATAGTCATAACCGTATTCCCCTCTCAGCTGGTCTCGCACGATGTTGCCGTGTTCGATGGCAATCACGCGCTTGCGCATGGTGTTGACGATTTCTTTGTTATGGGTGGCCATGACGATCGTCGTGCCGCGGAAATTGATCTCATCGAGCAACTGCATGATACCCCATGACGTCTCGGGATCCAGGTTGCCGGTAGGCTCGTCCGCAATGATGACGGACGGACTGTTGACGATCGCTCTCGCAATTGCGACGCGCTGCTGCTCGCCGCCGGAAAGCTGGGAAGGATCGCGGTTTGCTTTATTTTTCAGCCCAACCAGTTCGAGCACTTCCGTCACACGCTTTTTGATTACTTTTTTGGGAGCTTCGATAACCTCCAGAGCAAACGCAACGTTTTCGTACGCCGTAAGCTTTGGAAGCAGGCGAAAATCTTGGAAAATGACGCCGATATTTCGGCGAACATACGGAATTTTGCGGGGTTTAAGCTTGCCGATGTTAAAACCATTGACGGAAATTTGCCCTTTGGTGGGCACCTCTTCCCGGTATATAAGCTTCATAAAGGTCGACTTCCCCGCACCGGAGGGTCCAACCAGATAAACGAATTCATTGCGGTCTATTTTGACCGATACCCCTTTCAGGGCATGGGTTCCATTCGGATACGTCTTCCAGACATCCTGCATCTCTATCACTTCATCACGTCCTAAACCTTGATTCCGAAACCTTATTTTCTAAACATTAGACAGCCCTAATTTACATTCGACACGTTCTTGCCAAATCCTTTAAAACCTGAGCAATTTCATTTTAGTCCGATTTACATTGTAACAAAGATGTTACTTTTTGAGTACCCGAAAGTTTCCTGATTTCCATCATATATATGGTTGTACAAAGATTTTTCCAGGGAAAGTAAAGATCAAACCGTTGAAGGAGCACGATATGAAAAAAATTCATGTGGCGATGATCGCCATCGGATTGGTCATATTTACCGGCTTACTGCTGCTCGGCGGGCTGCATTTATATGCAGGTCAGGGCACGATTCCTCGGGGGACGGTTGTAGCCGGTCTCCCGCTGGGTGGCCGCCAGAGCGCTGATGCGCTGGGGCTGCTGGATGAAGAGATTGGCCTGGTGTTGAAGAAAAAGGTGATTTTATCGGCAGGTGAAAGCGAAAAAACACTAACCTGGCAGGAGACCGGAATCTCCTTCGACACCTCCTCCTTTCGTGCGGCTGTCCGGCAGTTGGGGACCGGAACGCTGTGGGAACGGGTGCAAACCCGCAAGAATTTCCCAAATCAGTGGGAGCTCAGGATTACTTTAAATGAAAAAAAGCTGCATGCGGTCTTTCCGTCCTCCTGGGAAAAGTCTCAATTCGGCGATCCTGCGGACGCGGTCCGAACGATTACGCCTGACGATCAAATCCGCTACTTGCCCGAAAAAACGGCGCTGCGTGTCGATTGGGAACGCTTTGCGCCCGCGCTGGCTAAATCCGCTGAAACGGAATGGAACCGCAGGCTCGCTGACCAGCGGCAGCAGCCCGAGTCCGGAGATGGGGCCAGCCCTGGAGACGGGAACGCTCCCGGCGAGATGGGCCCAGGCGAATATGCCCCCGGCGCTTCCGCTCCCAGCCGCCTCGTTGTCCCGCTGCGCACGGTTCAGCCGAAGGTTACGGCAGCAACCTTGAAAAAAGAAGGCATTCGCCGCAAAATCGCGCAGTTTTCCACCGGGCTGCTGACCAGCGGCGCGGGTAGAATCCATAATGTCGATGCGGCCGCGCGGAGCATTGACGGCAAAGTGCTGGCACCGGGCGAAATTTTCGATTATGGTAAGGTGGTGGAATACGCCGAAAAAACGTACGGTTTTCGCGAAGCGCCGGTTATTTTTGCGGGCAAGCTTGTGCCGGGGGTGGGAGGCGGCATCTGCCAGGTATCCAGCACATTGTACAATGCGGCGGTGCGCGCCGGGCTTGATATCGTCGAGCGCCGCAACCATTCCGTGCCGGTCAGCTATTTGCCCAAAGGACAGGATGCTACGTTCGCACAGGGCCACATCAATTTCCGCTTTAAAAATACATCCGGCCACCACCTTCTGATCCGCGCAAAAGTCGAAAACAAACGGCTGACCATCAAGTTGTTTGGCGATCTGCCCGAAAACGTCACCTATACCATCGACTCGCGCACAACGGAAGTGATCCCCGCGCCGAAAAAATACGTCGTTAACGGAGCGCTCCCTGCGGGAAGCAAGGAACTGGTCTTGCAAGGAAAACGGGGATACGTCGTCGAAACGTACCGGATTAAAAAAGTCGACGGCCGCACCGTGGAACGGATTCGCATCTCCGAAGACATCTACCCGGCGCAGCCCGCGGTCATCGCCGTTGGCGGAACCGAAAACTTTTCCGGAAGCAACGGCAGTACTTCGAGCAAATCCGCCCCTAAGCAAATTTTGGAGGACGGGGTGCAAGGGCCAAATTTCCGCTGATGTAGGCGAGATTGTATCCCCACCTCCTTCGGAGCAAGTTGTGGTGACGCGAATTATACGGCGGTTGCCGCGAATCAGGTTGTGGCAGCCGCAGGCTTTTCGCACCACACACAAGTTCTTAGTTCGCGATGTTGTGCTGCATGTCAGCGACCATAAACTATGTTGCGGTAGTCCCGGATTAAGCAATAACGAAAATTAGCGGAATTTTATGGCGTTATTTGAAAAATTCATCCCCTGGAGCAAAAATAGCGGAAATAAATGGCGTTATTTTGCAATCTCCCGCATAATAAGGCACCTGCATAGCCCGTCTCCATAAAATAGAGACATTTTATTCCGTTATTTCCCCGGAAATTGTCTCCTTCGGTCAAATAGAGACATAAAAGGGCGCTATTTATCAGCGGAACCAGCCAATCGCTTGTCCCACTCCGCTTTTTCCCCTTTCGCTCGTCCCCTTCGCTCGTCCCCTCCACTTGTCCCACTCCACTCGTCCCCCGCCCCTCTTCCCATCTCAGCCACATCGCACACCTGACACACCTGGCATACGTGACTAGATCACAAATCGCTTGCCCTCCATACTGAGCCGATAGGACCGAATCCGCTCGCTGCCTCTAGCTGGCTCAATCCAATTTTTACTTGCCATTTGGCGGAGCCACTTTCTTGCCGTTTTGTTCTCCACCCTCATATGCCGGCAGATTTCGCCTGGGGTGAGCGGGTGTCCCGTCCGCAGAAACAAGCGAATAATTTCTTTCTCAACGTAATCGATCTCCGGGACTGGCTTCCCTTCGCCAAGCCATCTCCCCATAAACTGCTGCAGCGTCTGCTGGCAGTAGCGCGGACTATCCTTCACATCGTCGTAGGTAAACCGCAGCACTTTCCAGCCATCCAGAATCAGGTCGTTTTGCCGCCGGCAGTGATCCGAAAACTGCAGCCGGCTGATGTTGCGCAAGTGGGGCCCATACCCGTCAATCTCCACTGCCAGCAGCAGGCCGGAACGGATATAAGCAAAGTCGAGATAACGATACCCGTCCTTAAAATCATTGACTTCATATTCCGGGTGCAGATGCTCCAAACTCCAGAATGACGGCCACCATACTTTTTCCACAAACAAACTTTCCGCGTGGCCATGCCCCTCCTCAAGCCTTCTTGCCCGCTCGCCTTGACGCGAAGCCAAATGCCTAGCGATCCATTGTAAATACAACTCCTCAAATGCCATTGATCACACCTCCATGAAAAAATAAAACGCCTTTCGTCTACGACAACGTTCGTAAACAAAAGGCGTGCGCTTCACGGCCTGACTTGCTGCCGACTGGCTTCTGGGTCCCCGTTAACCGCCGCAGCAATTTAGATATTAACTTTGTTAATATTTTACCATATTACGGAAAGTACGCAATAGCAGGTTACCGAAAACATCGGAAATCGGCGCTTGACAGCTAGCTACTGAAATGACAAACCGTCGGCCTTCAAAATAGCGGAACTTTATGTACTTATTGTTCGGAGCCAGGCATGCTCATCCCCGTTAGCGGCATTTTTTGTCCTTATTTATCTATGAGTACACCTGAACGGGGACATTTCCTTGCGATTCGAGAAAATAGCGGCATAAATTTCCTCTATTTCTCTCAAATGGCGGGTATCGCCGTTATAGCGACATTTTTTGCCCTTATGTTTTTCACTGAAACTTCTTAAGCGAGCATTTTATTTAAGGTTTAACAACCGTATCAAGTAAAGTATACTGGAGTAAGCGTGTCTATGTGACAAAAACCGCATCAAAGGTACAATATAGGATTCAAACTACAAATAGCGGCTTCACGATTCGTTTTTCTTCCAAGGAGGGTTCAACATCAATGCATAAAACAACGACCGTTTCAGGGGGAAAAGCCGCCGGGGATCAAACCGCCGGAGCGCGCAGCGCCTCGGCCGGGCTGTTTGTCGCCGCCGTACTGCTAACCGCCGCCACGCTGCGTTCGCCGATCACCGGGGTCGGCGCCATGATCGGCCAAATCGAGGCCGCCACCGGCTTGTCCCATACGCTGTCGGGCATGCTGACGACGCTGCCGCTGATCGCCTTCGCCGTTTTCGCGCTCGCCGCGCCCAAATTGTCCGTTTGGTGGGGCATGGAGAGAACGCTTTTCTATAGTATGGTACTCATGACTTCCGGTGTTATCATCCGCTCGCTGCCCTCTGTTGCGGCGCTTTTTGCGGGAACCGCGCTGATCGGGGTAGGGATCGCCGTGTGCAACGTGCTGCTTCCGGCGCTGATCAAGCGGAATTTCCAGCAGCACGTTGGGATGATGACCAGCCTGTACACCTCGTCCCTCAATCTCTGGGCGGCGATCTCCTCCGGCATTAGCGTTCCGCTCGCCGCGACCGCCCTGGGATGGCGAGGAGCACTGGGCAGTTGGGCCTTGCTAGCAGCGGTAGCGGCTTTGGCGTGGGTTCCGCTGCTTCGCCGCCGCCCCGCGGGCTCTAGCGAGGCCAAGACCCGGCATTCCCGGACGACGGCAAGCGTTCCCGCACGGCGAGGCGGAATTTGGCGTTCCAAAACAGCCTGGCTCGTCACCATTTTTATGGGCTCACAGTCGATTATGTTTTATGTGAGCGTTTCGTGGCTGCCGGATATTTTGCAGGTGAAAGGGATGAGTCCTGAAAAAGCAGGCTGGATGCTTTCGCTGATGCAGATCGTCAGCATGGGCGGCTCTTTCCTGATGCCGCTCATCGCCGCTCGGACGGATAACCAAAAGTTGTTAACCGCAGCTTCGTCGGCCCTGTTTTTCATTGGATTCGGCGGTATCTGGCTTGGTCCGGCGGCTCTCACCCCGCTGTTTATTATTTTGCTCGGTATCGCCAGCGGTACGACGTTCAGCCTGGTGATCGTCTTTTTTTCGCTGCGGTCGCGTACGGCGGAGCAAGCCGGACAACTGTCCGGCATGGCTCAATCGGTCGGATACCTGGTGGCGGCGTTTGGGCCGGCATTGTTCGGTTATATTCATGACGTCAGCGGAGGGTGGAACGCGCCGCTGGCCGCGATCATCGCATTTTCGGTGCTGACTACCCTGTTCGGGTATGCCGCCGGGCGCAAGGGTTTTGTCGATACGCGCTGAAAAAACAAGCGTCCGGGATCGTACGTCAGACTGCACGCGTTTCGGTTAATTCATGTACTAAAAAACTGTCCCCAGATCCAGGATCTGATCAGGACAGTTTTTTGTTGTGCTGCCACGAGCGGCGTTGTTTCTTTCACTCATGATCGCTGCCTCCGCCCTTCAGGCATTCTTTTACTTCTGAGTGCGAATCCTGATGATACTGTTTCGTATATTCCACGAGTCCGATCCGGCAGCCGGGACCAATCGTCACATCACCTCCGCGCACGACGCCACAGACCGTATTCTCCAACCGGATCACATCGCCTTCGATAACGTTGGCCTGCAGTTCCGGCGTTCCCTATGACTTCTGCAAGGGCATTAGCCCCCAGGAAATTTGCGGCGCAACGCTGATCCGGCCGCCTACGATTTCTGCGGCACGGGCGGGACCAAGCAGCCACAGCTCCACCTGATCGGCATTGATGGTCCCTTCGGTCTGGACGGCCCCTTTTACGCGGAAATGCTCCGCCTGACAGCCGCGCCGGACCGTGCATTTTCCCGTGATTTGAATGTTGTCGCCGGAGATGCCTTCCCCGATTCGAATATCGCCGTTAAGCCGTGATTTGACGACGCGCAGTTCCCCGCTGATGTCCTTGACCTTGCTTGCTGGACCGGCCAAACTCAGGCTGATCTGTCCTGCGTTAAGCATCCCGGCGACCTGGATATGTCCGTGAATGTCCATTTCTTCAAATTCGGCGCTGCCTCCGAGCTTCATACCTCCGTTGATCTCGGCCCGTTCGCCCGACGAGGAGCCTCCGGCCTGCAGCATCCCGTTAATTGTTAACGTCGTGAACTTAACGTCCCCGCTCAGTTTGAGAATACCGTCCAGCCGGAAATCTCCGCCGCTCATACCGCAGGTTCCCGGCCCGTTGCCGTTTAACCGGAAGCGGCCGGCCTCCAGGGAGCCGCCTTTTACTTTCAGTGTACCGCTGGCGGTTAAAGCCGAGCAGCTGATATCCCCGTTTAACGTAGCGATTCCGTCGGTTGTCACATTGCCGTATACGCCGCCTGACGCCTACCCGGCACCGCTGATCCGCAAATCCTTCAACTTGGGCTGCTCCATTTATCCTTCACTTCCCCCCACCAATAATTTCAATTCCTCCGTACACCGCGCAAGCGATAACCTTGCCACCGTCCTGACGCTGCGATCGACGTAAATTTCGCTGTCGCCCGGCACCAGAATAAACGCCGCACACCCATTTTGCGGATCAAGTGAATGCCGCATTCTCCGCCGGTCAGAGCGGGAAGCCGCTCTTCCAGCGTCCGCACGAGCAAACACCCCTCCTCCAGCGAAATATCGCCGCTCAGCAGCAGTTTATCCAGCATGTAAACGACCAGGATTTTATCAAAACCGAACATCGGCGACTCCGCTCCCGGAACACTAGGCAAATGAGAACCATCACCGCTGGCGAAATTATTGTCGTTCAATCCCATACGTTGGATGCGCGGAAGGGATGTCTAACGGACCTCAGCGACCTTATCCATCTATTTCCCGAGTATTTCCCAGCCTAACGGACCCACATGACTCTATTTCGCTCTAAACGAGCTCGCCCGGGCCGATTCGAGGTAAATAGGGGCATCTCTGTCCGTTACATTTTGCAAACCTCCGTTTTTCCGCAAATAAGGGCTCTGGGGTCCTTTAGCCTTCAGCCCCCCCCCTTCTCCTCACTTCTATACCTGCCTCTTCAGCCTCTACCCGGCCTGAATTTTTTTGGAGTTCCGGCTTTAATCAAAAAAAACGTGCGGCCCTTTCCTTTGCAGGAACAGAGCCGCACGCAGCGTTATGGGTATGAGTTTAAAAGAATGCCGTTTAAAGCTTAAACCGTTCGATTTGCGCATTGACATCGGCGGCCATCCGCGCCAGGCCTTCCGAAGCCGAGGAGATCTCTTCCATCGAAGCGAGCTGCTCCTCGGTGGCGGCGGTTACGCCCTGGAAGCTTTCCAGGCTTTTCGCCGAAGTTGTCGCGATCTGCTCGACCGAACTTGCGATTTCGTCCGCGCTTGCCGACATCTGCTCGGTAATGGCCGACACTTCATGGATTTGCTCCGAAATGCGCTGCGTCGAGCGCTCGATTTCGCGGAACGCTTGCTGGGCTTGTTCGGTAACGGACATGCCCCGGTCCACATTCGCGTTGACATCTTGCTTGATCATTTGGTACGCCTTGCCGGTAAGCTCGGTCATCTGTTCGATATGCTCCTGAATGCGGTCCGCCGTAGCGCGCGACTGCTCGGCCAGCTTGCGCACCTCGCCCGCCACGACCGCAAAGCCGCGGCCTTCTTCGCCGGCCCGGGCCGCCTCGATCGCCGCGTTCAGCGCCAGCAGATTCGTTTGCCCGGCGATGTCCGAAATCGAGCCGCTCATCTCGGCGACTAAAGAGCTAAGCTCGTTCATCTGCTGCATCATCTCCGCCGATTCGCGGGTGGAGCGGCGAATTTCTTCCATTTGCAGCCCGACCTGAGCAACCTTCTCGCTGCCGTTCTGCACATCGGATACCGTCTGCGAAGACGACTGGACAATGGTAGACGAAGCTTCGGCGATTTTGCGAATACCCATGGACATTTCATCCATTGTTCTGGCGCTCTCGGCCGAGGACGAAGCCTGACTTTCCGCATCGCCCGACGCCTCTTGCACCAGTTCGACGACATGCTCGACCGCTTTCGCGTTTTGCTCCGTTCCGGCCGTCAGTTCTTCGCTCGAAGCAGCGAGTTGACTGGCGGTTTCGGACATTTCCTGCACCATGGTGCGCAAGGAGGCCAGCATGCCGTTATAATTCGTGGCCAGCTCTCCAATTTCATCCTTCCGCTTGGTTTCGACGTCTTCGTTTAAGTAGCCTTCACTAACCCGGCGCGCCGAGCGGTTCAACCGTTCGATCGGACGGGTAATGCTGCGGATGACGAAAAACAGCACGATACCGGCAACCACCAGTGAAATCCCTAAAACGATCAGGGATGTCCATAAAATCGGCATTGAGGCCTCGCTAAATTCCTGTAGTTCCAAGACGCCGACGACCTTGAATCCCGTAAGTTTGTTCGTTGTGAAAAATACGCTTTGCGGCAAATCTGTCTTCGGGTTAACATACTCCATAAATCCCGATTCCGTCCCCTGAATTTTGGCGATTTGATTTCCGCTCGCTTCTTCTCCAATGCCGTTTGTCGGATGCGACACAAACTTGCTGGTCCGGTCCATGATATAAATGTACCCGTTTTTGCCCAGACGTATCGTTTTAACCATTTCGTTCAACTGAGCCAAATCGAGGGAAACCGTGATCGCACCCTTACCATCCGCCAACGCGCGGCTAATGAACAAATTGTAGTGGCCGGTCGTAGACGAAGTGAATGGGTCGATGATTACCGTCTCCTTTGGAGCCTTCATTGCGGCTTTGTACCAGTCTCTATCCCGCGGGTCATAGTCCTGCTTGCCGGGATCCGGCGCTTTCATCCACGCCCCGTTTTGATTCCCGGCGGTCAGGACCTCCAGCTCGGGATGTTTCTCCATATATAATTCCAGCAGTTCCTGGACTTCAGGCGACTTCGCGTCGATTTGCGCCGAATCAATTTGCATTACCAATTGTTCGACGTTGCGGCTTTCCGCTTCGATGATTTGATTCAGCGTTTCATCCAGCAGGTTTACGTTCGATTTGACGCTTTCCTCCATTTTGGAGCGCAGTTGCCCGCTGGCGCTGGTATAACTGGAATACGCGACAACTAGGTTCGGGATGATCAGCAAGACGGCAAAAATAAGGAGCATCCGATTACGCAATGTCCTGACTTCAAATAAACTAAGCAGACGGTTCCAAAAAGCCTTCATTAAATTCTCTCCTTTGCGGTATGTGTAAAAATTAAAAGTAAACTGAATTGATAGGGATGACGTTTGATTGAGGAGGGAGTTAAAGATCATTCACATAAAGTGGCATAATCTATATTTCGACAATTTACAGCACTTTTTATAGAGCATTTCTGAAATTTCAATGAAAAAAATTATATTCCCTTTCATTTTTTCACACAAAAATGGGATGGTTTAGGAGTGCCGCTCGCTCACAAAAAAAGCAACCGCTCGTCAATGACGAGGGCTGCTTTCGATTAACCGGATCATCACAGCATCTACCGGCTAATTATTTGCTTTTGTCCGCGTACTCCTGTACCCATACCCGGCCGCTTTCCAGCTTCTGCTCTGCGCGTTCGATCGCCGCGGCGACCTGCTGTGAAGCCGTGCCTCCATAAACATCCCGCGCATTTACTACGCTTTCCGGCTGCAGCACCTGATAGATGCTGTTGTCGAACAGCGGCGAAAACTGTTTGAATTCCTCCAGCGTAAGGTCCAACAAATATTTGCCGTTTTGGATGCAGTACAGCACCGTTTTGCCGATGACCTCATGCGCCTGACGGAACGGCAGGCCTTTGTTCGCCAGGAAGTCGGCGATGTCGGTCGCATTGGAAAAGTCCTGGTTCACCGCTTCGCGCATCCGCTCCTTGTTTACCTTCATCGTGGCGATCATCGGAGCGAACAGCTGCAGTGCCCCCTGCAGCGTGGCGACCGTGTCGAACATGCCTTCCTTGTCCTCCTGCATGTCTTTGTTGTACGCCAGCGGCAGCGACTTGAGCACGGTGAGCAGCCCCATCAGGTTGCCGTACACCCGCCCCGTCTTGCCACGTACCAGTTCCGGAACGTCCGGGTTTTTCTTCTGCGGCATGATGCTGCTGCCCGTGCAAAACGCATCGTCCAACTCAATAAAGCGGAATTCGGTGCTGCTCCACAGCACCAGCTCTTCGCTGAGACGCGACAGATGCATCATCAAAATCGAAGCGTCCGCCAAAAATTCGAGAATAAAGTCGCGGTCGCTGACCGCATCAAGGCTGTTTTCATAAACGCCGTCAAAATGCAGCTGCGCGGCCACGAAATGCCGGTCGATCGGGAACGTCGTCCCCGCCAGCGCCCCCGCCCCCAACGGCAGTACATTGATGCGCTTATAGCTGTCCTGCAGGCGTTCGATGTCGCGCTGGAACATGGATACGTACGCCAGCAAATGATGGGCGAACAAAATCGGCTGCGCCCGCTGCAGATGGGTATACCCGGGAACGATCGTATCCTGGTTCGCCTTGGCTTGTCCCAGCAGCGCCTCCTGCAAATCCTGCAGCAGGGCGACGAACTCGACAACCCGTTTGCGCAGGTACAAATGCATGTCCGTCGCCACCTGATCGTTCCGGCTCCGCCCGGTATGCAGCTTCCCGCCGACCCCGCCGACCTCTTCGATCAGCTGTTTTTCGATATTCATGTGAATATCTTCATCCGACACGGAATACTCCAGCTCGCCGCGCCGGATTTTGTGCAAGACGGCATGCAGGCCTTCTTTTATTTTCTCTACGTCCTCCTCGGACAGAATCCCGCATTTGCCCAGCATCGTCACATGCGCCAGGCTCCCCTGCACATCCTCCTCGGCCAGCGCTTTGTCAAACCCGATGGAGGCGGTATATTCCTCGACTAAACGGTTGGTCTGCTTCGTGAAGCGGCCTCCCCACAGCTTGCTCACCTGATCCACTCCCTTATCTGCTATAGAAGTAACTTATAAAGCTCGTTCAACGACCTTACTTGCTTTTGTTCTGTTCCACGCCGGAGCTTACTTTAAGCCGCAGGGCGTTCAGATGAATAAAGCCCGTCGCATCGCCTTGATCATACGCCTGGGTCGGATCTTCCTCCATCGTGGCGATGTCCGGATTGTACAGGCTGACCGGGCTCTTAACGCCGGCGGCGATGATGTTGCCTTTGTACAGCTTCACGCGCACCGTGCCCGTCACGTTCTTCTGGCTTTCGGTCACCAGCGCCTGCAATGCCAGGCGTTCCGGGGCAAACCAGAAGCCGTTGTAAACGAGCGTGCTGTAGCGTGTGATCAGGCTGTCACGCAGGTTCATCACTTCACGATCCATCGTCAGCGACTCCATTTTGCGGTGAGCCGTGAACAGGATCGTGCCGCCCGGCGTTTCGTATACCCCGCGGCTTTTCATGCCGACGAAGCGGTTTTCCACCATGTCGACACGGCCGATGCCGTGTTTGCCGCCAAGTTCATTCAGCTTCTCCATCACAGCCAGCGGATCCAGACGTTCACCGTTCAGCGCCACGCAGTTGCCCTGCGCGAATTCCAGCTCCAAATATTCCGGCTGGTCCGGCGCATCCTCCGGCGACACGCTGAGCAAGTACATATCTTTGTTCTCCGGCGCGGCCGCGTCAAACCACGGATCCTCCAGCACCCCGCTCTCATAGCTGATGTGCAGCAGATTGCGGTCCATCGAATACGGCTTCGCCGCCGAGGCTGTCACCGGGATGCCGTTCGCTTCGGCGTAAGCGATCATTTGCGCGCGGCCCGGGAAGCGGTCGCGGAACTCGGAAAGCCGCCATGGCGCGATCACTTTAATCTCCGGCGCCAGCGCCGCGGCGGCCAGCTCAAAACGCACCTGGTCGTTGCCTTTGCCGGTAGCGCCGTGCGCAATCGCCGTCGCCCCTTCGGCGCGAGCGATCTCAACCATACGCTTCGCGATCAGCGGGCGCGCAATGCTCGTTCCGAGCAGGTACTGTCCTTCATACAAAGCCCCTGCCTGGAACATCGGGAAAATAAAGTCTTTAGCGAACTCCTCGCGCAGGTCGTCGATATATACTTTCGAAGCGCCGGTGGCCAGTGCCTTCGCTTCCAGCCCATCCAGCTCTTCCTTCTGGCCGATGTCGGCGGTGAACGCAATGATCTCCGCGTCATAAGTTTCTTTTAACCATTTCAGAATAACCGACGTATCCAGTCCCCCGGAATAGGCCAGCACGATTTTTTCTTTTGCCATGATCCTGATATCCTCCTCATTGATTGTCAAAGCGAAACCCGGGCTCCCCCGGGCATCTCCCAAATTATCCGAGCAAAGCCGCCATCAGCGCTTTTTGGGCATGGAGCCGGTTCTCGGCCTCATCAAAAATAAGCGAGTGCGGGCCGTCGATCACGCCTTCGCTGACTTCTTCGCCGCGATGCGCCGGTAAACAGTGCAGAAACACGTACTCCGATTTGGCGTATTTTACCAGCTCTTCGTTGACCTGATAATCCTTAAAAGCGAGCTCCCGGGTTTTTTGCTCCTCCTCAAAGCCCATGCTGGCCCACACGTCCGTATAAATAGCGTCGGCGTCCTGCACGGCAACCTTAGGATCGCGGACCACTTCAATCTGCGCACCCGTCGCTTTGGCGATTTCTTGCGCGTCCGCCACGATTTGCGGATCCGGCTCGTAGCCTTCCGGGCTCGCCACCGACACATGAACCCCAAGCTTCGCCCCGCCGATCATCAGCGAATGGGCCATGTTGTTGCCGTCGCCGATGTAGGCCAGCTTTAGCCCTTGAAGCGTTCCCTTATGCTCATAAAGCGTCTGGAAGTCGGCCAGCACCTGGCACGGGTGAGCCAGATCGCTCAGGCCGTTAATGACCGGCACAGTGGCGTAGCGGGCCAAATCGACCACTCTGTCATGGCCAAACGTACGGATCATAATGCCGTCCAAATAGCGGGACATCACTCCGGCCGTATCGGCGATCGTTTCGCCGCGCCCGAGCTGGATATCGTTTTTGCTCAAAAACAAAGCATGACCGCCCAATTGATAAACTCCCACTTCAAAAGATACCCGCGTCCGCGTCGACGATTTTTCGAAAATCAGCCCGACGGTTTTGCCTTTGAGCGGTTGGTACACCTCGCCGTTCTTCTGTTTGCGCTTGAGTTCGACGGCCAGGTCAATCAAATAGTGAAGCTCTTCCGTAGTATAATCGGTTAATTCGATAAAATCACGTCCGCTCAGGTTAATGCTGCTGCGTTTCGCCTGCTCCAGCAAACTCATCGGTTATTTCCCCTCCTTGGCGGTATATGCTGCGATCACGTCGGCCAGCGTAGCTACGGCCTGATCGATTTCGTCCTTCGTCACTTTCAGGTTCGGCAGCAAACGGATGACGTTGGGTCCGGCCGTGACGAACAACAGGCCATGTTGCTGGCCAAGCGTCACGATATCCGCGACCGGTCCGGCGCATTCGATGCCGATTAAGAGACCTTTGCCGCGGACTTGCTTCACAAACGGAACAGCTTGGAACGTTCCCTCCAGGCGGCTGACCAGGTAACGGCCCATCTCGCCTACGTGCTCGGGAATCCGCTCCTCCTTCATCGTTTCGAGCGTGGCGATGATCGCCGCCGCCGTCACCGGATTGCCGCCGAAAGTGGAAGCATGGGTTCCCGGCGTAAACGCCTCGCGCAAATACTCCTTCGCCAGCATCGCACCGGCCGGGAGACCGCTGGCGATACCTTTCGCCGAAGTGAAAATGTCCGGCTCAATGCCGTAATGCTGATGAGCGAACCATTTGCCGGTCCGGCCCATCCCGGTTTGCACCTCGTCGATGATCAGCAGCAGCCCCTGCTCCCGGCACAGCGACGCAACCTCCTGCACAAAGCCGTGATCGACCGGGTGTACGCCGCCTTCGGCTAGAACCATTTCCAGCATCACTGCAGCGGTGTGCGGGCCGATGGCTGCTTTGAGCGCGTCCAGGTCATGCAGCGGCACGGTTTTGAACCCAGCCGGCAGCGGCAGGAAGCCGTCCTTCACCTTTTGCTGGCCGGTGGCCGTCAGCGTCGCCAGCGTCCGGCCGTGGAACGATTGCTCGAACGTAATAATCTCATAACGTTCCGTTCCCTTAACCTTCTGATGGTATCTGCGCGCCAGTTTGATCGCCGCTTCGTTCGCCTCCGCGCCGCTGTTGCAAAAAAACACCACATCGGCGCAGCTGACTTCGGTCAGCATCCGGGCCGCCGTCTCCTGCTGCGGAATATGGAACAGGTTGGAGACATGCCACAGCTCGTCGAGCTGGGCTTTCACCTTGGCCTTCACTTTTTCCGGCGCATGTCCTAAGCTGGTTACGGCCAAGCCGCTCATAAAGTCCAAATAGCGGTTGCCTTTATCGTCCCACAGCCAGCTCCCCTGGCCTTTAACAAGATGAATCGGATACCGGGCGTAGCTTGGGAAAACCGTGCTGGGGGTGGAGCCAAAGCTCGCACCGGAGTTGGTGCTTGCGCCGGGGCTTCCGGCCGCAGAGGTATTTCCGGCTGTAGCGGCATCCCCCGCTCCTCCGGCGGCAGCGTTCGCAGGTTTCCCCGTTTCTTTCACATCACTTTGTGCCATAAACTTTTTCACTCCTGTCTATGATTGAGAAATAAAATCGATCGGCTCGCTGTGCAGCCCCTTTCGCGGCGCCACACGCAACATAACGGTAAAAAATGTCGTTATTTCGGCGATATCCCTCACTTTGCGTGAAATAGAGGAAATTTATGTCGTTATTTTCCCGAATCGCAGAGAAATTACCCTTTTTCACACCGTTCCTTGGAAAATAAGGACAAAAAAGTCCGCTAATGGGGATGAACGTGCTCGAATCGAAAAATAAGAACTTAAAGTTCCGCTATTTTGACGGGTCCGCGTTATCTTAGCGCAAACAGAAACAATGGCGCTACTGCATCCGGACGATTTTGGTGCCGATCTTTTCGCCGGACAACACTTTCCCCAGCACGCCGGGTTCGGCGCCGTTGACGATGACGACTTCTTTGACTTTGCCGCTGATGCAGTCCACCGCCGCGCGAACCTTCGGAATCATACCGCCGTAAATTTCCCCGGCCAAAATCATGTCCTCGATCTGCTGCACAGTAATCGTCTCCAGCACGCGCTTTTCCCCGTTCACGGTCTTCATGATGCCGGGGACATCCGTCACGACGATCATCCTCGACACGCCCAGTTCGGACGCTACCGCGCCTGCGGCGGTATCGGCGTTGATGTTGTAGCGCTGGCCGTCCGGGCCGACGCCGACGGGGGCAATGACCGGCATGTAACCGAGGTCCAGCACGCCGGCCACCAAATCGGCGTTGACGCGAGTCACTTCGCCGACTAGGCCTACCTCATGGCTTGCCGCCACCGGCTTCGCCTGCAGCAGGCTGCCGTCCACACCGGACAGGCCAAGCGCCTTACCGCCGGATTTGGCGATCCGCCGCACGATCATTTTGTTGATGCTGCCGGACAACACCATTTCCACCACATCAAGCACTTCTTCCGAGGTATAGCGCAGTCCGTTTACGAACTTGCTTTCGATCCCCAGCTTGCCGAGATTTTCCGAGATCGCCGGCCCGCCGCCGTGCACGATGACCGGCTGAACACCGTTCTCCTGCAGCTTGACGAGATCGCCAAAAAAAGAATCCGGCAGCTCCGCAAGCGTGCTGCCTCCGCATTTCATGACAAACATCCGCCCTCCGGAAAGCTTACCCGCGGCATCCGGGGCGCTGTTTACTGCCGTTGTCATCGTCAAAAGCTCCTTTCCGATCCGCCAGATTTCAAAATTAGGTGAAGCGCAATAGCAATAGCAATATGAGCTTATCTTAAATCATCGGTCCGCATCCAGATTAAGTCCGGTAAGCGGCGTTGATCCGTACGTAATCGTAGGTTAAATCACAGCCCCAGGCAGTCGCTTCCCCCTTGCCGTTATGCAGGGCAACGAAAATATCCACGGTGTCGCCCTTCAGATAGGCGAGCGCTTCATCCTCGTCGAAAGGAATCGGCCGCGAGCCCGACAGCACAAGGATGTCGCCGAGCTTGATGTCGACGGTCTCGGGGTTGATCGGCTCGCCGGCGCGGCCCGCCGCCGCGATAATACGGCCCCAGTTGGCGTCGGCGCCAAACACCGCGGATTTGACCAGGCTCGAGCCGACGATCGTCTTGGCGATCGCGCGGGCGGACGCATCGCTGACCGCTCCCGTGACCGTCACTTCGACGAGGCGCGTGGCGCCTTCGCCGTCGCGGGCGATCGACTTGGCGAGCGTCTCGCACACGTACCGGAACGCGGCGGCGAAGGCGTCCCAGTCGGCGTGACCCGGCGCAAGCTTGCTGTTACCAGCCAGGCCGCTCGCCATCGCCAGCAGCATGTCGTTCGTGCTGGTATCTCCGTCGACCGTGATCATATTAAACGTCAGATCGGTCGTCTCCCCCAGCAAGCTTTGCAGGGCCTGCGGCTCGATCGCGGCATCGGTCGTCACAAAGGCGAGCATCGTCGCCATGTTCGGATGAATCATGCCCGAGCCTTTGGCCGCCCCGGCGATCGTCACCTCGTGCCCGCCTGCGTCGAGCTTGACGCACACCTCTTTTTTCACGAGGTCGGTCGTCAAAATCGCCTGGCAAAAGCCCTCGGCGCCCTCGCCGCTTGCCGTCAAAGCCGCCGGCAAACCGGCGATGCCGGCGGAAACGAGGTCCATCGGCAACAGTTCGCCGATGACCCCGGTCGAGGCCACGGCGACCTCGTGCTCGCCGAGCCCAAACGCCGCGGCGGCCGCGGCGCGCATGGCGTACGCGTCGGCTTCGCCTTGCGCGCCGGTGCAGGCGTTGGCGTTGCCGCTGTTGACGACGACGGCCCGCAGCCGCCGCCCTTCAGACGCGATACTCTCCCGCGTCACCTTCAGCGGGGCGGCCTGGAACACGTTCGTCGTGTACACGGCCGCGGCCACCGCCGGCACCTCGCATACGATCGCGCCGAGATCGTTGCGCGACGTCTTTTTCAAACCGCAATGCAATCCGCCGGCCCGAAAGCCCTTTGGAGAGGTAATGCTTCCCTCAGGCGCTGTGCGAAATAAACTAACTACTCCCATGACGTTCTCCTTTCCATCTCCTCAGCCAATTTCGATACTTTCGCTTATGCGCGCTGTTCATTTTCGAGGAGGCCGAAAGCCCCGCCAATCTTGAACTTTATTTACGGATAAACCGGGACGTAGTTTAGTCCGGCCGTTTCGTCCCAGCCCATCATCAGGTTTAAATTTTGAATCGCCTGGCCCGCGGCCCCTTTGACCATATTGTCGATCACGGAAATGATCGTCAGCCTACCGGTCCGCCGGTCCGCCGCAAACCCGATGTCGCAATAATTCGAGCCGAACACTTCTTTCGTCGCCGGCCATCTGCCATTTTCACGAATACGGACAAAAGAACGCCCCTTGTAAAACTGCCGGTACAGCTGAATCAAATCGTCCTCCGTATATGCACCCTTCAGCCCGGCGTACATCGTGCTCATAATTCCCCTCGTCATTGGCGTCAGATGCGTCGTAAACGTCACCGTCACCGGCTCGCCGGCGACCTGGGACAAAATTTGCTCGATTTCGGGAATATGCTGGTGTTTATTCACTTTGTATGCTTTTAAATTTTCATTGATTTCCGCATAGTGCGTCGTCAGGCTTGTGCTCCTGCCCGAACCGGACACGCCTGATTTGGCGTCGATGATGATGCTGCCCGGATCGATCCAGCCCGCGCTAAGCGCAGGGATCAAGCCAAGCAGGGTCGCCGTCGGGTAGCAGCCGGGGTTGGAGATTAGCCCCGCGCCGGGCACCTCATCGCCGTATACTTCGCTAAGTCCGTAAACCGCCTGCTCCAGCAGCTTGCTGTCCGGCGCCTCATGTTTATACCACGTTTCATACACGTCTCCGTCTTTAAGCCGAAAATCGCCGGAAAGATCGATCACCTTCAGCCCGGCCTTCAGCAGTTCAGGCACCAGCTTGCCGCTGACGCCGGACGGCGTTGCGGTGAATACGACCTCCGCTTTGGCGGCGATTTCCTCCGGCTCCACCGCGTCCAAAGGCTGGACGATAATATCCGACAAATGCGGAAACCCTTCCGAGATCGGCGCTCCGGCGCTGGATGCCGAAATGACCGAGACAATCTCTACCGCCGGATGCCCCCATAAAAAACGAATCAGCTCCACGCCGCCGTACCCCGTAGAACCGACAATCGCAACTTTTACCTTTTCCCCGTTCACCTGCTTGCCCTCGCTTTCTTCTCCCGCCTGTTTCTATCAAACCAACAACCCGGAATGTATAAAACCGTATTAAATATGTATTATTATACGAGTGAACTTATATAAATACAATCCCATTCCAAAAAATTTACACAGCAATGTTAGGAAACGCCGGTCTTAACGACTTGGACATATTAAAGTATAGTAGATAGTAAATCATAAACAGCAGGATTAAGGAGGAGTACATGATGACAACTGTAGCTTTTATTTATGCCCATCCCGATGATGAGACGTTTGGCTGCTCGTATCTGATCCGGCAAATCGCCGATGAAGGGGGCCGTGCGGTGCTGCTGACGGCAACCCGCGGGGACGCGGGAAAGACCGGGAGATTAGGGGCCATGACCCGGGATGAGCTGGCCGCCAAAAGAGACCTGGAACTGGAGAAAGCCGCGAACATATTAGGCATCTCCACGGTGGAGCAGCTAGGAATGGGAGACGGCAAGCTGAAGGAAACGGATTCGGCCCTGCTGCGGGAGAAAATCGCCGATTTTTTGCGGCGCCATCAGGCCGAAATCGTCGTCACGTTTCCGGAGGACGGCATTTCCGGGCACCAGGATCATATCGTGATCCATTATGCCGTGAATAATGTGATATTTAGTGGCCAGACGCCTACGGTACAAAAGTTGTACTATAACCAATTCGGATCGTTTGATTCAAATAAGTCGAGCGTACTGCACGTGGAAGCCGCCGGCCGCTGGGATGCCAAACGCCGGGCGCTTGAGGCCCATGAATCGCAAATTCTCAGCGTTGAGCGGGTATTCGGCAAATTAGGCCCCCATGTTCCGCCGCACCTCCGGTTGGAGTCATTCGAACTGGCCTGGGAGCGGGGCGTCCGGTTTCCGTTAAAAACCGAGCAGTCCATCTATGATGGCTTGATTTGAATCTGACATTTCTTTTGCAAACGAAAAAAAGGACTTAAACGGCTATCGAGTACTGTCAGAAAGACAGACCACGTCTCTCCAAAACCCGTTGAAATGTAAAAGTGCAGGCGATTTTCGTCGCATTTCCTCGAAATGGGCAGCCCAAATGCAAAACTGCAGTTCATTTCCGGTCAAAAGATACTTTTTTATCGAGCAGCCCCAAATGAGATGTACTTTTGCATTTCAAGCGCGCCAAAATGTGGATTTACGGAATACCAAATGTACTTTTGCAGTTGATCCATTCAAGCTGTCCTCCATAACAAAGAAAGGACTCCTCACTGAGCATCAACTTAAAGCTTACTAAAAAAATCCCCTATAATTAGCGAGTTACTTTAACCGCTAATTATAGAGGAGTTTTTTCCTACCCTCGCTTAAACCCTTCTCCCAAAACCTCATGGGCATTTGTGATGATGACGAAGGCGGTGGGGTCCAGCGTCTGCACGAGCGTTTTGAGCCGGGTGACCTCGCTTTGCCCCACGACCACCATCAGCACGGTCCGTTGATCGCCGGTATATCCGCCGCGCCCGTCTAGCTTGGTGAGCCCACGGTCCAATTGCGACAGCACAGCCCCCGATATTTCCTCGGTCTTTTCGGCGATGATATAGGCCACTTTCGTGTAGTTGAAGCCAAGCTCGATCGCGTCGATGATTTTGCCGGTAATGTATAGGCCGATCAAAGCGTATAGCGCCTTTTCCGGCGACAGTATAAACATGGCCAGGGCAATCACGGTGCCGTCCATCAGGACGACGCAAACGGATAGGCTGAGCCCGCTGTACTTCTGAATGATTTGCGCAAGCGTAGATAAACCTCCGGTCGATCCGCGGCCCCGAAAAACGATACCAAGCCCCAGGCCTACGCCGATCCCCCCATACAAAGAAGCGAGCAGCGGATCGGTCGTCGGGACCGGAAAATCTTTGGTCAGAAACACGAATAAAGGCAAAACGACCGTACCTAGCAAAGAGCGAATCGCGTAATCCCGCCCGAGCAGTAAATACCCCGCGACAAAAAGAGGAATATTCAGCGCCCACTGGGTATACGCCGGCTCCATGCCAAATAGCGCTTGAACGATAATCGAAATCCCCGATACGCCGCCCGAGGCGATGTGGTTCGGGACGAGAAATAAGTTGAAGGCCAGCGCCGTGATCAGCGATCCCACGAGAATCATAGTCGTGTCGATCGCATGGCGTACCGGTCCGGTTAAAGGAATATAATCCCCAAATCTGCGTTTGCGGGTTTTAGGCGGCACCGTGGCCCCTCCTTATTTGATCGCTTCTTAAACTATTATGTATGCACCCGAAAAATAAAAACCCACCCGATCAAGGCGGGACAAGCCCTTCGCCTGAGGTGGGTTTTCGGTTCTATAGTTGAATGCGGCACAAGGACGAAATTAGGCCTCGGAGCGAATTTGGCTGCGTAAATATCCGTCGATAAACGCGTCCAGGTCTCCGTCCATGACCGCGCCGATGTTGCCCGTCTCCACCGAGGTGCGGTGATCTTTCACCATGCTGTACGGATGGAACACGTAGGAACGGATCTGACTGCCCCAGGCGATATCGGATTGCTCGCCACGGATTTCGTCCAGTTCCTTCTGCTGCTCCTCCAGCTTGCGCTCGTACAGCTTGGAACGAAGCATCGTCATGGCGCGCTCGCGGTTTTTGATCTGGGAGCGCTCGTTCTGGCACGTCACCACGATCCCGGTCGGAATATGCGTAATCCGCACCGCCGAGTCGGTCGTGTTGATGTGCTGGCCGCCAGCGCCGCTGGCACGGTACGTGTCGATCTTCAAGTCCTCGGGACGGACTTCGACATCGACGTCTTCGCTGATCTCCGGCACGACATCGCAGGACACAAACGAGGTGTGACGCCGCCCGGAAGCGTCAAACGGCGAAATCCGCACCAAGCGGTGTACGCCTTTTTCCGCCTTCAGATAACCATAAGCGTTGTACCCTTTGATCAGCAGGGTTACGCTTTTGATCCCCGCTTCGTCGCCGGGCAAATAGTCCAGCGTCTCTACCTTGAAGCCGCGTTTCTCGGCCCAGCGGGTGTACATCCGCAGCAGCATTTGCCCCCAGTCCTGGGATTCGGTGCCGCCCGCGCCAGGGTGAAGCTCCAGAATCGCGTTCATTTTGTCGTAAGGCTGATTAAGCAGCAGCCCAAGCTCGAAATCCTCCAGCTTCCTCACCATAGCGGTAACGGACTCGGAAATCTCCGCTGCCAGCGACTCGTCGCCTTCCTCCTCGGCCAACTCGGCCATCGTTTCGATGTCGTCGTATTCCCCCTGCAACGCCAGGTACTGGTCGACGGAGGATTTCACGGCGTTCATCTCGGCGATGAGCGCTTGGGCCTTCTCGTTGTCGTCCCAAAAATCCGGGGCCGCCATTTTTTCCTCGTAGTTGGCGATCATCTCTTGCTTAAGATCTAAGTCAAAGAGACCCCCTAAGGTTGGATAATTTCTTGGCGATTTCGCGCATATCATGCTTTACGTTGGCCTCGATCATGTTAATCACCTTTCCTTAAGCGTTTTGTCCGTGGCAGTGCTTGTATTTCTTGCCGCTGCCGCATGGGCAAAGATCGTTGCGGCCGATTTCCTCGCCGCGTTTGACCGGGTGTTTCTCGGCCGGCTCGCCGCTCGTGGAAATTTTGCTCTCTTCCACAACCGCCTGGCGCTCCTGGTTCGATTCCACCTGCGCCTTCATAATATATGTCGCCACTTCCTCCTGGATACTGGCAATCATCGCGTTGAACATCTCATAGCCCTCAAATTGGTACTCGCGCAGCGGATCCGTGCCTCCGTACGCCCGCAGATGGATGCCTTGACGCAATTGGTCCATCGCATCGATATGGTCCATCCATTTGCTGTCTACGGCGCGCAGGGCGATAACTTTCTCGAATTCGCGCACCATTTCCGGGCCGATCGCCTGTTCACGAGCTTCGTATTTGGTCAAAACGCGCTCAAAAATAAGCTCCACCATCTCAGGCGGCTCCTTGCCCCACAGGTCATCCTTGGAAATAGCCCCTTCTTCCAGCAGCTTGCTGTTGACGAAGTCGGCCACTTCCTGGAGCTCCCAGTTTTCCGGAATTTCGTCGGCGGTATGCGCTTCGACCACCCGTTCGATCACCGGTTTGATCATATCGAGGATGATTTGCTTGATGTTCTCCGATTCCAGCAATTCACGGCGCTGCTTATAAATGATTTCGCGCTGCTGGTTCATCACATCGTCATATTGCAGGACGACTTTCCGCACGTCGAAGTTGTTGCCTTCGACCCGTTTCTGCGCGGATTCGATCGCCCGGGTAATCATTTTGCTTTCGATCGGCTGGTCTTCCTCGAAACCGAGGCGGTCCATCATATTCAGCACGTTGTCCGCCCCAAACCGCTTCATCAACTCGTCGCCCAGCGACAGGTAGAATTGGGTCGAACCCGGGTCGCCTTGACGTCCGGCACGGCCGCGCAGCTGGTTATCGATCCGGCGCGATTCGTGGCGTTCCGTACCGATGATATGAAGGCCGCCAAGATCGGCAACACCCTCGCCCAGCAAAATGTCGGTACCGCGGCCCGCCATGTTGGTGGCGATCGTTACGGATCCGGCTTGACCGGCACGCGAAATGATTTCCGCTTCTTCGGCATGGTATTTGGCATTCAGTACTTTATGCTGAATGCCTTTACGTTTCAGCATATCCGAAACGCGTTCGGAGTTTTCGATCGACACCGTGCCGACGAGAACCGGCTGATTGTTTTTGTGCCGCTTCACGATTTCCTCCACGACCGCCTTGAACTTGCCGTCTACGCTCTTGTAAACGACATCCGCCATGTCGGCCCGTTGGTTCGGCTTGTTGGTCGGGATCTGCAGCACTTCCAGACCGTAAATTTTCTTAAATTCCTCTTCCTCTGTTTTCGCCGTACCGGTCATCCCGGCAAGCTTGCGGTACATGCGGAAGTAGTTCTGGAACGTAATCGTGGCCAGGGTCATGCTTTCGTTCTGTACCTTGATGCCTTCCTTGGCTTCGATCGCCTGATGCAAACCGTCGCTGTAGCGGCGGCCCGCCATCAAACGGCCCGTAAACTCGTCAACGATCAGCACTTCTTCGTTAGAAACGACGTAGTCGACGTCGCGGCGCATAATCACGTTAGCCTTAAGCGCCTGCACCACATGGTGGTTGAGGGTCACATGCTTCTGATCGTACAGGTTGTCAACGCCAAAAGCCCGTTCCGCTTTGGCAACCCCTTTTTCGGTAAGCGCCACGGCCTTCACTTTAATGTCTACGGTATAGTCGTCTTCCGGTACGAGCGTCTTCACGAAGCGGTCAGCGGCATAGTACAGCTCCGTCGATTTTTGCGCCTGACCGGAAATGATCAGCGGCGTCCGCGCTTCATCGATTAAAATGGAGTCGACTTCGTCAATAATGCAAAAATAAAGCGGACGTTGCACCATCTGCTCTTTATACAGCACCATGTTGTCGCGAAGGTAGTCAAATCCGAACTCGTTGTTCGTTCCGTACGTAATGTCGCAGGCATACGCCTCCTGTTTTTGGTGGTGCTCCATGCCGTTCAGGTTGAGTCCAACCGTCATGCCCAGGTAGTTGTAGATCTGCCCCATCTGTTCGCTGTCACGCTGTGCCAAATAGTCATTGACGGTGACGACATGCACACCTTTCCCCAGGAGCGCATTCAAATAAACCGGTAGGGTCCCGACCAGCGTTTTCCCTTCACCGGTTTTCATCTCGGCAATTTTGCCTTCGTGGAGAGCGATACCGCCCAGCATCTGCACATCAAAGTGGCGCATGCCCAGCGTGCGCTTGGAAGCTTCTCTTACCGTAGCATACGCTTCAGGAAGGACTTCTTCGAGCGTTGCACCGTTTTCGATCCGTTCGCGGAATTCCGCCGTTTTCCCTTGTAATTGCTCGTCCGTCAATGCTTCAAATTGCGGCTCCAATGAATTTATATAGTCCACCGTCTTCATAAGACGTTTGACATCACGTTCATTCGTGTCGCCAAAAATCTTTTTTACTAATCCCAGCATGATTTACCCCTTTCACGCATAAACAGATGATTTGCCTAAATTGTAACAGTTTGTATGGGTCGCCGCAACACGCGCAATCACACCTCTATTACGCTAAAGCGGCCATGTATACGAATAAAGAGCCTTATCCCCGAGGGATAAGGCTCGTTTCCTTTACGTTCGGGATGCAGGAATTACCACCTCATTCACCTAATCTTCAAAAAAGAATGGAGAAATCAAGAGGTCAACCCTGTTCGATCAAACCGTATTTGCCGTCGTTCCGTTTGTAAACAACATTCACTTCACTCGTGTCGATGTTGGAGAAGACAAAGAAATTATGGCCTACCATGTTCATTTGCAAAATCGCTTCTTCCACATCCATCGGCTTTAGGGTGAAGCGTTTGGTCCGGACGACTTCCAGTTCCTCGTCGCTTTCATCCACGGCTATGGAACCGCCGTTTCCGTTTTCGGCGAACAAGCCGATCTTGACGCCTTTCTGGCGCAGCTTACGGTTGATTTTCGTTTTGTGCTTGCGGATTTGACGCTCCAGCTTGTCCACAACCGCATCAATCGATGCGTACATGTCATCGCTGCGGTCCTCCGCGCGAAGCACAACGCCGGTAAGAGGAATCGTCACCTCTACCGCGTGCAAACCTCGTACCACACTTAACGTGACAGTACCGTCTGAGGTAGGGGGTGCATCAAAGTACTTGTCTAGCCGGCTGAGCTTCTTGTCTACGTAGTCACGCAAGGCCTCAGTCACTTCAATCTGCTGTCCTCGAATACTAAAATTCATAGGGCACTCCTCCTTTGCTTTGCACCCTCATTATAACACAGGTGTTAAGGCAAAGTAAAAAGAGTTAAGGGAGTGTAAAGACCCCTATCAATTCAGCGCACGAACGGTCGGCGCTGCTTCGATCCCGGCGGCATAGTAATAATTCAGCACGCTGTAGAAATCGATCGCCTTTTGGGTATTCAGGTCGTAGACCAAAATATGCGGGCCATAGCCTTCGAGATCCTCTTCATCCAGATATCTTGGCGTTCTTTTGCCCAGCGTGTCGTCAAATGTGCTCTCATAAATATGATCAGGTCCGGATTGATAATAAGCCGCATGGTGCATAAACGAGGTGCCTTCGTTGAGATAAATCAAAATCGCATTGTTGGAGCTTGCGTAAGCGGACGAATAGCTCACCGGCGCCGAAACCGAGGCGATTTTGACGTTAAATACCTTGTGAGTCCGTGAGTTATACCCGCTTCCCCATGAGAAATAGAATTCACGTGTCCAGTCGAGATGCGAATTGTAACCCTGGGTGTTCCCGACCAGAACGCCGCTGGAGTAGATGTTCCCGTTAGCATAGGAAGCCACTACATACTTCAATGAATCCGAGATGGAGAGCAGGCTTGAATAATCGGCCGGATTCGCCGCGTTCATGCGCAGAGTATAATTATCCCCGACGCTGCCCTGCGAATAAACCCGGAACACATAATCCCCTGCCGGCAAGTTTTTCAGCGCGATCTGCGTTTGCGCATACGCACCTACACTTGTGGGATAGGCTTGTCCGGTGCTCCAATCCACAATATACAATTGTGCGAGGTAATTGCTATTGCCCGACAACAATTTCAGCACCATGCTTCTGTCCGTATTGACGCTGAAAAACCAGAAATCGTCAGGATCATCCACCTGAAGCGAGTCGGTAAAATCCATCAGCGAGCCGCTCACATCATAAACCGCATTGGTGACGATAGGTTTTTCCACCGCGATGCCCAACTTCTTGTCGGGATCAACCCCATCAAACGTCTTCAAGTCCGTTTCCGCAGTTTCTAAAGATGAAGCCCCAGGCAGCTCTAACGCCGAAGCGTCAAACGCTTGGAGTTTTGCCTCCGGCAGCTTCGTCTCCACGTTCAGTTCATCGGCCGACACCGCCGATCCGCACAACCCAAACATCACGAACAACAACACCAACACCGTTAGCACCTTACCGCTTCTGCTCTTCCTTTTCAGCATCTCATCTTCTCCTCTTTTCCGTGAGATTTGACTAGCTTGAACTTTAGAGCTTGCGGTGAAATGAACATATACGACGGTGACTGCTAAAATATAATATTATATCCATTTCACTATTTTTATAGTAAATTATTCCTTCCTGTTTGGCAATATCTGGATTCCCTGTTTTTCCCTCCATTTTTCAAGCAGGATCATTAGTATCCCGCCGCAGATCGCCCCTGCGGTATCAATCAGCACATCCTGAAACAACGCCGTGCGCCCGGGCGTGAGCATCTGATGCAGCTCGTCCGAACAAGCATAAAGGAACGAAATCAGTACCGTAATGAGCAAACGTCTGGGCCGCCCGCCGGATTTCAACGCGTACATCAGCAGCAGTCCCAATAACCCGTAACACGAAAAATGCGCGCTTTTCCGGATAAAAAACTCGATAAAACCCGCCGCCCCCAGGCTGCCAATGCTTATCTCGTGCCCTGCATAATGAAAGGCAATCCCGCTAAAGCGCTCGGCAATCGACCGATCCGAAATCGCCTTTTCGATGTCGGGTCGCAGGTCCTGTTCCTCATACGACTGGGAAGAAAATCCGAAAATAATCGCCATGAGCACAAGCGCGGGGATCCATCTGTACAACTTGCGCAATGAGTTCACCTCTTTCAACGATAAGCAAAAATAAAACCCCAGGTTTCCCCAGGGTCTATTGCTAGCGAATCTTTAATTGTTAACCATCGTACCGTGCTATGTAGGTCGGCTATGCCGGATGATTATAATTTGATTACGTTAGCGGCTTGCGGTCCACGAGCGCCTTCAACGATTTCAAACTCGACGGATTGCCCTTCCTCCAAAGTTTTGAAGCCTTCGGATTGGATTGCGGAGAAGTGTACGAATACGTCGCCGCCTTCTTCAGTTTCGATAAACCCGTAGCCTTTTTCTGCGTTGAACCATTTAACTTTACCTTGCATGCACTAACATTCCCTTCATTTTCAAATAAGCGTGTGACCCCAATAAACCAAGCCCCACATTTCTGACTATACCACCCGACTTATCCAGTGTCAATTACCAAAGAAAAGGTTTTACTGTAAATAATTTGTAAAAAAATGTCGATTGGTGAACTTTGGAGTCAGATCTGTTAATAAATAATACCCCACACAGGAACAAATGAAACACAGCTCCTAAAAAAAGCCTGACGGCGTCCTTTAATGGCTTTGACTTCTACTTTAGAGCGATTGGAGGCACGGGTTCCCACTCCTTTTTCGGTTCTTTGAGTAACCTCCCCATTCTTTCATGAACACATAGCGCCAAGTACCTTGGCCGTTTCCATCTGTAGCCTACATCCAGTGGACGTTGCTCTAACGGACACCAGTGACCTTATCCGCCCATTTCCCGGGTATTTCCCAGGCTAACGGACACACATGCACTAGCCATGCAAACAACCTGACATGAAAAGTTGAAATTATGGTCCAATTACTATTTTGGTAATTAATGAAATATATTTACAGGTTTGTTTCGGTCTTAGATTCAAAAAGGAGAATGTC
>NZ_JBKIAX020000019.1:0-141943 GCF_046567315.2 Paenibacillus lacisediminis | reverse complement strand
GATTCGGGGGCGAGCGAACATGGAGGTCAATGCGGGAACGGAACTTCAATCATTCAGCAGCCGTTATAACAGCGAGCAGGTCTGCATGGAGGCGGTAATCGCGATGAAGTGGCCGAACGGCTTTGTCTGCCCGCGCTGCGCTCACACCCGGTTCAGTCGTTTGACCTCTCGGCATATCCCCTTGTTCGAGTGCGCAAATTGCAAGCATCAAGCGTCGGCTTTGGTCGGCACGATTTTTGAAGGAACGCATCTGCCCCTGCTCAAATGGTTTAAGGCGCTGGAGTTGTTCCTGCTTGAGGGGGGCATCTCGGCGATGCGACTGAGCCAGGTGATCGAGGTCACCTACAAAACCGCCTGGTTGTTGCTGCACAAAATACGCCATACTGTCGGGGAGTTCGATGCCCTGGAACTGCTCTGCGGAGAAGTGAAGGTGAACAGTGATCTGTATGGGCGTAACCCGTCCCGGTGTCAGTTTCCGCATCCGTTTGCCTCGGCGGTCGTAGCGGGATGCACGGTGACGGAGTCGGGCGAGCCGAAGCAGGTCAAAATCCGCCTGGTGCCGCATAAGAGAGGAGACGGACAAAGGGCAAACCGTCACGAACTGGCCGCGTTCATCAACGAGCATGTGGATGTCCGTACATCGGCGGTACAGTCGTTCCCTCTAGCCTTTCGGCTGTATGCTCCCTTACGGAAAGTAGTGAGAGAGGCATGGGAATCGCTGAAGAGTACATATATAGCCTTGGGACTGAAGCATCTGCAGGCGTACCTCAACGAGTACACCGGACGCCGCGGGCTGCACCTACCCGAAGCGAAAGAAACGATGCAGCAGAAATTACTGCGCATGTGTGTGGCGATTCCGGCGATCCCTTACCGCCAGCTGATCGCACGCCAACCGAACCAGCCCCTTGCGGCTGCGGCCTAATCGAGACGCTGGAACGGTGGGAGGTGTTTGACGCAGATCAACTTAATGGGTAGGGGTTAGTATGAACAGTCCGGGCGTTGCTGCAAATGGAAGGGTTAAGGCTACAGCAAAATCACGGTCTTTTCGTTTCCCTCGCGTCTTGTCCTTGATCTCCTGTCTTGATCTCTTGTCCGTTCTGTTTCACCTCTCCTAAACCTGATTCCTTCTCCTAAGCCCGTCTAAATGATCTCGAACCTATCTGCTTCTCCACCAAATATTTTCTTACCGAGCTTGTCTGTTTCTGCTACCTGATCAAACGGGATAATCGTGCAAAGACTCCGGACAGCGAGTGTTGATCTACCGCTCACCCCACCCCACTTCCCTATCCTCAAGCTCTCAACGCCCTTGGCAGTTGATTTAGGTCGGGCCGATGTCTATAACAACGAAAGACACCTCTTCTGTCTGATCGTTGAAGCTCGTCACTCCCGCTTTACCAAACGAAGCAGTATTTTTCTATTTTGCCAGCCGGCTATCTTAACTCTTTGAAAACCTTCTGCTCAAGGTCTCAAGCTGATTTTTGCTCTGCGAAAGTTGAGTTGTGAATCTTTTTTTGAATGTTCCCTTTTTTGTCATAATTTCCACAAACCCTTTAACCATCGGATATTTTCGACAATTATTAGGAGAAAATCATGCTTCCCCCTATCAAATCAAAGTAAATATTGAAAATATAGGAGGAATTTTGGCGGAATATGTAAAATTATCTACTTGGTAATCTCTTTTTTATTTCGATTTAGGAGATTAACCATATTCAGGGAGGGGGCATATGATAGGTAAATTCAGCAGTCCGGCTGGAGGTTGGCTTGAAGTTCAACATCTTATTTTTACGGTATGAGGAGGAGAAACATGTTGAAGCATGCAAAAGGATTCAAAAGACCGGGGATATGGCTGCTCGTTGCCGCGCTTATCGTTCCGTTATTTTCGCTTTCCCCGTTTGGTGAGAATCGTGCGGCAGCCGCCGGCACGACAGATTACAAGATCGTAGGCTATTATCCTTCCTGGGGGGCTTATGCGAGAAATTATTTAGTTTCGGATATCGATGCTTCCAAAGTTACGCATATCAATTACGCATTTGCCGATATCGCCTGGAACGGCATCCACGGCAATCCGGACCCGACCGGTCCCAACCCGCAAACCTGGACTACGCAGGATGAGGTCGGGGTCATCAATGTGCCAAACGGCACGATCGTGATGGGCGATCCGTGGATCGACGGGCAAAAAAGTTATTCCGGAGATACCTGGGACCAACCGCTGCGCGGCAATTTCAATCAGCTGATCAAGCTGAAGCAGCAGTACCCACATCTGAAAACGCTTATTTCCGTCGGCGGCTGGTCGTGGTCCAACCGGTTTTCGGACGTGGCCGCTGATCCGGCGTTACGCGAAAATTTCGCCAATTCCGCCGTCGATTTTCTCCGCAAATATCAATTTGACGGCGTCGATTTAGACTGGGAGTATCCGGTAAGCGGAGGGCTTGAGGGTAACAGTAAACGTGCGGAGGACAAGCAAAACTTCACGCTGCTGCTGCAGAAAACCCGGGAGAAGCTGGACGCCGCAGGAGCCAAGGATGGCAAGCGTTATCTGCTGACGATCGCCTCGGGCGCATCCCCCGCGTATCCTCAGAACACCGAGCTGGCCAAGATCTCCGAAATTGTCGACTGGATCAACATCATGACTTATGACTTCAATGGCGGCTGGCAGAACATCACCGCCCACAACGCCCCCTTGTATCTGGATCCGGCGGCGGTGACGGCCGGTGTTCCGGACTCGGAAAGCTTTTATGTGGAAGCGGGCGTACGCGGGCATCTGAATGCGGGCGTACCGGCGGGTAAGCTCGTGCTTGGAGTTCCGTTCTACGGACGGGGCTGGACCGGGGCAGCGGCTGCCGGCAACGGCCAATATCAAAAAAATGCCGGCCTTTCGGTAGGAACCTGGGAAAAGGGTGTTTTCGACTATAGCGATTTGGAGAAAAACTATATCGGCAAAAACGGTTATACCCGTTATTGGAACGACACCGCCAAGGTGCCTTATCTGTTCAATCCGAGTAACGGAACCTTTATCAGCTATGACGATCAAGAATCGATTGGTTACAAGAGCGATTTCATAAAAGCAAACCATTTGGGCGGCGCCATGTTCTGGGAGTTTAGCGGCGACCGGAACAAAACGCTGCTGAACAAGCTGGCCGGCGATTTGGCCGTTGACGGCGGCGGTGGCGGGAGCGACGATCAAACTCCGCCTACCGTCCCCGGCAATCTCCGTGCGACGGCCCAATCGGCCACCAGCGTGACGCTGGCCTGGGACGCTTCCAAGGACAATGTGGGCGTGACCGGATACACCGTCGCTTATGGTGCGGCCAGCCAGAATGTAACAGGCACCACGGCTACGGTCGGCGGCCTTTCGCCGAATACGGAATATACCTTTACTGTTAAGGCGAAAGATGCGGCCGGCAACCTGTCCGCAGCCGCCTCGATCAAGGTGAAGACTGCCGAGGGAAGCGACTGTCCGTACGCAGCCTGGGATAGCAACGCAGTATATACCGGCGGCCAGCGTGTAGTTTACAACGGCAAAATATATGAAGCCAAATGGTGGACCCAGGGGGATCGCCCCGATCAAAGCGGCTCAGATGGCGCGTGGAAATATATTAAGGATTGCCCGAACGGGTCAATCGATCCACAGCCCGAGCCTGAACCGGGACGGGATACTACGCCGCCGACCGCACCCGGACAGCTGCGTGTGACGGGGGCGGCGCCAAAAAGCATCAGCCTTGCCTGGGACGCTTCCACGGATAACGTGGGTGTTGCCGGATACACCGTTGCTTATGGCACCGGCAGCATAAATGTAACCGAAACTTCGGCAACCATTACCGGCCTGTCGCCGGATACGGCATACACCTTCAAGGTAACCGCAAGAGACGCCGCCGGCAATGTATCCGCGGCCGCTTCCGTTCAAGGGAAGACGACGGCGGAGGAAAATCCGGGCGATGGCGAGACACGGCCATGGGAAGCGGGAGTGGCCTACAATGTAAATGACAAAGTGTCCTACAACGGCAGCATCTACTTGTGCCTTCAGGCGCACACTTCGCTTTCCGGTTGGGAGCCGGCGAATGTGCCAGCTTTGTGGCAATTGCAATAACCCGGACAAACGGATAGGAAATTGAGAGGAAGCGGGGGCAGCCCCGCTTCCTTTTCTGCACTGCCCTCCTGTCCACATGACAACGATTATTTCGCTGAAATCACATTGTTTTGGCCGAGAAGTTGCGGAAATTTCATGGAAATGGGTGGATATAACCCTTTTTTTGGTTTGACAAAACATTTCTGGCGGGAGTAACATTTAAATTGTAAAATATTTTCCAAAATAAGGCATTTGTTTGTCGAGGTTCTCAGTATGACTACTGCCACGGTATTTGAAGTTCAGGAGAAGATTAGAAGGTTGGCGGTCAAAATCGTCAAACACTATCGGGGAAAAGGGCCGGAGAACGTAAAGGTGAACTTGGACGGCACAGGCAAAGTGACCGTCGAAATCAAGGGGATCTTATCCAACTTATCGGAAATTTTAGTGAAAGAAGGTGCCGCCGACCTCGTCAAGCAATACTGGAATGTGTTGCAGCCTTATTTGGAACGGGAATTTATGCAGGAAGCGGCGGCTACGGTAGGCGGTCCCTTTACCTATTCATGGACCATAAGTCATGACCGGCAAGGGGAACGGACCATCCTCATTGAACTGAATAAGACGGTTTGATTAAAGAGAAGGAGGCGCCTGCCTTTTCGCTGTTTAATAAGCCAATACATGGTGTGACAAGCATGCCTTTGTATTGGCTTTTTTGTTTGACTATTTGTGCAAAAATTCACAAACAAGGTGGCGTTAGAGCGATGAGAAACCAAGTGCTTACGGTTTGCCCGTATTGCGGGAGCGGTTGTCAGCTGTATTTAAAGGTGGAGGACGGGCAGGTGGTTGGCGCCGAACCCGCGAACGGGAGAACCAACGAAGGCAAGTTATGCCTGAAGGGGCATTATGGCTGGGATTTTTTGAACGATCCGCAGCTTTTGACGGCACGGCTGCGCAAGCCGATGATTCGCAAGGAGGGGCAGTTAAGGGAGGTCCCTTGGGAGGAAGCGATCCGGTTTACGGCCGAGCGTCTTACGGCTATTAAAGAGAAGTATGGACCCGACGCGATCATGGGGACCGGGTCGGCCCGGGGACCAGGCAATGAAGCGAATTACGTAATGCAAAAATTTATGCGCGCCTGCATCGGCACCAACAACATCGACCATTGCGCCAGAGTATGCCATGGCCCATCGGTAGCCGGCCTGAGCTATTCGCTGGGCGACGGGGCGATGTCCAATTCGATTCCGGAGATTGAAGAAGCGAGCCTTGTGCTGGTTTTTGGCTACAACGCGGCGGACACACACCCGATCGTTGCCAGAAGAATCGTTAACGCCAAGCAAAAAGGGGCGACCGTGATCGTCGTGGACCCGCGCAAAACGGAATCGGCCCGCATCGCTGACTTATGGCTGCCGCTCAAAGGCGGCACCAACATGGCCCTGGTCAACGCGTTTGGGCATGTGCTGGTGCACGAGGGTTTATACGACCGGGACTATGTCTCCCGCTACGTGGAAGGCTTTGACGAGTATGCTAAGGAGATAGAAAAGTATTCCCCGGAATACGCCGCGGCGATTACCGGCGTCGATCCCGCCGACATTCGACGGGCGATGCGGGAGTACGCGCGGGCGGATAAGGCGTTCATTTTGTACGGGATGGGAGTCTGTCAGTTCTCGCAGGCGGTGGACGTCGTGAAAGGACTGGCTTCCTTGGCCCTGCTGACCGGAAATTTCGGGCGGCGCGGCGTAGGGATCGGACCGGTGCGCGGACAGAACAATGTTCAAGGATCGTGCGATATGGGCGCTTTGCCGAATGTTTATCCGGGATATCAGTCAGTGACGGACAAGAAGATCAGGCAAAAATTCGAGAAGGCGTGGGGCGTGAGTTTGCCGGATAAAGTCGGCTACTATTTAACGGAAGTGCCCCGTTGGGTGCTCAAGGAAAACAAGCTGAAAGCTTATTATATTTTCGGCGAAGATCCGGTGCAGAGCGACCCGAATGCGGCCGAGCTGCGCGAAGCGCTGGACGAAATGGAGCTGGTGATCGTGCAGGACATTTTCATGAACAAGACGGCGCTGCACGCGGATGTCGTCCTGCCGGCCACCTCCTGGGGCGAGCATGATGGGGTGTATTCTTCGGCGGACCGCGGTTTTCAGCGGATTCGCAAAGCGGTGGAGCCGCAGGGGGAAGCCAAGCCGGATTGGCAAATCATTTGCGAAGTGGCCACAGCGATGGGCTATCCGATGTCTTACCGCAATACGGAGGAAATTTGGGATGAAATGCGCGGCTTGTGCCCGAAATTTGCCGGCGCCAGTTACCGGAAGATGGAAGAGCAGGGGAGCGTGCAGTGGCCTTGTCCGTCCGACGATCATCCGGGGACTCCGTTCCTGTACGAAGGCAACCGCTTCAGCACACCCAACGGCAAAGGACGGCTGTTCGCCTGCGAATGGCGGGCCCCGCAGGAACTGCCGGATGCGGACTACCCGCTCACTTTGTCCACGGTGCGCGAAGTAGGACATTATTCGGTGCGCACGATGACCGGAAACTGCCGCGCCCTCAGCCGGCTGTCCGATGAACCGGGTCTCATCCAAATCAGTCCGGAGGACGGAGCGGCGCTTCAGGTGCGTGACGGAGAACTAGTGCGGGTGGTGTCCCGGCGCGGGCGGATCGTGTCCAGGGCGCAGATCAGCGACCGGATCAAGCCCGGAGCCACGTACATGACCTACCATTATTGGATCGGGGCATGCAATGAGTTGACCGCCGATTTCCTGGACCCGGTATCCAAAACGCCGGAGTATAAATTCTGCGCCATTAAGCTGGAGCGGATCGCCGATCAGGAACGGGCCGAGCAGGAGGTCCGGCAGCAATATGAGGAGCTCCGCAAGCAAATGCACGTCACGGTATAAGTGTGCAAGCGCGGGCCGCCATGCGATGAAAAGCGGCCGCGCTTGCATTTTGGGAAAGGAGAGAAGCATATGGGCACCGGGAAAATGGGGACGAACCCGTTCGTCATTGCGGATGCCGGCAAATGTATCGGCTGCAAAGCCTGCGAGCTGGCCTGCTTTGCGGTGCATAACCGGGAGAACGGAGTGAGCGCCGCCGTTGGAACGATTACCATTCCAGTAATCCCTCGGTTATACGTAACGAAGGCGGGGCGCTCTGCGGCGCCGGTGCAATGCCGGCATTGCGAAAACGCGCCTTGCGCGGCGGCTTGCCCGGTAGGGGCGATCCGCCAGGAAAACGGCGCAATCCTGATCGCCGAGGAGCGCTGCATCGGCTGCAAGGCTTGTGCGCTGGCTTGTCCGTTTGGAGCGATCGCGCTGGTCAAATCGTTCTCGCACGGCCAGGAAGTGTTGCAGAGCGGACTTTCGGAGCATACCGAACGCGGCGCGGAGCCTAAACCAAGGCTGGTCGCCAGCAAATGCGACCTGTGCCAAAGCTGCGCGCCGCTGCATACATGGGCCGAGGTGGCGGGCCAAACGCCGGGCGGCGACAAGGAGGTAGGAGCGGCGGAATCACAGCCTGCAGGCCGGTCGTTGGAGTCCGAGCCTGCGGACGCCGCAGCGTCTCCTGCTTGTGTCGCCGCCTGTCCGGTCGGCGCGTTGTCCCTGGTAACAGGGAAGCCGGAGCGGACAGTACGGCCATTTCCGGAATTAAAGGCAGTTCCGCTTTTATAAGCAAACCAAATGAATGGCAAAGAAGGTAGAGTTATGCCAGGTTCCAGCTATGATGATCCAATTATTCATATCGATGAACAATTATGCACGGGCTGCAGGCGGTGTGCCTCCGTTTGTCCGGTCGGCGCGATTCTTGGCGACGCGGGGAGTCCCCAGACGATCGACGCCGACCGCTGCGTGATTTGCGGGCAATGTGTTCAGGTGTGCACCGCGTTTGCCGCAGACTATACCGAAGATTACGCCGCCGTATCGGGCGGTGCGCCGGCGGGAAGCGGGCTTGCCGGCGGGTTCGACGAGCGGGAGCGGCTGGCCGCGAAACGTACGCTCCGGGGAATGCCCGCCAGTGTGCGGGAGCCGCTGTTTGCCGCTTATTCCACCGGGCACGCGCTTGAGGTCCGGCAAATGCTGGGCCGTCCGGGGCTGCACAAGGTCGTGCAATGCGCGCCGGCCATTCGCGTGTCGCTGGCGGAGGAGTTCGGCCTTCCGCTGGGGACGCTGACGCCGGGTAAAATGGCGGCCGCGCTGCGGCGGCTTGGGTTCGACAGAATCTACGATACGAACTTTGGCGCCGATTTAACGGTGATGGAGGAAGGGACGGAATTGATCCGGCGAGTGCTGGACGGGGAGCGCCTGCCGATGTTCACCTCCTGCTGCCCGGCTTGGGTGAAGCACGCCGAGACGGCGGCCCCGGAGCTGCTCGACCATTTGTCCAGCTGCAAATCGCCGATGCAGATGGCCGGAGCTTTGTTTAAAACCTACGGAGCGGAGCTGGCCGGAGTGAACCCGGCGGACATTTACAGCGTGGCGGTCATGCCCTGCACCTGCAAAAAATTTGAATGCGCCCGCCCGGAGATGCAGGCCAGCGGATATCGCGACGTGGACGCGGTCATTACGACCCGTGAACTGGCCTATCTTATTAAGGACCAGGGGATCGATTTTGCCGGTTTGCCCGACGAACCGTTCGACGGGCCGCTCGGGGAATATTCGGGCGCAGGCACGATTTTTGGCGTCACCGGCGGCGTCATGGAAGCCGCGATCCGCACCGGCTACGAGCTGCTGACGCAGCAGGAAATTCCCCGGCTGCAGCTTGACTTCGTGCGCGGCGAGGAAGGTGTACGTACCGCTGACGTGCAGGTTGGCGAACTGGAGCTCAAAGTGGCGGTAATTGCCGGGCTGCAGCATGTCGGTCCCGTGCTGCAGTCGGTGGCGGACGGGACTTGTCCGTATCATTTCATTGAAGTGATGGCTTGCCCGGCGGGCTGCATCAGCGGCGGGGGACAGCCGAAGCTGTTGACAGAGCAAATGCGCGAGCTTGCTCACCGCGCCCGGAAAAGTGCGGTTTACCGGCATGACGCCGGGTTGCCTGTACGCAAAGCGCATGAAAACCCGGCGATAAAAAAACTGTACGAAGATGTCTTGGGCGAGCCGCTGGGCAGCGTTTCGCACCATTTGCTGCATACCCATTTTCAGTCCCGGCGGAAGTCCGAGGAAGTAAGCCTTAAAAGTTAATGCTTCCGCAGCGAGTTTTTGTTCGAAGTATAGCTAAGGTGTAACGCTCACAAAAACTTTGAGGAGGTCAAATCATGAACAGCTTTGTGCTTGCCGATCCCGATAAATGCATCGGCTGTCATACTTGCGAAGCGGCCTGCGCGGTGGCTCATTCGGACCAAGATTTTTTTCGGCAGACGCCCGAAGAAACGGAGTTCTACCCCAGGCTTACCGTTGTGAAGACGGGAAATATAACGGCCCCGGTGCAATGCCGGCATTGCGAGGATGCGCCGTGCGCCAATGTGTGCCCGAATGGTTCGATCACCAGCAGCGGCGACGGGATTTGCATCAATCAGGACACCTGCATCGGCTGCAAGACCTGCATGTTGGCTTGCCCGTACGGAGCGATCGAGATGGTGCCGTTGTTTCGCGATGGAGAGAAACAGCTGCAAGCGGGATTGCGCTTTAACGCATACGGAACTTGGACTCCCAAGGAAAAAATCGTGGCCAGCAAATGCGACCTGTGCGAGGGTAACTCCGGCGGGCCGGCATGCGTCAACGTCTGTCCGACCAATGCGCTGCAGCTCATCGTCCCAGCGCGCGTTCAGGAATCCGTCGCCGGTAAACGCACGGCCACGGCTCAGGCTTTGCTGCTGTTTGGCGGGGCCGCCCGTTAGTCATTCATGAAAAAGTTGAAGTGGTGGTACTGGGATAGCGGTAAAAAAGGGCCCTATTCTTCGGAGTTACGGGCGTATCGGGAAATAGCGGAATTTAATGGCTTTATTTTCGTCCTAAAGGTGATGAAGGCCGCTTCTTGGGAAGTTTCCCAGGGGATAGGGCCCAAAATTACCGCTATTTATGAAGTTCATGACAGAAAGTTTGGAATAACGACCTAAAATACCGCTATTTTTCCTGCACCTTTGTGCCCTCCTATTCTTTCCTATTTACCTGGATCACCAAAAAACGCCTGCGGAAGCGACACTTCCACAGGCGTTTTTGCTAAAAGTTTTAAAATCTCAAATCCCTTTCGCCGTTACGAACGCGCTCCAGGCGCTTCATGGTCAGCTTGCGTGTCGATTCGCGGGGGATGCGTTCGAGATTTTCCGCAATTGTACGTTCCCCGAGCTCGCGCATTTCATCGTCCGCATAGTCCAGCAAGTATTCCTGAAAGGTAAGCAGGGAGTTGGGCTGGCAGATGTTATGGATTTGCCCGGACTTGGCGAGCTGCATAAACCGGTCGCCCGTCCGGCCCTCGCGATAGCAAGCGGTGCAGTAGCTGGGCACGTAGCCATCCTGGCATAAGCACTTGATGATTTCCTGCGGCGAACGATGGTCACCAACCTGAAATTGCGGGTTGTCGTCCTTCCCCTTGTTGACCGCGTATCCGCCGACACCGGTGGCGGAACCCGCGCTGATTTGGGAGATGCCAAGTTTAATGATCTCATCCCGCAGTTCCGGGTCTTCGCGCGTGGACAGGATCATGCCGGTATAAGGCACTGCCAGACGCAATACAGCCACCACTTTCATGAAATCCCGATCGCTGACGAGGTAAGGGTAGTTGTCGAGATGCACATTTTCCGCCGCGCGCAGACGCGGAACGGAAATGGTGTGCGGACCGCAGCCGAAGGTTTCTTCCAAATGCTCGGCATGCTTCAGCATGGCGACCGTTTCGAAATGATAGTCGTAAAGACCGTAAAGCACGCCGATGCCAACATCATCGATTCCGGCGCGCATGGCTCTATCCATGGCGGTGGTGTGCCAGTCATAGTCTCTTTTGGGTCCGCGGGGATGGTAATGGAGGTAGCTAGGACGATGGTAGGTTTCCTGAAACAAAATATAAGTGCCGATGCCGGCCCCCGCGAGCAGGCGGTATTCTTCTTCCGTCGTGGCCGCGATGTTGATGTTGATCCGGCGGATGCTGCCGTTGCCCGTTTTGGTCGCGTAGGCGGTGTTGATGCAATCGAGGATATAGTCGATGTCGCAGTAGCGGGAATCTTCGCCCGCCTCAATCACGAGGCGCTTGTGGCCCAGCGACTCCAGCACGCTCACTTCCCTGGCGATCTCCTCCATCGTCAGGCGATGGCGCTCAAACTCGGTGTTGGAATGTTTATATCCGCAGTAAACGCAATGATTAACGCAGTAGTCGCTAACATAGAGCGGGGCGAACAGCACGATCCGGTTGCCGTAAATCCGCTCTTTGATCTGTCTGGAAGCTGCGAACAACCGCTGCAGAATGTCATCGTCGTCAACATATAACAGAACGGCCGCTTCGAGGGCGGTCAGCCCCTTGCAGTCCATCGCTTTTTCCAAAATCGCCTCGACCGCGCCGCGGTCTTTCGCCACCTCTCTTCCATAGTCCAATGCTGCGGCAATCTCCTCATCCTGAATAAAACGGGCAGGTTTGCTTTCGCTAACTCGACTCACAATGATCCACTCCTTCTGAACATTTATATAGTAAAATTTCAAATCGCTCCGGACAGTGATTTTAGGCTGTCGCCGCGGCCCATGTCGACTTCCAGGCCGACGGAGGTTATCCGCCGTTCCAGGCAAAAACGGCACTGCGCGGATTCGTCGCCCATACAAATTTTGTTGTCGTAAAGCGCGTATTTTGGGCGTACGGTCAATGGCGACAAATTCGGCATGACTACGTTGGCTCCGGCTTGCAGCGCCATCTCCCGGCCGTAAGGATGGGCCGTTCCCATCGCGGTCGTGGCCGGAATCAGGGCGGCCGGGAGCAAAAGCCGGGTCAGAGCAATCATGTCGAGCGTCGCTTCCAGCGTCCCGGCAGGGTAATCTTTCAGCGGCGTCGCATGATGGGGCAGGAACGGGCCGATTCCGACCATATCGGGGTCAAGCCGTTTAAGATACAGCAGATCCTCGGCCAAATCCTCGGCGGTTTGACCTGGCAGACCGACCATGAACCCGGCTCCCACCTGGTAGCCGATCCGCTGCAACGCCGCCAGCCGGTCGCGCCGGTTCTCAAACGACATGGTCGGGTGCAGCGCCCGATACAGGCGGGAAGAGGCGGTTTCGTGGCGCAGCAAAAACCGGTCCGCTCCGGCGGCATTTAGGCGAGCGTACGTTTCGTCGTCCCGTTCCCCGATCGACAGGGTGACCGCCGCATCCGGGAACCGCCGTTTAATCCCGCTGACGAGGCGCACCAGCTTATCCGCCGTATACCAGTCGTCTTCCCCACTCTGCAGCACAAATGTACGATAGCCCAGTTCGTAGCCTTCCCGGCAGCAATCCGCAATTTCTTCCGGGGTCAGCCGATAGCGCTCCAGCGACCGGTTTGCGGAACGCAGTCCGCAATACAGGCAGTTTTGTTTACAGATGTTCGAAAATTCAATCAGTCCGCGTAAATACACTTTGGTTCCGTACATGCGAAGCCGTTTTTGGTGTGCAAGCGCGCGCAGCTGTGCCCGGGTCTCCGGGTTCAGGTGGCGCAGAACGTCAAGAAGCTCCTGACGGTTTAAGGCGGCCTCGGCATGCAGCCGGTCCAATAACGTTCCGACTTGGGGTGAATGGATTCGACTCGTCGCGTTTTCCTCCTATCCTGAAAATGAATAACTTAATCGGCTTGTTATAAGTTGAATAAATGATTGTACGGATCAGGGTAGCCGGGTGAAATGTTCTTACGATCGCTGTTGTTCCCAGATTTCTGGGGTTTAAGTAGATTCATACAAGGTAGAAATCCGGTCACAAAGGCGACCACTGCCGTTTCTTCAGAATCATTTCACCCTCTTGCCTACTCCCCGCTCTATTCTTTAGTTCAACTTATGTACTCCGTTTTTTCCGATTCCAAAGATGGAATCAATGCAACAGCGTTTCCGGGCCGCATCCGCTGATCCGCTCCGGATGGGTGTATACGTTGCAGGAATGACCGCGGATAAACCCGACCGTCGTAATCCCGAGATGTTCGGCGAGTTCCAGGGCCAGCGCCGTGGGGGCGGATTTGGACAGCACGACAGCACAGCCGATCTTCGCCGCCTTGAGCAGGATTTCCGAGGAGATCCGGCCGCTAAAGGCGATGATTTGCCCGTCCGGACTCATGCCGTGCCTCAGGCGGTGGCCGTAAATTTTATCGAGCGCGTTATGGCGCCCGATGTCGCTGCGGGCGAGCAGGATCCCGGCGGCATCGCAAAGAGCCGCGCTGTGTACGCCGCCGGTGCAGCGAAACAATTCGGCCCCTCGCTGCAGTTCCTCCATGAGCCGAAAACAGTCGGCAAAACTGAGCTGCACTTGCCGGTCCAGCAAAACCTTGGCCGTCCGCGCGTCGTTGACGTACACAAACCCGTGCCGGCTCGCTCCGCAACACGAGGTGACGTAACGCTTGGCGAACAGCTTGCGGTGCAGGGGGTTCCACTCTTTTAACGTCATATGAACGAAGCCGCCCGCCTCCTCCACCCACATTTCCCGGACATCGTCCATGCCTTCGATGATGCCTTCCGAAGCCAGATAACCGATCACCATGTCTTCGATGTATTCCGGCGTGCAGACGAGGGTCACGAATTCCTCGCCGTTGATTTTGATCGTAACCGGCTGTTCGGATACGACGGCATCTTCCGCCGCAGTTACGGTCCCGTCGCGGTAACGTATAATGACTTCTGTGTGCTGGGGATTCCAGTTCATTTCACATCACCCTTGTTTTAATAGACATCTTGTTTATGGATGCAATAGAAAAATATTGAAAAATCTTACTTCTTACATGCTCCCACTTTGAAAGCAAAATTGTCAATCTAGTTTGTTACATTTTGCACAAATTAGCTCCGGGGACCGATATTATGAAGCGCGGGAGAACAGGACAGCCCCTTTGATGAGTCCGGTTTTTATGGTAATTTCAAAGAGTCGAGATCGGTTAAAAGAGGGGGAAGCACGCAGATGAAGGACAAGCTTGGAAATCTGCCGTCATCGCCGGGAGTCTACTTGATGAAAGATGGGAACGGGGGGATTTTGTACGTCGGCAAGTCGAAAAATTTGCAGCAGCGGGTCCGCTCTTATTTTCATCCTTCCGCGCCCCATTCCAATAAAATCAAAAGGCTGGTCAATAACGTACGCGATTTGGAGATCAGGGTGACCGATACCGAATTCGAAGCGTTTATGCTGGAATGCCGGTTAATCCGCGAATGGAAGCCGGTATACAACAAAAAAATGAAAAACCCGCTCGCTTATGTTTATATCATCATCCGGCCGGGGAACGGCTTTCGCCGCATTGAAGTCACCCATCATCCAGGCAATGGGGAAGCCGGCACGGCCTGCTTTGGCCCCTATACGGCCAGCAAAAATACCGTCCTGGAGGCGGTGCGGGGGATTCAGGAGTGCTTGCAAATCGCCTGCGCCCGATCTTCCGTCAGCCAAACCCCCTGTTTGAATTATTCGCTTGGGTTATGCCGCGGCATGTGTCTCGGGGGCGAGGCAGTCCGGGAATACGAGGGGATTATCGACCGCTTTATCGAGCTTTTGGCGGGGAGAGACCGCAGTTTATACGAGGTTATGGAACAAAAGATGGCGGCGGCTGCCGAACGCTATGATTTTGCCGCTGCGGCCAAGTGCAGAGACTCGCTTCAAGCGGTGAACCTGCTGGTAAATAAGGAAGCTATGATTCATTTCACCGAGCAGAACCGTAGCCTCGCCATCGTGGAAGTGTTGGACGATCAGACATTCAAGCTGTTTCTGGTGAAGCGGAATCGCGTGCTTTTGGGTGAAAAATATCATGTTGCCGGCGGGCCGCCTGGGGAACTGCGAGATGAGATCGCGGAGGCGATCCTCAGCGGTTTCGGAGCGGAGAAGACGCTGGCGGCCAGCCCGCTTGCCCGCGACGAAGTTGACGAAGCACAGATCATTTACAGCTATCTGCAGAGCAGCGCCTGCGGGCATCTGATTATTCCCGAGGAATGGATCGAAGCGCGGGACCGTTTGCGGATCGCCGCTGGTCTGGACAACATTCTTCCCCGTCCTTTGCCCCAAAAGTCTGCCGGCAGTTGACGGCTAACGAATTGCCGTGCCCCAGTGTTCGTATCCTGCAAAACGCTTTCTTTGGAGCCGATAAATCCAGAGGAGGCGTTATGCTTTTTTTCTGCCGAATAAACAACAAAAATTGAACCTGTGCAAAACGGGCTGCGCCTATATATCGAGATCAACTTTAGGAAGTGATGCTGATGCAAGAGGAACAAGAGTGGATGGAGCGATGCAGGAACGGCGATCGGGAGGCGTTTTACAAGCTGGTCGAACCGCTGCTCGACCGGGTATACAGCGCATCCGCCGCGATATTGCGCTCGACGCATTTGGCGGAGGATGCTGTGCAGAACGCCATGATCGAGGCTTATAGGGCCATTATGAACGGAAAGGAAATCCGCAGTTTTGCCGGCTGGTTCAAGCACCTGTGCGCCATGAGGGCGATCGATCTGGCGCGGAAGCGTTCGCGGCTGAACAAGATGACCGAGGATCTGGAGCATTTGGAGCCTGTGGATCAGGGAGCGCAACCGATTGAAGCCCTGTTGAAAAAAGAGGAGCGGCACCGCCTGCTCTCCCAGGTGATGTCGCTGGACATTCAACATCGTTCGGTGGTCCTGCTCTTTTACTATCAGGAAATGTCCATCGAGGAGATTTCGGCCGTGCTCGGCGTAAAGGAAGGAACGGTGAAATCCCGGCTACATCGCGCCCGGCACAAACTGCTCAAGCTTTATCAAGCTAACGTGAATGGAAAGGTGATGATGCATGTTGGATACAAGGATTGAAATGAGCATGAAAAGGGAATTGAAGTGGTCGCTGGACCAGTTAAAGGCCCCAGAGGCACTGAGGAATTTTGCCCGGAATATCGCGTTGCATAGTGAGAACAAACAGACTGATCGCGAACAAGAGATGCCGATCGTGAGCGGCGTTTCACCGTTGCAAAATGCGAACGAGCAGGTTAAACGCCGCCCGAACAAGCGAGCCCCCTGGTTCACCGGGTTGGCCGCGGGGGCTGCTGCCGTCGCGATCCTATTCGTTACGGCCGAGATCTCTCCGGCGTTTGCCAGCATGCTCAAGCAAATCCCCGGCATTTCGGTCGCCGCCGACTGGCTGGACTCGATCCGTAGCCAGGACGGGGTTAAGAACGCCGCAGCTAATAAGTACACACCCTTTGAACCGGTGGTTCAGCAGTTCGAAGATATGAAGGTAAGCCTGGCGGACGTCTATCTGACCAGCGATAAACTGATGTACAAGGCTTTTATTCAAACGGATGGAATCAAAGACCATCTTGCCAAAAATCCCGATGGCAGCTTGACGCTTGATAGAACGGCCGACCATTATGCTGTACAAAGTTTGGACTTCGAGCCGATTGAAGGGAGCGGCAGCGAGGAGATAATTACCGATCAGGAAACAGGAGAGCCGATTTTGGTTATTTCCGACGTCATGGAATTGAACCCGGAAGAAGTTCAGGCGTTTCTCAAGGAAAATCCCGACACTTTAAGTTTTAAACTCTATGTGGGCGATGACTCTTCAGGTCGCGAGGACCGGGAGTATGATATGAATGTACCGTTTGCCCCGTCCCAATTAGTGGAAGACCGGATCATTCAGGCAAAACAGCAGATCGAGGTTGCTGGCGACCCGGATATCGGGGGACTGGTGCTGGACAATATCAAGATTACTCCTCTGAATACCTACGCCGAACTGCGGCTGGATAACAGCAAAGACTATGGGCTCGATCTTGATTTGACCGGAGACGGAGGGCAGGATGTCATACGATTGACGGATAACAACGGCAAGGTGTATCCGCCGGACACTTATCGGACCAAATATCAGCCCGTGAACGATAAGTTTCAGCCTGGCGTAATCGAGCTGACATTTAACTCCTCCCCGTTTTTTGACGAGACGGTGAAAAGCTTAACGCTTCATGTTAATGCCGTGGAGATATCGGACTGGACAGGGAGCGATACGTTTACGCTCAACCTGAACGAAGACCTGCCGAAACCGATCCGTTTTAAAGGCAAAGAAATGACGATTACGGATGCGCGGTATGAAGACGGTTTGTTAAAGCTTAAAGTGCTGCAAAAAGCGGAGGATCACATGAGCATACGTTTCAATATTCCTTCGTTAATTCCTAAGAAGGAGGAGTCTCCGGAGCTTTGGGAGGAATATTACGGGGAGAAAGCGGACTTAAGGAAGGAACTAATCATTCCGTCCAAGGGGAAAGAGGAATACGAATTGTCCTTGTTGGTTCCCAAACAGGATACCTACGAAATTCGCATGATGCGGGAGACGGATCCCGTTCAGGTGGATAAGACGCTTGAGATTGATTTAGAGCCATGACGTAAACGGCCGGCCGAGAAAATAGCGGTAAAAAAGAGTGTTATTTTTGCCGAGACAGGGAGGTTAGATCAAATAAGGGAATTTTTTACCTCTATTTTTGGGGGATGGGGAGAAGAGGCGCTTTTTCCGAGCTTGGTCCCCCAATAAGACCGAAAAGTTCCGCTATTTTGCGTGCCGAAAGCAACATTTCAAAAATAACGCCATAATTTACCGCTATATTCGTAGATCACGCATTCCAGAAGGGGAGGTTGTGGCTAAAACCCGCGCATAAAATACCGCCGGAGCAAGTTCTCCGGCGGTTTTCACTTGCCAAAGGGGCAGCACGCCAAGAGTTTACCTCGTTTCCGCCAACGAATCATAGATCGCCCCGGTATATTTTGAAATGGCTGCATCATAATCCGGGTATGTATATCCTAAGCTTTCCGCTACCGCTTTGGAGTATTTTCTGAACAGTTCGTAACAAGTATATAAAGACCGCCACATCTCCGGATAGCCGGTTCCGCCATAGGTGGACAGCAATGTTTCCCAATCCTCGCGCGGAAGATAGCGGTTGATAAATTTATAGTTTTTCCCTACGCTAAACGTATACCCATGCACCGAGCCGATGTGCCAGGCCATCATCCGCAGCAGATTGGGCCGGGCGATTTCGTTCAAATGATCGATGGCAAACAGAATTTCTTGTCGCGCCAGTCCTTTAACGACGTAAGTCGAAACCATCCAGAACTCGTTGCAGCAATCGTCGAATTCCCTGGCGGTCGGCTTTTTAATCCAATATCCGCGGTCGCTTGCGGTCACTTCATTGTTGACGAGACGGTCTTTATCAAGCAATACCTGCACCAAACCGTCGCTTTCGGCGAAGTAAAGCTCTAACTCGTTCATGGGAATCAGGGTCAAATCCAATTTATTGCCGTCCTCAAAAAGCATGATATAGGAGAACCAGTTGCCCAGTTCCGGGGGGAAAAGCTCCATATCCTCGGGTTTTTGCATCATGATGCGTTTTCCAAAAACGCCGAGCCATTCATCGTTTTGCTTGAAAAAATCCATATCCGTAACAAAATAAGAAATGTCGTAATCCTGGAATGAATCGGGGGGAATGTTTACGTTGGTGCGCGACCCTTCCATAGTCACTAAGCGGATTCTGTCCTCTTTCGCGGCGAAATCCAAAAACAAGTCCATCATTTCCTGCTTGCTTCTCAATGCATAGCCCTCCGTTCCGGCTTAAATCCTTAGTTAATGCGAATTCTATTTATTCGATATTGCGGCATTTTACCTCTTGCTGTCAAACATTTAAATAAAAAAGGACAGGCTGCAGCACCACTGCAGTTTCTGTCCCGGTTTTTTTCAAATTAATCGGTGAATATATGATTGCCTATGGTAACGTTTTGCGGACGCGTCCAAATCCAGGAGCTTGTCGCCGTTTTCGGATTAAAATAAAACAGCGAATTGTACGTCGGGTCCCATCCGCGGACGGCATCCTGGGCAGCCAGATAAGACGTTTTATCCGGCGAAAGCCAGAACTGGCCGTCATCTACGGCCGTAAACGCACCGGGCTGGAACACAACATCACGTATATTGTCGGGGAACTCAGCGGATTGGATCCGATTCATGACGACAGCGCCGACAGCTACCTGACCCACGTAAGGTTCTCCCCTGGCTTCACTGTAGATCACTCTTGCCATAATGTCCATTTCGCTTTGATTCAGCGAGTATTTTTTGAGCGCTTGCCAGGTATGCAAACCTGCCTTCCCATCAACCGGAAGTCCGTAATTTCGCTGGAAGCTTTGCACCGCGTTTTTCGTGTGCGTTCCATAATAGCCGGTTAACTGTTGGTTAAATAGGCCAAGCGCCTTCAACCGGTATTGGAGATCCCATACATCGCCGCCGGTACTGCCCACTTTCTGCGTGCTGGCCGCGGCTTGAGTGGTTTCACCGTAGAATCCTAATCCCAAGGTCATGACGATAACCAGTATCAATCCCCGGAATATCTTCACTGCGGATCACCTCCTCTCATGCTACCCATTGTATGGTGAGGGGAGAAGGTCGGACAACCCTCAACATTTGGCATGGAATACTTTGCCGGGGCGATTTGAATTTTCGTGGCTTGACCGAACCAAATGCAAAAGTACATTTGATTTTCTACGAATGTCCGTTTTAGATCGCTTGAAATGCAAAAATACATCTCATTTGGGACAATTTGATAAAAAAAGGGTCTTTTGAGCGGAAACGAACTGCTTTTTCGCATTTGATGGGTCATATTCGAGTAATTTCGATGAAAATCGCCTGCACTTTTGCATTTCGCGGGACTTGGCATATCCCCGAAGGCGGCGGGGCATCCCCCGGAGTTAGTGCTCCTGGTACAAAAAATTCACTATCGGCCCGCTTGTCCGCAGCCCATATTCACCGGGTCAAAAGCTAATGGGTGCAAATAGACAAAAGCTTTTTTGCAATCGGTAGTCTGAACTTTTTAAAAATAGTGCTAAAATAAATGTAATTAGTTTCCGCCAAGATTCGGAAGCTAGGAAGTTCATCGTAAAGGAGCAACTCAACATGTCAAAGATCTTCAAAACTTTAACGATTGCCGGCAGTGATTCCAGCGGGGGGGCCGGAATTCAGGCCGATTTGAAAACATTCGAAGAGTACGGTACTTACGGCTTCAGCGCCTTGACGACGATCGTCACGATGGATCCGGACCAGGGCTGGCACCATAACGTCTATCCGATGGAAGCCGCCTTGGTCGCCGAGCAGCTCAAAACCGTCTATGCCGGCGGCTCCGTCGACGCGATGAAAACCGGGATGCTGGGCAGCGTGCCGATTATCGAAGTTGTGGAGTCCTACATCCGCAAATATGATCAGCCAAATGTCGTCATTGACCCGGTGATGGTCTGTAAAGGCGAGGATGAAGTATTGAATCCGGAAAGCGCGGACGCGATCCGCGATCTGCTGCTGCCGCTGGCCACGGTGACAACGCCGAATTTGTTCGAAGCCGGGGTATTGTCGGGGCTTGGGCGCCTGACCACGCTGGATGAGATGAAGGCGGCGGCTCAAGCGATTTACAAGCGCGGCGCCAAAAACGTCGTCATTAAAGGCGGCAAAGCGCTGGACGGGGATATGGCGATCGACCTGTTCTATGACGGCGCAGAGTATGTCGTGTTGGAGTCGCCGAAAATTGAACCGGCCTATAATCACGGCGCCGGCTGTACGTTTGCGGCGGCCATTACCGGCGGTTTGGCGAACGGCTTAACGGTCAAGGAAGCGGTGGCTAAGGCGAAAAAATTCGTTACCGCCGCCATCGCTTCCGGATATCGCTTTAATGAATATGTCGGACCGGTGTTCCATGCGGGGTACCGGTTGAACGGAGAATAAGCCATGAAATTAATGTTTATTTCGGATATCCACGGGTCCAGCCATTGGCTGGACCGGGCGCTGGAGAAGATGGAGGAGGAGCAGCCCGACCAACTCGTCATGCTGGGGGATTTCCTCTACCATGGGCCGCGTAATCCGCTCCCGGACGGCTACGATCCGAAACGGGTCGCAGAGACGCTGAACCGGCACAAGCACAAAATTGCCGCCGTTCGCGGCAATTGCGACGCGGAAGTCGACCAGATGCTGCTGGAGTTTCCGATGATGGCGGACTACGCCATGATTTTGCATGAGGGCCGCCGCATCTATGCAACGCACGGCCACGGCTTTAATATCGATCAGCTGCCGCCGTTGGCCGAAAACGACGTGTTTATTCAGGGGCATACCCATATCCCTGTCGCCGAACGTAAAGGCGGGGTGTTTGTGCTGAATCCGGGATCGATTGCCTTGCCGAAGGACAATTATCCTCATTCCTACGGGATTCTTGCCGGAGACGAATTCCTTGTGAAGGATTTTGACGGCGGCACGGTGAAGGGAATCCGCCTGATATAGCAGGTTCGTCATTTTTTTCTTTTGAAATACCAATATGTTACCAAAATGAAATTGGCCTGCGGGTGAAAAATATGGTAAGCTAAATTTACCTGCTATTAAATTTTAATAGAAAGCTTGTCATCAATTCCAATCTTTAAGCAGCAGGGCAATATAAGGGAAAAGGAGAATGTTAGAAACAATGAAGTTAAACAAGAAAATGATCGGCATCGTAGCTCTATCATCCGTACTGATTTCCGGGACGCTGCTGACCAACGACGTTTTTGCGGCGAATGCAACGAAAACATTAAAGGCGGTTTATAGCAATATTAAACTTGTATATAATGGTCAAACGATTTCGTCCAGCTCCGGTCAGGAACCTTTTATGGTTAACGGAACCACCTACGTACCGATCCGGATGGCGGGGGAAGCGCTTGGCAAATCGTTAGTCTGGGATGGCACGAATAAGATCGTTAACATTTCGGATACGTCTTCTTCGGATGCACAGGTCATCGAGATGCTTCGCAATCAAATTACGGACTTAAACAACCAGTTAAACAGTGTAAAAACGGAATTAACCACGGCGAATTCGACGATTGCGTCGAGGGACTCCACGATCACTTCCTTGCAATCCGAAATCAATTCGCTGAAAAAGGATAGCAAAAGCGGCAGCCTGAGCAAATTGGAAGACGACCTCAACGATGATCACGAGGATGATTACAGTTTGGATGCCTCGTTTTCTTTGTCGGGGGATAAAGATGACATTAGCGTAACGATCAAGGTGGATGAGAGTACATGGAAAAATCTGTCTTCTTCGAGACAGAAAACGTTCCTGGAAGACATCTCTGACGATATTAGACGTGAATTCAGCAATGCGAAGATCGACGGAACCGTGAAAAACAAAAATTCTTCCAAACTGACGACATTCTCCGTCAGCCGCTCCGGAACGCTTTCTATAGGAAGCAGCAGCAGCAGCGTGCCAAGCCAATCTACAATGCTTAGTCAATTGAGGAGAGATTACTCGACCTATCGCGGTATTCCGTTATCGATCCAGCTGGACGTTGATAAGGATCGCGAAGAAGTTAGGGTGGATGTTTACATCGATAAGAAAGACTGGGACGGCCTCTCTTCATCTTATCAGACGAAGCTTCTGAACAACATGCTGAACGATCTGGAGCGTGAGTATCCGGATTATGACATCGAAGGTTATGTTTATGATGATGATAATACGAGCTCGAGATTGGACAGACAAACAAGATAAATCGTGCGCCTTAGTTTGGGCCGCTCCTTCCGTCAGGAAAGAGCGGCGTATTTTTTGTTTCAACAAAACAACGCAGTTCAGGCAAGGTTTACAACGGGCACGGTTTTGACATATTATGGGGCTATACAATAGAGGGAAGGACTGTGGGGATGGAGAACGCAAAACCTAAGCTGACGAAACCCGATGCGATGATTTTTGACATGGACGGAACGTTGTTCAAGACGGAAACGCTGCTTGTTCCCGTATTTCACCAAGTGTTTGACCGGCTGCGGGAGGAGCGGCTGTATGAAGGCGAAACGCCCCCGGAGGAACTGATTTTAAGCTGTCTCGGCATGCTGCTCCCGGAGATTTGGAAAAAAGTGCTGCCGGACCAAAGCGAGGAAGTGCGCCGGCGGGCCGACGAGCTGCTGCTCGAACTGGAGCTGGCCGGACTGAAGGAACTCCCCTCCGAGCTGTACCCGCAGGTGCACGAAACTTTGACGCGGCTAAAAGAGCGGGGCGTCAGACTGTTTGTGGCCAGCAACGGGCTGGAGCATTACGTAAAGGGCGTGGCCGACACGCACGGCATCCTTCCGTTGTTTGAAGGATTATACAGCGCCGGTGAATATCAGACGGCGTCCAAGGTGGATTTGGTCAAGCTGCTGCTGGACAACCACGGCATCCGCACCGCCTGGATGGTTGGCGATCGCTCCTCCGATGTGGAAGCAGGCAAGAAAAACGGGCAGACCGTCATCGGCTGCGCTTACGCGGGTTTCGGGAATGACCGGGAATTGGCGGGGGCCGACGTGTTGATCGGCGCTTTCGAGGAACTGCTCGAATTATATGACGAAGCGGCAAATAACAAATAATGAAGGCAAAGCAGATCTTTCCCGCACGGGAGAGGTCTGCTTTTTCTTTAAATCGACCATAGAATCTTTAATTTGTCCCATTGTTGGAAGGGTTTTCATCGGATAGAGTGATAAACGTAAATGACCAATCCGGATTGGGGCAAGCATCATGTTATAAAAAACGGAGGGGAAATAATGATTGTGCAGACCGGAAAAAAAACGATCGCCAAAATCACTTCGATCGCCATGGTGTTCACTTTGGTTGTCACGGGTATTCCGCTTGTAGCGCAGGCGGGGGACACCTGGCCTTTTGAGGGCGAGGGCGCGCACGGGCAAAACCAGCCCAGCGTACACGGGTATACCAGCGGCCATATTATGAATTGGAGCCCGGAGACGGACCCTGATGCCGAACTGCTCAGATCCCATGTGCCGCTGCAAAAAAGAATCGATCCGTTCCCGGCCACCCAAGCCAATCCCAAGCTGAGCGCGGACGTTAAAATGATGAACGTGGCGGGCGATTATGGAAACGCTTTTATCGAAAATGCGCCGTACACGAACAAATTTGCCCAATATCATTTTAATTTTTGGCAATACATCGATTATTACTCCTATTGGCACGGAACGGCGACGGCCTACACCCCGCCGGAATATTACGACGAACTGGCGCAGAAGGACTGGCAGCAAAAATGGTTTGAATTCGGCATGCTGAACATTCCGAATCCGACGTATACCGACGCGGCCCATAAAAACGGCGTGCTGTCATTGGCGGGGATATTTTTCTCCAACAACGACCGCGGGCAGCAGACGTATAAGCAGATGATCGTCAGGGATGAGCGCGGCAATTTTCCGGTAGCCGGCAAGCTGATTGAAATGGCCCATTATTTCGGGTATGACGGCTACTTTATCAACCAGGAGGAAATCGGCCCCAATGTCGACACCAAGGACATTCCCGACTATCTCGCCTTTATGAAAACGCTGCAAAAGGGCGGGCTGTACGTTCAGTGGTATGATTCGCTGGATACCCGCACCGGTGCAAACACCTTTGCCAGAACGTTCAACGATAACAATATTTCGTTACTGTACGACAAAAGCGATAGCAAACAGGTGGCGCAGTCCTTTTTCTTTGATTACGGCATGGGCGCCAGCCAAATCACCGCGGCCAAAAATTATTTGAACAAGCTGAACGATTCCCAAGGGACGGACTTCGATATTTACGATGTCGGTTTCGCTGGGCTTGAGGCCGGTCGCGACCGGTTTAAAAGCGTTCAGGGAACGGCGCTGAAAAATAAACTGAACAACGGCCTGCCGCTGCTTAGCATCGCCACGCTTGGTTCCGATTTCGTTCATGCCGGGCTCGACGAGGATATGAATCAAGCGTGGCCGGTCCGGCATCGTCAGGAAAACGAATACCAATGGATGACGAAGGTCCGCGAACAATTGTGGTGGTCGGGGCCGAACATCGATCCGCAAAACACGCAGGTATCCGGGACGAACACAGCCGGTGACGTCTACGCGGACAACCGGTATTGGCCGGGCATAGCGTCCGTGATCGCCGAGCGTTCCGTCATCGGCAGCCCGGACTTTTATACGAATTTCAACACAGGACACGGACTGTCCTATTACGTGGACGGCAAGGTGTCGGGCGGGGACGAATGGTCCAACATGAGCTTGCAGGACGTTCCGGTGACCTGGCAATGGTGGCAGGATACGGCCGGCAACAAGCTTACCGTCGATTTCGACTATGGCCCGGAATATACACTTGCGGATACAGATCGGTACGACTATAAGCAAATCGGCGCTTACCAAGGCGGCAGCTCGCTGGTTGTGAACGGTGATTTGAATGCGGAGAATTTCTTGCGCTTGTATAAGACGGATATTGACGTAAATAAAAGCTCGAAGCTTTCGCTAACCTACAACAAAAGCTCGGCCAATGACGGTTCGACGATGTATGCCGGCCTGATCCTGGCGGACGATCCGGAGCACGTGGTGAAAATTGCCGTTCCGGACAGCGGGAAACGCACGAAAGATTGGGTTACGGCGGAGCTTGACCTCGGCGCCTACAGCGGAAAATCCATTGCCGCTTTTGGCCTCGTGTTCGATCCGGGGAAAAAACCGGTGGACGACTATCAGATCAATATCGGGCAAATCCGCATGGATGACGGTTCGGCGGTCAAGCCGTCCGCGCCTGCGGGGTTAACGATTGCCGAAGCCTACCCGAATACCGGGGAGATGACGGTCAAATGGGAGATGGACCCGGATTACTCCAAGGTTAAACAATACAATGTATATGTGAACGATGTATACGTTGGCGGCAAATACGACGGCATCTATTACATTAAAAATTTGCCGGCGAAATCGGGCACGATTAAAGTCGCTGCCGTAGGGGCGGATGGAAGGGAAGGACAGGCCGCGAAAATCAACTTCAATCTGACCGATTCGGTCTCGGATATCGAAGCGAATTCGCAGGAAAACGGCGACTTCCGGGTAACCTGGACCAATCCGCAGAAGCCGGCGGGCGACATTACGGTCAGTGTGCAGTCCCTTCACTGGATCACCACTCCGGAACCCGTCTCCGCCAAAATGACGGTTCCGCAGGGGTCCACATCCGCGTTGTTCAGCGGCATGCCAATAAACGGGGACGATTATCTGGTGACGATTTCTTCGGAAGACGCCACGCCGGTTTCGATCAGCGGCCGGTTTATCGATAAAATTTCCGAGCCGTACGCCGAGAATTGGTCATGGGACGGCGATAAACTGAATTTGCCGATGCCAAACACCAGAGATTGGCGGTACATGTATGTATACGAGGACGGGGTCCTAAAAAAATTCCCGACCACCTATAGTGTGGGGGACAAGGACCGGATCATTCGGGGCAGGACGACCAAGGCGTGCCTCAGTTTCACCTCGGCGGCGAAAGAAGTGTATGTCGTTATGGAGGATTATGCCGGCAACCAATCGGCTCCGGTATACCTTAAAGGCGAGCAACCATAAAGTTGTTGCGGACCAAATAAAGCGAAGCCGCTCCTTCCTGTCAGGAAGGGGCGGATTTTTGTTTGTGCACCCACATGGCGTATTCGAGCGGCCGTACGATCGCTTTCCGGTAGGCGTCGGGGTCGCCGGATTTCATGAAGACCTCTCGCGCCGGCTTGGGGTTCACCTCGAGGACGTAGATATGCCCTTGCTTGTTGATGGCTAAATCGAGAGCCAACTCGCACAGGGAACCGAAGGTTTTTTCCAGATATTCCGCGATGTCCAGGCTTAGCCGCTCAGCGGTTTTGCGGACTTCGGCGCGCCGTTCCTCCCCGGGAATCCACTGCTTAAGGAGCGTGTTCATCGCCACCGCATGCCCGCCGCCGTGCAGGTTGGAGGTTACGCTGCGGGGCGGGCCGACGCGCCCGGCGCAACCGGTCGCTTCCCAGCGGCCCTGCCCGTTTTTCTGCACCAGCATCCGGTAATCGTGAACCCGGCCGTTCGGCAGCTTGATTTGAATCCCCTGCTGGGCGAGAAATTGGGCGCCGCCCTTCCAGCCGAGCAGGTAGGCGCTCAGCCGGGATTTATGGATTTTCTGCGGAGAAACGATGCTGCGGTTTTGTTTCCGCCCTTGAATCAAGAACTGATCCGCTCCAAGCCGCTCGATCCGCAGGATTCCCCGGCCTCCGGTACCGTTGATCGGCTTGACGTAAACGGCCGGATACTTTTTCAGCAGCCCAAGCACATCCCCGCTATGCTGAAACAGCATGGTTTCGGGGAGATGCTCCTTGAACCTCTCGATGCGGGACAACGTTTGGTAGATGGTCCATTTGTTGCGCAGCGGGCGGTTGAGGAAGGTCAGGCTGCCGTAGCGCGCCCGGAAGCGCTTGAGCTGTTCGAACCTTTTGCTGCGCTGGATCCGGCAACGGTCGAAAATCAGGTTCGGAAACCGCCGCCATTTACGAGACCATTTTTTTTGTTTCGAATCGTAAACGAGCGCATAAATCAGCTTTTTTTTCTCATAGACATCCGCAGGGGTGAAGACAAAAACGTCCAGCCCAAGCCGCTGTCCCTCGGAGATCATTTTTTGGTAAATATGCGGCTCCTCCAACCGTTTCTTATCATTTAAGTATAAGGTCAAGATCCCTAAAACGGGTTGAGACAAAGAGAATCACCTTCTTCGTTGAAATGGGCGGCGCCCCCGCTTGCTGTGCGAGAAAGGCTGTTCTCGAGGAGCAGCTGCGGTTTTCCGCCGTGAATCTTGACCAGCCGGCGGGCATAAAAGCCTGCGCGGAAACACATCTGCAGGCTGGAGATCTGGTCGCAGGCCACCAGGCACGACAATTGCCGCAAAATGGAAAGCTGTTCAGCAAGCAGCCTGGAGCCGAGTCCCCGTCCCCGATACAGCGGATGGACCACGACGAGGCAAAGTCCGCGGCCGTAATCCGTGACGCAGGAGACGCCGGCAATGCGGGAACCGTCGTCAGCTTGAATCCGGACTACAAGCAGCGAGCTCCCCGGGAAGCCGAGTTCTCCCGGCGACAGCTTCATCAGCGCCCGGAAGGCGGCGGTCGGGATACGTCCCGCCCCATACCTGCGCACAAAGGCCAGCACATCCCCGTGCTGCTGTTTCCAACCCGCCCCGTCGTCGGGGTTTAATTTTCGAATTTCCATCGCTCTTCATCCCCTCGCTACTTGTGCTTCGGCTGCCGGGATAAAAATTGGCTGTATTGAAATATGCGTTCCAGCGATTTTTTGCGAATATGCGGCTCATCGAATTTCATCGGCTTGGCATTGGCTTCAAAAAACCAGATTTGTCCTTCCGTATCTATCCCTAAGTCCATGGACATTTCCCCAAGTGTATGACCGCATTCCTTTTCAATTTGCTTGGCGATGAGCAGGGCGTGCGATTTTACGCGGCTGATCAGGAAATCCGTCATGTCCGCGCCGAACGTCGGGGTTAGCAGCTTCTCCGGATCCTCAATGCTCCCCCCTTGCGGCACATGGGTCGTAATTCGCTTCGGCCCGGCGAGGCGGGCGCCGACACCGGTGACGGTCCAGGCGCCCTTGCCCGTCTTCTGCACAAGCACGCGCATATCGAAGTGGCGGCCGCGGTATGAGGCGAGGGAGATGCTTTCCTGCATAATGTACGGCTTCTTGCCCGCTTCGAACTTGACCCGCTTCCAAAGGGTCGGCAGATCGGCCGTTTTGAACACAACGTTCCTGTTCCTTTTGCCCTGAAGCGTCAGCCGATACCGCTTCTCCTCGTTTTCGTAAAGCTTTACCAGCATAATCCCCTTCCCGGCCTTGCCGCTCACCGGTTTTAAATAAAGGCTGCCGTATTTTTGCAGCATCGCATCCAGCGTATTGGGGCCGACCATTTTTTTCGTATCCGGCACGAGCGTCCGGGTCGTCCGGCCCTTTTTCAGCCAATCGAACAGGCGCCACTTATTGAAGAAAAAAGGATTGTACAAGTGGATCGACTCATGCCGGAGACACTCATCGATTTTCCGCCGCACCTCCGCTTTCCGTTCATCCTCGCGCAGCGGGACCCGGTTGTAGACGACGTCGGGCAGGGGGACCCAGTGCTTTTTCCACGTTTTATCCTCCGGATGGAACACGTACCCCTGCACTTTTTTGGCGCCGAGCTTGAGGTCCCTGGCGGTAACAACATAAACCGGGAAATCGAGCTCCAGGCCCGTTTTTACGATATCCCGGAAATTGGCGCGGTTGCCCCGGAATAGTTTGAATTCGTCATCGACCGTCAGCACGGCGACTACCGGTTTTTTTTCGCTCAAAAGCGGACTGCTCATGAGCCGTCCCTCCTCCGGAATTTGCTTAAATACAGGCAATGTTCGAGGATATGATCGATCGAGGCCTTCCCTTCGGCGCGGAGCGAGGGATGCTTGAAAATCGAGCGCCCAGGTTTGGCGTTGGCTTCAAACATCCAGACTCGTTCGTCCCGGTCGATCCCGATGTCGAAGCCGAGTTCGCCGATCAGATGCTGATGATGCGACTCGATCGCCTCCGCCAGCGTAATGGCGGCGTTTTTCGCGTGCCTCAGCACCTCGTCGGCGCGTGAGCCGAAGGCCCGGTTGAGCGCCTGGTCCGGCGTCAATAGGCTGCCGCCGTTTTTCAAATGGGTCGTTACGCTGCCTTTGCCGGCTTTTTTGGCCCCGATGCCGACGACAACCCACTGGTTTTTGCCATTTTTGTGCATATGAAAACGGAAATCGATCGGACAGCCGTCGATCTCGATCAGGCGGATGCCCTGCTGGGCAACGTAGCCCCGCAGCGAGCGGCCGTGTCTGGCCTGCAGCGTTCGGATCAGGCTGGCGAAGGAGTTGAACCTGAGCAGGGCGTTATGGCCGTTTTTCCGGTAACGGGCGTAATAGCCGCTTTTCGGTATATAGGAGAGACGATAGATCCCGTTGCCCAGGCTTCCGCTGTTCGGCTTGTAATAAACAAGCGAATGGCGGTCGAGCATATCCTTGATTTGCTCCGGGGTTGGGCTCATGATCGATTCGGGCACATAGCGGCTGACCGTGGGGTCCCTTTCCAGGAGACGGTAAATGTCGGATTTGTTGAAGAAGCTCCAGTTGAAAAAAGGAATTCTCCGGCGGACAAACCGGTCCCGCAGCTGATTGATCATGGGCGATGTTTCCGCCCGGCGGCTGGGCAGCCGGTTGTACACGACATCGGGCAGCGGCACGCGTTTTCTTACGAAACGTCCGGCCTCGTTCAGGAAATACCCGTTGATGGTATCGTGTTCCCAGTTAATGTCGTGCGGGGTAAAGGCAAAAATATATGACATCTTGCTGCCTTGGCGCAGCAGCTGCCTGATGAAGCCGGTACGCGAACCAAACGGGTTCGCGCGGGAGGATGCCGGCCCGTCGGACAGCACGCCGATCAGCGGCCCGATTTGCACCTCGCCCTCCTGAAGACTGCGGAGATAAACGCCGCCTGGTTGCGGAATTTTGATACCCCTGCGTACCCCGTTAGCCAAGTACAAGTGTTTTCCCGTTTTATTGATCCGCTTGATGGCGGCGGGCACCCGTTCCCCGCCGAGCCTCAGATGAACCGACTTTTTGCCTGACAGCTTCAGGTTCTTCATTAATGCCCCGGACAAGTAGACGACCCGCTCGGGTTCCTGCGTGAAATGGACGTTGCAATAAGTCAAACTCATGGATTTTATCCTCCTAAACGTTATCAGGGTTTGCTCAGAAGCAAATAGCGGGCGTAGGAAATCGGATTTTCAATCGATTTTCGGGCGCTTATCGGGTCACCGATCCGGAAAAGCGAAGTCCGTCCCGGTTTGGAATTCACCTCCAGGATCCAGACTTTGCCTTCGCGGTCCACGCCGAAATCGAGGCCAAGCTCCGCCAGGCGGCCAAAACAGGTCTCCAGGTATTCCGGTATCCGCAGGGACAGATGGCGGATGGTTTGGACGGCGGATATTCCGGCGGTTTCCCCTAGCTCCCGAATCAGATAAGGCAGCGCTTTATGCGCGGTGCCGCCGCCGTGAAGATTGGAGGTCAGCGAATGCTTTGGACCGACCCGCACCGCCATTCCCGTTAAGCTCCATTCCCCTTTTTCGTTTTTTTGCATGAGAACTCGAGTATCGAACGGCTCGCCTTGCGCGTTGTTTAACTGCAGATAAGGCTGGATCAGATAGGGGCGGGCTCCGATAAACTTATCGATCCATTCCAGCCCGGCTTTACGGGAAGAGAAACGCCGTTTGAACAACGTATTGCTGCCGCTCCGGCCGACCATGCCGATTTGTTCGCCGGAGTCCGCGAGCTTGACGTAAAGCGTCCTTCTGCCGTGCGTGCCGTTTCGGGGTTTCAGAAAAACCTCCTTGTCATGGGCTTCAAGCCATTCGGCAAGCTGTAGCGGACCTTCGTACAATGCGGTTTCCGGCAAATAGGGAGCGAGATCCCGGTATTTGCTCAGCGCCTGGTGCACCGCCCATTTTCCGGCAAGCCCTCGCGTCAGATAGATATACGGATGCTTGGCGGCCAGCCGGGACAGCAGGCGCTGTTTACGCAGCTGCCCTTTGCGGTCATAGGTCAGGCAGCGGTCATAAACGATATCAGGCCTGGGGAGCCGTTTGCGGACCCAGCCTCCCCGCTCAAACATGTAACCCGGAATCCCGTTTGCATTACCCTCCGAAATCGAGGGCAAACAAAATACGTAAACGCACATGCCCTTCCTTTCGCCGATCTGGCAAAGCTTGCGGCAAAAGGAAGCTTCAGCGAAAGGAAGCGGGCCTTCGCTTTCGGCGACAAGAACGCCGACGCTGCCTTTGAGAGCATGATTCATCGGATGATTCCTCCTTAGAAGCCGGACAAATAGCGGGTGTATTCTATAATTCGCTTGACCGACGGGCGGATCTTTCCGGAGCCCATCGGGGTGTTATCGTTTTTGGATGGTTTGGAGTTGACCTCCAGCAGCCAAACCCTGCCGTTTGTGTCAACCGCCAGATCGATGCCGAATTCCCCGAAATGAGCCGGCAAGTTGGCGTCAACGCCTTGGGCGATGTCCAGCGCTGCCTTTTTCAATCTGGCACCGATCCTGCTCTTCATTCCCGGCAGCAATGAACTGCGGCTGCTCGCGTCCTTGACCGTGCTGAGCGTCCCTCCGCGGGCCAGATTGGACACGAAATGCTGGTTTCCGGCAATTCGGGCGACGATCGAGGTCGTGCTCCACTTGCCGGACAAATTTTTCTGGACAAGCGCGCGGAAATCAACCGGCCGATGATCGATCTCGATCAGGTGCAGCCCTTGCTGGATCTGGTATCTTGTCGTCTTCATTCTGCCGCTTAAGGCGGAGAAAAGTTTAGTCAGGCTGGGATAGGTATGGCGCCGCGTACCGCCGACCTGAGCGGTAAGCGCTTGATAGGTGCCGTTTTCGAGCTTTGAAATGCGAATGATCCCTTTTCCCAAACTGCCTTTGACCGGCTTCAAAAAAACGATCGGGTATTTGGCGCACATCGCCTTGAGCATGGCATAGCCCCGAAACAGATGGGATTCCGGCAAATAGCGGAGCAGTTGACCATCTTTGGCCAGCGCGTCAAACACCTCGGTCTTATCGAGATATTTCTCATTGAAAAAATGGCTCCTGTAGCGGGATTTTACTTCTTTCATAAAATGCTGTACGCTAGGTTTGTTCTCCAGTTTGCGGGAGGTCAGCCGATTGTAAAATACGTCTGCGGCCGGCAGCTGGGTCTTTTTCCATTCGTCTTTGTAGAAGACCCACCCGGACACTTGTTCGGAATTTTTGGCGATATGCTCCGGCGTAAAAAAGTAGACATACACCCCTTGCCTGGAGCATGCGTTGGCGAGTTCCCTGCAAAATGAAGTCATTTTACCGAAAGGTCTTTCCGGATTTTCCGCGTAATCCTGGCTAAGCAACACGCCGAGCAAGGGGCCGAATTGAATGGTAGAAGAATGAGGGCGATATATGAGCCGCAGCGGCGATCGCGGCTGAATTCCCATTTTCCTTGCAAGTCCAGCACTCATTCGAACTCCGTCGGATCTCGTCAAAGGGATGACTTTTACACTGTGCCGGAATGATCCGAAGGCCAGGAAGAGTGGAAGATCGGTCGGTATTTTCCACTGTTTGATCAGCATGTCTCCGAGCGCGAGCGTATCGTCTTCAAGCAGGCCCGGACTCATGATCTGTACCGTAATTTTTTTGGAGGGCATGTAGCGGATCTCCTTCCAAGCTAAGCTTGAGTCTTGGATGCAAGCAAAGATCGTCTGCGTCAAATGCATGTAATGCATCATATGAGGACATAGAATCCTTGGTGATTAACCCATGCCTGTTTTCACGGGCTTTAGGGCGGGTGCTGAAGCAGCGTTTTCCGGTCCGGGCGCGGGTGGAAAGCGTGAATCTGCGAGAGAAGAGTTAGGTAATAGCCTAAGATATTAGGTAATAGCCTAAGATAAGGAGGAAATCAGGGTGGCCGATTGGCTTTATGTTGTCATTAACGTGGTGGTGGCTGCCTTCGTGGGCGGAATAACCAATCATTTTGCGATTAAAATGCTGTTTCATCCCAGAAAACCGGTACATATCGGCAAGTTCAAGGTTCCGTTTACGCCGGGGCTCATTCCGAAGCGCCGAGACGATATCGCCGAGTCGCTGGGCCGGGTGGTGGCGGAATACCTGGTTACAGCCGAGGGACTGCAGGAGACCGTGCTGCGGCCGGCCTTCCGCCAAAAAGTGGAGGGATATTTGCGTGATCTGATCGAGCGCTGGGGGGCGAGCCCGCTGACGCTTGGCGAAGCGGCCGTAAGGATCTGGGGCGAAGCGGAATGGGAAGCGCTGAAATCGCGGCTGGCCGGCGAAGTGCGGCGCGCGTCGGCGGCAGGACTTGAACACCTGTGGCGGCGTTACGAGTGGGGCGCCATTCCTTTAAAACAGCTCGTTCCCGGCTGGTCGGAGGAAAACCGCAAGAAATGGAGCACTGCCGCGGCGGAAGCGATTCTGCAAACGGTGGAGGAGGAGCTGTTGTCCGCCGGAGGGCAGCGGATGCTGTCCAAGATGGCTTCCGGCCTGATGGACAACGCCGGCGGATTTCTCGGAACGATGGCCGCGATATTTGTGGATGAGGATAAGCTGGTGCAAAAGCTGACGCCGGCCCTCGTCCGGGCGCTGCGGGGGGAAGAGACGGTAAGCAAAACGGCGGGGGCGATCGAAGCACGGCTTGAGCTGTATGGAGAAAAGCCGGCCGCCGAGCTGCTTGCCGCCCTGACCGGGGAAGAGGCTTTGGACTGGCTTGCCGGGAAGCTCGGGCTTCTTCCGGTGGAAGCATGGATCGAACATGCGGAAGAAACGCCGTTGCGGTCTTTGCTGGCCCCTTGGAAAGAACGGGCAATCGCGGCGGTTCCCACGGTGACTCTGCGGGCGCTGACCCTCACGGCCAATGGAATCCCCGCCGTCATTCAGGCCGTGCAGCTGCCGCAGCTGGTTGATGAGCAGGTGCGAAAATTCCCGGTGGAACGCCTTGAGGAAATCATCCTCAGCGTATCCGGTAAGGAATTTCGCGCGATCACCTGGCTGGGCGTCTTGCTCGGCGGGATCATCGGACTGTTCCAGTCATTGTTGATGCTGGTGGCAAGGTAACAAAAAATTTCTGAATAAGATTAAAATAAGGTCAATTTTAGGAGGAAAAAGAATGAATATTTACGACAAAGCGCATGATTTGGCGGCAGCCTTGAAAGACAGCCCGGAAGTGGCGGAAATTACGGCAGCGATGAAGCTGATCGAGGCCGACCCGGAGAGTAAGCGGATGCTGGATGATTTCCGCGTCCGCCAAAACACGGTGCAGCAGCGGATGATGGCGGGGGAAATGCCGGCTCCCGAAGAAATGGAACAGATGGAGAAGCAGTTCGAGGTGCTGAGCCTGAACTTGAACATCCGCCGTCTGTTTGATGCGGAACGCCGGCTTAGCGTAATTATCCAGGACGTCAACAAAATCATTACGGACAGCCTGCAGCATTTGTACGGGGCGGGAATGTAACCAAAAAAAGGTTCTCATATTCTTTCGTTTTCCTTCATAGATTTAGAAGAGAACAAGAGGACAGGCAGGATGCGAGTCTCTTAATCTATGAAATGAAGGAGCTGCGAAAGATGAAGACGGTAAAGAAACCGAACAAGTGGAAGCATGTCGTTTATTTAATTCTGGCTCTGGCGATGCTCGTGTACGCGCTGCCGCTTATTTCCTTTGCTCCCGGGGCCGGCTGGGTATCGCTGTTCGGCGCGGTATGGGCGGGTTTTGCTTTTCTTGTGATCGGGGCGCATCTGCATTTTTTGCTCGGCGTAGGCGAGGAGAAGCAGCGCGAGCTCGACAAAATCCGCCGGGCCAAGCTGCGGGAATGGGAGCTGAAATGGCAGGAGGAAGGCGGGCGCGGCCAGAGTGTATAATGCCGGTTGCGTGGCAAGGCGGCGGGTTCGATTGAACCATGCCGGGCTTGGGCTAAGAGGAAAAGGGCTTTCCCGACGAAGATGATGCTTCTCGGGGAGCCCCTTTTTTACATTATTTATAAAATTCCCGGCGAGGTAGCGGACGATGCGAAGGTAGAAGGGGAGGAGGAGAGGATGATGCGCAGATAGCGAGGGGAGGAGGATAGAAGGATGCGCAAATAGCGAGGAGAGGAGGGGCGGAATCTGGAGGCTAAGGGACACCAGTGACGTTATTTGCGGAAAAACGGAGGTTTGCAAAATGTAACGGACAGAGATGACTCTATTTACCTCGAATTGGTCCAGATGACCTCGTTTAGAGCGAAATAAGGTCAACTGGGTCCGTTAGGCTGGGAAATACCCAGGAAATGGGCGAATAAGGTCGCTGGTGTCCGTTAGGGCAGCGTCCGCAGTTTAGCAAGAGCCCCGGCTTAGGAAAAACCTCGCCGCCGGCGAGGTCCTTTGCCGCGCAAACCCATACGCTCAGCCAAGGGGAGGGATGGGTATGGGGTTCCACCCGCTGTTAGAGTCAGGTTCTTATCGAACTTGCTTTAAGGTTAGAACCTGACTCTAAAGGCGGGCCGTAAACTTTACACCCCATACCCATTCCCTCTTCTGTTCTACTACGAGAACCCTTCCCCCTTATTTAATGATCAGCAGCACCGAGTACTTCGGTTTTGCCTCCCGAGGCCATACTTCGACCGGGAGCTACAGGTCGTTCTCGCCGGTCAGCATCCTGTCGTTGCTTTCTCCGGGCGGCACCATCGGGTAAACGTTTTGCTCCTCTTTGACGTTGAACTCCATCAGCACGGGACCCGTGGTTTCCAGAGCCTGGCGAATCGCGAATTCGGCTTCCTCCACCGTCTGCGCGCGAAAACCGGGAACCCCGTATGCCTTGGCGAAAGTCACAAAGTCCGGCGAGGAAATTTGCACGGAGGAATAACGCCGATCATAGAACAGCTGCTGCCACTGCCGGACCATCCCCAAATAACCGTTGTTCAAGATAGCGATCTTAACCGGCAGCTTGTAGTCGACGGCCGTCATCAATTCCTGCAGGTTCATTTGAAAGCTCCCGTCCCCGGTCACGCACAGGATCGGCCGCGTTTCGCTGCCTTGGGCGACCGCCGCGCCGATGGCGGCGGGGAAGCCGAAGCCCATCGTGCCGAGTCCACCCGACGTCAGAAACGAACGGGGACGGGAAAATCTGTAGTGGTGGGCGGTCCATATTTGATGCTGTCCGACGTCCGTGGCTACGACCGCCCCGCCTTCCGTCAGTGTATCGAGCAGCTTAATGACTTCCTGCGGATTCAGCCCGTCCTTGTCGGCATCGGCGGTAAAATGCGGGACTTTTCTTTGCCAGCCGGCGGTGCCATCCGCCCACTCGCCTCCAAGGCCTCCGCAAGGCGAAGCGTTCAGTTTGGCCAGCAGTTCCCGGACATCCCCTTGGACGTTCAGATCCATGGGGATATTTTTGTTGAGCTCGGCATTGTCGATATCGATCTGGATTTTCCAAGACTGCGGGGAAAACGATTTGGCTTTGCCGGACAAGCGGTCATTTAGCCTCGTGCCGAGGCAGAGCAGCAGGTCGGCCTGATGGACGGCCCGGTTGGCGGCATAGGTTCCGTGCATGCCAAGCATGCCGAGGTACAACGGATGCCGGGAAGGGAAAGCGCCGATGCCCATCAGTGTGGTAGCGACGGGTATCCGCGCGTTCTCCGCGAACCGGATGAGCTCTTCGGCGGCGCCGGATGAGACTACGCCGCCCCCGGCCACCAGGACCGGCCGCTGCGTGGCGGCAAGTTTGTCCCGGATGATCCGTACGGATTCATCAGGAATGGGAGGGGCGGGCTGATAACCGCGGATCGAGGCTTGCAGCGCCGGAGCGAGTCCGGTTTTGCCCGCCATCACATTTTTGGGCAGATCGATCAGCACCGGTCCGGGTCTTCCCGTCGTGGCGATATAAAAGGCTTCCTTCACGATCCGCGGCAATTGGCTGATGTCCGCAACGGCATAATTATGCTTCGTCACATCCATCGTCATGCCGAAAATATTCACTTCCTGGAAGCTGTCGCGCCCGATCAGATCGGTGGATACCTGACCCGTCAACACCACCAGCGGCACCGAGTCCATAAAGGCGTTGGCGATGCCCGTCACTGCGTTTGTGGCCCCCGGCCCCGAGGTGACCAGGGCCACGCCGGCCCGGCCCGTAACCCGCGCATATCCGTCCGCTGCGTGTACGGCGGCCTGTTCATGGCGGGTCAAAATATGCCGGATGCCGGAGCAGTCATAAAGCGCGTCATAAATCGGAATCACCGCACCGCCGGGATACCCGAAAATCGTATCGACCTTTTCCTCCCGCAAGCACTCGATCAATAGCTCCGCTCCCGTTTTAAGCTGCAATGTCTGGTTTGCACTCATCGTTAATTTCCTTTCCGCTTGATTTTTGACAATTCTAACCGAGAAATGTTACACCCGGAGTGACTCAAGTCATAAAAACGCACAGGTCCAGAGGTTACGATAGCCTAAGAGAAAAAATACGCAGGCCCTCAAAGCCTTGAGGCATTTGGCTTGCGGCATTAAGGAGGTCGAAAGTTAGACGTGAGCAAAAAGATCGCCGTCATCGGCGGGGGAATCACCGGGTTAAGCGCGGCTTATTACGTGCGCAAATTGCTGCGCGAACGGGGAGTGGACGCCGGGGTTACCCTTATTGAGCAGTCCGGCCGGCTGGGCGGTAAAATCCGTTCCCTGCGCCGTGACGGCTTTACGATAGAACAAGGCCCGGATTCAATGATCGCGCGCAAGCCCGCCGCGCTGGAGTTGATCCGGGAGCTCGGGCTGGAGCATTTACTGGCAGGGACGAACCCGCAGGCGAAGCGGAGTTATATCTTGCATCGTAGCAAATTTCATCCGATGCCGCCGGGGCTGATGCTCGGCATACCGACGCAAATGTGGCCGATGGTCAAGACGGGGCTGCTCTCTCCGGCCGGCAAGCTGCGGGCCGGCATGGACCTGCTGCTCCCCGCGCGGCGCGGCGGCGGCGACGAATCGCTGGGCGGATTCATCCGCCGCCGGCTCGGCAGAGAGGTGCTGGAGCAGATGACGGAGCCGCTCTTGGCTGGCATTTATGCCGGGGATACCGAGCAGCTTAGCTTGAAAGCGACATTTCCGCAGTTTATGGAGATGGAGCGCAAGCACCGCAGTCTGATCCTCGGGCTGCTGGCCAGCAAAAAGCAGCCGCCGCAGCCGGGGCAAAGCCAAGGCCCGCTGCCGAAGGCCGCGCAAACCAGCATGTTTCTGACGTTAACCGGCGGTTTGGAGATACTGACGGACGCGCTGGCGGAATCGTTGAAGGAAGAAGAGATAATTACGGGGCAGGCGGTAACCGGACTGTCGAAGCAAGAAGCAGGAGCAGGTTATGAGCTCAGCTTAAGCGGGGGCGAGCGTTTGGCCGCCGACGGGGTCATTTTGGCGGCGCCGGCTTTTGCCGCGGCCCGGCTGCTGGACGACATTCCCGAAGCCGCTTATCTGGAGCGGATCCGCTATGTGTCCGTGGCTAATTTGGCCTTCGCCTACCGGCGGGAAGACGTTCCCCACGATTTGAACGGCTCCGGCGTGCTTATCCCGCGCGGGGAAGGCCGAATGATTACGGCGATTACCTGGGTTTCATCGAAATGGCTGCACTCGGCTCCCGGCGATAAAGCGCTGATGCGGACCTATATCGGCCGCTTGGGCGACGAGGCATGGACCGCGATGTCCAGGGCCGACATCGAGCGCCGGGTGGCCGCCGAGCTGCGCGATTTGCTGGGCATCACCGCCAGCCCGCTGTTTTGCGAGCTCGCCGCTCTGCCAGAGTCGATGCCCCAGTATCCGGTCGGCCATGTCGAACGGCTTGCGGCGCTGCGCGAAACGTTGGCCCGCGCGAAGCCGGGGCTGCAGCTGTGCGGCGCAGGATATGCCGGCGTAGGCATACCCGACTGTATCCGGCAAGGCAAGGAAGCCGCGGAAAGCTTGGCAGCTTATTTGGGGGATGGGCGGTGATGCAAATGATTCAGGACAGGGACTACAACGTAAATCCATTTATCGTCATCTGGGAGGTGACGCGGGCTTGTGCTCTAAAATGCCTGCATTGCCGGGCGGAAGCCCAGTATCATCCCGACCCGAGACAGCTTAGCCTTGAGGAAGGAAAGAAGTTGATCGACGACATCGCGGAAATGGATAAACCGCTGTTCGTGTTTACCGGCGGCGATCCGCTGATGCGCCCCGATTTGTTCGAGCTGGCCCGGTATGCGATTCAGGACAAAGGGCTGCCCGTCTCGATGACCCCAAGCGCCACGCCGCGGGTCACGTTTTCCGCCGTGAGCAAGGCGAAGGAGGTTGGCTTGTCCCGCTGGGCGTTTAGCCTTGACGGTTCGACGGCCGAAATCCACGACCATTTTCGCGGAACACCGGGTTCCTATGAAATGACAATGAAAGGGATCGGTTTTTTGCAACAGCTCGAAATTCCGATCCAGATCAATACGACGGTCTCACGTTATAATCTGGATGATCTGCCGCGGATTGCCGATGCGGTAAAGGAAATGGGCGCCGTGCTTTGGAGCGTGTTTTTCCTTGTGCCGACGGGGCGGGGCATGGTGAAGGACATGATTACGCCCGAGGAGCATGAACAGGTGATGGAGTGGCTGGCCAGGATGCAGCGGGCGATGCCTTACGGCATCAAAGCGACGGAGGCGCCGCACTACCGCCGCGTGTTTCTGCAGCAGCAAAAGCGCGGCGGCGCTGCCGGCCAAGAGGCCGGAGCCGTGAAGCGCAAGGATGTGCTCGGCCGTTCGCCCAAGGGCGTCAACGATGGGGACGGGTTCGTGTTTATCAGCCACACCGGCGAGGTGTATCCAAGCGGATTTTTGCCGGTGAGCTGCGGCAATGTGAGGGATTCGCGGCTTCCCGACATTTACCGGAATTCGCCGGTCATGCGGCAACTCCGCGACAAGTCGCTGCTGAAAGGCAAATGCGGCGCCTGCGAGTTCAAGCAGCTTTGCGGCGGTTCCCGGGCCAGAGCGTATGCCGTGACCGGCGATTATCTGGAGAGCGACCCGTATTGCGCTTATATTCCGCAGGGATATGGAGCCAATACTTAAGGCCGGAGGGCGTGGCGGCAATTCCGTCAATTCCGTGGAAAGCAAAACCAAAAAGCGCGAGCAGCAGGAGGTATGGAACTCCTGTGCCCGCGCTTTTTTTAACGCGTTCATATGGCAAAACGCTAATTTTAATTGCCTGGCTTAAAAGTCACCCTCCAGTGATCCGCGGCCAACTGCTCGCATTCGTTTGTGTAGCCTTTCGTCTCCAGCAGCTTAAGCAGCGGAGCGGGTTTGATCGTAGCGTGCAGCACGAAAATTTCGTCCGCCTCCAGCCGTTCGAAGGCGTCCATGATGATCCCGAACGGCTCTTCACCTTGGCGCAGCTGCGGGCGTACGTCGAGTTCAACAACCCGGTTTTCCACTATAGGTTCACCTCCAGCGAAAAGGAAAGATATTGCTTCGGATCGGTTCCCAGCATTTTTTCAAACAAGGCGGCGGTGTCATAGGCATAGAAACAGAAATACGTATATTGAAATTCCGGCATTTTTTCGGCGATCGTTAAAATCTCGTTGGCGTAAAGCTCCGGATCGCTTTCCGCTTCCTCAATCATGCGCAAAGCATCCTCCAGCTCGACGGCGATTTTTATCGTTTTTTCATCGATAACCGTAATCGTAGCCATAGACCATTCCCCCGCTTAGTTTTTGCCGATTTTCACCTGGAACTTTTCCGGCCCTTGCTCAAGATATTCCCAGGTGAATTCACCCGGATGCATCGCTTCGAATTGAAAACGCAGCGGTACCGGATCGTGGTCATTGATCAGCAGCATCGCTTCTCCCGGCGCCAAGTCGTTGTATGCGGCAAAAATCGTCTTATGTTTAAGTTGCGGCGGATATTCGGTGGCGTTAACGGTTGCTTTAAATTGACTCATGTGTAGTCCTCCCATAATTTAAAAATTGAATGATTCGCCCTCATTATATCAACGGCTTTGGAAACGTTTGTGATATCAGTCACAAGTTTGAGCGGCCCCATAAAATCGGCTTCTTATCTGTTGGGAAGCTGCCATGAATTCAGTGATTCGCGTCACTGGGAAGTTTTCCGCCGGCGGATATAATGATCGGGAATTTGCCCCATCCATTTGGAAAATAAGGAGAGAATGCCGTCATGCGTTTAAAGCATTATATCCCCAACCAGCATGGAGCCTGGGCGATGTTGATCATTCCGTTCCTGTTCGGCATGGCTGCCTCGACCCCCGGGTGGATCCATGCCCTGCTGTTTGTTTGCTGGCTGCTGATTTATTTGCTGATGTTTCCTTTGCTGCAGTGGGTCCGCACGGGCAAAGGCGACCGCTACCGCAAACCGGCTCTTCTATATGGAGCGCTTCTCGTCCCTGCCGGAACGGTGCTCGTTTTGCTTCGCCCCGATGTCATCTTCATGGCGCTGTGGTTCCTGCCCCTGTTTGCTGTCAACGTCTACTACGCCAGGCAAAAACGCGAGCGCGCGCTTGTCAACGATATCGTTGCCATCGTGCAGTTCAGCATCATGGTGTTCCTTTCGTTCGAACTGGGCGGCGGCACGGACTACAGGGTAACTGTTAAGCTGTTTTTGATCAGCACAGGCTATTTTGCCGGCACGGCTTTTTATGTAAAAACGATCATCCGCGAGCGGAACAACCCGCGTTATTATTGGTATTCCGTGGGCTACCACCTGATTTTGACGCTGCTTGCCGCATGGCTGCTCCCCCTTCCGCTATTGCTGCCGGCTTTGCTGCTGCTGGCCAGAGCCGTGTGGTGTCCGCGCACAGGGCTTACGGCAAAGCAAACCGGAATCATGGAAATTGTCTATTCCGTGATCGTGCTTGCGGCCGTATGGCTGACTTATGCCTGAACGTGTATAATAGAAACAGAATAGTACAGATTCGGGCAAGGGGGTATAACAGTTGGAGGGGCAGGAAGAGAGCGTCACTAAACATGAGCAGCTGCTTCAACATATCGAACAACTTAAGATCGGAACGAAAATTTCGGTGCGCAAGCTGGCCAAAGCGATGGGCGTAAGCGAGGGAACGGCTTACCGTGCGGTCAAGGAGGCGGAAAACCTCGGCATTGTCATCACTAAAGAGCGGATCGGCACCGTTCGCGTCGAGAAAAAGCCGCGAAACATCTCCGACCAGCTGACGTTTGGCGATGTGGTCGGGATCGTGGAAGGACATGTGCTGGGCGGCGGTGAAGGGCTGGACAAAACGCTGCACAAATACGTCATCGGCGCGATGAAAATCGATGCCATGGCGCGGTATATCGACGCCGGAAGCCTGTTGATCATCGGGAACCGCGAGAATGCCCACTCGCTCGCCTTGGAGCAGGGAGCGGGGGTACTGGTGACCGGGGGCTTCGGCACCAGCCGCGAGGTCAAGGCGCTGGCGGACAAGCTGGCGCTGCCGATCATTTCCTCGCGCCACGATACGTTTACCGTTGCTTCCATGATCAACAGGGCCATTTTCGACCGGTTGATCAAGAAAAAAATCATGCTGGTCGAGGATATCGTCGCCCGGAAGCCGCGGGTGAACATGCTGAAAGCTGCGAGCAATATCTCCGATTTTGACGAATTGTCGCTGGAAACGGGACATCATCATTTTCCGGTCGTGGACGAATGGAACCGGGTCATCGGGATCGTCAGCCGCAGAAATGTGGAGGAGCTCAGCGGGGATCAGCCCATTGAAAAGTGCATGACGCGCCATCCGATTACGGTGGGGCTGCAGACGTCACTGGCATCGGCCGCGCAAATCATGGTCTGGGAAGGGATCGATTTCTTGCCGGTGGTGGACCGCAACCGGAAGCTGGTTTCTTCCGTTACGCGCCGGGAGGTGCTGCAGGCGATGCGCGACGTGCGCAACCAGCCGCAGCTTGGGGAAACGTTCGAGCACCTGATGTGGAACGGTTTTGCCGAAGAACGCGATGCGGAGGGAAAACTGTTTTTCCGCGGGATGATTACACCACAGATGGCCACCGACCTCGGCACGATTTCACACGGCGTGCTCACCTCGCTTATGACCCAGGCCGGCCTGCGGGCCGCCAAGGACGCCAGCGGCATGGACTTTGTCGTCGACAACATTACGACTTATTTCGTGCGGCCGGTGCAGATCGAAAACCCGGTCGTCATCCTTCCGGTAGTTCTGGAAATGAGCCGTCGGGCCTGCAAGCTGGAAATTATGTTAACCTACCAGGACTCCCTCATCTCCAAGGCGGTCATGGCGCTGCAATCGATCGACCACGCATAGCGGGGATTTGCGGAAATTTCCCGGAAACAAGCTTAACTACTCTGCTTTTTGGCGGGAAAAGACACCGTGATTGCGGATCCCGGCAAAAATGTTAAACGCGCCGAGCACCATAAACAATGCGCCGATCACGACGCGGAGCGAAGAGCCGCTGAACATGAACATTTGGATCAGAGCCAAAATAATGAGCATAACCCCCATGCTGATGTTGGTTTTGGCGGCGGCCAGCCCGCGAACCTTGGGATCGAGCGAACGGCGCGACTTAAAGCTGAAAAATATAGAACATAGGCAAGCGATAATGAATACGGCGTACAGGACGTATTGAATCGTTTGGATCATGGCCAGATCTACAGCTCCTTTATACGAATGGCTTGGTTGCTATGAAAAATGCGAGTGATCATCGGCTCAACTTAGAAATCAGCGCTTAACCGCCAGTTACTGGAACGACGAACCGCCGGTTACTGGAGCGGCCGACCGCCGATCTTCAAAATAGCGGTACTTTATGTACTTATTTATCTGGAGCCAGGCCTGTTCATCCCCATTAGCGGCATTTTTTGTCCTTATTTTCCGATGAATCGCCCAGATCGCGAGCATTTCCTTGCGATTCGAGAAAATAGCGCCATAAATTTCCTCTATTGCTCTCAAAATGGGTGATATCGCCGAAATAGCGACATTTATTGCTCTTATTTTGGTTCAACCTAATCATCAGTGCTTGACAGTCAAGCCGGAAAAAGACCGTGGCCTGGAGCGAGAATCACTATCCGGAGGCTTTGCACGATTATCCCGTTTGATCATGTGACTTGGCTTTCTGAACCAAAGGGATAATCGTGCAAAGTGGTTTGGAGAGACAACCCCCCTCATCTCCGTCATCATTTATTTTGTCAAGCACTGCGTCTTGAGCCCTTATTTTTCCTCCTTTTTAAGCACACGGCTTACGTGAGCAACTGGAAAGTTTCCGCAGGAAACATACTTCGGAAGCGTCCGCTTAGGCCCGGCTGAATTCAAGATTCGATGCCGAACCCGCCCCCAGAGTACAACTTCATGATCAAAACCCGGATCTAACATCCAGTCCAATGAAAGTTAAAAAACGGGTTTTCAGCACCGAGAAGGTTGGATGAAGCTAGGGATTGAGGAGCGGAGCGTACGTTTTGGGTACGTGAGCACCGGAAAGCCCGGCTGAATTCAAGATTCGACGCCGAATCCGCTCCAAGGATACAACTTCGTGATCAAAACCCGTTTTTTAACATCCTTTTGATCCTTATTGTAGCATGAAAAGTTAGAGCCGGATATACGGCCGCATATCCACCCACACCTGCAGCACGCCTTCGCTCACGAGCATCGTTTTGATCTGGATGCTGTATTCCTTGTCGCGCACGACATAGATTTTCCGGTTCAGCAGTGTACGGGCCATTTTGGCGTCGGAATCGATGTCGAAAATGTTCCTGCCGCGAAGCACCTCAAGCTCATCATGCAATTGCTTGGTAACCTCTTTGACTGCAAGCGAATCAAGCGGGGGATCCCGTTCCTCCACGCGCACCTTGATTTCTTTGATCACGGTCGAGCGGTTGTTGTATTTTTTCAGCGTCCGGAGGTCTTCCTCGGCTTGATGAAGCTGGATTTGCAGATCCTTGTTTTGAATCCACAGCACATTGTAGCTTGTCTGATAGATTACGTTATATACAATGCTACCCGCCACCATCCCCAAAACAAACACGGCGGCAAGCTGCAAAAACCGACGGAATCCCTTGATTTCCGGCCGCTTTGCTTCATTCATCCCCGGCTTCCCCCGCACATCCATCTCACCAGCTCGGAACCCATATGGGCGCCAAAGAAAGCAAACAGCAAATACAAAATCTGCTTGATGGCCGGGGACAAGTTTCCGTCAAAAAAATTGCTTTCGATGACCCGCATCGGATCGATCGTGCCCCCGATTGCGGCGGCAAGCGCCCAAATTTTAATGCGGTCGGCGATGTCCAGCATCGTTTGGGTCGGCGGCTGCAGGGAAACGACGGCTCCGATTCCGCCAACCATAGCCCCGCCCACGACGATTCCAAATGCGATAAAAAAGTCCATAACCGCTTTGCTCAAAAACGAACTCACGATAAAAGCTCCCCTTTCCGAGGTCTGTCCTATCCTCTACCATTCTATGGGCGTGCTTGGGACATGTATGATAAAATATTTATAGAGGTAGTTCAAAAAGTCAGCTTTTGATCACGAAGCAGGACAAGAAGCGGATTCGACGTCGAATCTTGAATTCAGCCGGGCCTTCCGGTGCTCACGTACCCAAAACGTACGCTCCGCTCCTCTGTCCCAGGCTTCATCCAACCTTCTCGGTGCTGAAAACCTGACTTTTTGAACACGCAATTATAGATATGAAAGCCAATGCGGCATGGCAATTTAAGCGAAAGGAAGGGATCGGATCGCATGGACAGCTTTGTTCATCTGCACGTACATAGCGAATACAGCTTGCTTGACGGCGCGGCCAGGCTGGAAGAGCTCGTCGCCAAGGCGGCGGCTTCCGGCATGAAGGCGCTCGCGCTGACGGATCACGGGGTCATGTACGGCGCGGTTCCTTTTTATAAATTGTGCAAGGCCCACGGGATCAAGCCGATTATCGGCTGCGAGGTTTATTTTACGGCAGGCTCGCGCAAGGAGCGGGGGAGCCGTCAGGATCAGCCGATCCATCATCTGATTTTGCTGGCTAAAAACGAGACCGGATACCGGAATTTGATGAAGCTGGTCTCGATCGGCCATCTGGAAGGCTTCCACTACAAGCCCCGGATCGATTGGGAGGCGCTGGAGCGGCATCGGGAAGGGCTGATTTGCCTAAGCGCCTGTCTGGGCGGAGAGGTGCCGCATCATTTGCTGCGCGGGTCTTATGACGAAGCGAAAAAGGCGGCGCTGCGCTATAAGGCGGCGTTTGGCAGAGATTTTTATCTGGAACTGCAGGATCACGGCCTTCCGGAGCAAAAAAAGGTAAACCCCCAGCTCGTTCAGCTGGCGCAGGAGACGGGGATCGAACTGGTGGCCACCAACGATGTGCATTACTTGAACAGGGAGGACGCCGAGGTTCAGGATGTGCTCATTTGCATCGGCACCGGCAAAACCGTCGACGACGAAAACCGGCTCAAGATGAACACGGACCAGCTCTACTTAAAAACTGGAGATGAGATGGCCGCGTTGTTCCCGCATGTGCCGGAGGCGCTGGCCAATACGGTGAAAATAGCCGAAAGCTGCGAGCTTGAGCTGGAATTTGGCCGCCATATTTTGCCGGCTTACCGCCCGATTCCGGAAGGGATGACTGCGGAGAGTTATTTAGCTGAGCTGTGCGAAAAAGGACTGGATGACCGTTACGGTCATCTGGATGTGTGGCAGGACAAGAACGAGCGGGGACGGCTTGAGCAGCGGCTGCGGTATGAGCTGGAAGTGATCGGCAAGATGGGATTTTCCGATTATTTTCTGATCGTCTGGGATTTCATCGCCTTCGCTCACCGCAGCGGGATCGTCACCGGCCCGGGCCGGGGATCGTCTGCGGGCAGTCTGGTCGCTTACGTGCTGAAGATTACCGACGTGGACCCGATTAAGTATAACCTGCTGTTTGAACGGTTTTTGAACCCCGAGCGGGTGACGATGCCGGATATCGATATCGATTTCAGCGACGAGCGCCGCGACGAGGTGATCGCTTATGTGGCCGACAAGTACGGTGCGGAGCACGTGGCCCAGATCATCACGTTCGGAACGATGGCGGCCCGCGCCGCCGTTCGCGATGTAGGCCGGGCGCTGAACGTGCCGTTTGGCGAAGTCGACAAGGCGGCGAAGCTGATTCCGGCGCATCTGGGCATCACGATTGAGCGGGCCCTGAAAGAGAGTCCGGATTTAAAAGCGATGTACGAATCGGCGCCGCGAATTAAAAATTTGCTGGACATGGCGATGAAGGTGGAAGGCATGCCGCGGCACGCCTCCACGCACGCCGCCGGGGTCGTCATCTCGCGCGATCCGCTGACGGATGCGGTACCGCTGCAATCCGGAAGCGAGGATACCGCTTTAACCCAATTTTCCATGGAAAACCTCGAATCGATCGGCCTGCTCAAAATGGATTTTTTGGGCCTGCGCACATTGTCCATCATCGAGCGGTGCCTGCGCTGGATCGAAGAGCAGACGGGAAACGTCCCCGATTTCCGGCATGTTCCCGACAATGATCCGGCTACCTATGACATGCTCGGACGGGGCGAAACGACCGGGGTGTTCCAGATGGAGTCCTCGGGGATGCGCCGGGTTTTGCGCGAATTGAAGCCGACGTTGTTCGAGGATATCGTTTCGGTGAACGCGCTTTACCGTCCCGGTCCGATGGAGTTCATTCCGAAATACATCGCCAGCAAGCACGGGCAGATTACGCTTGAGTTTCCGCATCCGGATCTTGAGCCCATTCTGAAAGACACGTACGGGATCATCGTCTATCAGGAGCAAATCATGCAAATCGCCTCCAAAATGGCGGGATTTTCCTTGGGGGAAGCCGATTTGCTGCGGCGCGCCGTCTCGAAGAAAAAGCGGGAAGTGCTGGATGAGCAGCGTGAGCATTTCGTCAGCGGCAGTTTGGCCCAAGGCTATACGGCAGAGGAGGCGAACGCCGTGTACGATATGATCGTCCGCTTTGCCGATTACGGCTTCGCGCGGGCGCATGCGGCTGCCTATGGCGTGCTGGCGTTCCAGACGGCATATCTTAAGGCACATTATCCCGTCCAGTTCATGGCCTCGATGCTGACCGCCGTTATGGGCAGCCACCGCAAGGTGGCGGAGTATATCGTCGAATGCCGGCGGATGGGCATCACCGTGCTGCCGCCGGACGTGAACGAAAGCGGCGTGTTGTTTACGCCGCAGGCTCGGGTTGGCGCCGCGGTTGGGGACGGGGACTTCGCGGGAGGAATGGTGGGAGTCCCGAAAGCCGGGGAAGGCGCATTTGCGGCCGAAACCGGCTTGACGGAACAGGTTAAGGCCGGTGCCTCCGGCGGGGATGACAGCGAGATGCCGGGCGATCCTGATGCAGCCTTGGGCGTGATCCGCTTTGGGCTCGCGGCGATCAAAAACGTCGGCACCCAGGCGATCGAAAGCATTATGCGCGAGCGGAAGGAGCGGCCGTTCGACAGCCTGCTTGATTTTTGCCGCCGCGTCGATCTGCGGACGTGCAACAAACGCGTCATTGAATCGTTGATTCAGGGCGGCGCGTTCGACTCCCTCCCGGGACACCGCGCCCAACTGCTGGCGATGCTGGACGAGACGGTGGAAGCTGCGCTCAAATGGCGCAAGGAGCGGGAGGATTTGCAGATCCAGCTGTTCGATTTTGTGGAAACGCCAAACTGGGACATCGAGTATCCCGAAGTTCCGCCGTTTACCGCCGCGCAGCAGCTGGAATTGGAGCGGGAGCTGCTCGGTTTGTACCTGTCCGGCCACCCGCTGGACGATTACGATGAGCTGCTTGAGCAGGGGGGCGTTGACCGGCTGATGGATTTGGCGGAAGCGGCGGATGAAAGCCGGACGGTTGTGGCCGGGATGGTCGTGTCGGTCAAAGCGATCACGACCAAGCAGGGCAAAGCGATGGCTTTCATGGAGATGGAGGACCAGATCGAGCGCTGCGAGGTCGTGCTGTTCCCCGAAGTGTGGCGGCGCTGCTCGGCGCATGTCAGCAAGGGGGCCTTGCTTGCGCTGCGCGCCACCGTCCAGCTGCAAGACGAAGGCTTCAAGCTGCTGGCCGACGAAGTGGCCCCGCTTGGCGCGCAGGCGCTGGCGCAGCTGCGCCGCAGGCTCACGCGCGGGCGCGGGGCGAACGGCGGCGCCGGCAGAAGCGCCGCAGCGGGAAGCGGCGGCGGTGCGGGTGCGGGGCTGAGCGCGGGCGGCGGCGGTGGAGCGAGCGCGGGGCTGAGCGCGGGCGGCAGCGGCGACAAGGGCGCGAGCGCCGGCCGGAGCGGCGGCGCCGAGCAGCCGCCCGCGCGGGCAGCAGCGGCGCAGAACGCGCCTGCGGCCGCGGGCCGGCCCCGGCGCGAGCCTGCGCCGGAGCAAGCGCCGCAAGGCGCTGCCGGGCAGGCGCCCAGCCATGGCGCCGCTGCCGGGCAGGCGCCCGGCTATGGCGCCGCTGCCGGGCGCCCCGGCGCGCATGAGGCCGCCCGCGATGCCGCGGGCAGCGCCGCACCGCCCGCGCAGGGCGGCCTCCGCGGGCGGGAGACGCGCGGACAGCAGCGCGTCTTCATCAAAATCACGGCCGCGGCGGAGAACGCGCGCCTGCTCGAGCAGTTGAAGACGCTGCTCGAACAGCACCCCGGACCGGTCGGGACGGTGCTGTTCTACGAGAGCACCGGCAAGCTGCTGGCCTTGTCCGAACGTTACAGCATCAAGCCGTCCCCTGCGCTTTTCCGCGAAATGGAACAGATGCTCGGTCCGGATACCGTAAAGGTGAGATAATTGGACTAGGCGTCCTTGTCCATTGGTCGGATTCGCATTCATGTCCGTTGCCCGAACTATCGCTTGGCTCCTAGCAAAGCTTACATGCTGAAAAGGTGCGCGCTTTGTGGAAGACTAGTAGATCGTTCCGGAAGTGACATGGTTTATCTATAGGAGAGCACCATAAATCGCCGCTCTTCATACATTCCTGGCGATATTATCACGAATGCTTAGCGAGCATGGTGCAAAAATCTGACTGGTGGATCACCAAAAAATAGCGGAACTTTAAGGTCTTATTTTCCGGAAGTGAGCATGTTTATCACCATTAGCGGAATTTTATGGCCTTATTTCCCAACGAATGGTGCACAAAGTGGCTATTTCCCTGCGATACGAAAAAATAACGCCATAAATGTCCGCTATTTCAAGCAAAGTGGGGATACCGCCGAAATAGCGCCATTTTTTTCCCTTATGTTTCCCCTTTAGTTTTTCAACAAGCTAACTTGAAAAGGATGTAAAAGCAGCCCTCCTTGCAAAATGGAAGCGACAAGCAACCATTGAAGGGGGGCTTCATTTTGGTAAGCCTAGATGTACAGTAGGTGCGGTTCAGGCCCAAAAAGGCGTTAGACTCAGCCGCATGGGGATTATTGGGCACCAGTAACGCGGGCTGCCAGCAAGGTCTTCTAATTCTACAGGCAGCCTCTGTCTGGTCCAATTACTCCGCGACAGCTTGGGTGTCCCTTTACCTCACATTGCAAAAATCCAATAGATTATCGGAGTTCGAACGGAATTTTGGGCTCTCATTGGAAATATCCTATCACGCTGCAGACCGGCCATTCAATTTCCAGTTCTATTGGATATTTCCAATCAGAACGATGTGTCAGGCTGCGGAAGTCTGCCACCCGGCTATACTAGCTATTCCAGCCCTTTAAGAACCCCCTATACCCGTGTATTTTCAGGCTTGGCTCCGTTTTTAACGAACATTTTTTACGCTTCAAGCATACACTTAGGAACACGATACGCCATAAACAAGGACTCCCCCGGGTCCAAGTGGTATTTCGGAAAAACGTGCTGCTCCCGGCGCGTCCCGGAGCGGGGCGGCGTTGCGCTGCAGTCGGCGGGCGGCGGGTGGCGGACTGCCGACGGTGGACGGCGGAACCAAGGAGATCGCTTTTTCCGAAAGGTAAGGAGGTGATCAGATGTCCTATGAAATTGCTGCAGCTCAGTTGCTGCGCAGAGGCGTTAGGTTGGAGGAAATCGCGCAGATCGTCCATTCTATGCAAGTTGCCTATCATGACGATTTGACGGTGGAGCAGTGTTTGGATAGTGTAAAGGCGGTGCTGCAAAAAAGAGAGGTGCAGTACACTTTGTTTACGGGTATTGCATTGGATGAGCTGGCGGAACAAGGGCTTCTTCCGGAGCCGCTGCAATCGATCATGGAAGCGGATGAGCCGCTGTACGGCGTCGACGAAACGATGGCGTTAGGCATTACGAGCGTTTTCGGCATGATCGGGCTGACAAGCTTTGGTTATTTGGACAAGGTTAAGCCCGAAATCATCGGCAAGCTGAACAACAAAGGCGCGAACATCCATGTGTTTTTGGATGATCTCGTAGCCGGATTGGCCGCGGCCGCTTCGGCCAGAATCGCCCATAACCATAAAAATGCCGCCACTTATTCCCAAAAATAACAGCGCCTTGCCCCCGAATTGAAGGAACTGCTATTGCAGAAAAGGAATTGATATTGAAATCAGGGCAACTGCTGGTTTAATGTATTGGAATTGCAATTTTTTAAGATAGACAGCTTGTGACAAGCTTTGCGGCAAAGGGGGCCCGCATTTCCCTCTCCGGCGGGAACGGGCGTTTCGCGGCTTAAGCGGACAGCCCGAATTCCGACGGATTTCGCGCCTTCCGCTTCCATTTCGCGACCTTTCCCTTTGTTGCGGGGGATTTGAAAATTATGTTATCATAACTCTATTATACGGGCTCAAAGATGAAAGTAGGGGGCTTTGAAAAGGGCATGTGGACTGTAATGTATATTGCGCCAACCGCCAAGGTTGCGGATATGATCAAAACGAAACTCACCGAAGAAGGCTTCCTCGTCCAAACACGTCCTGTCAATTTATCCAAGCAGCAGTTCGAAATCCTGGTTCCTTCCGGGGAACTGGAGGAAGTGCAAGAGGTTTTGAATTCGATTTTGCATCCTTAGGCGGGATTGTCCTATAAAGGGCGCAAGGCTTTGGTGCGATAGATCTATGACTGTATTACTGGCCATGAATATAAACGGCTGAAGAGGTGTAGTTGTGTTTAAAGACTTGTTTCAGAAGAAAAGAAAATACGCGACCATTCCTTCAGAACGTCGAGGGAGCGAAGACGGATCGCAGTCGATGGACCGGCCTAAACGGGAAATTCCCGAAGGTCTGATGAATAAATGCGCCCGTTGCGGCAGTATTCAGTACAGCAAGGAATTGGAGAAAAATTTTAAAGTTTGCTCTTCCTGCGGTTATCATATGCGGCTTAACGCGCTGGAGCGCATCCGCTACACGATGGATGAGGGAAGTTTTACGGAATTTGACGCAGACCTGATCTCCGTCGATCCGCTCGAATTTCCGGGGTATGCCGGCAAGCTGGAGCAGCAGGCGTTGAAATCGGGGCTGCGGGAGGCCGTCGTGACCGGACAAGGCACCATCGGCGGTTTTCCGGCCGTTGTGGCGGTCATGAGCTTTGATTTTTTCACTGGCAGCATGGGTTCCGTGGTCGGAGAAAAAATTACCCGCGCCATTGAAGCGGCGACGGAGAAACGGCTGCCGATGATTATTTTCTCAACGTCAGGCGGAGCCCGCATGCAGGAGAGCATCCTCAGCCTGATGCAAATGGCGAAAACGAGCGCCGCATTGGCCCGCTTGGGCGAACAGGGCGGTCTCTACATATCGGTCATTACGGATCCGACGACGGGAGGCGTATCGGCCAGCTTTGCTATGCTCGGAGATATCATTCTGGCCGAGCCGGGAGCGGTGTTTGGTTTTGCCGGGAGAATCGTCATCGAGCAGACGATCCGGCAAAAGCTGCCGGACGATTTTCAGACGGCCGAATTCAATCTGCAGCACGGGCAGCTCGATTTGGTGGTTCACCGCAAGGAAATGAAAGCCACGCTGTCCAAATTGCTGGATTTGCACGGTGTGAAGGGAGGAGCATAAATGGCGGGCGAATTGCCTTTCGAAACGCCGCTTGTGAAGCTGCGCGAGAAAATTCAGGAATTGGAGCAGTTCGGTAAAGAAAAAGGCATCGATTTTGCCGAGGAGATTGCTCGTTTGGAAGAACGGTACCGGCAATTGGAAGAGGAGATATACAGCCAAATTTCGCCGTCGCAAAAAATGCATCTGGCCCGGCATCACCAGCGTCCGACTTCTCTGGATATGATCGGCCTGATCTTTGAAGACTTCATTGAGCTTCACGGGGACCGGGTGTTCGGGGACGACCTTGCCGTCGTTGGCGGATTGGCCAAGCTGAACGGCGTTCCCGTGACGGTGCTTGGGCAGCAGCGCGGGAAAGATACGAAGGACAACATCGCCCGCTTCTTCGGGAGCGCGCATCCGGAGGGCTTCCGCAAAGCGCTTCGGCTGATGCAGCAGGCGGACAAGTTCCGGCGGCCCATCGTTACGTTTATCGATACAAAAGGGGCTTATCCGGGCATTACGGCGGAGGAACGGGGACAATCCGAGGCGATCGCCCGCAACCTGCGGGAAATGGCGATGCTTCGGGTGCCCGTTATTTGTGTGGTCCTCGGCGAAGGCGGAAGCGGCGGGGCACTGGCGCTTGGCGTCGGCAACCGTGTGCTGATGCTGGAGAACGCCATATATTCCGTGATCTCGCCGAACGGCGCGGCTTCGATTCTGTGGAAGGACGCTTCCAAGGCTGACCAGGCGGCGGAAGCGATGAAGATTACGGCCCAGGACTTGCTGGAAATGGAAGTGATCGAAGAGGTCATTCCGGAGCCGCGGGGCGGGGCGCACCGCGATTACGAAGCTACCGCAGGCGCCATTAAGGAAGCGATTGTCCGCCATTTGGAGGAATTGTCGATTATGCATGCGGACGAGCTGCTTGAGGACCGGTATCGGAAATTCCGGAAAATCGGCAAGTTTACGGTGGCCGGGAATACGGAAGCGCGCGTATACGCGGGATCTCCGGCAGGTTCCGGCGTGCCGGGGGAGAACTTAAGCCTGGAAAAGACGTCTCCTGCTGTTTCGGGTGATTCCGGCGGGGACGGCGAAGAAACCGGCGATAAGACCGATGTTGAAGAAACCGCGTCCTCGGAATTGGTGCACAAGCAGGAGTAAAACTATCGAATAGCCGAAAAATCGGGGCTTTGGCCTCGGATTTTTCGGCTATTATAGATTGTTTTCGTAGGGTAAAACAATAGAATGTTCGTGACAATATGATAAACTTCCTATACAAATCGACAAAATTGTAGTAAATTTAGTTGTTGGAAAAGACTATATAGAGAGAACTATTAAAACGGAGGAAACCCAAATGCGCAAAACAAAAATCGTATGTACCATCGGTCCTTCCAGTGAATCGTTAGAGAACATCAAGAAGTTGATCATGGCCGGAATGAACGTCGCTCGCCTGAACTTCTCCCATGGAGATTTTGAAGAGCATGGCGGCCGGATCAAAACGATCCGCCAAGCGAGCGCGGAGCTGGGGAAATCAATCGCCATACTGTTGGACACCAAAGGTCCAGAAATCCGTACCGGCAAATTAAAGGAAGAACCGATCGAGCTCGTGCAAGACGAATTCATCACCCTTACTACGGAAGAAATTCTCGGGGACAAGAATCGCATCTCGATTACGTACAAAGAGCTTCCGGGTGATGTGGAAGCAGGTTCGACCATTTTGATCGATGACGGTTTGATCGGACTGACGGTAGTTGACATCCAAGGCACGGAAATCAAATGCCGGATCGTCAACGGCGGCACCATTAAGAGCAAGAAAGGTGTAAATGTTCCCGGCGTTGACATTTCCCTGCCAGGCATCACCGAGAAAGACGCTAACGATATCAAGTTTGGGATCGAGCAAGGCATCGATTTTATTGCCGCTTCCTTCGTTCGTAAAGCGAGCGACGTGCTTGAAATCCGTCAATTGCTTGAGAAACATAACGCTACCCACATCCAAATTATCTCCAAAATCGAAAACCAGCAAGGCGTCGACAACCTGGACGAAATCCTGGAAGTGTCCGACGGTTTGATGGTGGCCCGCGGCGACCTTGGCGTGGAAATTCCTGCCGAAGACGTGCCGCTGGTGCAAAAACGGATGATCGAAAAATGCAACCGCGTCGGCAAGCCGGTTATTACCGCCACGCAAATGCTCGACTCGATGCAACGTAACCCAAGACCGACACGCGCCGAAGCGAGCGACGTGGCGAACGCGATTTTCGACGGTACGGACGCAATCATGTTGTCCGGCGAAACGGCTGCCGGGAAATATCCGGTGGAATCGGTGCTGACGATGGCCCGCATTGCGGAAAAAGCCGAATCCGGCCTCGAATACCGCGAAATTTTCATCAAGCAAAGCAATGCCCAGCAAACGACCGTGACGGAAGCGATCAGCCAGGCGGTGGCCAACTCCGCGCTGGAGCTGAACGCCAAAGCGATCATCACTTCCACGGAAACGGGTTATACGGCGCGGATGGTGTCCAAATATCGTCCGAAAGCGCCGATCATCGCGGTGACGACCGAAGACCAAACGCTGCGCCGCTTGGCTTTGAACTGGGGCGTTACGCCGGTGAAGGGTCAGGTTGCTTCGTCCACGGACGAAATGTTCGACAAGGCGATGAAGGGCGGCCTGGATTCCGGCGTGGTGAAGGAAGGCGACCTTGTCGTTATTACCGCCGGGGTTCCGCTTGGACGTTCCGGATCGACCAATTTGATCAAGATTGGCCAAATCCGCAAGTAGCCCTGTTTTAAGATATAGCAACGATCGTGCGAACGATTTAAAAAAAGGCAATGGGGAACCCTGTAAACCGGGAACCATTGCTTTTTTTGCAGCAAAAGAAAGGAGCGAGGGATCACGTGTATGTCAGCGAACTGGCTATAGAGCCGAAATATTTTGAATTCGATATGATGGGGATTATTTATCACGCCCACTACCTCGGCTGGTTTGAGGCGGGACGCTCGAAACTGTGCGAGGACCTCGGCTTTAAATATATCGATATGGAGCGGGTCGGATATATTTCTCCCGTTCATGAAATGAAGGTGGAGTACAAAAAAGGCATCCGTTACGGCGACAAGGTGCTGCTCAAGACATGGATCATCGAAAACGGCGGCGTGAAGACCGTTTACGGATACCATGTGTTTAACGGCGAAGGCGAGCTCTGCGTGGAGGGTTCGTCCACCCACTACGTCGTGCGGCGCGAGGATTTCAAGCCGGTCCAGTTCAAAAAGGTATTTCCCGAATGGTTTGCGGCCTTTGAGGAAGCGCGAAAACCATGATTTTTGATTCTCCTCCTTTGTAGCGGTAAAATACATATATACGATCAATATTTTATTATGCTGCGAGGATAAAGTGCGAGTTCAACCTCTTAAAGGAGTTTCTATAAATATGCGTAAATGGATAGCCGCTTTAATCATCATCGTCTCGCTCGTGGAATTTTGGGGATATTTGTTTGTCGGCGAAAAATTGGGGGTCGGGAAGACGATCTTTTTGACCTTGGCCACTTCGGTGATCGGCGGGTTGATGATGCAGTTTGAAGGGCGCAAGGTGCTGGCGGATGCCAGAGCCCAAATGACCGGCGGGCAGGTTCCCGGGCGGATGGTGCTGGACGGCATTTGTGTTTTTGCCGGCGGCATCCTGCTGCTGATCCCCGGATTTGTTACGGATATCATCGGGTTTACGATGGTGTTTCCGCTAACCCGGCCGCTGTACCGTTTCCCGCTGATGAAATGGATCCATAAAAAAATGAAGGACGGCACAATCACCTATTTCCGGCGTTGACTTTTTGTGCTTTTTCCAGTATATATATTTAAAATGCGAGTTCAAAAAGTCGGGTTTTCAGCACCGAGAAGGTTGGATGAAGCTAGGGACTGAGTAGCGGAGCGTACGTTTTGGGTACGTGAGCAACTGAAATGTTTCCGTAGGAAACATGCTTCGGAAGCATCCGCTTGGCCCGGCTGAATTCAAGATTCGACGCCCGATCCGCTTCTTGACCTGCTTCGTGATAAGAAAAACTTTATCGATGAACAATCAAAGAAGACAGACCGCCCTAAGCTGAAGTTTTTCTTGCGATTTAAGGAAGACACGCTTCGGTGACTATTCATTCTTAAATCTTCAAAAGATGACTTTTTGAACAACCTCTTAAAATTACATCGTTAACATTGATGAACGGGATAGTAGTGCATGTCGGACAGTCACAGCGAGCCGGAAGGGTGGAAGCCGGTACGAAAGGCATGAATGAAGCGGACCCGGGAAATGGTTTGCCGAACCGGCAGCAAGGCGTAGGCAAATCCGGCAACAAGCCGTTAAACGTAAAGAGTGGCTAATTATGGTTAGCACTTAGAGTGGTACCGCGGGAATCAGAGGTTTCTCGTCTCTTTTTGAGACGGGGGCCTTTTTTTGTTTTACCGAATTTTTGGATAAGGGAGCGGGTTTCGTTGCTGGAAAAATGGAGAAAAATGGCCGCCGGTCTTGTGGCGCAGAGCCTTACGGGAATCGCCGCCGAGGAGATCGAGGCAATGCTGGAATATCCGCCTGCGGAGGAGATGGGGGACCTGTCTTTGCCTTGCTTCAAGCTGAGCAGGCAGCTTCGCAAGCCGCCACAGGCCATCGCGCAGGAACTGAAGCAGAGACTGGAGGAGGTGCAGGCCGCTGTAGATGTGCGGACCGCGAGTCATCCGCATGCGTTCGCCGCCCATATTACACGTTTTGAGGCAGCATCGGGCTATTTGAACTTTTATTGGGACAAAGGGATTTTTGCGCAGGAAGTGGTCAGTGAAATAAGCGCAGCCGGAGAGAGATACGGGGAACAAAATATCGGCCGAGGCCGCGTGATCGTCATCGATTATTCCTCGCCCAACATCGCCAAGCCTTTTCACATCGGGCATTTGCGTTCGACGGTGATCGGAAGCGCGCTTTACCGGATCTTCTCTTGTCTCGGATACCGCGTGATCGGGGTTAATCATCTGGGAGACTGGGGGACGCAATTCGGGAAGCTGATCGTCGCCTACCGTTTATGGGGGGATGAGGAACGGTTGGCGTCAGGGCCGATCGACGAATTGCTCCGCTTATACGTCCAATTTCATGATGAGGCGGAAAAGAGGCCGGAAATGGAGGATGAAGCGCGCGCCTGGTTCGCAAAAATGGAGCAGGGCGACGAGGAAGCTTTGCGGTTGTGGCGGAGATTCGTTGATATGAGCATGACCGAGTTCGATAAAGTGTACCGGCTGCTTGGGGTACGTTTTGACTATGTGACGGGAGAAAGCTTTTACAATGACAAAACCGCTTCGGTGACCCGTGAGCTGCGGGACAAGCAACTGCTGGAAGAGGACGGGGGTGCTTGGCTGGTGAAGCTGGACGCCTTCGACATGCCGCCGGCTTTGATGCTCAAGCAGGACGGCAGCACGCTGTATCATACACGCGATGTGGCGGCCGCGCTCTACCGCAAACAGGCCTACGATTTTCTTAAGGCGATTTATGTGACGGATTACTCGCAAAGCTTGCATTTTAAACAGTGGTTTAAGGTAGTGGAGCTGATGGGGTACTCCTGGGCGGCAGATTTGGTGCATGTTCCGTTCGGACGGGTGGACTTGGGGGGAGTCGGCTTGTCCACACGCAGGGGGAATGTGGTCAAACTGGAGGAACTTCTGGAGCAGGCAGTGATGAAGGCGCGGGAGCTTATCAAGCTAAAAAATCCCCATCTGGAGCAAAAGGACGAGGTGGCCAAACAGGTGGGCGTCGGGGCCGTTATTTTTCACGATTTAAGCGGCAGCCGGATTAAGGACATCCATTTCTCCTGGGAGGAAGCGCTAAGCTTTGAAGGGGAAACAGGCCCTTATCTGCAATATACGCATGCCAGAGCGTGCAGCATTCTGCGCAAATTGGACGAACAGGACAAACTTGGCGCTGAGCGTGACGGTGGCGTAAAAAGCGAGCTGTTGATACATCCGGCGGAGTACGATGTGGTAAAGCGGTTGTCGCAGTTTCCGCAACGGATCAAGTTGGCCGCGGACAAAATGGAGCCGTCGATCGTCAGCCGTTATTTGATCGATTTGGCCCAGGCGTTTAACCGTTTTTATCACGAGTGTCCTGTGCTTGTCAATGATCGCGAGCTTCGGGAAGCCCGGGTCGCTTTGGTTAAATGCGTGCAAATCACGCTGTGCAACGGGCTGCGTCTTCTGGGCCTGCAGGCGCCCGAGCGAATGTAGGGGGATTTTTCACCTCAATCTTCCGTGCAGGATATAATTGCGCAAGTCCCGCACTACCCCGGCGCGGATGGCCGCGCCGAAGATGACCAGGGTCACGGGCCCGACGATCAGGCCCAGCACGCCAAACAGCTTTAGACCGGCGAACATGGCGATCAAGGTGGGCAAGGGGTCAAGGCCGACGCTGCTGGCCAGCACTTTCGGTTCAATGAGTTGCCTGGACACCAGGATGATGCCGTACAGGACCGACAGACCTATGCCAAGCGTCATGTCGCCGGTAGCAAAGGCGTAGATGAGCCAGGGGATCATGATTGTTCCTACGCCCAAATAAGGCAGTAGATCGACCAAGCCAATCAGCAGGGCGTAAGTAAACGCGGATTCCACGCCCAAAATCAGCAGCCCGATCAGCACGATGAAGGCGGTTATCGAGATCATGATAAACTGAGCACGCAGGTAGCCGGACAGCGCCTTTTGCAGATCTTTCCAAATATCGCCGGCGGTTCTCCGGAACGGAGCGGGAATGCTGCGCGCCAGAAAGCGCATGTCCCGCTCCCAATGGCTGCTGATAAAAAAAGTCGCGAGCAGAATAACGGCGAGAATGACGCCGAGGTTCGGCAGCGAAGATATCAAACCTACCACGATGTTTAAAAAATTGTTGACGAGGTGCGAGACGGCGGAGCCTATCTTTTCCGCAGTGTTGTCGATGTTTTTGTGGATCGTATTTTCATAGCCGGGATTGTCGGCGATAAATCGGTTGATTTCACCAAGAATCGATTGGATGCTTTCGCTTTGCGTCCAGGAGGTAAACAGGCGCCTCCACTCCTCAATGCGAACGTCGAAGGATTCGGCTAGATGAATCAGCTCCTTGACGAGCCGCGTCAATGCCGCGGACAGGATGATGGCAGCGCTGCCGAAATAGACGAGCAGCGAGAACGTAACCGCCAGCCACTTTGGGAGCTTTATATTTTGCTGAAGCCAGAGGACAAACGGATTCATCGCATAGGAGATCAGCCAGGCGATCAGAAACGGGTAAAGGAGCGGGATCAGCCAGTAAACCGCAGCGAGGGAACCAACAACGACGACACAAATCCAGCTTCCGCGCAATACGCGTTTGACGACTACGCTATCCAAACGGCATTTCCCCTTTTTTGTGAATACATGTCCTAGTTCTAGGATATTATGGGTCCGCAGGGAGTATGACGAGCCTACTTTTTTTCAATTAATGTGACATTTCTTATTGCAAAACTGAAATCGTTTACAAAAATTCTTTATGATCGTGAAAGAAATTTTTGATCTGACGGGCTGCGCCGTAGCGGGTTCCCATGCTCCGAGAAATCCAGTATGATGGATTAGTAAGGATTTTATAGCGTGATTCCTTTTTTCAGGGTCGTTTTCGCGTCAGTTCATAAAAAATTTAAAATTTTAATTTGAAAATGTTTTCACAGCTTGTTGCTCACAAAATGTTAACAAAGGAGAGATGTATCATGACAGCTACGAAAGGCCTGGAAGGCATTGTTGCGGCAACTTCCTCGATCAGCTCCATTCATGACGGCGTGCTCTGCTATCGCGGCATTAATATCGATGATCTGGCTGAACGCGCTAGTTTTGAAGAAACGGCGTACTTGCTGTGGAACGGCAAACTGCCCAACCAATCCGAGCTGGAGCGGCTGCAGCAGCAGTTCAGCGACTATGCTGCGGTTCCGGAGGCGGTTATCGCGCAGATGAAGTTGTATCCGCAGGGTGCCAACACGATGGCAGTGCTTCGTACTGCCGTATCGGCTCTTGCTTTGTACGATGAGAACGCCAATGACAACACGCGCGAAAGCAATTTGAAAAAAGCGATCAAGCTGCAAACCCAAATTCCGACGTTGATTGCCGCTTTTGCCCGCATCCGTCAAGGCAAGGAACCTGTGGCTCCGCTGCAAGGCGTATCCATCGCCCACAATTTCTTATACATGCTGACCGGCGAAGAACCCGATCCGATCGCCGTTCGTGCGCTGGACCAGGCGCTGGTGCTCCATGCGGACCACGAGCTCAACGCATCCACGTTCTCCGCGCGCGTAACGATCGCAACGCTGTCGGACATTTACTCCGGGGTGACGTCCGCGATCGGGACGTTGAAAGGGCCGCTCCACGGCGGAGCCAACGAAGCGGTGATGAAGATGCTGAGCGAAATCGACACACTTGACCAGGCGGAACCCTACATTCAGCGGAAGCTGGCCAACCGGGAGAAAATCATGGGCTTCGGACACCGCGTATACAAAAACGGCGACCCGCGGGCCAAACATCTGCAGAAAATGTCCCGTCAGCTGAGCGCGCTTAAAGGCGACTCGACGCTGTACGACATTTCCGTCAAAGTGGATCAGCTCGTGACAGGGCAAAAGGGGTTGAAGCCTAACGTAGACTTCTATTCCGCTTCCGTCTATACGATGCTGGGCATTCCGGGCGATTTGTTTACGCCGATTTTTGCGATCAGCCGTCTCTCCGGCTGGACTGCGCATATATTGGAGCAGCTTGAGGACAACCGGCTGATCCGTCCGCGTGCGGAATATGTAGGGGCCACAAACCAGACTTACGTACCGATTGAACTAAGATAAGCAGCAGAACGGGAGCTCCATGGCGATTTATGATAAAATGGAGACCGTGAATAGTTGAAACGATCAACGAGGAGGAAACCGAAAACATGTTGAAGCTTGAAAAGTTTGATCTCCCTGCCGAAGGTGAAAAAATTACGATTCAAGATGGAAAGCTGCAGGTGCCAAACCACCCGATCGTTCCGTTTATCGAGGGCGATGGCACCGGCCGCGATATCTGGAAAGCATCCAAACGCGTATTGGACGCTGCTGTGGAGAAAGCCTACGGCGGCGACAAAAAAATCGCCTGGTACGAAGTTTTTGCCGGGGAAAAGGCCTTTAATGCCTACGGAGAGTGGTTGCCGGCTGACACGCTGACCGCGATCCGTGAGTATATTGTGGCCATTAAGGGGCCGCTAACAACCCCAATCGGCGGCGGCATCCGCTCTCTGAACGTGGCGCTTCGCCAGGAGCTGGACCTGTACGTCTGCCTGCGCCCTGTCCGTTATTTTGAAGGGGTGCCTTCTCCGGTGAAACATCCGGAGCTGGTGGATATGGTGATTTTCCGGGAGAACACGGAAGATATTTATGCGGGAATCGAATACAAGGAAGGCTCCGAGGAAGTCAAGAAAGTGCTTGCGTTCCTGCAAAACGAAATGGGCGTGAAAAAAATCCGCTTCCCGGAAACGTCCGGCATCGGCATCAAGCCGGTTTCCGAGGAGGGCTCGAAACGCCTTGTCCGCGCCGCTGTGGAATATGCGATCAAACATGGCCGCAAGAGCGTTACACTGGTGCATAAAGGCAATATCATGAAATTCACCGAAGGCGCGTTCAAAAACTGGGGTTACGAAGTGGCCGAAGCGGAATTCGGCGATAAAGTGTTCACCTGGGCCGAATATGACCGGATCAAGGAGCAGTCGGGTACGGATGCGGCGAATCAAGCGCAAAAGGCCGCGCAGGAAGCCGGCAAAATCATCGTGAAGGATGCCATCGCCGACATCGCGCTGCAGCAGGTGCTGACGCGCCCGACCGACTTTGACGTCATCGCCACGCTGAACCTGAACGGCGACTACCTGTCCGACGCTTTGGCTGCGCAAGTGGGCGGCATCGGGATCGCGCCGGGAGCGAACATCAACTACGTTACCGGGCACGCGATCTTTGAAGCGACGCACGGCACGGCGCCGAAATACGCCGATCTGGACGTCGTGAACCCGGGCTCCGTCATTTTGTCCGGCGTCATGATGCTTGAGCATCTTGGATGGCAGGAAGCGGCGGACCTCATTTACAAAGGCTTGGAAACATCGATTAACAATAAGACGGTAACTTACGACTTCGCCCGTCTGATGGATGGCGCTAAAGAGGTAAAATGCTCCGAGTTTGCCGATGAACTGATCAAAAACATGTAGGAGGCTTGCCCCGCATGGCTATCCAACGCAAAAAGATAACCGTTGTCGGCGCCGGTTTTACCGGCGCAACCACGGCGTTTATGCTTGCGCAAAAAGAACTTGGAGACGTCGTGTTGGTTGACATTCCGCAGCTTGTGAATCCGACAAAAGGCAAGGCGCTTGATATGCTTGAGGCCGGACCGGTACAAGGGTTCGACAGCCGTATCGCCGGCACTTCCTCTTACGAGGATGCGGCCGGCTCTGATATCGTCATCATTACGGCGGGGATCGCCCGCAAACCCGGGATGAGCCGGGACGACCTCGTCAACACGAACGCGGGCATCGTCCGCTCCGTATGCGATAACGTGAAGAATTACTGTCCGGACGCCACGGTCATTATCCTTAGCAACCCGGTGGATGCGATGACTTACGTGGCTTATCAAACGCTTGGTTTCCCAAAAAACCGCGTCATCGGCCAGTCCGGCGTCCTCGATACGGCCCGGTACTGCACGTTTATCGCCGCAGAGCTAAATGTTTCCGTGGAGGACGTGCGCGGTTTTGTGCTTGGCGGCCATGGCGACGATATGGTTCCGCTCGTGCGCTATTCCAGCGTCGGCGGGATTCCGATCGACACGCTGCTTTCGGCTGACCGCATCGAAGCGATCGTGCAGCGGACGCGCGCCGGCGGCGGCGAAATCGTCAGCCTGCTTGGCAACGGCAGCGCTTATTACGCGCCTGCAGCGTCGCTGGTGCAGATGACCGAAGCGATCCTCAAGGATAAAAAGCGGATTTTGCCGGTCATCGCTTTGCTTGAAGGCGAATACGGTTACGACAACTTGTTCATGGGTGTACCGGTTATTCTCGGCGGGGGCGGCATCGAAAAGGTATTCGAGCTTGACTTGACGGCCGAGGAAAAAGCCGCGCTCGACCAATCCGCCGCCTCGGTCAAAAGCATAATTGCGGTGGTGAAAGGCTAATCGTTGGATAATCCTCTGTTTATTTCTGCTTAAAACCCGCCCATTTAAAACTGGGCGGGTTTTTTTAAGATTTAGAATTTATAACTTAACTTTTGCAGCAAAAAATCGGCAGACAAGCCTTGAATTAGCTGGGTAAAGCAGCAATCCATTGCCGGAGTTGACGCTAAATCAGAGGCGGACAGTGTCTTCCCGGCTTTTTGGGCTGCTTCGTTGATCAAGAGCATAAAGCATGGGAACGTCAACGATGAAGAGGGCGTCACGATCCGCCGCGGTCCAGCGCATCTACCTTTTGCACCGTAGCCGCCCTCGAGCAGTGTCACAAATTGACGCCAGGTGAGGGGCTGTCTAAAGGGTTCGTGTCTTGGTGTGTTGGTGTCTTCGTGGCTTGGTGCCCTTGCCTGCAGTCTTTGCACGATTATCCCCTTCGTTCAGAGAGCAGAGAGCAGGGAGCAGGGGGGGCTAGATCAAGGGTTCCCAAAAAAGAGAAAAAAAGAGATGAGGAAAAAATGAGACGGTTCAGGTGAGCTTTTGGGCTTGATAAGGGAACGTATGTTTTGTATAATGAAATAAAGCGAACATACATTCGTGAATTCTTGATGCGGGGGCGAGCGAACATGGAGGTCAATGCGGGAACGGAACTTCAACCATTCACCAGCCGTTATAACAGCGAGCAGTCCTGCATGGAGGTGCTGATCGCGATGAAGTGGCCGAACGGCTTCGTCTGCCCGCGCTGCGCTCACACCCGGTGCAGTCGTTTGACCTCCAGGCATATCCTTTGTTCGAGTGCGGAAGGTGTGCGCATCAAACGTCGGCTTTGGGCGGTACGATTTTTGAACGAACGCATCTGCCCCTGCTTAAGTGGTTCAAAGCGCTGGAGTTGTTTCTGCTTGAGGGCGGTATCGGCGAAGCGGCTGAGTCAGTTGACCCGAGTCACCTACAAAACCGCCTGGTTGATGCTGCATAAAATAACTCTTGTCCGGTTTGTTTCACCTCCCCTAAACCTGATTCCTTCTCCTAAGCCCGTCTAAATGATCTCGAACCTATCTGCTTATCCACCAAATATTTTCTTCTCCCGAGCTTGTCTGTTTCTCTGCTACCCTGATCAAACGGGATAATCGTGCAAAGCGCCTTGACAGTGAGTGTTGATCTGCCGCCCACCCCAAGAAAAGAATACTTTAATTCGTTTACGTTGATTTAGGTCGGGCTGATGGTCTAAAACAATGAAAGACACCTCTTCGACCAAGCATGAATTGGCAAGTAAACCTTGATGTAATTGGGGGAGCGCGGAAAGCTCCTCCTTTGACAGCGACTTCATGGATCAGTTCCAGCAGCAGCTCGATTTCATGAGAAGAAGGACGGCTCAATGGGATCAAATGCCCCGATCCCGAAATCTTATCCGTTTAACTTACACAGAGCCCCCTTCCCCAACAGCCGTTCCATTTATTGTTACAATAGTTTATAATAAATGTAATTGACGTTGAAAGGCGGTTGTGTTATGTATCAGGTCATGTTATTTCTACATATTATCGGGGCTTTGGCGCTCGGCTTTTATTTGATTTTGCCGTTTGTGCTGGGGACGCTGGGCAAATTGTCGCTTGCCGGGCAGGAAGGCACCGTGTCGGCCGTGAGAACGTTGAACCGATTTGCGCAATTTGGCCTGATTCTCCAGCTTTTGACCGGCGGGTATCTGATCGGTCAGGGTGACTATTCGGTGCCTTGGATGATCGTGATCGTCTTATTGTTCCTGGCCGTCGGTGCGCTCAGCGGGATTATGGGCAAGCCGCTGCGATTGGCGCAGGAAGGCATTCGCCAGAATAAACCGATTACGGCCGAGGAAGGCAAGCTGCGTACATTAAGCGCGCTGTTGTCTGTGTCCGTGCTCGTCATTTCGTTTTTCATGGTGTTCAGCACCATTATCTAAATTCACAAGCAAAGACCTGCCGGAACTGCCGGCAGGTCTTTGCTTTCTAATGAAATCAGCGGACCTATGAAGGGTCTTTCGTTTCCTTTTGCAATTCATCGAGATGGGTGAACATCAGTTTCATGATATCAAGCGTGAGTTGTTTCTCTTTTGAGGTGCGCCCCGCCATGATTTGCTGAATTTGATCCATAAAATGATCGTCACTGATTTCCAGCGAATCATGGAGCAAATAATCGACGGTCACACCCAATTGATTAGCGAGCTTCACGAGCGTATCCAAAGATAAACTGCGTTCGCCCCGTTCAATTTGTCCTATGTATGCGTCCGAAACCTCAATTTTTTCGGCAAGCTTCTCCTGGGTCAAATGCATTTTATGCCGTTCTTGGCGCAGCCTTTTCCCCAATGCCTCGTAGTCCATAAAACCCCCTCCTATATTTACCATAGTGAGAACTTAAGGGAAATATAATAAACTAAGTGTTTTGTTTGTGTTTACTGAAAGTATGAATTGGTTTATTATGGAATTATGGTCTATACTGATTTACAATAATTTATAAATTATACCCATTTTAAGGAGCTTATATGATGTCTAGCGAATCAAAGACCGTATCGATCATCATTACCGTAAAAAACAATGGAATCGATCTCTACACGACGATGGAATCGCTCAAGGTATCGCGCACATCTCTTCCCTATGAAGTGATTATCGTCGATGAAGGTTCGGTGGATGGATGTTGTGATTTTTTGCTGGGTTACCGTTTTGAGAAACCGGTCAAACGTCTGAAAGCAGCGGCGGGAGTTACGGCACGAAATCTCGGCGCCGCGCATGCTACTGGAGATTACCTGATCTTTTGCGGGGCGCACCTGTATTACGATGACGATTGGATGGAGGCGTTGCTTGAGCCGCTTATCCAAGGAGAAGCCGATTGCAGTTCGCCTTCCTTTGTCATGCATGAGCGTTCCGTGGTGCCGAAGACGGAATCCGTTTCGGGCTGGCTAAAATCCATACGTTATTACCCGGCCTTAACGGAAGGCCGGAATGAGTTGCCGTGGTTGTCGTGGGAATGTTTGGCGATCCGCAGGGACCGGTTTGAGGAAAGCGGCGGGATGGAGGACGGGTTTGCCGGCAAAGAGCTGGAAACCGCGGAATTTTCGCTGAGAATGTGGCTGCTCGGAGGAACCTGCCGTTACGTTCCGGAGGTGACTCTGGTCCAGGTTTTTCGGCAAAATTTTCCTTACGATGACAGCGGAGAACGATGGGGACGAGATCTGTTGCTGCTGGCCTATTTGCATTTCTCGGAACCGCAAATCTCGGTTTGCCGGCAGTTGGTGGAAGACGTTTTTGGCCCCGAAGGCGGAGACGAGCGGGAGCTGCAGGAGTTGACGCATGAAAAAAGGCGGAAGTACGCGCTACGCCGGCAACACGACGAAACGTGGTTTTTAAACCGCTTTGGCATCGTGTTCTAGCGTAGGGTGTTTTTTGTGCAGTGATAAACCTCTCTTTTTCGGACTTTATTTTGGACAGAATTCGTCATCTCAAAGTGGTTATTATGTTATTATAAACTTGTTGAAGAAGATATCATTTGCGATGCAATGTTAAAGCTGCGGTTTCGGGCTTATATGTTTATCAAGATGACGAGAGAGAGGGGATTCTTGAACTATGCAACAGTTTGAAGAAAGCGTATACCAATTAATTGTGGAAACCTCCACCAATTTGCCGGGAGATGTGCGCCGGGCGATCAACCTTGGCCGCTCCATGGAAAACCGGGCCACGCGGGCCGGGCTTGCGATGTCGACCATCGCCCGCAACATTAAAATGGCGGAGGAGCAGGTGTCGCCGATCTGTCAGGATACCGGAATGCCAACTTTCATCATCCATACTCCGGTCGGAGCTAACCAGATTGAAATGAAGCGGGCCATCAAAAGCGCGGTACAGCGGGCCACCAAGGAAGGCAAGCTGCGCTCGAACTCCGTGGATTCGCTGACCGGAGCGAACAGCGGCGACAATTTGGGGCCGGGCACACCGGTCTTTCATTTTGAACAGTGGGAAAAAAATTATATCGATATGCGTCTGATTCTGAAAGGCGGCGGCTGCGAGAATAAAAACATTCAGTACAGCCTCCCCGCTGAGCTGGAAGGACTGGGCCGCGCGGGCCGCGATCTGGACGGAATCCGCAAATGCATTTTGCACGCGGTATATCAAGCTCAAGGCCAGGGATGCAGCGCGGGATTTATCGGCGTCGGCATCGGCGGCGACCGGACGACGGGCTATGAACTGGCCAAACGCCAGTTGTTCCGCACCATCGACGACGTCAACCCGAATCCGGACCTGGACCGTTTGGAACAATATATTGTGAAGACCGCTAATCAATTGGGCATCGGTACGATGGGCTTTGGCGGTGAAGTTACTCTGCTGGGCTGCAAAGTGGGCGTCGAAAACCGGCTGCCGGCCAGCTTCTTTGTGTCGGTAGCCTACAACTGCTGGGCTTTTCGCCGCCAAGGGGTGGAGATCGATGCCGCCAGCGGCGCGATCAGCAATTGGTTGTACGAGCGCGGCAGCGATGTTTCCGTTGAGGAACCGGCGGAGCAAAGCACCGAAGATCTTGCCGCAGCAGGGGTAGCCGCCGGCGCCGAGACGTCCGCAGCCGCGGACAAAAGCAGGGAAATCGTGCTGCAGACACCGGTCACGGAGGAGCAGATCCGGCAGCTTCGCGTCGGCGATGTAGTGGTGTTCAAAGGCGAAATGCACACCGGCCGCGACGCCTTGCACAAATATTTGATGGATCACGATGCCCCGGTGGATTTGAACGGTGCGGTGATCTACCACTGCGGGCCGGTCATGCTGAAGGATGAGGCAGGCTGGCATGTCAAAGCGGCGGGCCCCACGACCAGCATCCGTGAGGAGCCGTATCAAGGCGAAGTTATGAAGAAGTTTGGCATCCGTGCCGTCATCGGCAAAGGCGGAATGGGTCCCAAGACGCTCGCCGCTTTGCAGGAGCATGGCGGGGTTTACCTGAATGCTATCGGCGGAGCCGCTCAATATTATGCGGAATGCATTAAGAAAGTGAACGGCGCCGATTTTATGGAATTCGGCGTCCCGGAAGCGATGTGGCATCTTGAGGTTGACGGCTTTGCCGCGATCGTCACGATGGACTCTCACGGAGACAGCTTGCATGAAGGAGTGGAAAAGGACTCGCTCGCGAAGTTGTCCGCATTCAAAGAGCCGGTTTTTAAATAAGATGAAGACGTTCAGAACCAAGCTTTCCCTCATTTTGATGGGCCTTGTCGGCATCTCGATGTTGGCTGCCGGCCTGACGATGGCCCAGCTGTTTAAAAATTCCCATATCCATGCCCTGGAGCAGAACATGGAACGGGAAATCAGCCTGCTGGAGAATACGTTCCGGTTTGTCCCGGTCCAGGGTAACGCCGGCGCGGAACAATATTACACGGAACAGGCCAAAGCCTTGGAGAAAATGAGCGATTCCCGGGTTACGTTCATTACCCTGGACGGAAAGGTTGTCGGCGATTCGGAAATGAATCCGGAGGGGATGGACAATCACGCCCATCGAAAGGAAATCGAGTCGGCGGAAGACGGGGGCGCAGGCAGCGCGATCCGCTATAGCCATACGGTCCGCGAGAATATGCTTTACGTCGCCCGCCGCGTCACCTCCGCAGATGGATTCGACGGTTACATCCGCCTGTCGATGAGCCTGGCTGCCGTGGAGAAGGGACTCACCCAAGGTTGGCTGCTGATGGCCGGCGGGCTGCTGATTTTGTTCCTCGTTGCCGGCTTCGTCAGCTACCGGATCGCCGCGGGAATGACCCGGCCTCTGGAGCAAATCACACGCGTCGCGCACCGCATCTCCAAGCTGGACTACAACGCTCGGGTCAAGCTGACCCGCCGGGACGAAATCGGCCAGCTGGGCGAGGCGATCAACGGGATGGCGGACAGCCTGCAGCAGCAGCTCAAGCGGATTCATGAAAATGAAGATCTGCTGCAAAGCGTGCTGGCCAACATGACCGGCGGGATCGTGATGGTTGACGCTTCAGGCAACATCGCCCTGATCAACCGGGAGGCGGAGCGTATCCTGCATGTCAAGGGAGATCAGCTCTTGGGAAGATCATACCGCGACATCAAACGCAATTACGAATTTACGAAGTTCGCCGAAGAAGGGATTTCCCGCCAGGAATATGTCCAGGAGGAACGCAACGTTTACGATCCGGAGGAAAAAATACTGCTGTTCGACAGCGTTCCGATGTTCGAGGACAACGGGAAATACCGGGGGATGCTGTTTCTGCTCCGGGACGTGACCGACATTCGCAGGCTGGAACGAATGCGCAGCGAATTCGTGGCCAACGTGTCCCATGAATTGAAAACGCCGATCGCCGCGGTCAAAGGCTTTGCCGAAACACTGCTCGCCGGAGGCGTCAAAGACGAAGAGACGGCCCGTTCGTTCCTGCAGATCATTTACGATGAAGGGGACCGGCTAAACCGCCTGATCGGCGACATTCTCGATCTGTCCAAAATCGAATCCAAGCTCGTGCCGCTGGAATACGCTCCCGTAAATTTGAAGGAACTGTTCGACAGCATCTATGAGGTGCTGTTGCCCGCGGCCAGGAAGAAGTCGATTACAATGGGCCATGACATTCCCGAGCACCTGTTTATGGAAGGAGACGAAGACCGGCTCCGGCAAATATTCATGAACCTGCTGTCCAACGCGATCAGCTATACGCAGGAAGGCGGCAGAGTCCGCGTCGATGTGGCCATTTTGGGCGAGGGCGGGGAAGACGAGAAGGTTCGCATCATCGTCAGCGATACGGGAATCGGCATCCCGAAAAAAGATCTGCCGCGCATTTTCGAGCGTTTTTACCGGGTGGACAAAGCGAGGTCCCGCAGCTCTGGAGGAACCGGCCTGGGGCTGTCCATCGTAAAGCATCTCGTCGATCTGCACCATGGCACGATCAGCGTGGAAAGCAAGGTCGGCGAAGGCTCCTCATTCATAGTCGAGCTCCCGTTTATGCATACTTTGGATGAGGGTTAGTACAAGTTGAACCGATTTTACCCATTTTTATATTTTTTACACCGCGTTAACATTCCCATGATATGCTGGGCTTGTCATCATCACATGTAGAGATGAGGGGGTTCTATGACGCAACGTCTATTGGTTATCGAAGATGAACCGACGTTATCCAGGCTGCTGTCTTACAATCTTACCAGCGAAGGCTATGAAGTTGTCGTGGAAGATCATGGGCAGACCGGATATGAGACGGCGCTCAAACAAAAGTTTGACCTGATATTGCTGGATTTGATGCTTCCGGGCATGAACGGGTTTGAAATCATGTCCAAGCTGAGGAGCGAAGGCGTGACGACCCCGGTAATTATTCTGACCGCCAAAAATGCGGAGGAAGAAGTGGTGCAGGGCCTTAAATCGGGCGCTGACGATTACATTACCAAGCCTTTTGGGGTTGCCGAATTGTTGGCGCGGGTGGCGGCGGTTCTCCGTAGAGCGAACGGCCAGGAGGAACGGGAATCCATGGTGCAGGACAATTCCCAGATTTCACTGGGGGCTTTGGCCATTTTTCCCGAGAAATACGAGGTTACTTTAAACGGTGAAGCCATTACGCTAAGACCGAAGGAATTTGAAGTGCTGCTGTACCTGGCGCGTAAGCCGGGAGTCGTGATGACCCGCGACGATCTGATGAACGCGGTCTGGGGCTTCGATTACATCGGCGGTCAGCGTACGGTGGACGTCCATGTCAGCTCGCTGCGCAAAAAGCTGGAGCTCGATCCGCAGTCGGTGCATATCGATTCCATTCGCGGCGTAGGATATAAGCTGGTCGTAAACAAGAAAAAAACGCCCATCACTTAAGCAAGATGATGGACGTTTTTTTACATACGATCAAAATGCCGTAAACATTAAGCAAACAGTTTCCGGGTATGCTTTGTTAATGAATATGCACCATTCTGAGGGGAGTTGTTCGTGTTGGGAGCACAGGTGGCAGCGGAATTGGAACGTCCGGAGCCGGTTCAAACCTCCGGCGGGGAAGCGGAGACGCAGCAGGCGGTTTCGTCCAATCTGGAGGAAACTGCGGTGGATGTGCGTACGTACTGCAGAAGCGTGCCGGTGATCGGGCGGGAGGAATCCTGCCGCGGTGTGCTGCAGCGGTTTCAGCGCGATTCCGATCTTTCGTGCATCGTCCTTTGTGATGAAAGTAACAAACCGCTGGGGATTTTGATGCGGGACCGGTTTTACCGCTTTTTGGCCGGGCGTTTTGCGGCCGATTTGTTTTACGATCGTCCGGCGTCCGGTTTTGCCGATGAGCATCCGCTTGTATGCGATTTGCAGACTCCGGCCAGAGATGTGGTGGATGCGGCGTTAAACCGGGAGGGCGTCCATTTTTACGAGGGTTTGATTATGACCGAAAATGGGCGGTTTTACGGCATCCTGACGGTCCAGGACCTAATGCGGATGTCGCGCGATCTGCAGCGGGAAGCGGATCAAATCCGGGGGGAAGTCGTTCGCGGAAGCTATTCGCTGATCAAGGATATCGAACATTCGGTTAGGCAAGTGTCCGATTCCGCCGAACGCAGCTTGCGGGAGTCGGAATCGATGAGCGGACAGGCCGAAACGGGCAGGGCCGAACTCGAAGTAGTAAAGGCCGCCTTCGACCGGGTGCTGGAGACGTCCCGCAGCCAGGCGGCACAAATGTCGGAGCTGCTGGAGCGCACGCAGCAAATTTCGTCGATCACCGCCAGTATTCAGGCATTGGCCAATCTGAGCGGGATCCTGGCGCTGAACGCTTCGATCGAAGCGGCGCACGCCGGAGAACATGGACGCGGCTTCGCCGTCGTCGCCAGCGAAATCCGCAAGCTTGCTCTGCAGACGCAAAAATTGTCGGGAGAAATCGGCGAAACGCTGGATATCGTCAACCGGCATGTGCAGCAAGCAGCGGCAACGTCCGGCCTTACGGCTGCGGAGATGGAAGCCGGCCATACGCGGGTGGGCAAAACGGACGAAACGTTCGAGGCCTTGGTCCGGTCGGTCCGGTCCGTGGAGGCGAGGGAACGGGAGATGCGCGATGCCGCGGATGTCGCGGCGCGAAGAACGGAAACCGTGCTGCGGGAGCTGGAACAATTTACGAACGCTTAAAGAGGTTGTTCAAAAAGCCATCTTTTGATCACGAAGCAGGTCAGGAAGTGGTTTCGACGTCGAATCTTGAATTCAGCCGGGCCTTCCGGTGCTCACGTACCCAAAACGTACGCTCCGCTCCTCAGTCCCTGGCTTCATCCAACCTTCTCGGTGCTAAAAAGCCGACTTTTTGAACACGCACTTAAACATATTTTACATTGCGTTTACATTTTGATTCATTTTCTTTTACATAAGCAAGCTAAAATGGATAAGGATTTAATCATGTTTTAATAATAAACGGTAGTTGAAATAAGGTAATAAGGCAAGGCTGTTTTTAGCACGGACTTACGTTTATACGCGAGTGCCGTGCTTCGAGTTTATAGGTGTGTGCTATTTTAACGAAGGAGAACTGACATGGAAACCGCGATCCGGATTCAACATTTGAACTTATATTATGAACAATTTCATGCGTTAAAGGACGTTTCTTTGGATATCCCCGAGCGAACGATCACGGCCTTCATCGGACCGTCCGGCTGCGGCAAATCGACGCTGCTGCGCACGTTGAACCGGATGAACGACATGATTCCCGGAACGCGGATCGAAGGCGCCGTGGAAATCGCCGGGGGCGACATCTACGGCGATGAAGTGGAAGTGGAAGAACTGCGCAAACGGGTGGGGATGGTATTTCAACAGCCGAACCCTTTCCCGAAATCGATTTACGATAACGTGGCCTATGGCCCCCGCTTGCATGGAATCAAGAACAAGGCCGCCCTCGACGAAATTGTGGAGCAAAGCCTACGCCAGGCCGTCCTTTGGGACGAAGTGAAAGATTTCCTCAAGCGCTCGGCGCTCAGCCTGTCGGGCGGGCAGCAGCAGCGGCTTTGCATAGCGCGGGCGATCGCGGTGCAGCCTGACATTCTGCTGATGGATGAAGCGACTTCGGCGCTGGACCCGATTTCCACCTTGAAAATCGAAGAACTGGTCCAGCAGCTCAAAGACAGGTATACGATCGTGATGGTCACGCATAACATGCACCAGGCGGCGCGAATTTCCGGCCGGACTGTTTTTTTCCTGAATGGGGAAATCGTAGAGGCGGACGATACGCAGAAGTTATTTTCCACCCCGCAGGATTCGCGCACAGAAGATTATATTTCCGGTCGTTTCGGATAACAAGGAGGCTGCTGCTGAATGATTCAAAGAAAAGAATTCGATCAGAATCTGGAAGAACTACGGCAATTGCTCGGACAAATGGGAGAGCATGTTGAACAAGGGCTTACGGGAGCTATCGGGGCCCTGCGGGCCATGGATTCGCAGAAAGCCAAAGAAATCGTTGAGCGCGATATCGAGCTGAACCAGATGGAAGAGCAGGTGATGGAAATCGGCTCGCGGCTGATTGTGACGCAGCAGCCGGTAGCCAAGGACCTGCGGCGGATTATCGTCGCCTTTAGAATTTCCAGCGATCTTGAACGGATGGGCGATTTGGCCGTCGATATTGCCAAAGTGACGATGCGCCTGGAAGGCCAGAAGCTGATCAAGCCGTTGATCGATATCCCGAAAATGTCCGACCTGGTTATCCTGATGCTGCGGGAATCGCTGCAGTCTTACTTGGACGAAAATACGGACCTGGCCTACAAAATGGCCAAGGACGACGACGAGGTCGACCATCTATACAGCCAGATGATCCAGGAGTTGTATACGTTTATGATCGAAAATCCGGATTCCCTGCAGCAGGCGATGCTGCTTACCCTAGTTGGACGCTATATCGAGCGGATCGCCGACCATGCCACGAACATTGGGGAAAGCGCGGTCTATCTCGTCACCGGCCACCGCCCGGATTTGAACCAGTAAAATTGTTCTTTAACACGCTGTGTACCGGTTGATCAACCGGCAGCTGCCTTATGCAATATGCAGGCGGCTGCCGGTTTTATTGTTTTGCGCTCTTTACGGGGCCTCGCGGTGTTAACCGGAGGCCTGCTGTGTTATCATAGGTAACAGGAACAAAACACTCGGGACGAGGTGTAGTATGGACAAATTGATCCTTATAGATGGCAACAGCATAATTTACCGGGCGTTTTTTGCGATGCCGCCGCTGACGAACTCCGGCGGGCTGCACACGAATGCCGTTTACGGTTTTACCAATATGCTGCTCCGGCTGATTCAGGAGGAGCAGCCCACTCATATTCTGGTGGCGTTTGATGCGGGCAAAACGACCTTTCGCCACGAAGGTTACCAGGAGTATAAGGGCGGCCGCGAAAAAACACCGCCGGAGCTGTCGGAGCAGTTCCCGCTGATGCGGGAGCTGCTGGAAAGCTTCGGCATCGCCTGGTTTGAACTGCCCGGCTACGAAGCCGACGACATCATCGGCACGCTCAGCAAACAGGCCGAGGAATCGGATCGCGAAGTGCTTGTCGTCACCGGCGACAAGGATATGCTGCAGGTGGTCACCGACCGGGTCAAGGTGGCGCTAACCCGCAAGGGCGTTAGCGAAGTGGAGCCTTATGGGCCGAAGGAAATTGAAGAGCGGTACGGCCTTAAGCCACTGCAAATCATCGACCTGAAGGGATTGATGGGCGATACGTCCGACAATATCCCGGGTGTGCCGGGAATCGGGGAGAAGACAGCGCTGAAGCTGTTGCATCAATTCGGCTCCGTGGAGGAAGTATTGGCCCATACCGGCGAGCTCAAGGGCAAAATGAAGGAAAATCTCGTAAACCATGCCGAGGATGCGCAGCTCAGCAAGCAACTGGCGACGATTTTCCGCGAGGTGCCGGTGGAGCGGTCCTGGGAGGATATGCAATTCTCCGGCATCGAAGAGGAAAAAGCAGTTCCGATGCTGCGCAAGCTGGAATTCAAATCTCTGCTGGAGCGCTTGTCCTTTACCGCGGGAGCGGGCGGGAACGCTGGGGCGAATGCGGACGCGGATGCGGCTCGGGCGGCGGAGGACATCAACGTGACGATGGTGGACGCGGACACCTTGCCGGAAGTATCCGGGCAGCTTGCGGAAGTCGAAGGGATTATCATCGAGTCTTACGGGGATAATCCGCATCATGCCACACTGATGGGGCTGCTGCTGTCGACGCCGACGCGGCATTTTTTCCTGCCCTTTGAATTGCTGAAGCGGGAGGAAGCGGCGGACGTGCTGTCCTGGCTGGCGGACGAAAACATCCCTAAACGCGGGTACGACCTGCACCGCGCCGATCTCGCTCTGTTTTGGCAGGGCATCGCTTTTGCCGGCGCCGAACATGACGTCCAGCTTGCCGCTTATTTGCTTGATCCGACGGAAAACGACCAGACGATCAGCGGACTGGCGGCAAAATACGGACTTCCGCACGTGCCCGCGGATGAAGACGTGTACGGTAAAGGCGCGAAATTCAAGGTGCCCGATCCGGAGACGCTCAGCCGCCATTTGGCCCGCAAAGGGGATGCGTTGCTGCGCATCGTTCCGCTCCAGCGCGCCGATCTGGAGAAATACGAGATGCACGGGCTGTTCTATGATCTGGAGATGCCGCTGTCGCGGATCCTGGCCGATATGGAGAAGCAAGGCGTAGCCGTCAACCGGGAAGACCTGAAAGAGCTTGGGGTCGAATTCGAAGCGCAGATCAACAAACTGGTGACGCAAATCTACGAAATCGCCGGGCAGGAATTCAACCTGAATTCACCTAAACAATTAGGAGAAATCCTGTTCGATAAACTGGGGCTTCCGGTCATTAAAAAGACCAAAACGGGTTATTCCACCGATGCGGAGGTTTTGGAGAAGCTGGCGCCTTATCACGAGATCGTCCAGTTTATCCTCGAATACCGCCAGCTCGCTAAGCTGCAGTCCACCTATGTGGAAGGTTTGCTGAAGGAAATTATGCCGCAGACGGGCAAGGTGCACACCTATTTCCGGCAAACGGTTGCCGCTACCGGACGGCTGAGCAGCCAATATCCGAACTTGCAAAATATCCCGATCCGCCTGGAGGAAGGCCGCAAAATCCGCAAAGTGTTCGTTCCTTCGGAGGAAGGCTGGTTTATTCTCGCCGCCGACTACTCCCAAATCGAGCTTCGCGTCCTGGCCCATATTTCCGGCGACAAGGGGCTGCAGGAGGCATTCCTGCACGATATGGACATTCATACGAAGACGGCGATGGACGTGTTTGGCGTCGGGCCGGACGAGGTGGACGCGAATATGCGCCGTTCGGCAAAAGCGGTCAACTTCGGCATCGTGTACGGGATCAGCGATTACGGATTATCCCAGAACCTGAACATTACGCGGAAGGAAGCGGCCCGCTTTATCGAGCAGTATTTTGAAGCGTTCCAGGGTGTTCGCCGGTATATGGACGAGATCGTCAAGGAAGCCAAACGTGACGGTTACGTCAAAACCTTGCTGGAGCGGCGGCGCTATTTGCCGGAAATCAACGCTTCGAACTTCAATTTGCGCTCATTTGCCGAACGCACCGCGATGAATACGCCGATCCAGGGAACCGCAGCGGATATTATCAAGCTGGCGATGGTGAAAATGGACAAGGCGCTTTATGAGCACGGCTTAAAGAGCCGGATGCTGCTGCAGGTGCATGACGAATTGGTGTTTGAAGTCCCTCCGGAGGAGCTGGACTTGATGAAGAAGCTCGTACCCGAAACGATGGAGAACGCGATTAAGCTGTCCGTGCCGCTGAAGGCGGAGGTCAGCAACGGCGGCAACTGGTACGAAGCGAAGTAGAACAAACGAAGAGGTGACTAGCCATGCCGGAATTGCCGGAAGTGGAAACGGTCAGAAGAACGCTGACTGAATTGATCGTGGGGAAAACGATCCGCTCCGTCAAGGTGTACCTGCCGCGAATCATCCAGCGGCCGGACGATATACAGCGGTTTGAGACGGAGCTTGCGGGCCACCGGATCGTGGAAATCGGCCGCAGGGGCAAGTTTTTGCGGATCGTGATGGACGGGCTTGTGCTCGTTTCCCATTTGCGTATGGAGGGCAGATACGGAGTGTATTCCGAGGAGGAGCCCGTCGAAAAGCATACGCATGTCATTTTTAAATTTACCGACGGCACGGAGTTGAGATATAAGGATGTAAGGCAATTTGGCACGATGCATTTGTTTTCCCCGGGGGAGGAATTTGCGAGCAACCCTTTGGCCAAACTGGGAGTGGAACCGCTGGACGATTCATTTACGCCGGAGGTTTTCCGGAAGCTGATGACGCGGCGGACGACAAAAATCAAACCCGCGCTGCTGAACCAGGAATATGTCGTCGGTTTGGGGAATATTTATGTGGATGAAGCTTTATTCCGGGCCGGCATCCATCCGGAGCATCCGGCGGACAAGCTTAGCCGGGCTGATCTCGACCGGCTGCACGAGGCGATCGTGGCCACGCTGAACGAAGCGGTAAACGCCGGCGGCTCCTCGATTAAATCGTATGTGAACGGTCAAGGGGAGATGGGCATGTTCCAGCATGCCTTGCGCATCTACGGGCGGACCGGCGAGGTTTGTCTCGTATGCGGGCATCCGGTGGAAAAGACGGTTGTCGGCGGCCGGGGAACTCATTTTTGCCCCACATGCCAGAAGCCTTACCGGACCGGCCGCGGACGAAGCAAGGTAGGGCCCGGACGAGCCGGTTCCAGCTCCCGCGAAAACAGTGAGGTGTTAAAAGGATGAACATCGGCTTGACCGGAGGCATCGCCACAGGCAAAAGCACGGTATCCCGCATGCTGGTGCGAAAGGGAGCCGTTTTGATCGATGCGGATGTCATCGCCAGGGAAATTATGGAGCCCGGGCATCCGGTGCTGGCTGCGGTGGCGGAGCGCTTCGGACAAGCCGTGCTGCACCCGGACGGGACGCTCAACCGCAAAAAGCTGGGCGAAATCGTGTTCGCGAGCCCTGAGGAGCGAAAAGCGCTGGAGAACCTGACTCATCCGGCGATTCGCGCCGAGATGAGAAAACGCATGGCCGAGCTCGAAGCCGAAGATCCCCGCCGGCTTGTCGTTGCGGATATTCCGCTGCTGTACGAGTCGGGGCTTGAGCGGTTGTATGAACGGATCATGGTGGTTTACGTGCCGAGGGACGTGCAGCTGTCCAGATTGATGGAGCGGGACGTTTTAAGCCGGGAAGAGGCGGAGCGCAGGCTGAATGCGCAAATGGATATCGAACTGAAAAAAGAAAGGGCGGATATCTTGATCGACAACAGCCGTGGACTGGATGAGACGGAGCGTCAGATTGACGGGTTTTGGCGGGATCAGGGACTGCTATGAGGTGGCTTCGCAAAAAAAGAGTGCTGCTATTGTTATTCCTGGGGTTTATCGTTTTGATCTTTTTTAATTCCGCTTGGCTTTCGTTGTTTTATCCGATTTATTATAAAGAGGAAATTCGCTCTCACGCGAAAAACAATGGCATCGACCCGTTTATCGTGGCGGCCATCATTAAAGTGGAGACCAATTACAAGACCGGTGCCCAGTCGAAAAAAGGGGCTTTGGGGATCATGCAAATCATGCCGGACACGGCGAATTGGGTCATCACGAAAGCGGGTTTACCCGATACGTCGCTGGATCAGGTGCAGAATGAGATCGGGACCAACATCGAAATCGGGACCTGGTATTTAAAGTCGCTGTCGGAGCAGTTTGACGGCAATGAAATCGCCATGATCGCCGCCTATAATGCAGGGCCGACTAATGTCAAGAACTGGATCAAAAGCGGGAAATGGGACGGCCGTTTGGAAACGTCCAAAAATATACCCTTTGGTGAAACCCGCCATTACGTTCAGCGGGTAACGCATTACTATAAACAGTATTCCGACATTTACGACGAGTTTTGATTTTGTTGAAAAAAGAAGCACTGACCGGCGTTATCCGCCTGTCAATGCTTCGGGGTGATCGGCGTTATTAGAATTGGCCAGCTTGGCCACCGGCTTGGCCTGCCAGCTGTTGTTCAGCGATAGTAACCAAGCGTTTCGTAATGAAACCACCGATCGAACCGTTTTCGTAGGAAGTCAGGTTACCAGCATATCCGTCTTGTGGGAAAGAGATGCCAAGTTCCTGAGCGATTTCATATTTCATTTGATCCAATGCTCCGGAAGCTTGTCTAACCACCAGGTCGTTCGAAGAGTTATTATTTTGTGCCATGATGTTCACCTCCTTGTGGTTGGTAACAGTATTATGTGCCGGGACTATCAACTTCATTACTTTTTTTCGAAGTTATTTATTGGAATTAATGTAAATTACAATCTGTGGAAAGGAGGGGGCTGACGTTGAAATGTCCGTATTGCGATTATTTGGGGACAAAGGTGCTGGATTCGAGGCCGGCTAACGAAAACAGGTCGATCCGGCGGAGGCGGGAATGCGAGAAATGCAGCCGGCGGTTTACGACCTTTGAAATGGTGGAAGAAATGCCGCTGATCGTCATCAAAAAGGATGGAAGCCGCGAGGAGTTCAGCCGCGAGAAAATGCTGCGCGGCTTGATCCGGGCCTGTGAGAAACGCCCGGTTTCCGTGGAGCGCCTGGAAAGCATCGTGTCCGAGGTGGAGCGGTCCATGCGCCATTCGGCCAATGCCGAAGTGGAAAGCCGCGAGATCGGCGAGCTGGTGATGGAGCAGTTATACCCCGTGGACGAAGTGGCCTATGTTCGTTTTGCTTCGGTGTACCGCCAGTTTAAAGATATCAATATGTTTATGAAGGAACTGACCGGGCTGCTGTCCAAAAATACGAGAGAAATCGAATAACCGAATTTGCATGAACTAACACCGAATGAACACTCCCTGTATCCAACCTTAGGGGAGTGTTTATTTTTGTTTGCCTTTGTCGAAATTAAGGGGGACCCGCCAATGTCATTTTACACAAAGTTTACATTACGAAAACATGGGATTGATCTTCGCCACCTATAATCAGGTTGTAAAACAAATAAGGGGGAAACCTGAGACAATGAAAAAGAGTATGCTTATGGTTTTGACTTTGGTATTAAGCTTGACCTTGGCGGCTTGTGGTCAGGGTGGCAACGCAAAAACTAACACCTCGGGTGCTGCTGAAGGCGGTAACGCAGGGGCGAAGAACGAGGCACCGGCGAACAACGGCGGGAACGCGGCAACTTCCGATTTGTCCGGCTCGGTTCTGGCTGTAGGTTCCTCGGCGCTCCAACCGCTGGTAGATCAAGTTTCGAAAAAATTCATGGAGCAAAATCCAAACGTATCCATTCAGGTTCAAGGCGGAGGCAGCGGCACGGGGCTGACGCAAGTTTCCGGCGGACAGGCTGACATCGGTAACTCCGACGTGTTTGCCGAAGAGAAGCTGGAAGCCGCTCAAGCTTCCGAGCTGGTTGACCACCAAGTAGCGGTTGTCGCTATGGCCGCTGTAGTGAATCCGGATGTGACGATCGACAACCTTACGAAAGACCAATTGGTGCAAATCTTTACGGGTAAAGCAACAAACTGGAAAGACCTGGGCGGCCCGGATCAAAAGATTCAAATCGTAAACCGTCCTTCGAGCTCCGGTACACGCGCTACGTTTGAGAAATACGCACTTGGCACGAAAACGGAAGACCTGCAAGGTTCGATCCAAGAGGATTCCTCCGGTACGGTTAAGAAGCTTGTCGGCGAAACGCCGGGAGCCATCGGTTATCTGGCGCTTTCCTACCTGGATGACACCGTAAAAGCCGTGAAATACGAAGGCGTGGAAGCAACTGTGGATAATGTGGCAAACGGCACTTATCCGGTATGGGCTTACGAGCATATGTACACGAAGGGTGAGCCGAACGAAGTTGTTAAGGCGTTCCTGGATTACATGGTCTCCCCTGATGTACAAGGCGATAACGGCGATGTTGTGGAACTTGGCTATATCCCGGCAAGCAAAATGCAAGTTAAACGTGATGTTGACGGCAACATTACAAAATAATTTACTACGCTAAACATCATAACGGCAGAAGAAGAGGCGGACATTTCTGCCTCTTTCTGTGCTGTGTAAAGGGAGAGGTTTCATGGCTCAGTCCGGCGGAAATAAAAAAGTACAGCCGCACATTATAGAGGAATGGACCGGTAAAATATTTACGTCATTCTGCATCGTGCTATTGGTTGTGACGATTTTCTCGATGGTGTATTTTGTCTCAACCAAAGGTTTAAGCACCTTTTTTCAGGACGGGATTTCGATTCGCCAAATTTTTGGAAGCACCGAGTGGAGGCCGGAGGGCGTACCCCCGATGTTTGGGGCGCTCCCCTTCATATTGGGATCGTTCAGCACTTCAATCCTGGCGGCCCTCATCGCGGCGCCGCTCAGCATTTGCGCAGCCCTGTTTATGGTCGAAATTATGCCTAAATTCGGCAAAAAGTTTTTGCTGCCGGTGATCGAGCTGCTGGCCGGGATTCCTTCGGTCGTTTACGGTTTTGTCGGCCTGAGCGTGATCGTCCCGTTTTACCGGGACATTTTTCCCGGACAAGGGCTTGGCATTTTTGCGGGGGCGACGGTATTGTCGATTATGATTTTGCCTACGATTACGTCCATCGCCACGGATGCGATCTCCGCTCTACCTCCCGGTTTGAAAGAAGGTTCTTATGCTTTGGGGGCCACGCGCTGGCAAACCTTGTGGCGGACCGTCCTGCCGACCACGATGCCTTCGCTGCTCACCGGGGTTGTGCTGGGGATGGCCCGGGCCTTCGGGGAAGCACTCGCCGTGCAGATGGTGATCGGGAACGCGCCGCATATCCCGCGCTCGCTGTTTGAATCCACCTCCACGCTGACCAGCGTCATCACGCTTAGCATGGGCAATACGGTTATGGGGACGACGCAAAACAACGTGCTTTGGACGCTTGCTTTAATTTTGATGCTGATGACCTTCGTTTTCGTCTTTATCGTACGGTGGCTGGAAAGGAGAGCACAACGATGAGTGCAAAAACAGCAGACAAAATCGCAACTGCCGTCATTATTGCGCTGGCAGGCGTTATTGTGCTGATCATGGTCGGACTCCTCGGGTTTATTTTAGTCCGCGGGTTAGGCCATATCAGCTTTGATTTTCTGACCTCTCCGCCGGAGACGATCAAGGCTGGCGGCGGGATTGGTCCGCAATTATTCAATTCCTTGTTCCTGCTTGTTCTGACGCTGATCATCACGATTCCGCTTGGACTCGGCGCAGGCATTTATATGAGCGAATATGCGAAACCGGGTAAGCTGACGAATTTTATCCGGCTGATCGTCGAAGTATTGTCTTCTTTTCCGTCGATTGTCGTCGGTTTGTTTGGCTTGCTTGTGATCGTTAATGTTTTTGGCTTCGGCTTCTCCTTGTTCTCCGGGGCGCTTGCGTTAACGGTGTTTAACCTGCCGCTGATGGTGCGGATTACGGAGCAGGGCATGGCCAGCGTGCCGCAAGCGCAGAAGGAAGCGAGCCTGGCGCTGGGTTTGTCCAAATGGAAAACGATCAGTTCGATTATGCTGCCGATCGCGATGCCGGTCATTTTGACCGGGACGATTCTGGCCGCGGGCCGCGTGTTTGGCGAAGCGGCGGCGTTGTTGTTTACGGCCGGTATGAGCAGTCCGAGACTGGACTTCGGGAACTGGAACCCGCTTAGCCCGACGTCGCCGCTGAACCCGTTTCGCCCGGCGGAGACGCTTGCCGTTCATATCTGGAAGATCAATTCCGAAGGGCTGGCTCCGGACGCTCCGGAAATCGCCGCGGGCGCTTCGGCCGTGCTTATCATCACGGTGCTTCTGTTCAACCTGCTGGCACGTTGGGTCGGCCGCCTGATGTACAAGAAATTTACGGCTACGAAATAGGAGGGCTCCGAGGTGCAAAATACCGCATTATCCACGAAAGATTTGAGTGTGTTTTACGGAGAAAAGCAAGCCGTAAAAGAGATTTCGCTCGACTTCGCCTCGCGGCAGGTGACGGCGTTAATCGGGCCGTCCGGCTGCGGGAAATCGACGTTCCTGCGCAGTCTGAACCGGATGAACGATTTGATATCCGGCGCCCGGATCACCGGGGACATCTGGATCGGGGACGACAATATCAACGATGCGAAAACGGATGTCGTGCTGCTGCGGCAAAAAATCGGCATGGTGTGGCAGAAACCGAATCCTTTTCATAAATCGATCTATGAAAACATCGCATTTGGACCGCGTTATCACGGCATCCGCGACAAGAAGAAGCTGGATCAGATTGTGGAGGAGTCGCTCACCAAAGCCGCGCTCTGGAACGAGACGAAGGATCGGCTGCACAGCTCGGCTCTGGCATTGTCCGGAGGACAGCAGCAGCGTCTCTGCATCGCCCGTTCGATCGCCGTAAACCCGAGCATCATCTTGATGGATGAGCCGGCATCCGCGCTGGACCCGATTTCGAGCGCCAAAGTCGAGGAACTGATCGCCGAATTAAAACGCGAATACTGCATTATTATCGTTACCCACAACATGCATCAGGCTGCGCGGGTATCGGAGAAAACCGCGTTTTTCCTTATGGGTGAACTGGTCGAGTATGACGACACCAGCAAAATCTTTACGAATCCTTCGGAAAAACGAACGGACGATTACATTTCCGGCCGGTTTGGATGAACCGGTTGCTTTAAAGGACCGAGCCAAGGGAGACTGCCTCCTTGGGCTCGGTCTTTGCCTTAAGATTACTAAAGGCGGTCTGGCTTCTTAGGGAGTGCGCCGAACGTGCCGGTGGCATGATTACTAAATCGGGCAAGCAGCTCGGCCGCTTTGCTGCGATACCGTTCAAACATGGAAGCATGGAAGCGTCAACGATGAAGAGGGCGTCACGATCCGCTGAGGTCAGCGCATTTACCTTTTGCACCGTAGCCGCCCTCGAGCAGTGTCACAAATCGACGCCAGGTGAAGGGCTGTCCAAAGGGTTCGTGTCTTGGCGTCTTGGCGTCTCGGTGCCTCGGTGTCTCGGTGTCTCGGTGTCCCTGCCTGCAGCCTTTGCACGATTATCCCTTTCGTTCAGTGAGCAGGAGGTGGGGGCTAGAACAAGGGTTTCAAAAAAAGAGAGAAGAAAAAAACAATAAAGATGAGGAAAAAAATGAGGCGGTTCAGGTGAGATTTTCGGCTTGATTAGGGAACGTACGTTTGGTATAATAAAATAAATCGAACATATGTACGTAAATTCTTGATTCGGGGGCGAGCGAACATGGAAGTCAATGCGGGAACGGAACTTCAACCATTCACCAGCCGTTATAACAGCGAGCAGTCCTGCATGGGGCGCTGATCGCGATGAAGTGGCCGAACGGCTTTGTCTGCCCGCGCTGCGCTCACACCCGGTGCAGTCGTTTGACCTCCCGGCATATCCCCTTGTTCGAGTGCGGAAAGTGCAAGCATCAAACGTCGGCTTTGGTTGGCACAATTTTTGAAGGAACGCATTTGCCCCTGCTCAAGTGGTTCGAGGCTCTGGATTTATTCCTGCTTGAGGGCGGCATCTCGGCGATGCGGCTGAGCCAGGTGATCGAGGTCACCTACAAAACCGCTTGGTTGATGCTACACAAAATACGCCATGCCGTCGGAGAGTTCGATGCCCGGGAACTACTCTACGGAGACGTGAAGGTGAACAGCGATCAGTATGGGCGTAACCCGTCCCGGTGTCAGTTTACGCATCCGTATGCCACGGCGGTTATAGCGGGATGCACGGTGACGGAGTCGGGCGAGCCGGAGCAGGTCAAAATCCGCCTGGTGCCGCATAAGCGAGGAGACGGACAAAGAGCAAACCGTCACGAACTCGCTGCGTTCATCAACGGGCATGTGGATCCCCGTACATCGGTAGTACAGTCGTTCCCTCTAGCCTTTTGTCTGTATACGCCCTTGCGGAAAGTGGTGAGAGAGGCGTGGGAATCGCTGAAGAGTACATATATAGCCTTGGGACTGAAGCATCTGCAGGCGTACCTCAACGAGTACACCGGACGCCGCCAGCTGCACCTGCCTGGAGCGAAAGAAACGATGCGGCAGAAGTTGCTGCGCATGTGTGTGGCGATTCCGGCGATCCCTTACCGCCGGCTGATCGCGCGCCAACCGAATCAGCCTCTTGCAGCTGCGGCCTGATCGACACGCTGGAACGGTGGGGGGAGTTTGACGCAGATCAACTTAATGGGTAGGGGTTAGCTTAATGCGGATCAACTTGATTGGTGTGAGTTAGCATGAACAGTGCGGGCATTGCTGCAGACGGAAAGGTTCAGGCTACAGCAAAATCACGGTCTTTTCGTTTCCCTCGCGTCTTGTCCTTGATCTCCTGTCCTGATCTCTTGTCTTGATTTCTTGTCTTGATCTCTTGTCCGGTCTGTTTCACCTCCCTTAAACCTGATTCCTTCTCCTAAGCCTGTCTAAATGATCTCGAGCCTGTCCGCTTCTCCACCAAATATTTTCTTCTCCCGAGCTTGTCTGTTTCTCTGCTAACCTGATCAAACGGGATAATCGTGCAAAGCGCCCGGACAGTGAGTGTTGATCTGCCGCCCACCCCAAGAAAAGAATACTTTAAATCGTTTGGCAACTGATTTAGGTCGGGCTGATGGTCTTATAACAATGAAAGACACCTATTTTGTCTATCGTAGAAGCTCGTCACTCTCGCTTTACCAAACGAAGCGGTGTTTTTCTATTTTGCCAGCCGCCTATCTTAATTCTTTGAAAACTTTCAGCTCAAGGACTCAAGCTGATTTTTGCTCTGCGAAAGTTGAGTTATAAAATTCCGGCATGGTAGAGGACGAGGTATTTGGAGCCTAAAGGACCTCAGAGACCTTATCTGCGGAAAAACAGTGGCGCGAAAATTTTAACGGACTGAGATGCCGCTATTTCGCTTGAATCGGTCCGGATGAACTCGTTTCGAGTGAAATAGGGTCATGTGGGTCCGTTAGGCTGGGAAATATTCGGGAAATGGGCGGATAAGGTCGCTGGAGTCCGTTAGAGCAGCGTCCTCACTGAAAGGCCGCCCCGGCCCGCAGTCCAGGATGGAACCCGCCTTGGGGCCATTTTGGATTGGAAATTCTCCGCGTATACTGTTAACATAAAAAAGAATAAGGCGAATTGATGGCGGCGCCTTGAACTCGTAAAAGGAGAACGATCATGAACGTGCTGGCTTGGATTGAGCGGATGTTCGAGCATTATGGTTATTTCGTATTGTTGCTCGGACTGCCGGTGGATTTTATCGCGCTGCCGTTGCCGCCGGGACAAACGACGCTAACATATACCGGTTATTTGGCCTATAAAGGGGTACTCCAGTTCGTTCCGGCTTTACTGGCCGGCTACGCCGGATCGGTGATCGGCGTAACGATTACGTATTGGCTTGGCCGTTGGATTGGAGCGCCGCTCGTTGAGCGCTACGGCAAATGGATTTTTTTAAAACCTTCCCACTTAGAGAAAACAAGGCGCATTTATGGAAAATATGGAAATAAGATGCTGTTGATCAACTTTTTCGTACCTGGGGTCAGACAGTTTTTCGGATATTTTGTAGGCATCATCTGTGTCCCTTTTCGTACGTTTGCCCTCTATGCCTATGCCGGGGCGGCCATATGGGTTACCGCTTTTGTAGGCATCGGATTCGTGTTCGGCGAGCAATGGCAATACGCGTTCGGGCTGGTGGAGAAATATCTGAAGTATTTCTTTATGGGCCTTGGGGCTCTGCTGCTGGTAATTGTATATATGAAGTGGAGAAAGTGGCGGCTAAAAGTAGCCAAGCTATCGCGAAACTCTTGATGAGGTAGTTCACACGCACTTAAAGGCGCTCTGGTCGATGATCCCGCGCCTTTTTTCTTGCTTAATCCTATTTATGACTATTCTGAACCCCTTATGATCATTTTGGCTTGGGTTTTTTCGCCGCTTCTCCATCGGCTGACTCTTCCTCCCGAAGCTTCAGCAGGGACAGCAGTTCGAAAAAGTTCCCTAAGGCAGCGAATCCGGCCCCGATAATGGCCAGGTCACTGGCGGTAACTATCGCATCGTCCGTTTTTTTCGTCTTTCGTCTTCTTTTTGCCAAGCACACCACCTGCTTTGAAGTCAACTTGCTTTATCATATGCTGTAAATGAAAGGGATGGTCATGTTTGAACGAAACTGGGCGGAACTGAAAACGGCGCTTGACCCATTCGAAGTACGAAGTACACTTCAATTCTCCCATGAGAAAGGTAAATTGTCATGTCCAAAGCCGATAACATGCTATCCATGCTTTGGCTGCTGCGGTCGGGAAAAAAGATGACGGCCCAGCAGCTGGCGGACGAGCTGGAAATCCATATCCGAACCGTATACCGCTGCATCGATTCTTTGTGTGCCAGCGGCGTGCCGATCATCGCCGATTCCGGACCTAACGGGGGATATCGGATTCTCGGCGACTTTGCGGAATCGCCGCTGCTGTTTGATGCGGACGAGCAAAAAGCGCTGGTGCATGCTTCGATATTCGCCAGAGAGGCGGGGTATCCGTTTTCCGCCGAGTTGGAGCGGGCGGTTGAGAAGCTGAAGCGTTATACAAACGAAAAGCAGCTGGATCAAATGGAACGCCACGGCCGCGGCGTGTCCGTGATTTATCCGCCCGTGGGCGAGAAACAGTCGGCCTATCTGCAGCAGCTGGAGGAAGCGGCGGCGGAAGGACGGTCGCTTGTTATGGAGTATGCAAGGGGCAAGGATTCGGCTGTGGAGAGCCGCGTGTTTGATTGTTACGGCATTATTCACTGGAAGGGAAGCTGGTATACGGCCGGATTTTGCCGCCTGCGGCAGGGTCTGCGCAGCTTCCGGGTAGACCGCATCGTCCGCTTGGAGCCTTCGGATCACCGGTTCGAGCGGCCGGCGGATTTTTCCGCGAAAGATTTTTTGCTGGGCGGATTGCTGCCGTCTTCGCTGCGGGAGGAGTCCCTGGTCACCGTTCGCCTTGCCGGTCATGACCGGGTTTTAAATGAACTGCAAAACCATTGGATGTTCGGCCACACGCTGGTTCGGCGGAGTGAAGGGGAAGCGGAATTCAAAATGGATTCATCCGCATTGTATACTTATGTGCCATACTATTTGCTGCCTTACGGCAAAGCGCTGACGATACGCGAGCCTGACCGGCTCGTGCGGCGGATGGCGGAGATTTGCGCGGACATGGCCGCCCATTATGAGGGGATGAACAAAGAGGCCGGATGGAGGCTGAAGACACAGGTAGAGAGGGAGTGAGAAAAGGGCGGATAAGGTCGTTGGAGTCCGTAAGAGCAGCGTCCATACTTAGAAAGAGATGAAGAACTCGGTTCTTCGGCTTAATGAAAGAAGGGAATGGGTATGGGGGGAACTCCATACCCATTGCACGTCAAAGGGCCTCGCTAGCGTCCTATCCTTTCGTGCCGCCTTGAAGGCCAAACCCTTTGGACATAAAACGCTGCGAAAGGATATACAATGCGACGGAAGGGATCGCATACAGGATGGAGAAAGCGGCCAGGTTCCCGTACTCCACCATCCCGTATTGTCCGAAAAACTGGTACAGCTTTAAGGAAGCCGGGAAGTTTTCGGGGGTTTGCAGCAAAATATACGGAACGAAGAAATTGCCCCAGCTTCCCGAAAACGTGAAGATGGCCACCGTACAGATGCCGGGGATCATCAGGGGAGCAACCACTTTGCGGATGCCCGTAAACACCGACGCTCCGTCGACCCATGCCGCTTCCTCCAGGTCCTGCGGCACAGAGTCCATAAAATTTTTTAGCATCCAAATTCCATAAGGCATCGAGGAAGCGACGTAAAACAGGATCACCCCGTAAATCTGGTCATACAAATTCAAGGTGAGGAACAATTGGTACACCGGGACCATCACGGCCGTAATCGGCAGCGAGGTCATAAATAAAACGGTCAGCATGAACGGCTTTTTGTATTTCATTTGGTACCGCGATAAGGGATAGGCCGCAAGCAGGGCCAGGATGACGACGAGCACCGCCTGGCCGAGCGACATGATGAGTCCGATCAAGAAGGCGCGCTGATTTTCCCGGCTGGTGATCACTTCGATATAGTTATCCGCCGTCACCCGGTGCGGAAGCTTAAGCGTCTGCATCGCGTTTGAGTCGATTGAGGCGACGATGACCCAAAGCAGCGGCAGTACGAAGCAGATGCCGATAAAGGTAAGAATGGCGTACGGCAACACCCTGTAGACGATTTTACGTTGTTTGGCGTTCATACGAAGCCTCCTTGTCAAAAGCTTATTTCAACGAACGGATATAGAACAGGCTGAACACCACTCCGATCAGCAGGAGCAGCAGGGAGATCGCCGTTCCGTATCCTAGCTGATAATTGACAAAGGCCTGATTGTACATAAAGATCGGCAGCGTCGTCGTCGAAGTGCCCGGTCCTCCGCCAGTCATGGCGTAGATCAGCCCGAATACCCCAAGCGTCTGCAAGGTGACGAGCATCATATTGGTGACAAAACTTTCCTTAATATAGGGCAAGATGATCCGGGTGAGCACCTGCCATCTCGACGCCCCGTCGACGACGGCCGCCTCTTCGACCTCGCTTGGCACATCGTCCAGCGCCGCTTGAAACACGAGCATGGAGAAGGCGGTCCCGTGCCAGATATTGGCCAGAATAATCGTCAGCATCGGCACGGTGAACAGCCAGGTGACCGCCGGGATGCCGACAAAGGCGAGGATCGAGTTTAACGTGCCTTCGTCCCCGAAAAAACTGTACAAGCACAAAGCGCAGACGATTTCCGGAGTTACCCAGCCGGCCAGCACGATCGTGCCGATGACGCGGCGGAACAGCTTGTTTTTATGCTTCATCAATAAGGCGATGACAAAACCGAGCACCTGCTGGCCGATCACCGCCGAGCCAAACAGGAAAATCAGCGTATTCCAGATGCTGATGCGAACCGTCGGGTCCTTGAACATATGGATGTAGTTATCGATCCCCACAAACTTCAGTTCCTTCGCGGATTCTCCGGTTAAGGCCAGATTCGTGAACGAATAGAAAAAGGTCAGGAATACCGGATAAATGAAGAAAATCAGCATGATGAGGATGGACGGAAGCAAGAAGTAGAGCCACGTTAATGAATTTCTTTTCTGCCGATACGGTTCGGCCGTTATGCTGCTCATGTCGTTCACCTCCCGAAAGCGAGTCGTTCATCGCTATTTTTGCATCACATGATCCTCGCCGACGATACGGGTGACATCCTGAGCGTATTTTTTGGCGGCGTCGGCCGGAGAGGTTCCCGTAGCCACGGATTCGACCATCGTTTGGATTTGCGTGGATACCTCGGGGTATTTTTCCTGGGCCGGCCTGAACTCGGCGTTTTGCAAATATGCCGTGGCGATTTCGTTAAACGGCATTTTCGTATATTCCGGATCTTTGGCCACGTCGGCCCGGACCGTAATGTTGCCGGAGGACATGACGAGCTTTTGGCTGTTTTCTTTGTTCAGCGCGTATTTGATGAACTCCCAAGCTTCATCTTTATGTTTGGCATTGCTCGGGATGGACAACGCCCAGCCGCCGGCCAGCGTGATCGCACCGGGATCCTGGCCTTGACTCGTCGGCATCGGGGCAAAGCCGAGCACGTCTTTGTATTCCGGCCAAGGGGCGGCTCCAGTGTCCAGGTAGTTGCCGGTAATCCAGGAGCCGTCGAGCGAAATGGCCAGCTTGCCCTGCGGCAAGTATTCGCGCGAAGCGGTATTGCCCGCCTGGCCGTTCAGCACTTTGGAGAGCGGTGGTCCAAGCTGCTCTTTGTTCACGGTTTCTATAAACCCGAGCGCATCGAGAATGCCTTGGCTTTGTATGATCCATTTCCCGCCGGCGTCATCGTAAAGCCGTTCGCCCGTGCCGTACAGCAGCATTTCATAAGTTTGCATCGAGGTGGCTTCGCCCGTCGCCTTGCCCATGTTCATCCAGATCGGCACGACGTCCGGTTCCTTTTCTTTGATCGTCCGGGCTGCGTCCAGCACCTCGTCCCAGTTATTGGGCTGCCATTCCTCCGGAAGTCCGGCCCGCTTGAAAATTTCCTTGTTATACCAGAGCCCGCGCGAATCGGTATTGTAGGGCACCCCGTACACTTTGCCGTCGCTGGCGGTCACGCCTTTTTTCATCGCTTCGATAAACGAGCCGTTGGTCCAATCCTCCCATGCCTTCAGCCGTTCATCGAGCGGTTCAAGGTAACCCGCGCTGGCGTCAGAGTTAAGGATAAACGTATCCTCCGTGACAATGTCCGGCGCCGTATCTTTCGATTTCAAAGCCAAGGCGACTTTGGCAAAATAGTCCCCTTCGGACGCCTGAATCGGCGTTGGCTTGATCTCTACATTTTTATTCGGATAGCCGGCGGCAACTTCCATGATCCATTTGTAAAACGAGCCTTTTTCCCCGGCACCGTCGTCCCGGTACGTGATCGTAATCGTAGTTTTTCCGGACCCGCCAGCCCCTTCGTCGCTTTTGCCCGAACAGCCAAGCAGCAAAGCTCCGCACAATGCGATGCACAACACGACGGACGTAATCTGCCAACCCTTTTGTTTCATGAAGGCCATGTTTTTCCCTCCCTAAGTAAGTATGCGGCTAGAGCAGCGAAAAAAGCTTGCTGGATTGTATCCGCTTACAAGCCCTTTTGATAAAAACATACTTTCCTGCCGAGCGAATTATTCTAAATTTGAATGGTTCTTTATAGGTATGCAGGGTTAGGCATAGGGGTGATTGGCGGAGAAAAGGGCAGAAGGTGCAGGCGCCGCGCGGAAAAACAGGCAGCCGACCCGGGCGGATCGGCTGTGAACAGGAGTGAATTCGCATGCAACATCAGACCAGATGTGACAGCACATGGGCAAAATGCTCCAAAGCGGTCCGGGAATGGCGGTAAAATGTCGTCCGGCTCATATGGAACCGGGCGGCGAGCTCGTTTTTGTTCCACTCTTTCCGCAAAAAACTTTCCCTGAGGATTTGCTGTTCCAGCTTCGTTAGAGGATAGGCGGGGGACGCGGCCGTCAATAGATCCAGCACGTTTTTTTGCAAGACGGCAGCGGGCAGATGCAGGGCATGAACGGCCGGGATCCGTTCCAGCTGTTCGGTATCGTACAGCCGCTCCAGGATTTGTTTTACGGCCTTGCCGTCGATCATTACGGACAGGTCTTGGCCCGCTCCGGGCATTGGTCCGTTTGGCGCATGGTCTGCCGGGCCGGTCTGCCGGATTACCTTTTGCACCCATTCCTCAAACGCAGCTTGCCGAAAATCGAGCTCCCATCGCGTCAGTCCTCCCGATTCTGCGGGGCCTTCGAGCTTGATCCGGCCGGTTTCCTTGAAGCCCAGCAGAGAAAATAAGCTGTTTAAATTCGGATCTGCGGTGATATTGATGCCCTTAAATCCGCGGGTCATAAAAATCAGCCATTGCCGCATCAGCAAAGCGCCCAATTCCTCGGGACGGTAAAGGGGATGCCGGATATTCACTGCGGCGAGCAGCACGCAGATCGTGTCGGAAGCTTCCGCGGGGAGACTTAGCAGCTCGGGAGCCTCCTCACCAAGTATGGAGCTAAGCCGGGGAGCGTAACGTTCCAATAGCGGCGTCGTCCCGGCATGCAGCCAGAAGCCGGCACAAAACGCCAGCGGGGTTCCTTCGGAATCGCGCACGACAAAAATCCCCTCGGGATGTTCGGTGGCGATAGTTTCCAGCAGCTCGTGATATTCTCGCGGATCGACCAGTTCGGATTGCCAATCGGAGTTGGAAATCGACCAGGCCAGAAACCGCTGCAGGTCGGGCAAATCCTCCGCACGATAAGGGCTGTGTTCCTGCGGCTTCAGGGTGGACGAAAAATCGGCGTAGGCATGGGCTGCCGGCAGAAACTCGCGGTAAAGCTCCAGCACATGGGCGGCAATCTGCATTTGCCGGCGTTTATCCGCCAGCCGGAATTGTTCGGCGAGCAGCTTGATCACATGAAGTTGCTGCTGCTGAAACTGACTTGGGTTTCGCCGGGCGTGCTCTTCCCGCAAAAGGCGGGCAACGACATGGTGCAGGGACAGGCCATATGGAGTGCTGCGGATAAAGGACAGCTTCCTGAGCTCAAAATAGCCGGAAGCGGTTAGCGGATCGTCCAGCAAATTGTTGATGGCAGGCTGGTCGGCTGCCGGCAGCAGCGACAGGACGGTTAACGCTTGGAACAGAGAAGGGGAAGCGACTTCTTTTAAAAATTCCGCGCTAAGTATGCTGGGGATTTCCCGGATATCCCCTTCCCGGGAACGCTGCAAGTCCACGATCATCGCCAGCAGCAGGGGAAGGCCCTCCGTTTTTTGCGCGATTTCCTTTTGCACGGCTTCTTCCAAACCGCTATCACGCAAATACTCGTGTATTTCTTCTCGCGAAAAAAGCTTCAGGGGAAAAATATGCATGCGCCCGTCCAGAAGAGGGTTCGTGCGCCATTTGACGGGAAGGCCGTTTCGCGAGGCGAAGACAAGCAGCACCCCCGCATCTTTCAGTCTCGGCAAAAAGTTGGAGAGCAACCAGCCTTCAATCAGGTCCAAACGTTCGCAGTTATCCATCACCAAAACGGACCGCTGCTTGGACAACTCCGCTACCAGGTAAGGCAGGAGGGGAACATCCGGGTCCCTGAATCTGCCGTATTCGTTTTGCAGGCTCATTTCCAGACTGGATAAAAAAGCTCCGGAAGTCGCAAGCTCGGATTGACCATCCAGCCACAACGCAAGCAGCGAAGCTTGTTTGGCCTTACGGAACATTTCCGTCAGCAGCGTTGTTTTGCCGATGCCGCCGATGCCGGAAACCGCAAATAGCCGCAAATCCCCACTGGGGTCCGCCACCCACTGCTCCAGAATGTTCATTTCCCGGGAAAAGCCGATCACTGGACGGCGGGCAATTTCATTTTTTTCGGTCGATAACGATTCCATTCCCCATCTTCCTTCTATATTTAAAATCTGAAACAAAAATGAAACATCATGATCATGCCATTATATTACACTATGAGATACGACTATTAAAAATAAAAATTCGTATTTTTTAAGATTATAGAATCTATAATCGTGGGGGAAAACTACCGCAAAACGCGGTGTGGCAGCTCAGAGAGTACGTCGATAGACGTTTTTCTTAACCCTATAGAATTTATAAAATTTCGGTCAAGGTTGAGGGCGATGCTCAGGTAGAGAGGGGAGGAGAAGAGGGAACTGGAGGGGGCTAAGGGACACCAGAGCCGTTATTTTTGGAAAAACGGAGGTTTGCAAGATGTAAACGGACACAGAAGACCTTATTTACCTCAAATCGGACTGGATGAACGGGTTTAGAGCGAAATAGGGCCGCCTGTGTCCGTTAGGCTGGGAAATACCCGGGAAATGGGCGGATAAGGTCGCTGGTGTCCGTTAGAGCAGCGTCCATAGTTATGTAAGAGCCTCCAATCGCTCCAAAGTAGAAGTCAGAGCCGCTAAAGGGCGCCGTCAGGCGTTTTTCTCACGTATCTATTACTTGTAAAGGGGATTCAATATGACAAAACGCTTATCTGCTTTATTAGCTTTACTAATGATATTTACGATATTTGAACCATGGGGAATCCGTGCCGTCCAAGCCGAAGCTGCTGTCTCAGCGCCGTCCGAAGCGGATGGCTGGGTTCAAATATTCACGGCGGAGCAACTCGTTTATATCGATCAAAACCAGGAGGAATATCTAAACCGGAAGATTCGCCTTGAGAACGATATTGATTTAGCCGGTCATGACTGGATTCCTTTCGGCGGCAACGAACATGCCGTATTTAGCGGTGTTTTTGACGGAAGGGGCCATTTGATCTCCGGTATTAACGTCATCGACGATGAGCGGGAAAATGTCGGATTTTTCGGCAGCACAACCGGTGTGATCAAGAACCTGGGGGTAGATGTTCATATCGAGGGAGGCGCCTATACCGGCGGACTGGTCGGTCTGATGAGCGATGGCAGCATCGACCGTGCTTATGTAACGGGTAGCGTTAAGGGAGGGACGAACGCCGATCCGGCTGCGGTTACTGGCGGATTGGCAGGAGGGGCCATAGGCGAAATCACTCGCTCCTTTTCTTTGGCATCCGTCGTTAGCGGTACGGCCCCCAACATCTATGCCGGCGGGTTGGTCGGCGCTCAAGGCAGGGGCGGGATCAGTGATTCGTATGCGTCAGGAAATGTATCGAACCAGACCGGCGATAATTATTATCTCTTCTCTAGCGGTCTTGTGCCTCATATCGTTTACGGCAGCGTTCAGCGTACTTATGCGACCGGGTATGTCGACAAGTCCAATTTAGCGGGGGCGTTCAACTCGTTGATCGCCGGATTGGTGAGCCTAGCCGATTTCGCAGGTTCTTTCGTTGCGGACTCCTTTTTCGACATTGTTACTACCGGGGTAACGGCAGGCAGCGATCCGAGCGGAGCGAACGCCCGGGAGACGAGCGAGATGCGGCAACAATCCACATATGCGGATGCCGGCTGGGATTTCACGAAGACGTGGGCGATCAATCCCGCGGTGAATAACGGGTATCCTTACCTAAGACCGGCGATTCTAACTGAAGATTTACCGAATGCGGTCAAAGATGTACCTTATTCGGTTTCGCTTGCGGGATTTGACGGTGCAAGAGGCGGAATCGCCTGGAGCGCGGCCGGCCTTCCCGACGGTCTGAGCCTAATCGGTACGGGGATGCATACGGCGGTGCTTCAGGGTACGGCCGAGCAGTCCGGCACGTACAGCATCAATATCACGGTAACGGATGCCGGAGGCGCCACCGATCGTGCGACGCTCCAGTTGACGGTTAAAGCGCAAGCGCCTGAGATAGCCGCCTTCAATGTTAACCCCGGCGACGCGTACCAATCCGCCAAAGTGACGGCTGAGCCTCAAGGCGCGGATCATTCGTTTGCCTATACACTTAGCGAGTCGGCGGATGTTCGGCCGCTGCTTGGCACCGATCTACCTGCTGACGCTGTGGCGTACCGATTAGGAGAGGACATTCCGGACGTCACTCCGGGGCAGTATTTAAACGTATATGAGGCGGATTCGAATGGCTTGATCCAGGCTTGGACCAGCGTCCGGCTTACGGCTGCCGATATTCAGGCGCGGGTTCGCGTCACCAGCGTTAGGCTGGATCCGGATCGGCTGACACTTGTCTTGGGCCAGGCGCCGCAAAAGCTTGCCGCCGTCGTCCTGCCCGAAGGGGCGGCCGAGCCTGCGCTGATTTGGAGCTCCAACGCACCGGAGGTGGCCGAGGTCAATGAAAACGGCGAAGTCACTCCGGTGGCGGCGGGCGAAGCTGACATCACGGTCACGACCGTGGACGGCTCCTTCACGGCAACCGCCAAGGTGACCGTGATGCCGCCTCCGACAACCGCCGGAACGGTGACGGGAGCCGTTTACGGAACGGGGGAAACCCCGCTTTCCGGGGTTACGGCCGCCGTGTACGGCAACAGCGCCACGACCGACAGCCAAGGGAACTTTACTTTGCTCAACATTCCGGAAGGAAAGCAAACCGTTACGTTTACGGCTTCAGGATATAAAACCTATTTCCTGATCGTAAACGTCACTGCGGGCGAGATCACGGATGTGGGCCGCATCGCGATGACGAGCGAAGATACGCCGGAAAATCCGGGTGATCCTGTTGACCCAACTGATCCGACCGATCCGGTTGATCCAACGGATCCAACCAATCCGACTGATCCGGGCACACCGGGGGGTTCCGGTTCCTCGGGATCGCACCGCTCCCGTTCCTCAGCCGTTATGGACAAGCCGCAAGATGTTCCGGCGCCAGTTTCAACCATGACGATTGAAATCAACGGGAAGGAAGCCAAGGTTAACGTCGTAAAAGAAACGGCAAACGACGGGAGAACTATAACGCGGCTCATCCTGGACGGAGCGCTCCTAAGCGCCGCATTTGCATCACAACGCGAAGTCATTATTGCCGTTAACGGCCCGGATCCGATCACCATAGCCGACATTCCGGTAGAAGCTTTACGGGAATCGCTCTTAACGCAGCCGGAGGGGATTCTGCAGATACACGTCAGCGGCGCGAGTTATGGCCTTCCGCTGCACGTCATGGGCACCATATCCGGCGGATCGGTCCTAAGCGTCACCATCGCCAAACAGACGGACGCCGCTGCGGGGGAACTGCAAGTAGCGCTGGGCGAACAAGGTTACCAAATGCTTGCGGCACCGGTTGAATTTTCGCTTACCTTAGACGGCAAGGAGTTGGCGGATACGGGAGCGGTTTACACGGAACGCTCGATCAAGCTAAATAGCGGGGTTAATCCCGCCAAGTCCACCGCAGTGTGGGTGGATGCAAACGGGCGGGCGCATTTTGTGCCTTCGGTATTTAAAGTGGAAGGGGACGGAACCGAAGCTTTCATCTATGCGCCGCATAACAGCATGTATACCGTGGTTCAAGCGGAACGCACTTTTTCGGATGTCCAGGGACATTGGGCGCAAACCGATGTTGAAATGCTCGCGAACAAGCTTGTCCTGACCGGCGGCTTTGAAGGGCGTTTTACGCCCGACGGTCAAGTCACCCGCGCCGAATTTTCAGCGATGCTCGTACGGTCCCTGGGGCTTCGCGAAAAAACAGGCCAATCCGCTTTTAACGACGTTCCGGCGGGCGCCTGGTACGCAGGGGCGGCGGAAGCTGCCTTTGCTGCCGGGCTCATTAACGGGTATCCGGACGGTTCGTTTAAGCCAAACGCGCCGATCACCCGCGAGCAAATGGCGGCGATGATCGCCCGCGCCGTAAGCTTCGCCGGGGAATTGCCGGGGACGGATGCCCTTTCGCTTGAGCGCTTTTCCGACCATTCCGGTATTGCGGGGTGGGCTCAGGAACCCGTCAAGCAATTGCTTGCGGCAGGGATGATCGAAGGGACGCACAACAATGCGTTTGCTCCGGACGAGCTGGCCACCCGCGCCCAAAGCGCCGTTTTGCTGAAGCGCACGCTGGAATACCTTGAGTTTATCAATTAATACACGAAAAAAAGAAGCGCCCTTAGACGGCGGAAGCGGCAAGCAACCGTTGTAAGGGGGCTTCTTTATAATGACTAGTCGAGAATTTTCGGCCGCCCCCCGCCGAAGATAACGGTAATTTTAGGCGTTATTTTTGATATTCCGGCCCTTGTCGTTGTAATAGCGGAATTTTTTGTTCTTATCTTACCGATAACCCTTGGAAAAAGCTCTAATCCACCTCATCTGATGACTATAGCGGTAAAAAATTCCTTTATTTTGGCAAAACTCCATTCATTGCTAAAATAGAGACCTTTTTTACCGCTATTTCCGCGGTCAAACCGTGACTATCGCCAACATAAACAAAAAAACGGCATATCTGCCGTTTTCTTCTATGGATCGTCAGGGACTCGAACCCTGGACCAGATGATTAAGAGTCAACTGCTCTACCAACTGAGCTAACGATCCTCAAGATGTAATTATGGTGGAGCCAAGGGGGATCGAACCCCTGACCTCATCGCTGCCAGCGATGCGCTCTCCCAGCTGAGCTATGGCCCCGTGAGCGACTATTTTAGTATATAAAAATGATAGCCAGGTGTCAAGCTATTTTTAATAAAATGTTCTATGAAAAAGAACCATGTTGATCACACGGCTCTTTTTCAGTGTATTTCAACATGATTTGATTATTCGCTTGCCAGCATTTCACCGGTTTCCAGCAAAGTTTTTAATCCCGAAATGACGATCGGCAACCCGTTTTCAAGAATCTTTGCGGTGCCGGCGGCTTGTTCGAATTCATCATGTATAACCGTTACGAGCGACACGCCTTGAAACTCGCCGTGCGGATCGATTTCCCATGTGATGCGGGACGCCGTGTCGTTTTCCGTGCCTGGGAGTGAAATAAAGCGCCAGTTCACTACGAGTTTTCGCGGAGGGTTAATCTCAAGAATGGTGCCCTCGACTTTTTTCTCTTCTCCATCCCATAGTTCGAATGGCGATCCGTCCTCCCAGGAGGAGCAAATGGCGCAATTGAACCAAAACTTTGAGGTTTTGGCCGGATCCGTAATGGCCTGCCATATTTGTTCCGGCTTTGCTTTAATTGCTATCCGGTGTATATTCCGGGGTTTGTTTGCCATGTTCATTTCACTCTTCAATTCATATTGAAGTGAGGTTAAGCCAATCGTCCATGGTTCGGCGTACTTACTCACCCATCGTTCATAAATTTGCCGGATCGGTACCGCGTTTAAATAATGCAGCTTTTCACGGCCAACTTTCCGCGTTGTAATGAGTCCCGCTGCTTCCAGAACATTAAGATGCTTCATGACGCCGAACCGGGACATGTCAAGCGGTGCGCAAAGATCGTTCAGCGTTCGCCCGTCCGAGGCGTGAAGCAGATCCAAAAGCTTGCGGCGGCTGGGATCGGCCAGGGCCTTAAAAATGTCATTTTCCAATCGGAACAACTCCTTTCTAAAAAATTTAAAAATACAAATTTTGAATCGCTTTACATGTTACCATTTGGTAACGTATTATTGATTCATGAGAGGTTACTTTATAGTCACATATTAGCATGATCGGATTTGTTTGTCAGCCGGCGGCATACCTTTCCCTGTATTCCCAATCAATCTGATGAAAAGAAAGGTGAGATTAAAGATGAAAGTAATCATGATCGCAGGAAGCAACCGAACGAACGCGACGAGCACAACCCTGCTCAAGTACATCGAAGGTCTGTTCAAAGCAGAGCGCATTTCGGTCCAATTTGTGGATTTATCAAAGCTGCCGTTACCGCTATTTTCGGCGGATAATTGGGATTTTCACCCTAACGTCCAGCATATGCTTGATGCGATTGGTTAGGATAACCCAATTCCGTGAATTCCTCGTCGCTGACGGGAAAATCGCCGAACACCGCGGCTGGATCGATATGATAACGATGTGGCACCAAATTCGAGGCGAAGGGGTATGATCTAAATGGCCTTGTAGTCTCGCAAAAAAAATCCGGCCAATGATTAGCCGGAAGCAAAAGATGGAAAAATCAGTTCTTTCTCAAGCGAATCGCCGTAATTCTGGCGGAGGGCACGATTACGCGCTGCCCAAGCTCGTCGCTCAGGTCCAGGGAATCGCTTTGCACGGAGATCAAAATTCCGCGCAGGGCCGAGTTTGACGTTTCGATCGAAATGTTCTGGCCTACCGATTGCGACAGTTTTTGCTGCGTGTACGGATCCGGAAAAGAGGCTGCGGCGATGCTTTCCTCCAGCCGCTCGACACGGCCGGTCAGCAGTTCCAGCTGCGCTTGAAGCCTGCGAATCCGTCTGCGCAGCGGGCCGTTAAGAAGGAAGCGAAGGATGCTCATTAGGTGTCACCCCCTCTATCAAAAATGGTCTCTATCGAAAGAGACACTATATAGTATGTTGATAGATTCATAGCGTGCGGGTGCTCGTCTTTCCTGCGGATATCGGTTATGTTATATTTTTTACAGATACCGAAATTGAGCACAGGGGGAGACTTTAAAGATGATTAAGCATATCGTTTTGTTTAAATTAAAAGACGCATCGCCGGAAAGCGTGGAGCGTACGGCCGCGGTGCTGCGCGGTTTGGAAGGCAAGGTAGAGCAACTGCGCGGGCTGGAGATCGGCATCGACGTGGTCCGCTCCCAGCGTTCCTATGACATCGCGCTGATCGCCACCTTTGATTCACTGGAGGATCTGGAAGGATATCAGGTTCATCCGGAGCATAAAAAAGTGATCGAACATATGAACCAGGTCCGGGAAAGCCAGGTGGCCGTCGATTTTGAATTTTAGGAGGAATCGCCGTGTATTACGTAAACCGGGAACAAATCGAACGCAGGCTGGAGCTTTTGCCCGAGCTGGATCAGGTTTTGCGGGGAGCGGCCAAGGCGCAGCAGCCGTCTTTGACGGAGCGTTATGCGGAGGAACGCGCCCTGCATTTGGCGGTGGAAATCGTCACCGACGTCGGCAGCTACTTGATCGACGGCTTTATTATGCGCGACGCCAGCAGCTATGAGGACATCGTGGACATCATTTTTGACGAGAAGGTGATCGATTCCGGGCAGCATGCGGTGTTAACGGAATTGGTACGACTCAGAAAACCGCTGGTGCAGGACTATTATGCCTGGGACCGCGCGCAGGTTCGCGGGCTGACGGAGCGGCTTCCCGGCATTCTCGCCGCTTTTGCGGATAGCGTACGGGACTATTTGACCCGTGAGGGCATTACTTCCTGAAGCAAACGGGCTAATCATGACAAGCCGGTAAAAATTCGGACTCGTCCGGTGTGACCAATTTGGGCGCCGCTGCTTATATATAAATTAACTATATAGGCATTCGCCCTGATCCCTGGTTAACCGGCAGTCCGCAAGCGACGGAAGTCTGCAAGCGACTCCCGCACCGCTTTCGTATGGGCAGGGAAATGCCGGCAAGGAGAGATGAGCCGTGAGCAAAGGAAACAAAGGTTGGTTGTGGGGTGCCGCTGTCGGCACGATCGTCGGTTCGGTGGCTGCACTGTTGTTTGCTCCGAAACCCGGACGCGAGCTGCGTAAGGATATCGCGGATGGAGCGCGGCAGGTCGGCGAGAAAACGCAGGAGATCGCCGGCAAGGTGACGGAGCAAGGCGCTGTCCTGGTCGGCAAAATGAAAGATAAGGCCGAAGGAATCATCAGCGATATCCAAGCGCGTCGTGCCGGCCATGTTCCGGAAGAGGAAGAAGCACAGACGGCACAAGCGTCAGGATTTGCGGACGATATCGCAGACGAAGCGGAAAAGGGCGCGTCATTGGCCGGCGCCGCGTCCAAAGAAGAATCCTAATCAGGTGAAGAGGACCCCGTTTAAAGGGTCTTTTTCTATGTTTAGGGAAATGGCTGAATCCTTGTTCCGCCCTCTAAATTGAGTTAATATTTAGGTACGCTTTGCGCACCAATTTCATAAAGTAACGGGAGAGAAGTAAACTACAAACGAAGGATGCGGTATGTTCGTGCAGCAAGCCATCGCTATACTAGACTCGGGAGTGGGAGGCCTCACCGTCTGCAAGGAAGTCATGCGGCAGCTTCCCAGAGAGAAAATTATTTACTTCGGAGATACGGCCAGAGCTCCCTACGGTCCCCGTTCTCCCGAAGAAGTCCGCTTGTTTACCGAGCAAATCGTCGATTATCTCATTCAGTTCGATCCGAAAATGATCGTCATCGCCTGTAATACGGCAACGGCGGCTGCGCTGGATTATATTAAGGCGAAGGTCAAAATTCCTGTCATCGGTGTGATTCATCCCGGTTCCAGGGCAGCCATCAGCGCCACCAAAACGGGGAAAGTCGGGGTGATCGGCACGATCGGCACCATTTGCAGCGGCGCTTACGACAAGGCCCTCCGCGAACTCAACCCGCAAATCGAGATCGTCAGCGAAGCTTGCCCCGACTTTGTCCCCCTGGTCGAGCGAGGGCTTTATGAAAATCCTGAGGCGTTGTACGTCGTCCAGGACTCGCTGCGGGATATGAAGGAACATCCGATCGATTGCCTGATTCTGGGCTGCACTCATTATCCTTTTTTAAAACAGCCGATTCAGCAAGTCATGGGTCCCAAAGTCAAACTGATCAGTTCGGCGGATGAAACGGCCAGGGAGATCAGCACGGTTTTGCATCAAAAAGGCTGCTTGGCGCACGGGGACGGAATTCCGGTGCATCAGTTTTTCTGCAGCGGCGATCCAGGGATTTTTCGCAAAATCGCCCGGCAATGGCTGGGCGAGCAGATCGAGCTGACGCCTATCGTGTGGCAGGTGTTCAGCACCATCTGAGCGCGCCTTGAAACCTTTGGCGGGACGTTCTCCCGGCCGAAGGTTTTTTTCAAAATTGTCATGAAAAGGGGGGGCAGGCCATGCAATTCATAGCGATGATCACGATGTTGATCGACCATATCGGGCTGCTGTTTTTTCCAGGAGAAATGCTGTGGCGGATCATCGGAAGAATCGCGTTTCCCCTTTATGCCTACGCCTTAGTACAGGGGCATGTCTACACTTCCAATTACCGGAGATATATTTCCCGCTTGTTTATCATTGCCGTATTGTCGCAAATCCCCTATCAGCTCGCTTTCAACACCAACGGCCTGAACGTCGTCGCCACGCTTTTCGCCTCTTCCCTGGTTCTGAGGCTGCTGGATTCGGTCAAACCGGGCATTGTATCCGCTCTCACGATCGCGGCCGCCTGCGTCATCATGGAGGTCTTGCCGTTCGACTACGGCGCCTACGGCCTGCTTCTCGTATTGATTTTCAAATATGCGGACAAGAGCGGAAGGGTTGTGATGCATTTGCTCCTGAACCTGGCCTATCTCCTGGCCTACGGCTGGGTGATTCAACTGGCCAGCATCGTTCCGACCCTGGTGATTGCGTACGGTCCTGGGATGTGGAGAAGATTGGAGTCCTGGACGCTGCCGCGCTGGGTGTGGCGGGCTTTTTATCCGGCGCATCTGGCCGTTTTGGCGGTGGTGGTTTATATTTTGGGGAGGTAACGAAAAAAAGCGCGAGCAGCAAGGGAGGAGGTTCCCCTGTGCCCGCGTTAATAAATGATGACCGGTTCGGGCGGGGAAGCGGCAGTCGTGTTCAGTCTTTCGTATTTGGCTTGAAATGCGGGGATTTCGGCCGGATCGCAGTAAACGTAGCGGCCTGGGACCACCTCGTGCAGTCCGCTTGTTTCATTGTCCGCCCGCGGTTCGTAGACAAGCCGCTGCCGCGTTTGTTCAAGATCGGGGTCGGGATAGGGAATGGCGGAGAGCAGGCTTTCCGTGTAAGGATGCAGCGGGAAGCGGTACAGCTCCTTGGCCGGCCCGAGCTCCACGATTTTTCCGCGATACATGACCGCGATCCGCTGGCTGATATATTTAACCATCGATAAATCATGGGCGATAAACAGATACGTCAGCCGTTTTTCCCGCTGCAATTTTTTCAGCAGGTTGACGATTTGGGCTTGAATCGACACGTCTAGTGCGGAGATCGGTTCGTCGCAAATGATGAATTTCGGCTGGACGGAAAGTGCGCGGGCAATGCCGATCCGCTGCCGCTGCCCTCCGGACAATTCATGGGGATAACGGCCTGCATGTTCGGGTGTGAGCCCGACCGTTTCCAGCAGCCCGGCAACCTGCAGCTCGCGATCCTTGGCGTTGCTAGCCAGACCGTGCGCGTCGATACCTTCGGCGAGTATCTCCCTGATTTTCATGCGGGGATTCAGTGAGCCGTAGGGGTCCTGATAGATCATCTGCACGTCGCGGCGGAATTGCTGCCAGTGTTTTTTTCCCCGGAGAGCGGACAACTCCACCCCGTTAAAATAAATGCGTCCGTCCGTCGGTTGATATAAGCGGATAATCGTTCTTCCTGTGGTGGACTTTCCGCAGCCGGACTCGCCGACGAGCCCAAACGTTTCGCCTTCGAAGATGGAGAAGCTGATGCCGTCCACGGCCCGGATCGTCCCGGAACCCGAGCGGAAGTGCTGCTTCAGCCCTTCGACTCTGAGCAGTTCTGCTTTGTTTCCTGTCATACGCATCCCTCTCTATTCGGCATTTTGCGCGCTGCCTTGCTTTCGGTTACGGTAATAACGGTGACGGCCCGCGATCGCATCGGGCACCGCGACACGAGGAGCGCGCGGGTCCAGCAGCCAGGTTGCCGCGAAATGGGTCGGTGAAATTTGGAACATCGGCGGCTCCGCATGTACGTCTGCCGTCAACGCATAGGGATTCCGCGCGGCAAACGCGTCTCCCGGAGGCGGGTCCAGCAGATTCGGCGGACTTCCCGGGATGGCGTACAGCTCCTCGTCTTCGGTGTCCAGCGTCGGCATGGAACGAAGGAGACCCCAGGTGTAGGGGTGCTGGGGATGATAGAAAATTTCCTCCACCAGGCCGATTTCAACGATTTTTCCCCCATAAACGACGGCGACTCTGTCCGCGACGTTGGCGACGACCCCGAGATCGTGCGTAATGAAAATAATCGAAGTGTCCGCCTTTTTTTGGATATCCTTGAATAGCGCAAGGATTTGCGCCTGGATCGTCACATCCAGCGCCGTTGTCGGCTCGTCGGCAATCAGGATCTCCGGATTGCAGGCCAGCGCGATGGCGGTGACGATGCGCTGCCGCTGTCCTCCCGAAAACTGGTGGGGGTAATCGTTCAGACGGTTTCGGCCATCGGGAATGCCGACGAGCTCAAGCAATTCGGCTGCTTTTTGTCTGGCGGCGGTTTTGCCCAGCTTCTCGTGGAGAAGCAGCGGCTCGGCCAGTTGATAGCCGATCGTCAGCGTCGGATTTAGCGATGTCATCGGATTCTGAAAAATCATGGAGATTTTTTTGCCGCGAATCCTTTGCAGCTCCCGGCTGCTTTTGGCCAGCAAGTCTTCTCCTTGAAACCGTATTTCGCCGCCTTCGATGACGGCGTTTTTGGCGAGCAGCCCCATGATGCTCCGGCAAATCACGGATTTGCCGGACCCCGACTCGCCCACCAGCGCCAGCGTTTCCCGTTTTTTCAGATGCAGCGACACGCCGCGGACAGCTCTCACCGTTCCGGCGAATGTCCGAAACGAGACATTTAAATCGTCGATCTCCAAAAGATGGTCGGTCATTTTGGTTCTATCTCCTAATCTTTCATTTTCGGGTCAAAAGCGTCGCGCAGCCCGTCCGCCAGCAGGTTGAAAGAAATCATAATCAGGCACAGCACGGCGGCGGGAATCCACATCAGATGCGGCAGAAAGCGAAACGTTTTGTACCCTTCGTTCAGCAGCGTGCCCAGCGACGCATCGGGAGCGCGCACCCCGATGCCGATAAAGCTGAGGAAGGCCTCGAAAAATATCGCGCTCGGAATCGTAAACATCGTTTGAATGATGATGATGCCGCTCAGGTTCGGAATGATATGCTTGAGCGCGATGCGGTAAAAAGGCACGCCAAGCGTTCGCGAGGCGAGGACATATTCCTGCTCCTTAAGCTTCAGCGTTTGCGCGCGCACGACGCGGGCCATCGTGATCCAGCCGGTGAGGGCCAATGCGATGATGATCGAAGGAATTCCCGGTTTAAACACGAGCAGCATCAAAATGACGATCACCAGTGTCGGCACCCCTGAGACGATCTCCAGCGCGCGCTGCATGATATTGTCCGTAAATCCGCCTCTCCAGCCGGAAATCAATCCGTAGGTAATGCCGATAAACACGTCGAAAAGGGCGGCCGCGCCAGCGATCAGCAGCGAGATGCGCGTTCCCGCCAGCACTCGCGACAGTAAATCGCGGCCGAAGGCATCCGTACCGAAGTAGTAATTCACGCCCGCAGGCACTTTCGCCAGCGCGTATTTGTCGACCCACCCACCGGAAACTTTGGCCAGACCGTTAAACCCGTTAATCTGGACGCCGGGAATACGCGGCGGCAAATTGGCGTGCGGCAAATTTTGCAGATTCGGATCCTGCGGCGTATACCAAATCGAAGCAAATGCGATTAGGAGGATCGCCAGCAAAATATAAAGCGATACAAGAGCGGCCTTATTTTTCTTAAGCCGTCGCCAGGCGTCCCCATAAATGGAGAGCGCAGGCGGCGGCGCCTTTTCCATCTCTCTAAAAAAATCTCTGTCTAATGGTTCAAAATAGGAATCCGGAATTACCGGAACTTCGTTTATATTTCTGCCGATCATACTCATGATTTGCCTCCCGCAACCCTGATCCGCGGATCGATGATCCCGTATAAAATGTCCACGATTAAAATGACGGCAACCAGCAGCGTCGAATATAACAGGGTGACGCTCATAATCGTCGCATAATCATTGGTTAGGATCGATTTGACGAACTGCTCTCCGATACCGGGAATCGCAAAAATGTTCTCCACCACCAGCGAGCCTGTCATGAGGCCAACGGTCATCGGTCCCATAATCGTTAGCAGCGGGATGAGCGCGTTCTTCAGCCCGTGCACCACAGCGATGCGCCGCTCGCTTTGCCCTTTGGCTCTGGCCAATTCCACATAATCGCTGTTCAGCACCTCAATCATCTCAGTGCGGATAAAGCGGGCCGCGTCGGCCATCGGCGACATGGCTAAAGCCAGCGTCGGCAGGATGGTGGAACGGAACCCGTCGTTCCATAGTGCAATCGGCAGCCACTTCAAGCTTACGGCGAAAATAAGCTGCAGCAGAACCGCGAATATAAAGTTTGGGATGGAGCGGCCGATAATCGCGGACAGGGAAGCAAGGGTGTCAAGAAAGCTGTTCTGGTACATGGCGGAGACGGTTCCCAGCACAATTCCCAGAATTGTACCGAGTATCATCGCTTGCAGGCCGAGCTGAACGGACGGCCCGATCCGCTCAGCCAACAATTTGCTGACGGGCTGATTGCTGAACTGCAGCGATATGCCGAAGTCGCCGCGAACGATGCCGGACATATAGATCAGATAGCGCTCACCAAGCGGTTTGTTCAGCCCGTATTTTTCGTTCATAATTTCCCGCTGCTGCACCGTCAGCTTTTCTTCATTGCTGTAGGGGCTCCCCGGCAGAAAATTCATCAGCAGGAAGGTGATGAAGCTGATAAACAGCAGAGTAACCGCCATGTAAATCAGCCGTTTGGCAATAAATTTGCAATAAGTCCTCAAGGCGAAATCATCTCCAACTTATTTACTTGGCGGAGCCCTCTTCGATATAAGCCCGCGTAATTTCCAGCGGAGTGCCGAGGTTGTGGGTTACGATGCCTTTGACCTTGGACTTGACCAAGTAATTGGAAGCTCCCTGGTACAACGGAACGATGGGGGCTTTGCCCAGGATGTACTTTTGCGCCTCTTGCATGTCTTGCCAGCGGGCTGCGGGATCGGTCGAGTCCACGGTTTTAATTTTCGTGATTAGAGCATCATAGGCTTCATCGCTGTATTTGGCATGGTTATGTTCGTAGGTCGAATACAGCAGGTTCAAGTAGCTGACCGGGTCGAAGTCTCCGGTCCAGCCGCCGAGCGCCAGATCAAATTTGTAGGACATCATCTTATCGAACCGGACCTTGGTCGGCACGTTGCTGAGCTCAATCGTAACACCGGGGAGGTTCGTTTCCAGCTGGCTTTGCAAATACTGGCTTGTTTTCTTGGCCGCGTCCGTGTCGCTGGTAATCAGTTCAAGCGTGATCTTGTCTGTTCCCAGTTCTTTTTTGGCTTGTTCCCACAGCTTCTTGCCTTCCTCCACATCGGTAGTGACGAGCGTTCCCGCTTCATCGGAAAAGTCGGCGCCCGTCTCCGGGTTGACGGCAATGCCTTTAGGAACGATGCCGGTCAGCGGTCTGGAACCGTCGATCAGTACGTTGTTGACCAATTCCTCCCGGTTGATCACCAGCGAGATCGCTTTGCGGAAGTTTTCGTTTTGCAGCGCCTTATTGGAGCTGATGCCAAGCTCGAGGTTGGAATCCGTCAAGGTCAACACGGACAAATACTCGGGATCGTTAATATATTGGGCGATATACTCGCCGGACAAGGAGGCCACGTCGACGGCTCCGGACTCGTACAAATTGATGCCAGTCCCGATCTCCTTCACGACCTGAATGTTGATTTGATCCAGCTTGATGTTTTCTTTATCCCAGTAGTTTTCGTTTTTCGTATAACTCCAGGTGAGGCCGGTTCCGTCCCAATTCGTCAGCACAAACGGGCCGTTGCCCAGCGTGTTGTCGCTGTTGGTTCCATAGGCTTCGCTTTTGGCGGCGACAAACGCTTCATTCTGCGGAAACAGATTCACCGAGGACAGGGAGGCGGTAAAATAGGTGTCCGGGTATTCCAAGGTGATCTTCAGCTCGGTGTCGCTGACGGCCTCTATGCCCAGTTCCTCCTTCGGTTTCTTGCCTTCGTTGATCGCCTGGGCGTTTTTGATGTTGAAATATGTACTTGCGTTTTGCGCCGCAGTGGCCGGATCAAACAGCCGTCTCCAGGCATACACGAAGTCTTTCGCCGTCAGCGGGTCGCCGTTGGACCATTTCAAGCCGTCCCGCAGCTTGATCGTATAGGTCAGGCCGTCCTCGCTGATCACCGGATCGCCGGTGGCGAGAACGGGCACCGTTTGGTTGTTTCCGTCAATTTTATAGAGCCCTTCGGCAAAAATCTCGATTTGCGAAGAGCTTAATGTATCATAGGATTTCACCGAGTCGGAGGTCGGCAGCTCGCTGGCGATGATCCAGTTTAAAACTTGCTGCGCCGCCGTCTTCTCCGCTTCCTGGTTTGCGGCCGCTGAATTCGCCCTGTTCGCCTCGCCCGCTTGGCTTGCGGCGCAGCCGGCCAGCACCAGGGCCACGGCCGCGCTCAACAACAAGCTTTGCTTCCATTTTGTTTTCATTTTACATACCTCCTAACAAGTTAATCTTATTATTTGCATTGAAATAATCGGTTTAAAGACAGTGTTGAACCCTCAATTCCGGGGTTGTGCCAAGGACTACCCGTCGTGGTCGTAATTACCCGTGCGTGCGCGCAAAGTCTTCCTTCACTTTGACCAGCAGCTCCGGGTTTTCCAGCAGTTGCAGACCGGCCAAAGCAAGCGCCTTGGCGGCGGTGATCAGCGCCTCGTCCGCTTTGGCGGATGCCGCCGCTTCGCGAAAAGCGGGAGTATGGGCAACGAGGTCGGCCGGACCGATTTTAATATAGGCATGAGAGGTCGGAACGACGTGGCTGACGTTGCCGGCATCGGTAGATCCCAGTCCTTTCCGCTCTTCGTGAATCAACACCTCGCCTAACTGCTCGAGTTCTTTACCAACGATTTCGTCAAGCGTCCGATTGATGATAATGTCCTTCACTTCGTTCTGAAACCGTTCGATTCTGACGGTGCTGCCGGTCGCAAGCGCCGCTCCCTCGGCGATGTAGCGGACTTTGGCCGAGATTTCCTCCGTTTCCGCCCAGGTCGTCGAACGGATGTAAAAACGCGCCGCAGCGTATTCCGGAATAATATTCGGGGCATCGCCGCCGTGTGTAATAATGCCGTGAATGCGCACATGGTCCGGAAGCTGCTGCCTTAGGGCGTTGATTCCGTTGAACAACAGGAGGACCGCGTCCAGCGCATTGATTCCTTGCTCCGGCGAGCCGGCGGCGTGGGCGGGTTTGCCGTAAAAATGAAAATCAAGCGGATCGACAGCCAGACTTGATCCGGTCAGCCGCGTCTCTCCGGACGGATGGATCATCAGTGCCGCATCGATGCCATCAAACAACCCGTGCTTGGCAAAGCTGCCTTTGGCGCTGCCGTTGGTGCCTCCTTCTTCGGCCGGCGTGCCGAACACATACACTTCCCCTCCGGTTTCCTCCGCAACTCCGGCCAGCGCGATCGCCGCCGCGGTGCTGATCGTCCCGATCAAATTATGGCCGCAGGCGTGGCCGAGCCCGGGGAGGGCATCGTATTCGGCAAGATACCCGATTTTGGGCCCGGGTTTGGACGAATCCTTGCGGGCAACAAAGCCGGTTTCGTGACCCGCGATGTTCCAGCTTACCTCAAACCCGGCGTCCTCTAAAATCTTGCTCAGCGTTTGCGAAGCGAAAAACTCCTCATTGCCGATCTCCGGCCGTGCATGAATCGCCTGGCTGGTTTCGATATACCGCTTTTTTGCGGCCTCGATATGCAGCTTAATCCGCTCCCGCCGATTCGTCAAAACAGTGCTCATGATATTTCTCCCTCCTGTTTAATTAATACTTATAATTCCTGTCTTCTTAATCGGAATTAAGATCAAAAAATAATCTTGAAGCTCAGGAAATTATTGGGGCAGATTTGCTAAATACTCTAGTACACGTATGAAAAATTGTCAATGAGAAATCGGATGGGTTGAGTATCGCTTCCGCCGAGCTTTTTCGACATTTTTTAGCAAAATGAATTGACAGCCTCACGATCCTAACCTATACTTATCTCGATTAATCCGATAAAATAACTTGGTATAATGTTGGGGGAGGATTCAGATGAGAGTGAACAAATTAAGCGTGGTGGCATTGATCCTGGTGTTGTCGTTGGCGCTTTCCGCCTGCGGCAAAGGGAGCGATGGCGACGCCCAAAAAGGTTCCGCGCAAAATGAAGGCAATTCGGCGGAACAGACGAAGGAGTACAAAGATACGCTTAATGTAGCCGTAACCGCCCAACCGCCGACTTTGGATTCGGCCAGCACGGTTTCCGCCGTCACATTTGACATCGCGGGGAACATTTTTGAACAGCTGTTTACTTTGAATGCGCAATATGAACCCGTTCCGCAGCTGGCGGAGTCCGTCGAAAAAAGCGATGACGGGTTGACGTACACGTTCCCTCTTCGAAAAGGAGTCACGTTCCATAACGGAAAAGAAATGGTCGCGGATGATGTTGTGGCTTCGATGAACCGCTGGCTGGAGACGTCCTCGCGCGCAAAGTCGCTGCTTGCCGGGGCTAAGTTTGAGAAAATCGACGACTATACGGTGAAATTGACCGTGGAGAAGGCGACTTCGGATGTGTTGACCTTGCTGGCGTCGCATGCCCAGTTCCCGGCCATTATGCCTAAAGAGGTGATCGATGGGGTGACGGCGGACGGGCTCAAGGAATATATCGGGACCGGTCCGTACCAGTTCAAGGAATGGAAGCAGGACCAATACATTCAGCTGGTGAAATATGACGGCTATAAGGGGCTTGATACGGAGGCCAGCGGGTATTCCGGCAAAAAAGAAGCGCCTGTACAAAACCTGTTTTTCTATTTCGTCTCCGACCCGGCGACCCGGATCGCAGGCATCCAAACGGGGAAATACGACGTGGCCGCAAGCATTCCGACCGAAAACTACGATGAACTTGCCGCGGATAGCGGCATTCAATTGCATACATACGCCGGCGGAGCCTTGACGGCGTTCCTGAACACCAGCGAAGGCTTGCTTAAGAATGAAAAGCTCCGCCAAGCGATCCTGGCTTCGCTGAACGATGAAGAGATTTTGTTGGCAAGCTATGCGAAACCCGAACTGTACACGTTGTCTCCGGGGTACATGAACCTGAAGCAGCCGCAATGGAGCACGGACGCGGGGAAAGAATACTACAATCAGAACAATCCGGAGAAGGCCAAGCAGCTTTTGCAGGAAGCGGACTACAACGGCGAAGAAATCACCTTGCTGACGACCAAAGATTATGCCGAAATGTACACGGCCACGCTGGTGATTCAGGATCAGCTTAAGAAGGCCGGATTCAACGTCAAAGTGGACAACTACGATTTTCCGACTTTTCTTGAAACAAAAAATAACCGCAGCAAATGGGATCTGTTCGTGGCCAGCACGGGCTATCAGCTGACTCCGCCGCAAATGCTCGTCGTTACGCCGGATTGGGCGGGGCTCGATCATGAGACTGTCAAAAACGGCATCGTTGCATTGCGCGGAGCAGCCACGCCCGAGGATGCAAAGCAGGAGTGGGAGAAAATCCAAACCTTCCTTTACGAATATGGAGCAGCTACGGTGCTCGGCCATTACAACAGCGTTATTGCGACGACGAAAAGCGTTGAAGGCTTTGCGGTTCAGGATAGCTTCATTATCTGGAACGCGAAAGCTTCCAAATAGAGCAAAACCCAAAGGATGGTCCGCGAGGCAGCATAATGGGACCATCCTCCTTTTCTTCGTCAGATTTCAATAAATGAGGGATGATCTGTGCTCGGATATTTCATCAAACGGCTGGCGTCACTGGTTCCGGTATTGTTTGTCGTTACGCTGGCGATTTTTCTGATCATTCACGTCATGCCCGGAGATCCCGCCGCAACGATGCTTGGCATGGAAGCGACGGAAGCCGATATCACGTCCTTAAATGAACAACTCGGGTTCGATCGTCCGCTATACGAACAATATGCCGGTTGGATCGTAAGCGTAGCCAGAGGGGACCTTGGCCAATCGATTTTTATGCATCAGCCGGTAGCCGAGGCGATATTCGAGCATATTTCACCAACGCTCTCTCTGGCCGTGTTGGCCGAGGCGATCGCGCTGATGTTGGCGATTCCTTTCGGAATTATCGCGGCCTATAAGCGTGGCTCCTTGGCTGACATTTCATTGATGAGCGTTTCGCTGCTCGGCATGGCCATCCCAAGCTTTATGCTGGGGCTGTTTCTGATGCTGCTTATTGGCGTGAAGCTGCAGTGGCTGCCGGTGGCGGGTTATGAACCGCTGGAAGCCGGGTTGTGGAATCACCTGAAATATTTGATTTTGCCGGCGATTTCCCTCGGAACGATCCAGGCGGCGCTGATTACGCGGATGACGCGGGCGTCGATGCTCGAAACGTTGAGCTTTAATTTTATCAAAACGGCCAGGGCCAAGGGCCTGCGGGAGATCCGCGTGCTTTTGAAGCACGCTTTTCGGAACGCTTTTTTGCCCATCTTGACGGTCATCGGGCAGAGCTTTGGATCACTTATGACCGGAGCGGTCGTGGTGGAGTCGATTTTTAACATTCCCGGGCTGGGACAGCTGATTTTGAACTCGATCGTTAGAAGGGACTTTATGGTCATCCAAGGGGTTGTCCTGACCGTCACTCTCGTGTATGTGGGCATTAACTTGCTGATCGATTTATTGTATGGCGCCGTCGATCCCAGGGTACGACTCGATCGCAAATAGGGGAGTCATCTTTTGATCACGAAGCTTATACACAGAAGCGGATTCGACGTCGAATCTTGAACTCAGCCGGGCCTTCCGTTGCTCACGTAGGCTCCCCTACGCTCCGCTACTCAGTCCCTAGCCTCATCCAACCTTCTCGGTGCTGAAAACCTGACTTTTTGAACACAGACAAATAGGGGAGAAAAGCAATGAACACGTTACAGGACAAAAAAGAGATCGCGGCGTTGAGCCAGCGGTTGAAAAAAGAGCATCGCCGGATGCTCCTTAAGCGAATCGGGGGCAACTACAGCTTGCTGGCCGGCGGCGTAATCCTGGTTGTATTGCTCGTTGTCGCGGCGATCGGGCCGCTGCTCGTGAAGTTCGACCCGACCTCGATGGACGTGGTCAACCGGCTCAAAACGCCTGGCGCGGGGCACCTGCTCGGCACCGATGAATTCGGACGCGATCTGTTGACGCGCATGATCTACGGCACCCGGGTATCCATGACCGTCGGCCTGACCGTTTCGCTAATTTCGTCCGCGCTTGGTTTCGTAATCGGTCTGTATGCGAGTTATTACAAGCTGCTCGACCATGTTTTAATGCGGATTTGTGACGGTTTGATCGCCATCCCGGGCATTTTGCTGGCTATAGCCTTAATGGCCGCATTGGGCGCTTCCTCGTTGAACGTCATCGCGGCTTTGACGATTGTGTTCACGCCAAACATCGCCCGAACCGTCCGCTCCACCGCTCTGGTCATCCGCGAGCAGGCCTATGTGGAAGCCATGGAGGCGCAAGGAGCGGGCGCGAATCGGATTATCTGGCTGCACATCGCTCCGAACGCCTTGTCTCCGCTGCTCGTCCAGGCTACTTTCGTCTTTGCCGAGGCGATTATATCCGAAGCCGCTTTGAGCTTTTTGGGGGCGGGAATACCGGCGCCTGCGGCGAGCTGGGGCAATATTTTGCAGGCGGGCAAGCTGGTGATCGGAAAGGCCTGGTGGATGGTCGTTTTTCCGGGCGCCGCTGTCATTCTCTCCGTGCTGAGCTTGAATTTGCTCGGAGACGGATTGCGCGATCTGCTTGATCCGCACGGTAAGCAGAGACACCGGAAATTGCGGCGTCTGTTTGCACGGGGAGCCTGAATATTCAGGATTTCCTGGCTAAAAGGGAGGTAGTTGCACCGTGAGTGAAGAGCCTTTGTTGGCAGTAGAAAATCTAAAGACGCATTTTTATACGGAACGGGGAAGGGTGACCGCTGTGGACGGGGTCAGCTTTTCCGTGCAGCGCGGGGAAATCGTCGGCATTGTTGGAGAATCAGGCTGCGGAAAAAGCGTGATGTCCCAATCGCTGCTCCGGCTGCTTGAGCACATGGACGAAATTGAATATGAGGGAAAAGTGTTGTTCGAGAACCAAAATTTGCTGGACCTTCCGCTTTCCCGAATGAGGAAGATCCGCGGAAACGAGATCTCCATGATTTTTCAAGATCCGCTGACTTCTTTAAATCCGTTGTACACGATCGGGGATCAGATTGCGGAAGGCATCGCCATGCATCAGAAGCTGCCGCGGAAGGCGGCGATGAAGCGGGCGGTGGAGATGTTGCGGCTGACCGGTATTCCTTCGCCGGAGGAGCGCGCACGCAGCTACCCGCATGAACTGTCCGGCGGGATGCAGCAGCGGGCGGTGATCGCCATGGCCTTATCCTGCGAGCCGAGGCTCCTTATTGCCGATGAGCCAACAACCGCGCTGGACGTCACGATCCAAGCCCAAATTCTTGAACTGATCGTCGACTTGAACAAGCGGTTGGATATGGGCGTGGTGTTCATCACCCATGATTTGGGCGTCGTCTCCGAAATATGCGACAGCGTCAAGGTGATGTATTTGGGCCAGATCGTGGAGGAGGCCCCGGCGGACTGCCTGTTTTCCGCTCCGCTTCATCCTTACACGCAAGGCCTGATCCGCTCCTTGCCCAAAATGTCGGGGAACCGCGACGAGCCGCTGCATGTGATTCCCGGAACGGTTCCGCCGCTAAGCCAGGTTCCCCAAGGGTGCCGCTTTGCCACTAGATGTCCGTTTGCCGACGAGCAGTGCCGGCAGAGTGAGCCGTTGATGGAACAGGCTGGCGAAAGACACCACGTCAAATGCTGGCATTACGCCAAAATCAGCCGTTCAGGGGAGGAGATCGCCGAATGACTCAACACGCTTCTCTGGCGGAGCCGCTGCTGAAGGCAACTTCGCTGGAAAAAAAGTTTCCCGCGTCGGGCGCGTTTCTTGGCGGGGTCAAAGGTAAACGGCAAATCCATGCGATTAACGGGGTCTCCCTCTCCTTATACGGAGGGGAAACTTACGGTCTTGTCGGCGAATCCGGTTCGGGCAAGAGCACGACCGGACGAGTCCTGGCGGGGCTTACGCCAGCCAGTTCAGGGCAGGTGGAGTACGGAGACCGGGATTTGACCAAGTTGTCCAAAAAGGAACTGCGCAAATTGCGGAAGGATATTCAAGTTGTTTTCCAGGACCCGTATTCGTCGCTGAATCCGCGAAAGCGGATCGGCGCTATTTTGGAGGAGCCGCTGCTGATCCATAAGCTGGGGAGCAAGGAGGAGCGCGGGGCGCAGGCGTTCGAGATTTTGCAGGCGGTTGGGATGCAGCCCGAGCATTACTTCCGTTATCCGCATGAGTTGTCGGGCGGGCAACGGCAGCGGCTGGGGCTCGCACGGGCGTTGATTCTCGATCCGAAAATCCTGATCTGCGACGAGCCTGTGTCCGCGCTGGACGTGTCCATTCAATCGCAAATCTTGAATATGCTCAAACAACTGCAGCGGCAGCGGAAGCTGACCATGCTGTTTATCACGCACGACATCAGCGTGGTGCGCTACATTTCCGACCGGATCGGCATCATGTACTTGGGGAGGATCGTGGAGGAAGCTGGGACCGAAGAGCTTTTTGAGAATCCGCAGCATCCTTATACGAAGGCGCTGTTTTCGGCGGTGCCCGATCTGGCCCGCGGCCGGATGAAGGAACGGATCGTGCTTAAGGGAGAAATTCCGTCTCCGCTGTCGCTGCCGGCGGGCTGCGTCTTCCACACCCGCTGCCCGCTGGCGACGGAAATCTGCCGCGCGGCGTCCCCCGCTTTGCGGGAGAACGGGGCCGCTCACATGGTGGCCTGCCACTTAGCCGAAGGCGGCGTCAATTGAAATTTGAAAGGAGCATTTATTCCATGACAACAATCAAATTCGCCAACAAGCGAAATGAAATTTACAACGGGGCAGGGTTTCAATTGATCGGTGCGCCCGGACCTGATCAAACCGGCCTGAACCCCAAGGAATTGCTTGAGGCTTCGCTGGGGCTGTGCATTTCAATCACATTGCGGAATTTGCTGGAACGTGATGAAATAACCGTAGACCCGTCCCAGATCGAGGTGGAGGTTTCGGCTTTGAAGGAGCCGGGCGTCAAAAGCCGGTTTACTCGTTTTCACGTTGAATTGAAGCTGCCATATATCTTGGAAGTGGACTACAAGAACAAATTGATTGCCAATGTGGAACGGGTTTGCACGATCAGCAATACGTTAAGACATCCGCCGGTCATCGAAGTCATCGAGTTATAAATTTTTGCGTCGATTGGGTTCCGGATGCTGAAATCAACGATTTGGGATAAACTATATAGTAGGAAATAGGGATTCAAAGAGAAGGGTGAAGTCATATGAGATGGACGAAAATTCTATCGCTTCGGCATTGGTCCCATATTTTTCGCCGCACTCTGCCGCTCCTGACCTCCGGGAATGTGCCGTTCACCGACAAGCTGCTGCTGGTCGCACCGGCGCTATTGTATTGGTTTCTGCCGGATGTGATGCCGTTCATCCCGATCGATGATATGGCCGTGACGCTGCTGCTGATGAATTGGTTCGTCACCCGGGTCGAGCGCAAGTATCCGGGAGTTTAGCTTGGCCGCGCCTGGTGTAAGCCAGGCGGGCTTTTTTCGGTTGATTTCGAATTGATTACGAATTGATCCTATCTATTGGCCGCCTTGAAATCTAACGGTCGTAACAGCTGCTATTTTACGAAAAAAGACCTTTTCTAAATTTTAACGGTTGTGAGCGCCGTTATTTGCTTTGATCCAGGTGAAATTAGCCAGTTTTAAGTGAAATAAGCGCGTTGGCAACCGTTAGAGTTTGAAATTGGCGTTTTTGAAGCAAATAGCGGCTGTGGCAACCGTTAAAATAGTTACGTGGTTAGAAATGTATCTTGTCAGATCTGATTTGATGGAACATTGGTGGTGCAATAAGGATTTTTAGCAGACGGCCTTGCTTGTTTTGCCGGGTTTCTTTACAATAGGAATGTTAGGCAAGCCATTTGAGGATAGGAGAGATCGTATGAACGTGAAAATTACCCGCAACGCGGCGAAAGTGATAAAAACAGAATTGGAAAAGGAAGAAAACCAAGGCCTGGTGCTTAAAGTGTTCATCACCCACTCGCATGGCGACCATGCCCACTATGGCCTGGATCTGGTGAAACCGGACGAGAAGGGGCAAATCGTAAAGACGGATAAAGAGATCGACGTGCTCGTTGAAGGTACGGACCCGCTGCTTGATGGCGTGAAGATCGATTACTTGTATTTTCCGGAGGAAGGTTTTGTCATCACCAATCCGTCCAAAGGCAACCACGGAGATCACTAAGGCAAAGCATCAGTAAAGAAGGGACCAAGCATGGCTAACGATATTCGGATTTGCGATAAATGCAATCATATCCGCATGAAGACGTTTGTACCGAAACTGCAGAAGCTCGCGCCGGACGCTGAGATCAAGGTCGGCTGCAAATCGTATTGCGGTCCTTGCGGCAAAAGAGCGTTCGTATATATCAACGGCCGGTACATCAGCGCGCCAACGGAAGAGGAAGTGCTGGCTAAAGCCGCACCGTTCGTGAAAAAACCGAAACTATAACAGGCAGCCGGTTAAGAGCTGCCTGGAAATCAGGCCGAGAGACGCGGCCAAGGGATTACCGCCGGGGATTAGGCTCCGGCGGTTTTTTAGGGCTGGCTCAACCGCGCCAGCTGGGTCATCTGCGCCAAGTGGGCTAAGTGCGCCAAGTGCGCTAAGTGCGCCAAGTGCGCCAAGTGCGCCAAGTGGGCTAAGTGCGCCAAGTGCGCTAAGTGCGCTAAGTGCGCCAAGTGCGCCAAGTGGGCTAAGTGCGCCAAGTGCGCTAAGTGCGCCAAGTGCGCCAAGTGCGCCAAGTGGGCTAAGTGAACCAACTACACCAAGTGCAAAAGTGCATGCGGTTTTCGTCGAAATTCCTCGAAACGGGTGGTTCAACTGCAAAAATGCAGTTCATTTTCAGTCAGAGCACTCTTTTTTATCGAACAGTCCCTAATGAGCTGCACTTTTGCATTTGATCGGTCATTATCGGGGAGGATTGCCCCTAATCGCCTGCACTTTTGCATTTCATGAAATGTCGTAACATTCCCCAATTGTCGCATTGTCCTCATATCGTTACATTACCCTCATATCGTTACATCAACCTCAAATTGTAGCATCGAGCGCAACACCGCGCGCTGGGAACTGCTCACGGATCTCAAGCGCGAGCGTTTCCTGTCACCTTACACGCATCATATCCTTCCGCCGGTATACGCTGTAGATGAGTCCGATGGCCGCCAGCTGCGCCAACATTCCGCTTCCTCCGTAGCTGATCAAGGGGAACGACACGTCGGAGATCGGTAAAACCCCCAGCGACATGCCGATGCTCCAGACGAATTGGACGGCGAATAAAGCTCCGAGGCCGGTGATGAGAATTTTACCGTAGGATTCTTTTATGGCCAAACCTGCCTTCATCAAATGGAAAATGAAAAACAGAAAGCTGAACAAAACGAAGGCGCCGAACATCCAACCTAAACTGTAAACAAGATATGTAAATATGTGATCCGTATGAATGTAGGGTAACCAGTCCATTTGCAAGCCGAAGCCATGCCCCCGCCATCCTGCTGAACGAATAGCCTCATCAATTTTCGTATAAGTGTATCCCGAACCGTCGGCGTCCCGATAGCGCCATAAAAAGGTGATTAGCCGCGCCTGGCCGCGATCGCTAAGCAGCGCCGGCAAAAGAAAAATCGCCGTGACCAGGGAAAGGTACGCCATAACCCAGCGCCGTCCATACCCGGAAAAGCACAACATTAAGGCGAAGGTAACAGCGTAGAGTACCAGGTTAACGAAGGATGGAATCGACGCAAACATAAGCAGCGGGATGATGCCGAAAACGACGAGCTGCCTTAAAGCGGTCCGCCCGTTTTCATATCCCCGGGAGAGAACGCCTGCCGCCGCGATGGTAAAGAGATAGGGGCAGAATACGTTGAAATTCAAATTAAACCCAAGCGCCGCTATAACCCAATAACTTGCACCGTTAACCTGTTCGCCCAATAGATGTGCCCCCAGCAACATCACGATCGCTGTTCCGTAAATCGCCCAAGAATAATTGCGGAGATCTCGATAATGAATCCGGCTTAACGTGAACAAAACCGCCAATCCTACCGCCATATAGACTGCTTGATTGGGGAATAAGGAGATACCTGACATACGACTGCTTCCGGCATCATAACTAAGCTGCACAGCATACATGGATAGCAGCGCAATCCCCAGCAGCAGCGTCAAGACGGACAGCATGGCCCATGGGACGCGCGGCTTGTGCACACGGTTCAACCCTTGCGCGACCGCATCTGTATCTCCCATCTGGGCGATGGCCTGCCGGGCGGCCGCTTCGTCATCCAAGCCTTGGGCGCGTAAGGATTCCCAAAGCTCGTCCAAATGGCCGGCTATCTCCTCGCTTATTTCTTGGCGCAGCTCTCGCGCCTTTACTTGCCTGCACACCTGTTTAGCATACTCCTGCAAAAGCGGATGCAAATTTCTCATGCCGGTCCCTCCCCGAGCACCCGATCGACGGCCCCCCGGAACAACTGCCATTCCTGCTTCTTTTCCTGAAGCTGCCGTCTGCCGTTATCCGTGATCCGGTAATACTTGCGTTTTCGCCCCTCGGCTTCTTCCCAATAGGCTTCCAGCCAGCGTTCGGTCTCCATGCCGTGAAGAATCGGGTAAAGTGTGCCTTCCTTCAAGGCAAACGTGCCTTCCGACATACGCTCCAGCTCTTTGATCAACTGGTAACCATACAGGTCCTGCTTGTCCAGCAGCGTCAGGATCAGCATGCCTGTGCTTCCCTTAAGCAGTTCCTTATTTACTTTCAATTTTGGCGCCCCCTTCCATTTTCATACCAATCATTATACATAGAATTAATATGCATCGCAAATCTATGTATTAACAAGTGCCGATTTTGAGGTTGAGCCCAATTTAACGGTAAAAAAGTCCGCTACTCAAAGCGATCCAACGAATTTTGCCTCGATAGCGGACATTTTTGTCCTTATTTTCCTTGAGAAGGGCCGTCAATGGTGGTTACACCGCTTGCGCTGTGAAATAACGCCACAAAATGTCGTTATATTATAATAGAGTAGTCCCATCACCGAAATAACGCCCCAAATTACCGCTATTTCTCCTAGCTCCCGACTTGTTGCTGGGTGATCCGGCAACTTATCCTAGAATAAGCGGTTTGATGTATTCCGGACGGAAGGATAGAATGGACTCAAGCGTGTTTTCAGTAATATATGAAAAATAAGGAGAATGACATGGGAGCGATTCAGGAGCGCATTGCGGAAGTGGCGAGGTACCGGGCCGAACGTACGGCGGGAGAGGATTTTGACGGGTTCTGGAGCCGGACGCTGGAACGGTTTGCGTCCAAACCTTTGAACGGGCGCCGGGAGCGCACGGAAACGATGATGCAGGGGATAACGGCCGATCATGTGACGTTTGAAGGATTCGACGATACCCCGCTGCACGGCTGGTTTTTGATGCCGAACGGGGACGGGGATGGGAAAAAGCATCCCTGCCTCGTGATCTATCAAGGCTACCAGTGCCATCGGGGGCTTCCGGAAAATTACGCCGCTTGGCTGCTGATGGGATACGCCGTTTTTGCCGTCGATACGCGGGGGCAGACCGGGGAGACGGGGAACCGGCTGACCTCCGGCCAAGGCATCGTGAAAGGGTGGATGACCCAGGGCATCCTGGAGCCGGAGCAATTTTACGCCAAAGCGATGACGATCGACGCCTGGAAGGCGCTAGAATGGGTCAAGGCGCAGCCGGAGATCGATCCGCAGCGGATCGGGGTGTACGGAACGAGTCAAGGGGGCGGCCTGGCCCTGCAGATGGCGGCTTTGAGCGACGTCCCGCGCGTGGCTGTGGCCAATGTCCCCAATCTGTGCCATCTGGAGTTCGCCTTGATGAATTCGACCGGTTCGGTAGCGGAAATCGCCGAGTTTCTGGCCAGAAACCCGGGTGATCTGGAGCGGGTGCTGACAACGCTAAGCTATTTCGATAATCTGAACCTGGCCGAAAAAATCAATGTCCCCGTGCTGTATTCGGCGGGCTTCAAAGACATGATCTGCTGGCCGGAGACGATCGCCGCGGCATACAACCGCAATCCCGCGCCGGGCAAGGAACTCCTCCTCTATCCATTTATGGGCCATGAGGAAGGGCCTGACGAGCACCGCTTGAAGGTTTACGCTTTTTTGCGGGAACAGTTACAGCGCTAAGCCGGGCAGTTGCCCGGCCGTTTCATTTTTTCACAGGTTCAAGATTCGCCGGCGCGGTCCCCCTCAATTCTCATTAGGACCGCCTCGCGAGCCGCCTTCGTCAGCCCCTTGAGCACCAGATCATAGGAATGATCGATCATCGCTTGCAGATCGTCGATCGGCAGGCTGCCATCAGCGGTCACCGTGTTCCAGTGCTGCTTGTTCAAATGGTAGCCGGGCTGAACGCACTTATGCTGCTCCCTTAGATTGGCGGCGATCACCGGATCGCATTTTAAGGAAATCTGTACTGCGGATTCGTTTCCCGGGACGGAGATCAGGGCGAATATTTTCCCTCCCACCTTCATGACCAACGGGTCCGGACCAAAGGGATATTCCTGGACGGCTCCTTTTTTCGATAAGCAATAGGCTGTTAGCTTGTTGTACATAGTCACTGGCATCTCCCTCAACTATCGGCTATATAATTCCGGTGTAAATAACTATACCATGCCCGCCGGCAACGTGCGAAGAGCCACAAAGGTTATTGCTTGACACGTTTTTGATTTCACATTAAAATCTAAACAGTTAGTTATTTTTTGTGGAGAAGATGATCATGACCGACAGAAAGAAGAGGACTTACGATGCCGCCCGCACTAAAGCGATCATTCTTGACGCGGCGGAAGGACTGTTTGCGGAACATGGCTATTCCGCTACGCGAATCGATGCGATCGCCGATGCTTCAGGTTATAATAAGAGTCTTATTTATCAGTATTTTAAAGATAAGCTGGGACTTTATACTGAGGTGGTCAAGCGGGCCGATCTGTTCGGAAACAAAATGTCGGAAGAGCAGGTTGGGGACTTGCTTAAGGATGAGACAACCGCTTCGGACCCGGACAAGTTCCGGCGGCTGCTTGAACAGGTGATCGACTTTTCCTATCAGCTATTGACGGACAATCCCCGTTATTTAAAAATATTCGCCTGGGAAGCTGCTGAGAACTGGAAGACATGGAAGAAAATCGCCTACAATCCGGATGATGATTTTCCCCGATTGTATAAGTTGACTTTGGCGGCGAAGAAGAATGGAATTATCAGGCGGGATATGGAACCGGTGATGGTGCCAATGATTCTGATGAATACGGTAATCCCATTTCTTCAATCGTACCGCAGAGTTAGCGAGATTTTTCCGGATGACCGTATGCCGCCGATGACGCAGGAACAGTTTAGAGAACAGATTGCAAAATTCGTTATTTACGGCGTAATGGAGCCAAGTGTCCTGTAGTTCAGGGAGCTTGGCGTTCTTTTCGTCTTAAATATAAATAACTAGTTAGATTAAATGGAGGAATGATTTTATGAGATTTCAGGTTTGCACCCTGCAGGCCGATTGGGCACGGCTGAGGAGATCGCCAAAGCGGTTCTGTTTCTGGCCAGTGACGACGCCTCATTCATTACAGGAACCAGCCTGATGGTGGATGGGGGGTATACGGCGGTCTGATGAGCATGCAGATTTTTTATTTTTCGGGAACAGGCAACTCCCTTTATATCGCTCAGGAGCTGCACAAATCGTTTCCCGAAGCAACCGTTGTACCGGTAATCCAATGGTCGGACTTTCATATTAAGGCTGATGCCGTAGGTTTCGTTTTTCCGGTTCACGCGTTTACGATGCCAGCACCGGTTAAGCATTTTTTGGAGAAAATAAACCTGGAGGAGGCCTCCTATCTTTTTGCCATAGCCACGCGGGGAGGCTCTCCCTGCAATGTATTTCTTGATATGAACCGTCAGCTTCGGAAAAAAGGAAAGGTTCTGAACGCGCGCTGGTTTATCGATATGCCCAACAATTTTTGCCATATCGCGGATACGCCTGATCAGGCGCTCATAGAGAGGTTGTGCGCGGAAGCGCTGGTCAAGCTGGAACCGATAAAAACAGCCATCAAGAACAGGGAAGAAGTGCACGCGCCGGACTCGGAAAAGTCGTTTTGGAGAAAAAGGCTGATTTTTCCGGCTTTGTCGGTCGTCTTGCGCAAAACGAACTATTTGCACACGGACAAAAATTTTTATGCCGACGACCGTTGTAGCGGATGCGGCCTGTGTTCGAAAGTATGCTTGTCCGGGAAAATTGAGCAGCAGGACGGCAGGCCGGTTTGGAAAGAAGAGACGGAATGTTATTTTTGCTTCGCCTGCATCAATTACTGTCCGCGCCAAGCCATCCAAATCCGCAAAACCAGGTCTATGACCAAAGGCAGGTACCGTCATCCGCTATACACAACACACGATATTGCCCAGCAGAAAAGCAGGTTTAACAAACCGTCGTCATCCTAATTTTCCTTTCTAAATTCAGCGATCAGGTTGCCGGTGATGATCGTGTCGGAGATGCGCAGCCTTGTCTGCGCTTCTTCGTAAGGAGCGCGGCAGCGCTCGATATCGGTGGGCGACCGGGTCTCCAAATCGTAGCATTGCCCGTTTTCAAAGCGGTTGTCGGCCGACGGGATGTAATACAGCTCGTCATCGGTGAAAGCTCCCGAACGCAGCACGACCAGTCGTTCCGTTTCGGCGCCGGCGAACAAATTGTTGCCCATCATGTAATATGGCGCCGAAGAAATGCCCAACAGATGAAGCAGCGACGGGGCCATATCCAGTTGTCCGGCAGGCCGCTTATCGGTGCCGCTTAATTTGCCGTCCGGCAGATGGATCAGCAGCGGCACCTGATTCATCATTTGATGCATGTCCAGTTCGGACAGAGACCTGCCGAGAAACCGCTCGTAATCCGCTTTGTCCGTAAGCGAATTGTCATGATCTCCGTAGAAATACAGGATCGTATTGTCCCATAACCCCGCTTGTTTAAGTCCCTCAACCAGTTCGCCCAGGGCGGCGTCCACGTAGTGGACGGACTGCAGATAATCGCCGAACATCGTGCCCTCGAACTCCCCGGTGTCCAGTTCTTTCTTGTCGGCCGGCAGCGTATACGGATGATGGCTGGACAAGGTGATGAGAAAGTTATAAAAGGGCTGCTTCTCCTGCGCCATCCGGGCCAGCGACTGGCGGAAAAACGATTTGTCGCCCAAGGACCAACCGAGCGGTTCGTTCATCGTAAAGTCTTTTTTGCTGAAAAAACGGTCGTAGCCCATCGCCTGGTACATATTGTTGCGGTTCCAAAAGCTGCCTTCGTAAGCGTGAAAAGCCTCCGCCGTGTATCCTCCTTGTTCCTTCAATATCTGCGGCAGGACATCATACGTATGGTTCGGATAACGCATGGCCACCGAGCCGACCGGCAGCGGATGCAGCGAGCTGTGTGAAGAAAAGTCCGCATCGGAGGTACGCCCCTGCCCGGTCTGGTGATAATATTTCGGATAATAAAGGCTGTCCTCCAGCAACCGGTTGAAATGGGGCGTAATCTCTTGTCCGCCAATTTGTTTGCCGATCATGAAATTCATGAACGCTTCGGCTTGAATCACGATGACGTTACTGCCCGCATAAGCGCCGAACGTTTCGTTTTGCACTGCACGGCGGCTTTGGGCTTCATCAAACCAACGCTTAATCTCCGTCTGTTCCTGCGCGGACACGGTGTCCGTTCCGCCCAGCCGCTCCTTAACGTATTGCGATGCGTCGTAAAAATGAAATCCCAACAGGCCGGTCACATTGTAAAGCGATACGTTCCACCAGTTGTTTTCAAACAGGCCGCCCGCCCATGTTTTGGCGTAATGGCGGATCGGTGCCACGGCGAGGACGAAGCCGACCGCAAAGACGATGACGCCGGCGGAGAAACGCCCCAGCAGGCGGCGCCGTCCTTCTTGGCGCCGGGCGGCCCCCGACAAGAAGCCTGCACCGCCATCCGCCAGCCGGTCTGCCTGTTGGACCACCGGTTCGTCTTGTCCTTGTCCCCTGCGTCCGAATCCTTTCTTCAGCGCCATCATCCCCAGCTTAAGTGCCAGCCACGCTCCCCAATCCGCGATCAGCCACAGGTCGTGCGGATAAATCAGCGACCGGATGCTGCCGCCAAGCTCCCCGACCTGCCCGGCCTGCAGCAAGACCGGCACCGTAATGAAATCCCTGAAATAGCGGTAATATACGAGATCGGAAAAAATCAGCGCGGTGAGCAGTACGTTCAGCACGGCAAGAGCGATTGACTTGCCGCGCGGTGGCAGCCACAGCGTCCAGAACGAGACAAGCATCACCGAACCGATGGCAATCAGGTCGTCGAGCAGGTTCATGTCGATATAGAGGGCGTGCAGTTGGCTGTGCAGCATCTTAAGCTTCATGAAGATCGCAAACACAAACAAAATATATCCAAACGGACGGTACCGCAGCAGCCAATTTATCCGTTTGGCAAACCCGCGATCCCCGGCAAAACGCAGCATGTTCAAAAAAACTCCTTTCCTTAACTTACTCGTTCAAAAAGTCAGCTTTTCAGCACCACTACCTTTGAAAAGGGAAAGCCCTTCTTCCACGTTTAGTGGCGTGGAGGAAGGGGCCCGAGGAACTGCAAATATTGGCATTCGATGCGGCCGTTGTACAGCTTGCGGCGTTTGTCCGCTTTGCGCTGAAAATCATGCTCGAATTGCATGGTTGGCGTCAGCGCGAAAAAGGACCAGGTAGGCAGTCCGGCCATGATTCGGCCGAGCTGGGCGGTCAGCTTCCGCACTTCTTTTTCCTCTCCGATCCGTTCGCCGTAAGGCGGATTCGTAATCATGCAGCCGTACTCGCCCTGCGGTTGGATTTTGACGGCGGGAAGGCATTCGAACCTGATCTCCTTTGCCAATCCGGCGCTTTTGGCGGCGGCTTTGGCGATTTCGATCGCCGCCGGGTCGATGTCACTGCCGGCGATGTTCAGCGGGATGTCGTCCCGCACTGCGTCAAAGGCCTCTTCCCGGGCCTCTTGCCATAAACGTTCCGGCACGGCCGGCCAGCTTTCGGCATTAAACGTCCGGCGCAGTCCAGGCGCCAGGTTCCAGCCGATCATCGCCGCTTCGATCGGCAGCGTGCCCGAGCCGCAGCAAGGATCGTAGAACGGCCGCGCCGGATTTTGGTTCCAGCGGCTGAGCAAAATCAGGGCGGCGGCCATCGTTTCCTTTAGCGGCGCCTCCGTAGCATGCTTGCGGTAGCCCCGCTTGTGCAGCGCCGGCCCGGTCGTATCGAGCGTGAGCAGCGCCTTGTCGTTCAATAGATTGACTTCGATGACATAACGCGGGCCTGTCTCCTGAAACCATTCGGTAGAGTGCGACAGCTTAAGCTTTTCGACGACCGCTTTTTTGACGATTCCCTGGCAGGCAGGGACGCTGCTGAGCTGCGACTTGTGCGACCGGCCTTCCACCGGGAATTCCCCGTTCGCGGGAATCCACTCCTGCCAAGGCAGCGCTTTGGTGCCTTCAAACAGCTCGTCGAAAGTCATGGCGGTAAATTCGCCCATCTTGATCAAAATCCGGTCGGACGTCCGCAGCCACAAATTACAGCGGCAAATATCGATCAGCTCGCCGGTAAAATGGACGCGGCCGTTTTCGACCGCCGTATCTTCGTATCCCAATTCTTTCAATTCGCGCGCCACCACGGCTTCCAGCCCCATCGGGGCGGTCGCGATCAGTTGCAAAGGTCCAGACATTCCTGTAGATCACTCCAGCTTCGGCATTATACTTGTGAGAACTGCGTAAAAACCATACAATTCAGTATAGGCCAATGCTTGTCAAGTTACAAACGGTTCTTTGGATCGCGATGCGAAAAAACGTACCGAAGCGATCTAAGCCATATACATATGGAAGCGAACGAAAGGATGTAGATGATTGCGATGTTGACGCCGGAACAATACGGGGACGAACTATATGCCAAGGATGAGGTGCTGGAGCGGGTGACGCGGTCTATTTTGGATAGCGGGTTGAGGGATGTGTCGATCGCGCCGGGGTATGGCCGGCTTTTGACTTTGCTCGTCAAGCTGGCGGGAGCCGAAGCGGTGCTGGAGATCGGCGCCCTTGGCGGCTACAGCGGGATCTGTCTGGCCCGGGGACTGCCGGCGGACGGGCGGCTCGTGTCGCTGGAGCTGAAAGAGGAGAACGCCGGATTGGCGCGGCGGAATTTGGAAACCGCCGGATTCGGCAGCCTGGCCGAGTACATGATCGGCCCCGCGCTGGACAGCCTGGCGACGCTGGAAACCCGGGGGGAGCGGTTCGATTTCTTTTTCATCGATGCGGACAAAGAAAACTACCCGGCGTACCTCGAATATGCGATAAAACTGGCCAAGCCGGGCGCGCTCATTGCCGGGGACAACATTTTGCTGCGGGGGCGTACCCTCAATGAGGAGAAAAACGGGCCTTCGGTACAGGCGATGCGCAGATTCAACGAGATGATCGCCCGGGACGAGCGGTTGATCAGCACGCTGCTGCCGGCTTATGACGGCCTTGCGTTGGCGATGGTGAAATAAAAAGAGGTCAATTTTTCCACCTGGCCGCCCATTTTTCCATTTCCTTAAGCGAGCTTTGAAAGTCCAGGCCTTTTGGCGTCAGCGAATATTCGACCGTAACCGGGACGGTGGGAAAAACCTCACGGCGGACGATGCCGCTTTTCTCCAAATGCCGCAGCGCATCGGTTAACGATTGCGTACGGACGATCTTCAAATCGCGGTGGAGCTGCTGAAAGCGCCGCGGGCCTTTGGACAGCTCGGCGATGATCAGAAAAGACCACTTGGCTCCGAGGATTTGCAGTACGGAGCAGATGTCGGAAAGGTCCTCGGTTCCTTTTTGTTGCTGTTCCATTTTTCTTCCTCCTCGAACTTACTTAAATATAGTTAGTCAAAATAATTGGATAATATCCAAAAGCTTTGCCTTCTTACATATCGTATGTAACCTCATTATAATGCAATCAAGAAGATGTGAGGAGGGAAATTTAACATGAATAAACTAAAGCTTGCGGTTTACGTGTTGACCATCGGCGTATTTCTTACGGCGACCTCGGAGCTGATCGTTTCGGGGATCATCGGTACGATATCCGAAGATTTGGGCGTTTCGCTGGCGTTAGCCGGACAATTGGTTACGGTTTACTCACTGTCTTTCGCCATCGGTACCCCGATGATCATATCGCTAACCTCGCGGCTCAGCCGTAAACACATGCTGCTGGCCTCGCTGGCGGTATTTATCGCCGGCTGCCTGGCGGCATGGATGAGCCCAAATATGACCGTTTTGATGATTTCCCGAGTTATTTTGGGCATGAGTTCAGGTGTCTTTCTTGTCGTCGTGTTTGGTGCAGCCGCTAAAATCGTCCCCCCGGACAAAATCGGCAGCGCGATCGGCACTGTCGTCCTCGGCTTCAGCAGTGCGATGATTTTGGGAATTCCAATTGGCATGGCCATTGCCGAATGGCTGAACTGGCGGGCGATTTTCCTGATCCTGGCCTTGCTTAGCATAGGGGTGGCGTACTTGATTAACAAGTTGGTTCCACCGATGGAAGGGGATGCGGCGGTTCCTTTTTTCCGGCAGTTTAAAGTTCTCGGCAGCGCGGTCATCTTCAGCGGACTGCTGATTACGTTGTTCAGAGAGTCGGGCAATAATCTGCTGTTTACGTACGTCATTCCTTTTATGCAAAATATCTTTGCCTTACCTGCTTCTTACAGCAGTTTCATCATGCTCTTACTAGGTATTGTCGGGGCTATCGGATCGCGTCTGGGCGGTTACTGCATCGACCGCTGGGGAGCCTCCCGCGTGCTCCTCGCCGGTCTGGCGATCCATGCGGTGACCATTTCGATGTTGCCTTTGTGGACGGGCCGGACGATCCCGGGGATTGTGTTCCTTTCCTTGATGGTGTTGGCCATGTTTGCCACAGGAACGGCGATTCAAAGCTATTTTATCGCGCGGGCACCGCAGTCCTCCAATCTGGTGTTAAGCATCAACACCTCCATCACCCACTTGGGGCTGGCGCTTGGCGCAGGTGGGGGAGGCCTCGTGCTCGAATCGGCGGGAACGCTATACTACCATCCCTGGCTGGGAGGGCTTTTGATCGGGTTAGGCCTTGTGGCTGCCTCTGTAAGCATCGCTTGGGGGAGAAAGAAAAGCCGGATCGGATTATCGCTAAGTTAACTTTGCCGGTCATGCGGTTTTAGTAGACGATTCTGGAAAAAACGTTAACATGATGGCAAGTGAAGACTTGAGAAAACGGCAAAATTAGCCTATTGAAAATCTCGGGTGACAACATAAGGGGAAAAAAGGGTGCTATTTCAGCGATATCCCCCATGTTGCGTGAAATAGAGGAATTTTATGGCGCTATTTTCACGATTTAGTAGCGAGAGGCCGCCTTCGACCTGTTCATCGAAAAATAAGACCATAAAGTTCCTCTATGGTGAGGAATAGGCTCAAATTCGAAAAATAAGACCATAAAGTTCCTCTATTTTATGGGGACGATATTGAGGACAAGACTAATATAGAACAAAGCGATCCATGGCCCCTGTCCCAGATAAGCCATTTATTTCCGGATCATTCTACTAAGTACTGTGCAAAATGAGCCCTCGCGAGCGCTCGCCGTGAGCTTCGTGCCCCGTTTATTGTTGGAGCAGGGCCAACTCCGGAAGGACGAACTGCAAAAGTGCAGTTGAATTTCACCAAAACGCCCCAAAACGGCTGATCAAGTGAAAAAGTACATCTCATTAGAGACTGTTCGATAAAAAAGAGTCTTTTGGCCGGATAATGAACTGCACATTTGCAGTTGAGCCAACTGTTTCGAGTAAATTCGACGAGAATCGCATGCACTTTTGCATTTGGGGGGAAATCTCGCACTCGCAGCCAACGGAAAGTATCGGTAACTCTTTAAATTTGACGAATAAGGGGCGCCCCCAAGCCATTAGACGACTTACGGGACGTCCCTTGCTGTTAATAGTGGAGTCCTCCTGGCCGATTCTTTAAGGCCCGTCGTGGTACAGATGAGCCCAGCCGTTTCCGATGACCTGCGGCCGCCGGGGATTGCCGTCGCTTTGCTGGTACGGGCGAAGACCGTAGCCTTGGTTGTAGGGCGGGTGGCTGGCATGGGCTGTGGTATTGGGCTGCGGATTTTGCGTTTGGTAACAGGCGTCCTGATTTTCTCTCGGGGAGCCAGTTGGCGGCCCGATGATCACGGTTTGGTTCAGCGGCGCAAACGCCTCTTTGACTTTAGCAGGATCGAGGCAGTACATGTGGGCGAGAGCCTCGGGTGGCGTGAGCCGGAGCATATCGGAGACGGGAATGATTTCCGGGACTGGCGCGTCGAAAATGGCCAAAAAATGCGTCCCGTCCACGGTAGCGGTGTCATAATGCCACCACCCCCGGGGGATGCTGGTCACCTGGCCGGGCCGGTTCGGATAATGCCGAAGCTCTTTCGTAAACGGATTGATGATCGAGACGACGACCTCGCCGGCAATGCAATATACAAGCTCCGAGGCGTTTGGATGGTGGTGGGGTTCGATGGCGTTGCCTTTGTCCAAATAGGTGTCCAGCATCGACATATTGCCGAGCGTATTTAAATTTCTGATGGATAGTTCGTTAATGTAATTACGTTCGTCCTTTTTGAAAGAGGTGTTATGGTTGACGTCATACGTAAATTGCGCGGTTGGCGAAGTGAAATCCATATTGGAGACCGCCATGGCTGTTCCCTGCCTTTCTAATTTTGCTTAGGCGTTGCACTGCTATTCGATATCTATGCTTATGGCAAGTGGACTATGATTCATTTGCGTTTGCCCTCTGCGGTTTGTATCATAAGGGGAAAATAGGATTTTAGCGAATGGGAGGGTGATTTGCGTCATGAGCAACTTTCCGAAAATCCTCATCGTTTCCGGCGTTGTCCTGATTGTCATTGGGCTTGTCTGGCTGTTCCTCGGCCGGTTTATCCAATTGGGCCGGCTTCCCGGCGATATCGTGATCGATCGGGGCAACTTCAAGTTTTATTTTCCGATCGTCACCTGCATTTTGATCAGCGTTGTGTTCTCTTTGATCATGTACGTGATCCGCTGGTTTATGAAATAAAACCGCCTGGGCCAGGCTGCCAACGACAGAATCACTGATGGATTAGGATCCGTATTGACAGAAAACGGAAGCTAAACTACAATATGAATGAACAAAAAAATATTCATTCATTATAGCGATTACCGGAGGTAGCCAAGTGGAAGACAAGAAAACCCAGATATATCAATGTGGGAAAGAGTTGTTTAGCGCCAAAGGATTCAAAGACACCAATGTAGCAGACATTACCAAGAAGGCCGGGGTTAGCGTAGGCACGTTTTACAACTATTACCCCTCGAAAGAAAAGCTGTTTATGGAAATATTTTTGGCGGAAAACGTGAAGCTCAAAACAAGCATCATGGCGTCCGTTGAGCCGAATGAGGAGCCTTTGAAGATAATTCAAGGATTTCTGGCGATGAATCTTAGCGGTATGAAGTCCAATCCGATTTTGAAGGAATGGTACAACCGCGAGGTGTTCGGCAAAATCGAGAAACTGTTCCGCGAAGAAAACGGCATCGATGCCGTCGATTTCGTCTACGGCAGCTCGGCCGAGCTGGTGAAGCGGTGGCAAGCGGAAGGGAAAATGCGCGATGATATCGATAGTGAAATGATTATGGCCATGTTTGCGGCATTGATCAACATCGAGACGCATAAGGAGGAAATCGGGCTGGCCTATTTCCCGCAGTTGCTGGACTACATGACGGAGTTTATCATGAAGGGCCTAACCCCTCGTCCTTAAGCAGCAGGAAGAAGCGGGGAGCTGCATAAGCGGCTCTTGTCTTCAAATGAATGAATTCAAAAATGTTCATTCATAACTTTCGAAAATGCCGAATATATTTGCTTAGCGAAAATAGGAGGAGATCGCAATGGGCAAATCAGCGGCGGCGGAGTCCATAAGCTTAGGGATGGGAACGGAGATATGCCACAGGGCCTTTGGCAAACATGCGGAAAAAGCGCTCAGGGCGGTCGAAGCCGAGGCCAAACGCTTGGAGCGGCTGTTAAGCCGCTTCGTGCCCGAGAGCGAGATCTGCGGAATCAACAGGTTCGCGGGCAGGAAGGAGGTAACGCTTGGCCCGGATGCTTTTGAAGTGCTGGCGCTGGCCGCCCATTTTTCCGCCTGCTGTCATGGAACTTTCGATGTGACGATCGGCCCGTTGGTTAAGCTGTGGAATGTTCAACATACTGCCGCGGTTCCGGATGAGGATAGGATCAGGCAGGTGCTTCCCTTGGTAAATTATGCCGATGTACTCCTGGATCCCGCCGCCAAAACGGCCGGTCTTAGGCAACCTGGCCAGTCTATCGATCTGGGAGCGATCGGCAAAGGGTATGCCAGCGACAAGTTTACCTATCTGTTCAGGAGCTTCGGTGTCTCATCGGCGTTTACTAATCTCGGCGGGAATGTGGCCGTATTGGGCGGCAAACCGGACGGTTCCCCATGGCGCGTGGGCATCCGGCATCCGCGGTGGGAAAATCGCTTAATCGGCGCAGTTTCTGTCGTAGACAAGGCGGTGGTTACATCGGGCGACGATCAGAGGTATTTTGTTGATGGCTCGGGAAAACGGCGTCACCATATCCTGGATCCTACCATCGGATATCCCTCGGAATCAGGCCTGCTCAGCACCACGATCGTGGCGGACAGCGCCGCGGCGGCCGATGCTTTGTCGACGGCATTGTTTGTGGCCGGCTTGGAAAAAGGACTGGGGATTTTGGAAAGTTTCCCCGGAGCCGAAGCCATTTTAGTCGACGGCAATCTGCAGGTTTACGTGACGCCGGGTCTAAGGGACCGCTTCCGGACCGAAGAGGGGACGAAGGCAATGATCATCGTTTAAATCCAAGGGAGGGGGAAATTTGCATGAACCGGAAAGCGGCCAAAACGAAAAGGAAAGGGAAGATGAAAATGTGGATCATCGCAGTGGTGCTGCTGCTTGGGGCAAGTGCCGGCGGAGCGCTGCTCTTTACGGAGGGGGAACGGCGCGAAGGAAAAAACCTCCCCATCCATGCCGTGGATTTTAAAAATCTGAAAGACGGCACGTATGTGGGGACATACGAGGGCGGCAAGTACAAATGGAGAGCCAACCGGGTTCAGGTTACGGTGTCCTCGGGCAAGGTGACGGATATCAAGCTACTGATGCACAAAGAAAACCGCCCGCCGGATTTTACCGGCGACTTGTACGGCAAGGTGATCGCCTCGCAGTCATTGCAAGTGGACACGGTCAGCGGAGCGACGATCACCTCCAAAGCGTATCTTAAATCGGTGGAAGACGCGCTTTACTGGGCGCAGAAATAACTAACGACACAAGTTCCTGCGACGGAACGAAAAGAGGGTGATCCGATGATATTTTATTTTACCGGAACGGGCAACTCCCTGTACGCGGCAAAAGCGATCGCGAGCCATCAGGGGGAAGAACTGATTTCCATCGCTGCAGCGGTCGGCAGCGGCAAGTTATGAATACGATCTGCGGAAAAACGAGGCCGTAGGAGCGGCAACATTCAAGTAGGTGAAAGGCCGGAGTGGGGACAGAACTGCACGCAATGTTTGGCGTGTATCCATTATTGTCCCGCCCAAGCCGTTCAATATGGAAAAAGCACCGAAAAGAAAGGCAGATACGCGAACCCTCATATCAGCATCGCCGAAATCAGCAAAGGCAAAGCAATCCGGTAGGCAAACAACGTCCCGGCTCCATTTTCATCTGGAGCGGCGGGACGTTGCTTCGCGTTACTCGCCTCCATACTTATTCCGGTAATGCCCGAGCGCCAGCAGCGGCCAAATGTAGCGGTAGCTATGGTAATGCACGTAAAAATGCCCGGGCAGCCCGGCGCCGGTCGGATAAGAGGCGGTCCAGCCGTCTTCATGCAGCATCGCGATCAGCCTGGCGATTCCCTGGTCGATCTCGGCCGTGGGCCGGTCGTGCACAGCGATCAGTGCATCCAGCGCCCAAGCCGTTTGCGAAGGCGTGCTTGCGCGAAGCGGCACATACCGCTCCTCCTGGTCGCTGCGGCAGGATTCGCCCCAACCGCCGTCCGGATTGCGGATGCTTAACAGCCAGCGGGCGCCTTGGGCAACGGCTTCGTGATCCGAAGCCAGTTTGGCTGCTTTTAAACCTGTAAGCGCGGCCCAGGTCCCGTAGATATAGCAAACTCCCCAGTGGCCGTACCATGATCCGTCCGCTTCCTGATGGCGGATCAGCCAATCGGCTCCGCGCCGGATGAACTCATGGCGGGTGTCCAACCGCGCGAAATTCCCCAAAAACTCCAGCGCCCTTCCGGTAAGATCCGCTTCCGAAGGATCGATGGCCGCCGCTTTGGCTCCGTCGATCGCGAGCCAGGTGAGTATTTCTTTGTTCGTGTTTTTTTCGAAAGCCGGCCAGCCGCCGTCGTCGTTTTGCATGGAGAGAACCCAGTTGAGCCCGCGATTCCACGGTTCGAGGTAGGCCGGTTCCCGTTCGGTCAGGCTGTGGATCGCCCGCAGCGCGGCCGTTGAATCGTCGACGTCGGGAATGATCGTGTTGGTGTCCGAGAACCCCCAGCCCCCAGGCGCGACACCGGGATTGTGAATTTGCCAGTCTCCGGCTTTGCGGTGCTGCCGGGAACGAAGATAGGCGGCGGCCTTCCGGATTGCGGCGTGATCGCCGCTAAGCCCGGATTCCTGCAGGGCGTAAGCGATCAGTGCGGTATCCCAGACGGTGGAAGGGGAGTTCTGGATCGTGGTTCTGCCGCCTGTACCGCCCGCGCTGCAGCGCATCGCCGACAAGCCGTCAACGGCATGTGTGATGACCGGGTGCCGCCGGTCATATCCGAGGGCAAGCAGGGCGAACACCATCAACACCGTGCTGCTGGCATACGTGTACAGGGTGCCGTCGGCCTCGATCCGCTCCAGCATATACTGTTCGGCCCTCTTCACGGCGGCATGGCGGATGTGCTGCGGGGGGCCGATCAGCCGGTTGATCCCGGCTTGGATCTGGGTGAGCAGATCCCGGTTTTCCCGGGAAATGACCTCCTCGTCCCAGGTGCGGCCGGCATACAAATCGCTTAAATCCGGAGTGAGTGGCGTTTTCAGGGAGAAGTTCCGGCCGGCCATGATCAGCAGCGGCACCAGATGAACCCGCGAATACCCGGAAAAATCAAAAAAACTGACCGGAAAAGAGGGCGGCAGGAGCAGAATTTCAATCGGAATGGAGGAGAGCGAAAGGGGCCATTTGCGCTGCCCCGTGGCGGCGAGCAGTGCTTTCGTGAGCAGGCCGGTCGCCCTCCCGGTCCCGCCGGCGGCTTGAATGTACCGTCTGGCCCGGCGGATCGGTTCGTCCTCCGGCCGGCTGTACCCGGAACACAGCAGCGCATAGTAGGCCTCTACCGTCGCCGACAGGTTCCCTTCCCGCTCGTCTTCATACCATCGCCAGCAGCCTTCGGGCTGCTGCGCGGCGAGGATGCGGTCGTGCAGTGAACGGATCAGTTCTTCGCTGCCCGCGTTCAGTGAGCGAAAGAGCACGATCACGCTCACATCCAGAGCCGTCCCATTCTCGAAGCAAAACCGCCAGGTCCCGTCCGGCTCCTGCCGCCGGACCAGTTCGCCTGCCAACCGGCCGATTTCCCGGTCTACATCGCCGATAACATGACCCATTCCTTGGTCCTCCTTAAGCCGTTTTCATCCGTAACAGTATATGAGGGGTTAAAAAGGGTAATGAGGGACGGCCCGGTTTAATTTGCCGATGTTGGTCCGAACACCGGAGTAAGCCTGAAGCGCGACAGTTGATCACACGGGGGCTAACGGACTAGGGCGACCTTATTTGTCTGAAAAGACGGCGTTTTCATTTTTAACGGACTGGAGAGCCGCTATTTGCCCGAAAATGGTCGGATTCCTGCATATTAGCGCTGAATAAGGTCTGTGGTGTCCGTTACTCGTTTTAAAATGGTTGATTTCTCCGAAATAACGGCGCTGGGGTCCGTTAGGATTGGTTTACGCCGGATTGTTCTCCTGGTCTGACCTGTCCTTTACCGCAGGCGGGAAAAATTGTATGGTAATGGTACTTGGAACGGGAAGGAACATGAAATATGACAAAAAGACTTTATTTCGAATCTGCGTATCTTATCGAGTGGCAAACGCGCGTCAGCCGAACACTGAAGCGCGAGGACGGGGATTATGTCGTCCTGGAGGAAAGCGCCTTTTATCCCCATGGGGGCGGGCAGCCGAACGACGAAGGAACGATCCAGGGTATTCCGGTGCTTGACGTGATCAGCGAAAATGACGAGGTGCTGCACAAAGTGGAGCGCTTGCCTGACGATACGGTCGTGAGCTGCGCCGTGAACTGGGAGCGCAGGTTTGACCATATGCAGCAGCATAGCGGCCAGCATCTGCTGTCCGCCGTCTGCCGCGAGCTTTACGGGGCGATGACGGTCAGCTTCCATCTGGGGGCCGACTACTGCACGATCGACGTGGAGCGTCCGGAGCTCACACCGGAACAACTAGCCGCCATCGAACTGGCCGCAAACCGGCATATTTACCGGAACCACGAGATCATCAGCTATTTCGTAACCGGGGAGGAAGCCGCTAAGCTGCCCCTGGTGAAACGGCCGAAGGTGACGGAGAACATCCGCATCGTCGAGATGAAGGACGTGGAATATAACGGCTGCGGGGGGACGCATGTCTCGTCCACAGGCGAAATCGGGATGATTAAGCTGTTAAAGGCGGAGAAGCAGAAGGGCAACATCCGGGTCTACTTCAAATGTGGTCTGCGCGCCCTGGCGGAATTCAACGAAAACCAGCGGATTTTGGGGCTGCTGACCGGCAAACTCAAAACGGGCCGGGAAGGGCTTGCCGAGCGGATCGAAAAGTGGGAGCAGGAGCAAAAGCAGCTGCAGCAGGAGTTGGCCAACGCGAAGGCCCTCAATGACGAATACTTGGCGCGGGAGCTGTTATCGCGGCGGGAGGGCGGCATCATCGCTTTTGTTTTTGCGGACAAGTCTTTAAAAGATCTGCAAAACCTGGCGGCGAAGCTGACCGCCGCAGCCGCAGATTCAGGCACGCTCGTGCTGCTTGCGACCGCGGCGGACAACAAGGCGGTGATGGCTCATAACGGAGGAGCTGCGGTTTCCTGCGGCGTATTTTTTAAAGAGCATCTTCCGGCTTTTAACGGCAAGGGCGGCGGCAGCGACAAGCAGGCGCAGGCCGGGTTCGATACCTGGGAAGATGCGCAAGCTTTTGTCGAATTCGCTAAACGGACCTTAGGTTCCTAAATCCAATCTTTGTCCATACGGGTTTTCCCGAACGAGCCGGATAAATGCCTCCGCAGCAGGAGACAACGGCTCGTTTTTGCGCGTGCAGACGGAAAAAATATTTTGCGGCTCAGGTCCCTCCACGAACACGCGGGACAATCGGCCGCGTTCCACCTGCTCCCTGACGACCAGCGACGACACAAAGCTGGCTCCGTACCCGGCGATCACGGCTTGCACGGTTTCGTTCAGCCCGTTGAACTGCAGGGCGATGCGCGGCGCAGGGGCGTTAAACGTCCGGCATAAGGCCAAAAAACGCTCCCGTGTGGAACTGCCCGTCTCCCGCATGACGAACGGCTCCTTGACCATTTCCGCCAAGCTGACCTGCCGGCCCGCGTAACGGTGATCCGAAGCGACAACGAACCACAGCTCGTCCCGGAACAGCTCCTCTGAATGGATCGTCTCCGGATATTCCTCCGCCAATCCGCCGTAAAACGCCAGATCCACCTCCACCCCCAGCAACTGCTTCAGCGCATCGCTGGAATTCGTCGTGTTGATCGTCATCTCCACCTGGTCAAACCGCTGCTTGAACTTGGCGATCCAGGTCGGGATGAGAAAATGGGCGGGCAAATACGTGGCCGCCATACGAAGATGGCCGATTGCGCCCTCCTGATAATCCTGCAAAAACCGTTCAATTTGCTGCTCAACGGCAAACAGCCGCGCGCTTAACGCGTACAGTTTGGCGCCGCCGTCCGTCAGGGCGATCCCTCTTCCTTGCGCTTTCAGCAGGGGGAGGGACAACTCTTTTTCGAACTTTTTGATCTGTGCGGAGATCGCCGGCTGGCTGATGTTTAACAGCTCCGATGCGCGCGTCACGCTGCCCGTGGATGCGATCACGTGAAATAGCCGCAGGGCGTGCAGGTTCATAGAGACACTCCCTTTCGTTATCAACTCATATACCAAATCTATAGATAATTAATAAATATATATTATATTTATCATTCGTTTTCAACTACAATGGCTTCAAAAGGAAGAACACACCCTTTCCGGACAAAGGAGCTGAACAGCAATGGAAATTTTGAATCCGGCGTTTGATTATGACAAGTATGGTCGGGATTATTCCGGGTACCGGCGGACGGACCCGCGGATTGCGGAGTACGTGCTCCGGGCTTTGGGCGACGCCAAAACCGTCCTGAACGTAGGAGCCGGGGCGGGCTCTTACGAGCCGGCGGACCGGCATGTCGTTGCCGTGGAGCCTTCCCGCGTCATGCGCGAGCAGCGGCTGGCCCGGGGGAAAGCTCCGGCGGTGATCGGCTGGGCGGACAACCTGCCGTTTGACGATCGCTCCTTCGATGCCTCCATGGCGATGGTCACCATCCACCATTGGCCCGATGTCCGCCGGGGACTCGCGGAGCTGCGGCGGGTGACCCGGGACACGGCGGTCGTGATGACTTTTGACCCTGCCGCGATGGACGGGATTTGGCTGGCGCATTATTTTCCGGAGTTGATCGAAATCGAGCGAAGCCGGATGCCTGCGCAGGACGTCATTGTCGAAGCCTTGGGAGGAGACTGCGAAATCGTGCCGGTCCCGGTCCCGTTTGACTGCATCGACGGATTTCAGGAAGCTTTTTACGGGCGGCCGGAAGCGTTTTTGGTGAAAGAGGTAAGGGCGGCGCAGTCGTCCTGGGGATTCCTGCCGGCCGGGGCGGAGGAAAAGCTGGTTCAACGGCTGGCCGAAGAGCTTAAAACCGGCGAATGGGACCGGCGCTTCGCGGCATACCGGAATAAACCTTTCCATACCTGCGCGTTAAGATTGGTTGTGGCGGACGTGCGTGGTTTTTAACGATATTTAACATATTTGACTTTAGCTTGATGTTCCGATCACGCTCTGTTGACACCCAAGCCTTACACTGGCAAAGGAATTACCAGTTATTTATCGGAAAGTGGAGCAAGGCGCTTGTTTAATTGCAAATCATGCAATTAAACCCGTGCTATTCGCATGACAGGCAGAAATGTATGGATGTTGTTGCAGGAAATGCAATTAAAACGTGTTAACCTGCTTCATCGTTGAAATCTAGTTGTACATTTTGCAATTAATCGTTCGAGCCGGATCTTCCAATGCGAATGTAACGCGAACCCAGCACCTGCAAAACTGCCGACGTGTGGCTAACGGACTCAAATGACCTTATTTGGCGTAAAAGCTGGGGTTTTATTTTCTAACGGACCGGAGAGCACTAGCCATGCAAACAACCTGACATGAAAAGTTGAAATTATGGTCCAATTACTATTTTGGTAATTAATGAAATATATTTACAGGTTTGTTTCGGTCTTAGATTCAAAAAGGAGAATGTC